>JBBIJK010000022.1:0-35201 GCA_037445995.1 Actinomycetota bacterium | reverse complement strand
ACGAGGGTAGCGGCGCTTCACTTCAGGCCTCGGCCCTGATAGACTCCGAACACCGGCACGACGATGTGCCGGAAGAGAGACGAGCAACGGCGCTCGCCTGACCCTGAGGGTCACGGCGGGCGTCTTTTGTTTCCCGGCGCGGTCGCGGCGAATCCCGATGGTCGCCGGGGTCGGCGGAAGGTGGACGAGGATGAACGATCTCATGCTGCACGACAAGAGCCGATACGGCGGGTTCGACGCGGCGCGGTATCGCGAGGAGTCACCGTTCAAGATCCACGGCGGCTGCGGTCTGATGGGGATATGCGACGAGTCCGGCGCCCTCATGAGCGGCCAGACCGCGATCCGCGCCATGGCCATCCAGCGCGAACGCGGCAACGGTCTGGGGGGCGGCTTCGCCGGGTACGGCATATACCCGGAGTTCCCCGATCACTTCTGTTTCCACATGATGTATCACGACACCGCGGGCAAGGAGGCTGCCGAGTCCGTCTTCGACGAGCAGTTCCTGGTGGACCTCGTCGAACCCATGCCGACCCGGCCCACGCGCGGTATCACCGACGCGCCGCTCCTCTGGCGCTATTTCGTCAAGCCCGATCCGGTGCGCGTCGAGGCCGCCGGGATGAGCGACGAGGACTACGTCGTCCATGCGGTCATGCGCATCAACTCGACGGTCGACGGCGCCTTCGTCGCGAGCAGCGGCAAGAACATGGGCGCGTTCAAGGGAGTCGGATACCCCGAGGAGATCGGGCACTACTTCCGGTTGGAGGAGTACGACGGTCACACTTGGATCGGCCACAACCGGTTCCCGACCAACACGCCCGGCTGGTGGGGCGGGGCCCACCCGTTCACACTGCTCGACTGGGCGATCGTCCACAACGGGGAGATCTCCAGCTACGGGATCAACAGCCGCTACCTCGAGCAGTTCGGCTACAAGTGCACGCTGGGGACGGACACCGAGGTCGCCGCATACCTGTTCGACCTGATGCTTCGCCGTCACGGTCTGCCTGTCGAGCTGGCGTGCAAGGCGCTGGCCAGCCCGTTGTGGTCGGAGATCGACCGCATGCCCGCAGGCGAGCGTGAGCTGATGGCGTCGCTCCGTGCCGTCTACGGACCGGCGATGCTCAACGGTCCCTTCGCGATAGTGCTCGGCTTCAACGGGGGCATGGTGGCGCTCAACGACCGCATCAAGCTCCGGCCGCTGGTGGCCGCCCGGAAGGGGAGCGTGGTCATGGTCGCTTCGGAAGAAAGCGCCATCCGGGCCGTGATGTCCGGGGTCGATCGTGTCTGGGCACCCAAGGCCGGCGAGCCGGTCATCGCCCGGGTCGGTGGCACCGAGTTGCCGACACACGACGGGCTGCACCTGGCGCCCGCGGAGATCTCCTGCGCCGTGGGCGGTCCGGCCGGCGCCTGCGAGACCCTGGAGGTGGGCTAGATGCCGCAGAGCCTTCTGCAGCCGGAGTTCCGGGTGAGGATCGACTACGACCGGTGCCAGAAGTGCGGCCGCTGCGTGCAGGCGTGCGGTTGGGGGGTCTACGAGTTCGACGAGCGCCCCATCCCCCGCGACGAGAAGTGCCGCGCGTGTCATCGCTGCGTGACGTACTGCCCCGCACGTTGCATCACGGTCGAGAGAAGCCCTCTCGCGTACCGGGACAACGACAACTGGGGGCCAGCGCTGCGCAGGGCCGTCTGGAAGCAGGCGGAGACCGGCGGGGTCCTGCTGAGCGGGATGGGCAACGACAAGCCCTACCTGAACATCTTCGACCACCTCACCCTCGATGCCTGCCAGGTCACCAACCCGTCCATCGACCCGCTGCGGGAGCCGATGGAGCTGCGCACGTATCTGGGTCGCAAGCCCGATGCGGTCGGGGTCGAGCCCGACGGCGGGGGCGGGTTCAGGCTCGCCGAGGGCGCCGGGATGAGCGGCAACATCGAACTGGACGTGCCGATCGTCTTCTCGCCGATGTCGTACGGGTCTGTCGCGCTCAACGTGCACAAGTCGCTCGCCATGGCGGCGCAGCGTCTCGGGATCCTGATGAACACTGGCGAGGGGGGGCTGCACGCCGACCTGGACCCGTACGCCGAACGGGTTATCGTGCAGGTCGCCAGCGGGCGCTTCGGGGTGGACCCGGAGTACCTGAACAAGGGTGCCGCGATCGAGATCAAGATCGGCCAGGGCGCCAAGCCTGGCATCGGAGGTCACCTGCCGGGCGAGAAGATCGACAGGGAGGTCTCCGCCACGCGGATGATCCCGCAGGGCTCCGACGCCATATCGCCCGCCCCCCATCACGACATCTACTCCATAGAGGACCTGCGGCAGCTCGTCTACTCGCTGAAGGAGGCGAGCGGCTACAAGCCCGTCGGGGTCAAGATCGCCGCCGTGCACAACGTGGCCGCCATCGCCAGCGGTGTAGTGAGGGCGGGGGCCGACTATGTGTACCTCGACGGTTTCAGGGGAGGCACCGGAGCGGCTCCACAGGTGATCCGCGATCACGTCGGCATCCCTATCGAGGTCGCCGTCGCCGCTGTCGACCAGCGCCTTCGCGATGAGGGCATCCGCAACCATGCGTCGATCGTGGCGGCGGGGTCTATCCGCTCCTCGGCTGACATGGCCAAAGCCATCGCGCTCGGCGCCGACGTCGTCGCGATCGGGACGGCCGCCCTCATGGCGCTCGGATGCCACCTGTGCCAGGGCTGCCATACAGGCTGCTGCTCGTGGGGCATTACGACACAGAAGCCCGAGCTGACGCGTCGCGTCGATCCCGAGTGGGGCGCTGAGCGGCTCACCAATCTCGTCCGTGCGTGGAGTCACGAGTTGCGAGAGATTCTCGGTGCGCTCGGCGTCAACGCGGTGGAGTCGCTGCGCGGCTCGCGCGAACGCCTTCGGGCTGTCGGGCTGGACGAGCAGACCTGCCGGATCCTCGGCGTCAAACCCGCCGGACTGTAGTGGAGGAGCAGACGATGAGGACTATGGATCTCTCCGCCCCCTTCGAGGGCTACCTGCGGCAGGCGCCGGGGATCTCGCGTGACGGCGACACCGTCAGGCTCGACGCGACGGATGTCCACTACCGCCAGATGAACGAGGCTGTGCGTCACGCGGTGCGAGAAGGCGCGAAGCGTGTCGTGCTGGACGGGGTCAATGGACAGCGCTACATCGGGACCGGCCTCTCGACCGACGTGCGCATCGAGGTCCATGGCACGCCCGGCAACGATCTGGCGATGTTCATGGACGGCCCCGCCGTCGAGGTGTTCGGCAACGCTCAGGACGGCGTCGGCAACACCATGAACGCCGGGAAGGTGGTAGTGCACGGGGACGCGGGCGACGTGCTCGGCTACGGTATGCGGGGAGGGAGGGTGTTCGTGCGAGGAGACGTCGGCTACCGGGTCGGCATCCACATGAAGGCCTATCAGGACCAAGTGCCGATCATGGTGTGCGGAGGCAAGGCCCGCGACTTCTTCGGCGAGTACATGGCCGGAGGGATGCTGGTGCTGCTCGGGATGAACTCTCAGTTCGAGGGTCCCGTGGTCGGTGGCTACGTCGGTACCGGCATGCACGGCGGTGTCATCTACATCCGAGGCGAGATCGAACCGTGGCAGGTCGGCGAGGAGTGCGGGATCTTCATCGCCGGGGACGAGGACATGGCCCGGCTCAGGCCCGTTCTCGAGGAGTACTGTGCGGACCAGCGGATGGACGTCGATGAGGTGCTCGCGCGGCCCTTCACCAAGCTGGTGCCCGTCTCGCATCGCCCTTACGGGAAGATGTACGCGTACTAGGGCGGGTCCGCTCGCCGATGACACGGCCCGCTTCGCCCAACCGCGCTCCTGGCCGGGGTGGGTGGCCGCGTGCGGCTGCTAGAATGGGCGCGTCCTCCGGCCCTTCCGAACTAGGAGCCATCCGTGAGCGCATTCGTCGTAGGCGCCGCCAAGACGTGGTTCGGCCCCACCAGCAGGCCGCTGGCCGAGCTCGCCCAGGAGGCCGTGCTGGGCGCCCTCCAGGACGCAGGAATGTCCCCGGATGATCTGGGCGCCTTCATTGTGGCCAACTTCCTGGGCGGCCCCAACGAGGGTCAGCTCCACCTGAACTCCGTTGTCGCTGGACTCTTCCCGGGCACGCGGCTTCCCAGCTGGCGTGTCGAAGCGGCCTGCGCCTCGGGCGGCGTGGCCGTACATCAGGCCGTGCTCTCGCTGCACGCCTACGACCCGATCCTCGTCCTGGGCATCGAACGGATGAGCGACGTCGTGGGCGCCGAGCTGACGCGCAACATCGGGATGGCCGGCGACGCCCTGCTGGACCAAGCTGTCGGACTTACGTTCCCGGCTAACTACGCTCTCGTGGCGCAGTGCCACATGCGCGAGCACGGGACCACGACGCGGGACCTCGAGCTCGTCTCGTTGAAGAACCACGCCAACGCCAACCTCAACGCCAAGGCGCACTTCCATCACAAGCGGGTCGTGCAATCCGACATCGACGGCGGACCGACCGTGGCTGCGCCGCTTCGCCTGTTCGACTGCTGTCCCATCTCGGACGGGGCCGCCGCTGTCGTCATATCCGCGCGCCCGACCGGCGAGCGGTCGGTCCGCATCGCCGGGAGCGCCGTGGCCAGTGACGTCATCTCGCTGGTGCAGCGCGAGACGCGGACCGGGTTCCCGGCGGCTCGTGAGGCCGCGCGGCGCGCCTATGAGCAGGCCCGGATCGTCGCTTCGGACATCGATATGGCCGAGGTGCACGACTGCTTCACCATCGCGGAGATCGTCGCGATGGAGGACCTCGGGCTGGCGAAGCCGGGTGAGGCAGTGGAGTTGCTCCGCTCGGGCGAGACGGCCATAGGTGGCCGGATACCGGTCAATGCCTCGGGCGGGTTGAAGGCGGGGGGCCACGCCATCGGGGCCACCGGCGTGGGGCAGGTGGTCGAGTTGGTCGCGCAACTGCGCGGCGAGGCGGGCGACCGTCAGGTCGCCGAGGCGTCCACCGGCGTCGCCCACAACGTGGGCGGCATAGGCGGCACCTGCTCGGTGCACGTCTTGACGAAGGACGGTGACCGATGAGAAGGGACTGCCCTTCCTGCTCCCGCACCTACGCCTATGACGTGCCCGTGTGCACGTTCTGCGCGGTGGGCCTCGAGGAGCGTACCTCGGCGGCGGGGACAGTAGCAGCGGTCACGATGGTCACCGCTCCCTCCATCGGGCATGAGGACGTCCCGTACTGGACCGCGCTCGTGGATTCGGCGGACGGTGTCAGCGAGCTGCTCAAGTTCGACCGTGAGGTCAGCGTCGGGGACGAGGTCCCCATGTCAGGCGGCAAGGCCGCGCACCTCGAACCCGTCGGGGTGATAGGCACGGGGGTCATGGGACGTGGGCTCGTCGAGCTGCTGCTCACGCGCGGCCACGACGTGGTGTGGGTGGGGCGCGACGCAGACAGGCTTGCCAAGGCCCGCGTGCGCGCCATGGACCGGCTCGCGCGCGTGATGGACGAGCAGCAGCTGGCGGAGTGCGACACCCGGCTCCACGTCTCGACGGGATACGAGATCCTCTCGGACCGCGAGGTGGTCATCGAGGCAGTCGCTGAAGACCTGGCCACGAAGATCGACGTGCTCCGGGCCGCCGAGCCTCACCTCCGCCCCGACGCGATCCTGGCCACGAACACCTCAGGTCTGCCCTTGGACGACCTCGCGTGCGTGCTCTCGCGCCCCGAGCGCTTCGGCGGCCTGCACTTCTTCAACCCGGCGAACCGGATGCGCCTCGTCGAGACATCTGTGGCCGAGGCCACCTCGCAGGAGGTGTCGGCGTTCTTGGACGACTTCGCGCTGTCGCTCGGCAAGACCCCGGTGCGAGTCGCGTCCAAGCCGGCGTTCGTCGTCAACAGGTGCCTGATGCCGCTGCTCAACGAGGCCGTGCGGACCCTCGAGGAGGAGGTGGCGCCAGCCGAGTCCATCGACGAGGCGGTCCGCCTCGGCCTCAACCACCCGATGGGCCCGCTGGCGCTCGCAGACCTGATCGGGCTCGACGTCGTGATCGAGATCATGGACAACCTCGCTCGCAGGACCGGGGACGTCACGTACGAGCCCAGGCCGACGATCCGCCGCCTGGCCGCCGAGGGAAAGCTGGGCCGCAAGACGGGGACGGGGTTTTACACCTACGACCGGTAGGCGAAGGCGGCGCGAGGGGTGTCGCGGGCTCTTCTCTGACGCGCGATCAGAGCTTGAAGAACAGCTTGCGATCGTAGAGGACCTTGGCCACGGCGAACCACATGGCCACCTCGGCGCCGGAGAACAGCAGGGACGCCATGGCCGGCGGCATCACGGTGGAGCCCCAAGCGCCGATGGCGTGGAAGGTCTGCCCCCAGCCTCCCTCCGGCATGGGCAGGGGGATCACGCGTAGCGCGATCACGAAGATGTTCGAGCAGATGTAGAGCAGAAGAGCGTTGCGGCCCATGGGCACCAGCCACTCGAAGCGGTCCGGGTGCCCCGCCACGTCGACGTACCGGTACATCAGCGCGAGAACCAGCGTCGCAACCCCCGAGCTCACAAGGACGAACGTCGCTGTCCAGAGGTACTTGTTGATGGGCAGCAGCGGGGTAAGCGCGATCGCCAGGAGCACGCCGCCCGCACCCCAAGCGAGCATGCGCCCTGTTTCGCGGCCGCTGTGGGCGTCACGGAGCAGAAGCTTGCCCAGCGCCAGGCCGAGTATGGCCTGGGCGGCCGTGGTGAGGACGCCGAGCAGACCCTCGGGATCGAAGCCGCTTCGCAGGTAGGTGTGGTCTGCGCCCATGACTGTGCGGTCGATCCACCCGGCGATGGTGGCCTCCTTCACCGCGGCGACGTCTTCGGCCGTGGCTCCGGGGACCCAGGCGCCCGCTTCGACGCCCGGCGCGCCGACCGCCAGAAGCACCGCGCTGTGGGCGAGCATCAGGCCTCCTGCGGCGGCGAGTGCCCAGCGGGCGTCCCGGCGGACGAACGGCCAGGCCGCCAGAACCCCGAGCGCGATCCTCTGGAGCACCCCCATATAGCGCAAGCCGGTGAACGGCTCCATCAGGCCCTCGCGGAAAAGCGCGAGGCTGTACTTGCCGAAGTTGAGCGCCACGCCGATCAGGAACAGGAGCGCGATGCGCTTGACGAACACGCGGGTGGCGGGCCAGAACGCCTCGGCTGTCAGCTTCCGGGTTGAGAAGGCCATGGACACGCCGGCAATGAACACGAAGGCCGGGAAGACGAAGTCGGGCAGGCGGAAGCCGTGCCACGCGGGGTGCACGAGGAAGTCGGGGAGGGCGCTGATGACCACGGGGTGGTCCATGAAGATCATCAGCGCGACGACGATGGCGCGAAGCGCGTCCAGTGAGACCACGCGGGACGACGCGCGCTCGGTCCGGTCCGGCGTCAGGGGTCCTGCGGCGGCAGCCGACTCCCGCATGCGAAGCCTCCCTCTCGTCCCGTCTGACGGCGGGTCTCTGGCCGGGCAGGCGATATGATACGACATGCCGTGGTGGACGAAGGGTCGTGCTGATGAAGCGGACAAGGAAGGTAGAGCTGGCGGCGGTCGTCGTGACGGCCGTGCTGGCACTGGCGGCCTGGGGGACGGTCGTGGTCGGCTCGCCATCCCCAGTGCCGGCGCCGGACGCGGAAGGTGCCGCGCTGTTCCTGGTCCCTCATCCAGACGACGAGGCATACGGGATGGCTCTGACCATCGCCAGGCAGGTGCAGGCGGGGAACAGGGTCGTGGTCGCGCTGTTCACTGACGGCGAGAGCAGCAGCCGCGCCGCGGATTGGGCCGGTGGCGAGCTGGGCGTCGACCTGGATGGCGACGGGGACCGGGACCAGTGGGACTTCGGGCTCGCTCGCCGCGAGGAGTTCGAGCGGTCCATGCAGGCGCTCGGGGTCCGGGACGTCGTCTACCTCGGCCGTTCCGGCTCTCAGGGAGCCACCGGGCACGCCGACGGTTCGCTGGACTACGGCCGGCTCCTGCCGGAGGTCATCCGGCTTGCGGACGAGCACCAGGCCGCGGCGCTGTTCACGACGATGAAGCACCTGCCTTTCGATCCGGTGAAGGGCGATGCAAGGGACCATCCGGACCATGGAGCGATGTCGGATGCGGTGAAGGACGCCGCTTTCGAGCTGGTCGTTCCCTCCTATCACCTGAAGGTGTACGTCTACACCTGGCCCAAGGCGTTGAGGCTCGCCCCCGTCCGCATACAGGGTGACCCCGCCGCCCTTGCCGCCAGAGTGTCCGCCATCGCGGCCTACGACGGCATCGGGCGCGACAGCACCCCGCAGCTGTGGGAAGCCGCCGTGGCCGACCCGCTGGAGTACATGGTGCCCGGCGACTCCTTCTAGTCGGGCGCCGGCCCGGCTCGACGACCCAGGGGTACGAAACAGGCTCGAAACATCCCTCGCTCTATCATCCGAGCCAGGCAACCTAGGTCGTCGGTTCCCGGCCCTCCGGCCGGCGAGAGGAGAGAAGATGGCGTCCAGACCGGACAGGGACTACGTTCTCAAGACCATCGAGGAACGCAACATCAAGTTCGTGAGGTTCTGGTTCACAGACGTGCTCGGGTTCCTCAAGAGTTTCGCGGTCACCGACAGCGAGATCGAAGGGGCCTTCGACGAGGGGATGGGTTTTGACGGGTCCTCCATCGACGGGTTCTCCCGGATCGAGGAGTCCGACATGGTCGCTTTCCCCGACCCCTCGACCTTTCAGGTCGTGCCGTGGCGCCCCGCCGAGCACGGGGTCGCTCGCATGTTCTGCGACATCGTCACACCCGAGGGGGAGCCGTTCGTGGGCGACCCTCGCAACTGCCTCAAGAGGATGCTGGCTAAGGCAAAGGGCATGGGCTACACGATGTACGTCGGCCCTGAGCTCGAGTTCTTCTACTTCGCCGACGAGAACGGCACCCAGATCATCGACCGGGGCGGGTACTTCGACCTCACGCCCCTCGACGTGGCCAGCGACCTTCGCCGCGAGACGGTGCTGACCCTTGAGAAGATGGGCATCCCCGTCGAGTACTCGCACCACGAGGTCGCGCCCTCGCAGCACGAGATCGATCTTCGCTACTCGGACGCGCTGACGATGGCCGACAACGTCATGACCTACCGGCTGGTGGTCAAGGAGGTCGCGATGGCCAACGGTGTCTACGCGACATTCATGCCCAAGCCGATAGCTGGCGAGAACGGCTCGGGGATGCACACCCACCAGTCGCTTTTCGACGCGAACGGCAACGCCTTCTTCGACCCGCAGGACCCCGAGGGCTTCCACCTCTCGAAGGTGGCCAAGCACTACATAGCAGGCCTCCTCAAGTACGCGCCCGAGTTCTGCGTCGTGACCAACCAGTTCGTCAACAGCTACAAGAGGCTCGTGCCGGGCTACGAGGCCCCGACGTACGTCACGTGGGCGCGCCGCAACAGGTCCGCTCAGGTCAGGGTGCCGATGTACAAGCCGGGCAAGGAGGCGGCCACGCGCATCGAGCTGCGGTCGCCGGACCCGTCGTGCAACCCCTACCTCGCGTTCGCTGTGATGCTCGGCGCCGGCCTGAAGGGCATCGAGGAGGAGCTGCCGCTCATGCCCGAGGCGACCAACAACATCTTTCATATGACGGACGACGAGCTCGCGGCGGCAGGTATCAGGACCCTTCCCGGCAATCTCGGCGAGGCCATCGACCGGTTCGAGCACTCCGAACTGATGCGCGAGGTGCTTGGCGAGCATGTCCACTCGTTCTTCGTTTCCAACAAGCGCGCGGAGTGGGACGAGTACAAGACCTATGTGAGCGGATGGGAGCTCGACCGGTACCTCGGGATCCTGTGACGGGCCGCTGCGGATCACGAGCGTTGCGATGCGAGCGGCGGCGGGCGGGTCGACGGCCGCCCGCCGTCGTCATCCCGGGCCGGGTTTAAGAGTACGGCGGTAGAATCGTGCACATGAGACGTGTAGGGGTAGTCGCGGATGACGCGCACACCCGGGCGTGGTTGAGGGCCGGGGTGGAGCCCCTGCACGTCAGCTTGGCTGATATCCCTCGAGACGAGCTCGAGTCCCGTCTGGTCGATGGCGCGGTCGATCTGGCCCTCGTTGACGGCGGACGCTCCGTCAGCGAGTCACTGCACGACGCGGAGCGGGCTGCGGCGGGCGGCGCGGTCTTCCGGCTTCTACTTGTAGTGGAGGCCGAGGCTCTGGGAGACCTGAGGCTACCTGCCGCCTTCGCTTGCGATTTCGTGGTCCGCGGCGCCAGCTCACGGGAGGTCGCGGCGAGGGCCAGAGGCTTGCTGTGGCCCGGCGAGGAACCCGACTCCGGAGAGCTGCTGCGCGTCGATGCGCTGATCGTGAACCTCGCAACGTACCAAGCGGCCGTGGACGGGGCGCCGGTGGACTTCACCTATCTCGAGTACGCGCTCTTCGTGTTCCTCGTCACGCATCCGAACCGCGCCTACTCCCGCGGCGTCCTGCTTCGAAGGGTGTGGGGGAACGATTACTTCGGGGGGGAGCGCACGGTCGATGTGCATGTCAGGAGGGTGCGCGCCAAGCTGGGGCCCGAGCTGTCGAGGAGACTTGTGACAGTCCGCAACGTGGGCTACATGTGGGAGGGCGCCTGAGGCGCTCAGGCCGCGTCGCGTCTGGTCCGGCCCAGGAAGTGGTACCTCACCGGCCGAAGAGGGTCGCACTCCAGCGGAAGAGGTCCATCGGTCTCCATCCGGTGACGTGGGGGCCCGCAGCCCGGCTCGGGTTAGAATCGGTCGGAGAGATGGGGGGTGCCCACCCCACTTCGAAACGATACCCGAAAGGCGTGTCAGTTGACCGACCGCACACTGGCCGTCATCGACGGCAACTCGCTGCTGCATCGCGCGTTCCATGCGCTGCCGCCCACGATGACGGCCCCTGACGGCAGGCCGACGAACGCCGTTTTCGGCTTCCTCCAGATGCTGCTCAAGCTGGTGGCCGACATCGCTCCCGATTCCGTCATCGTCGCTTTCGACCGAGGCAAGCCCGCCTTCCGGACGGAGGCGCTCGAGGCGTACAAGGCGCACCGGCCGCCCACCGCCGCCGAGCTCAGAGTCCAGTTCCCGATGGTCAAGGAGGTCCTCGAGGCGATGGCCGTCCCGGTCGTGGAGGTCGAGGGGTGGGAGGCCGACGACCTTCTGGGAACCCTGGCCGAGCGCGCCAAGGCGACCGGCGCGCTGGTGCTACTCGTGACGGGGGACCGCGATGCGCTCCAGCTGGTCGACGAGCGGGTCCGGGTAGTCTCGACCCGTAAGGGCCTGACCGACATCGTCGTTTACGACCGGGACGGCGTGATCGGCAAGACCGGCGTCCCACCCGAGCTGATCCCCGACTACCTCGGTCTCAAGGGGGACGCCTCGGACAACATCCCTGGCGTTCCGGGGGTGGGCGAGAAGACGGCCGCGAGGCTCATCGCCGAGCACGGTTCGCTCGAGGCGGTGCTCGACGCCGCCCCGTCGATCAAGGGCAAGCTCGGCGAGAACCTGCGGGAGCACGCTGACGCCGCGCGGGTGAGCCGACTCGTTGCGACGATATGCCGGGACGTGCCGCTGGAGGCGGACCTCGGCATCGGATGGGGCGCCTGGGACCCTGAGACGCTGCGAAGCGCCTTTGGGGCTTTGCGGTTCACGTCGCTGGTGGGCAAGGTCCTGGCGAGCGCGACCCGGGCGGTTCCTGATGCGCCGCCGGGCCCTTTCGTGGCGGACCCGCTCTCGGGCGGGGCGCCCGAAGGGGCGTGGGAGATCGCACGTGGAGAGGATGCCGCGAGGCTCGCCGCGCACTGGGCGGGCTCCGGCCACGGCTGGATCGGCGCCTCGCCGGACGAGTCGGGCGCCGGTTCGCTGTTCTGCGAGACCAGCGGCATCGCGCTCGCCCGCGACGGGCAGGTCGCCGTCCTTGAGGGGGACGCCGCCGCTACCGCACTCTCGGGCGCCCTGCGGGACCACATGGTGGCCGCAGCCGACGTGAAGGCCCTCGTGCAGGGCCTTCACGTGGACGACGGTCTCATGGAGCCCGAGCGACTGTTCGACTGCGGCATCGCCGCGTATCTCCTTGAGTCGAACCGTTCCTCCTACGACGTCGATGGACTGCTCGCAGACTACGCAGGCGCCGCGATGCCCTCGTCCGACGACCCCGCCGCAGCGGAGGCGCAGGCCGTCGCCTCGCTCGTCCCGTCGCTTGAGGAGCGACTGCGCTCCGACGACTCCCATGACGTGTTCAGCCGGGTCGAGATGCCGCTCGTGCCGGTTCTGGTGCGAATGGAGAGGGCCGGCGTCGCTGTCGACACCGGGGTGTTGGCTACGTTGTCCGCGGAGACCGGCGAGGGCATCGACAGGCTTGCGGGCGAGATCTTCAATCTGGCGGGATGCGAGTTCACGATCGACTCCCCGAAGCAGCTTGGGGAGGTGCTCTTCGACAAGCTCGGCCTCCCCAGGGGCAGGCGGACCAAGACCGGCTGGTCTACGGACGCCTCGGTCCTCGGCGAGCTGGGGACGTCCTTCCCGATAGCCGGGAAGGTGCTTGACTACCGTGAGCTGCGAAAGCTCAAGAGCACCTACGTCGACGCCCTGCCCAGGCTGGTGGGCGACGACGGGAGGGTGCACACCACCTTCAACCAGACCGTCGCCGCGACAGGCAGGCTCTCCAGCAGCAATCCGAACCTCCAGAACATCCCGGTGCGGACAGCGTTGGGCCGCCGCATACGGGCGGCCTTCGTGCCGACACGCCCCGGGGACGTGATCCTCTCAGCCGACTACTCGCAGATCGAGCTGCGGATCCTTGCCCACCTGTCAGGCGATCAGGGCCTGATCGGAGCGTTCGTCGAAGGTGCCGACCTCCACGCGGCGACAGCTTCGCGGGTGTTCGGCGTGCCGCCCGGCGAGGTCGATCCTGAGCAGAGGCGGCGCGCCAAGGCGGTCAACTTCGGCATCGTGTACGGCATCTCCGCGCACGGGCTGGCTGAGTCACTCGGCATCGAGCGCGCTGAGGCGCAGGCGATGATCGATCGCTACTACGAGGCCTATCCTGGGGTGCGCGAGTTCCTCGTCGAGACCGTCGCCTCCGCTCGGCGTGACGGTCACGCGTCCACGCTGCTCGGGCGCAAGCGAAGGATCCCGGAGCTCGGGAGCTCTAATCACAACGTGCGCGCCTTCGGCGAGCGCACCGCGATGAACCATCCGATGCAGGGAACGGCAGCGGACATCGTCAAGCTAGCCATGGTGGATGTCGACAGGCTGCTCGCTGGCGGTGCGTGGCGGGCGGCGATGGTCCTGCAAGTTCACGATGAGCTGGTCTTCGAATGCCCGGAACGGGAGGCGGAGGCCCTTGCGGCCAGCGTCCGGGAGGCCATGGAGCGGGTCGTCGAGCTTGCGGTGCCTCTGGCCGTGGATGTCGCATGGGGGCCGGACTGGGCGTCGGCCAAGTAGGCGCCGCGTAGGCCGGGCTGGTGGCGGGCAGTGGGCTGGCGGTATATAATCCACGCTCGGCCGCGAGCGGCCGCAGCAATGTAGGCCCCGAGACACATGCCCGGAAAGCTGGTTACCGACGAGAACCGTCCTGTCCGTCCCCGACACGACCCTCCGTCCGGATAGCACGCGACCGACCATGAGCTTCGGGGCCCCGATGGAAGGGGCCCGAATGACCGAAGAGCAGTTCGACAGCATCATCCAGGAGCGCGAGTACACCGATGAGGAGATGCACGCGCTCATCGACGACACCATCACGGACTTCGACGATGGCGATCTTGTGGCCGGCACGGTCGTCAAGGTCGAGAAGGACGAGGTCCTGCTCGACATCGGCTACAAGTCCGAAGGTGTCATCCCCGCCCGCGAACTGTCCATCCGCAAGGACGTCGACCCGTCCGAGATCGTGTCGCTCGGCGACGACATCGAGGCCCTCGTCCTTCAGAAGGAGGACAAGGACGGACGTCTGATCCTGTCCAAGAAGCGGGCCGAGTACGAGCGCGCTTGGGGGCGGATCGAGGAGAAGTTCGAGTCGGGCGAGGTCGTCGAGGGCGAGGTCATCGAGGTCGTCAAGGGCGGCCTTATCGTCGACATCGGCCTCCGCGGCTTCCTGCCGGCCTCCCTGGTGGACCTGCGCCGCGTGAAGGACCTGACCGTGTTCCTCGGCGACAAGCTCGAGGCGAGGGTCATCGAGATGGACCGCAATCGCAACAACGTCGTGCTGTCCCGCCGCGTCGTCCTCGAGGAGGGCCGCAAGCACGAGCGTCAGGAGATCCTGAACAAGCTGCACAAGGGCCAGATCCTGCCCGGTGTCGTCAGCTCCATCGTCGATTTCGGCGCCTTCGTGGACCTCGGCGGCATCGACGGCCTCGTTCACATCTCCGAGCTGTCGTGGAGCCACGTGACCCATCCGTCCGAGGTCGTCTCGGTCGGCGACAAGGTCGAGGTCATGGTCCTCGATGTGGACCTGGACCGCGAGCGCATCTCGCTTGGCTTCAAGCAGACCCAGGCCGATCCCTGGAAGCAGCTCGTCCAAGCGTATCCCGTGGGCGAGATCATCTCCGGCAAGGTGACCAAGCTTGTCCCGTTCGGCGCGTTCGTCGAGCTGGGCGACGGCGTGGAGGGTCTTGTGCACATCTCGGAGATGGCCAGGGGGCATGTCGAGACCCCGGACCAGGTCGCCGAGGTCGGCGAGGAGGTCCACGTCAAGGTGATGGACATAGACATGGAGCGCCGCCGCATCTCGCTATCGGTGCGAGCGGCAGCCGAGCAGCTCGGCATCGAGATCAAGGAGCCGCCTGTTCGCGAGGACGATGAGGACGGCGACGAGTACGCCGAGCCCGACGAGCCCGCCGAGGTCGACGAGCCCGCCGAGGAGGCCGCCGAGGTCGAGGAGGCCGTGGAACCCGCCGATGCGGACGAGCCCGCCGAGGTCGAGGAGGCCGACGAGTAGGCATCGTCGCATTCGAGCATCTGTCCCGGGACCGGGCGCGCGAGCAGGCGCCCGGTCCCGGTGCTATGGTAGGGATGCCATGTTCATTCTCGTGGTCACTGGAGGGCTCGGCGCCGGCAAGTCCACCGCTTCGCGGTATTTCGCGTCACGCGGTGCTGTCGTGCTCGACCTCGACGAGATCGCCCACCGGCTCCTGGAGCCCGGCTCGGCCACCCACGCCCGGGTGGTCGAGGCTTTCGGCGAAGCCATCCTCGACGGTCACGGGCGCGTCGATCGAGCCAGGCTCGCCGCCGCCGCCTTCGCCTCCAGGGAGGCAGCGGACCTCCTGAACTCGATCATGCACCCCGCCGTATTCCGCGAGATCGGCCCGGGTCTTACCCAGATCGGGCTGCTGCCCAGCCCGCCTGCGGTCGTGGTTCTGGAGATCCCCCTACTGGTCGAGGCGCCGGACTTCCTCGAGTTCGCCGACTTGGCCGTCGCCGTCGTCGCGCCCGAGGAGATGCGCGTTGGCCGGAAGGTGGCCGAGGGCATGAGCGAGGGCGACGCGCGCGCACGGATCGCCGTCCAGGCGAGCGATGAGCAGCGTATCCGGATAGCCGATCACGTCCTCATCAACGCGTCAGACCCTTCGACGTTCCGGACGGAGCTGGAGGCGTTCTGGGAGCGCGTGATAGGGCGGTGATCCTCCCTTGAGTCCCTTCTTGGTCGAGTCGCCCTTCGGGCCCTCGGGCGACCAGCCCAAAGCCATCGATGAGCTTGTGGAGGGCGTCGAGTCCGGGGAGCGGTACCAGACGCTCCTCGGCGTCACCGGTTCAGGGAAGACGTTCACCATCGCGAAGGCCGTAGAACGCCTCGGGCGCCCCACCCTCGTGATGGCTCCGAACAAGACGCTCGCGGCCCAGTTGGCCGCCGAGCTCAGCGACTTCCTCCCGCACAACGCCGTCGTCTACTTCGTCTCCTACTACGACTACTACCAGCCTGAGGCCTACGTGCCGACCACGGACACCTACATAGAGAAGGACGCTCACATCAACGAGGAGGTCGAGAAGCTTCGCCACGCGGCCACCGCCGCGCTCCTGTCGAGGCGTGACGTCGTCGTTGTCGCCAGCGTCAGCTGCATCTATGGGATCGGGTCGCCGGAGGACTACGCGGGTGTGGCGGTGTTTCCGCGGGTCGGCGCCGAGACGGGTCGCGACGATCTGGTCCGTGCCCTGGTCGACATCCAGTACGAGCGTAATGACTACTCGCTCGAGCGCGGTGCGTTCCGCGTACGGGGCGATGTCCTAGACGTGTTTCCTCCGTATGCGGACAGGCCCCTGCGCGTGGGGTTCTTCGGTGACACGGTCGAGGCGATCACCGAGTTCGACCCGGTGACCGGTGAGGCGGTGGCGAGCTACGACTCCGTGCCCGTTTGGCCGGCGACCCACTACGTGACGGTTCCCGAGAGGTTGCAGTCGGCGTTGGAGACGATCCGCGCGGAGCTCGGCGAGCGGCTCGTCGAACTGAGGGCCCAGGGCAAGCTGCTCGAGGCCCAGCGACTCGAGATGCGCACGAACCACGATCTGGAGATGCTCGAGGAGATGGGTTTCTGCTCGGGGATCGAGAACTACTCCCGGCACCTTGACGGCCGAAGCCCCGGAGAGGCTCCGAGCTGCCTGATCGACTACTTCCCCGAGGATTTCCTGTGCGTCGTCGACGAGTCGCACGTCACGGTGCCGCAGGTGCGTGGCATGTACCACGGCGACCGCAGCCGCAAGCAGGTCCTGGTAGAGCACGGCTTTCGTCTCCCGTCTGCGCTGGACAACCGGCCGCTCACCTTCGAGGAGTTCGAGGCGAGGGTGCCGAGGTTCGTCTATGTCTCCGCCACGCCCGGCGATTACGAGTTGTCCGTCTCCGGCAGGGTGGTCGAGCAGATAATCCGCCCGACGGGACTGGTGGACCCTGAGGTGGTCGTGCGCCCGACCGGCGGGCAGATCGACGACCTGATCCACGAGGTCCAGCTGCGGGCCGACCGCGACGAGCGCGTGCTGGTCACCACGTTGACCAAGAAGATGGCGGAGGATCTGACCGACTACCTTCTCGAGCAGGGCCTGCGTGCCCGCTACCTCCACAGCGAGATCGGGACGCTGGAGCGGGTCGAGATCCTGAGAGACCTGCGAGCTGGCGAGTTCGACATCCTGGTCGGCATCAACCTTCTGCGAGAGGGGTTGGACCTGCCGGAGGTGTCACTCGTGGCGATACTCGACGCCGACAAGGAGGGCTTCCTTCGCAACCACAGGTCGCTGATCCAGACCATCGGCCGCGCCGCGAGGAACGTCTCAGGGCAGGTGATCCTGTACGCGGACAGGACTACGGATTCGATGCGGCTCGCGATAGACGAGACAAACCGCCGCCGTGAGATCCAGATCGCTCACAACGCCGAGCACGCCATCGAGCCACGGACCATCCGCAAGGCGATCTCGGCCATCACTCAGTTCGTCCGCGAGGCCGAGGCCGGCTACGCCGGAGCCGAGGAGGCCGTCCGCGAGCTCGCGGGCTTGGACCGGGCGGAGGTCCTTCGCATCATCGCGTCCCTGGAGGAGGAGATGACCGGGGCCGCCGAGGCACTGGACTTCGAGCGTGCGGCCCGCTTGCGCGATCAGGTGGTCCGGCTCCGCGGCGACGTCGAGGGGTCCGAGCCGGACGAGATCCTGTCCAGACTCAGGAAGGGGGCGCGCAAGGGCAGCGCCTACGGCGTGCCAGGGCGCAAGCGCAAGCGTTAGCTCAGGGGATCCACTGCTCCTCGGCCCCGACGATCTTGCCCGCCAGCATGTTCACCCAGAACCCGGTGTTGCGCCCGTTGCCGTCGGTGTCGTTCAGCCAGACGTCGTGGTACTGGCTCACGCTCAGCAAGGTTCCCGAGGACGGGTCGCCGAAGTACACCGTGACCTTCGCCTCCTTGTCCACCGGGAAGGAGCGGAGCTTTGGGTTGTCGTTGACGACGAAGTAGTCGTTTGGAGGAGGTGACTCCTCACCGCGTGCGGCCGCCGCTGCCGCGGCCTCGGCGCCGACCAGCCACTGAGCGTAGTCGAGTGTCCATGTGTACCGGCCGGCGCTCTCGGTGATCTTGGCGACGTACGCATACTGGCGGGTGATCGCTCCTGGTGCGACAGGCGGCGGGTCCTCGGCGGCCGGAGCGGCGGTGACGATCGCGGAGCTGGTCATCGCCGCGGATCCTTGGACGAGTGCCGCTTCTAGTTCTGACACGCGGGCCTCCAGCCGTCGCGTCTCGGCCTGCGAGACTTCAAGCTTCCGCCCGAGGTGGACGTTGGATCGATACTGCCAAGCGCCAAGGCCGACCCCTAGGAGCAAGGCCAAGCCAGCGGCCGCCCCCGACAGGAGCAGCACGCCGACTCCGGCAACCGGCCTTCGCGGATCCACGGCCCCCCGATCCAGTATGAGCGCCTGACTCAGCACCCACTGTCGTCCAGTCGAGGATACCCCGCTCGGGCGGGTTCTGTGCAGCATGTGGACCGTCAGGCGTCGTGCGAGGCCTGCCGGGTGGGATACTCAGGGCATGGCCATCGCCACACGTGTGTTCGAGATGCGGGTGCTCGCGCCCTCGGCGGACCAGTGCGCCGAGTGCGCGAGCAGGTTGTGCGCTCAAGTCTCAGGCATCGAGGGCGTCGAGCTGGCCCAGTGCGACCACGTCAGCGCGACCATGCGCGTGCGGTTCGACCCGACCCTCGTGACGCCCGAGGTCATCGAGGCTGAGGCTCGCGCCGCAGGGCTCCGGATCGCGCAGAGCATCGCGCACGCCGCCTATCGGCTTCACGGTCTTGACTGCCCGGACTGTGCGCGAGGGCTCGAGGCTTCGATCGTCCGTTTGGACGGGATCGTCTCGGCGAACGTCAACTTCGCGAGCGCGACGCTTCTTGTCGAGCATCGTCCCGGGGAAGACCCGACCGGGGGGCTGCGGGAGATGCTCGGCGAGATGGGGTACGGAGCCGACCGCCTGGAGCCGGGCGGGAAGACCGAGCCGGCGGGCAGCGGCGCGGGCGGTTCGAAACGGATGCGCGCCGATCTTCTGACGGCCGTCTCGGGCTCCGCGACGGCGGTCGGCTGGGCGCTCGCGTCCGCCGGAGCCGCCGATGCCTCCGTCGCGGCGTACGTCGTGGCGATCGCTACGGGTGGCGCACTGACGGCGCGCCGCTCCATCGCTTCGCTCAGGGCCCGAGTGACGGACATGAACGTCCTTATGTCGATCGCGGTCCTCGGGGCCGTGGCCATCGGGGAGTGGGCCGAGGCGGCGATGGTCGTCTTCCTGTTCGCCCTCGGGGGAGCCCTCGAGTCCCGCTCCCTCGAGAGGACCAGAAGGTCCATACGTGACCTGCTGGACCTCGCGCCGTCGCTTGCGCGGGTCAGGAGGGGGGAGAGCATCGTCGAAGTGGCCCCCGATGAGGTCCGGGTCGGCGAGGTGGTGTTGGTCAGGCCGGGCGAGCGGGTGCCGCTGGACGGCGTGGTCACCGACGGCGTGTCGGCCGTGGACGCATCGGCGGTGACAGGGGAGTCCGTCCCCGAGACCCGGTCCCCGGGGGATCCGGTGTTCGCCGGCTCGCTGAACCAGGGGGGTGTGCTTGAGGTCCGCGTCAGTGCGACAGGCACCGACTCCACCCTGTCGCGGATCGTCAGCCTTGTCGAGGAGGCGCAGGCGTCGCGAGCTCCGGTTCAGAGCACGGTCGACCGTTTCGCACGCTGGTACACACCGTCCGTGATCGTTCTGGCGGCCAGTGTCGCGACCCTGCCTCCCGTGCTCGGTCCGCTTCTCGGATTTGACGCGGGCCCATGGGGGGAGTGGTTCTACCGGGCGCTCGTCGTTCTGGTGGTGTCCTGCCCGTGCGCGCTCGTGGTCTCGACGCCCGTGGCGGTGGTCTCGGGCATCACCCGCGCCACGCGGGACGGCGTTCTGGTCAAGGGAGGAGCCTTTCTCGAGGCGGCCGCTGACGTGCGGGCGGTCGCGTTCGACAAGACCGGCACGCTCACCTACGGAAGACCGGAGGTCGCCGACGTCGTGGGCCTGCGCGGAGCGAGCGCGCAGGAAGTGCTGCGAATCGCAGCGGCCCTCGCCGGAGGCTCGACCCATCCTCTCTCGCGCGCGGTGGCACGGGCCGCCGAGGGGGTCGAGGGTCCCATGGCTGTCGATGTCATCGAGGAGGCGGGCCGCGGTCTCATGGGGCTCGTCGACGGCGTACCCTTCGCGCTGGGCAGCGCGGCCTTCATGCGGGATCTCGGCTGCCTGGACGAGGACGCGGAGATGGAAGTCGAGCGATTGGAGGGTGACGGCCACACGGTTGTGGTCGTCGCTCGCACGGGGCCCGAGGGTCGAGGCCGAGAAGCGGTCGGCGTCATCGGCGTATCGGATGAGGTCAGGATCGAGGCGGTCGCCGCGACGGCAGCCCTGAAGCGAGGCGGGATACGGCACCTCGTGATGCTGACGGGGGACAACGAGCGCGCCGCCTCGGCCGTCGCCGACCGTGCGGGGATGACCGGATACAAGGCGAGACTGCTGCCGGGCGACAAGCTGGACGCCGTCCGAGCGTTGAAGCGACGGCACGGCGTCGTGGCCATGGTGGGCGACGGGGTGAACGACGCACCCGCGCTGGCCGCCGCGGATCTCGGAATCGCCATGGGCGCGGCGGCAAGCCACACGGCTTTGGAGGCGGCGAGCGTGGCAGTCCTGTCAGACGACCTCCGCTCCCTGTCGAGCCTGTTCGACCTCGGGAGGCGCACGCTGGCGAACGTGCGCCAGAACGTGGCGTTCTCGATCGTCACGAAGGCGGCCGTCCTCGCAGCGGCACTGGCGGGCTACGCGCCACTGTGGCTCGCTGTCTTCGCTGACACGGGCGTGACCCTGCTGGTGATCCTGAACGGGCTGCGCCTGCTCCGAGTCCGGCCGCTTCCGCGATAGGCCCGCGCCGGAGGAGCGCGTTTGCGCGCCCACCCTTCGGCGTGTAAGCTACTCGCCAATCGCATACACGGCCTGAGACGGGGAGTAGTACCCCGGTCAGCGAAGCACAAGAGAGTCGCCGGTTGGTGCGAGGCGACGTGAGCGACCGGCGGGAATGGACCTCCGAGGCACCGGGGCAACGGCGATACGCCTACTAGCCTTGGCGGACCCCCACCGATACAAGGGGCCGGGTATGAAAGGCGCGGCAGCGCCGGAGTACCGTCAGGACGAGTGGCCGGGCCCTTCGGGGCCGGCAACGAGGGTGGCACCGCGGAAGAGGCCTTCCGTCCCTTGATGGGATGGAGGGCTTTCGTCTTTCTCCGGGGCGCCGCGCGGCCGCGATGCTTCGGAGGACGCGGGGCCTGAAGGAGCGATCCGAGCATGATACGGCCGGGCAAGGAGGAGTTCGTGCGACTCGCCGCGGACCACGACGTGGTCCCGGTCGCGCGCGAGGTCTACGCGGACCTCGCCACGCCGATCTCTGCGTTCATGGCTCTGGCGGACGGGGCGGAACACGCGTTCCTCCTCGAGAGCGTAGTGGGCGGGGAGCGCCTCGGGCGCTACAGCTTCCTGGGTGTCGGCGACCGTGAGGTCATCAGCGCGCGAGGTGCCGAGGTCGTCGTCGAGAACGGCGGGGTGAGCGGCGAGCACGCAGAGGACCCCCTCACGGTCGTCTCACGCAGGCTCGCCGTCGGCAGTGTCGCCCGCGTCGAGGGGCTCCCGCCGTTCGTGGGCGGCGCGGTGGGCTTCCTCGGCTACGAGGCGGCGAGCGGGTTCGAGAAGGTGCCGCGCCACGAGGCCGACAGCCTTGGCGCGCCCGATATGGTGTTCATGCTCGCCGACGTGGTGGTCGCGTTCGACAACGTGCGGCGTGTGATGCAGGTCATCGCGCCGGTCCGGCCCGGCGGCGCGCCGGAGGCCGCCTACGACGCGGCGCTCGCGCGCATCGACGGCTACCTCGCGCGGATCGACGCGGGCCCCCGCGGCGCCGAGCTCGGCGAGGTGGGGGTCGCGCGCGAGGTGCCGCTCGCCACACATGGGGACAGGGACACCTTCCTGCGCTCGGTGCGCGAGGCCAAGGAGCACATCGCGGCGGGCGACATCTTCCAGGTGGTCCTCTCGCAGCGTTTCAGCGCGCCCTACGAGGGCGACGGCCTCGACCTCTACCGCGTGCTTCGCGCGGTGAACCCGAGCCCCTACATGTTCTACGTGCGCACCCGGGATGTGACGCTGGTCGGTTCGAGCCCCGAGCCGCTGGTGCGCGTGGAGGGGCGCGACGTGCTCACGCGTCCGCTCGCCGGCACGCGTCCACGCGGCGCGAGCGCGGGCGAGGACGGGCGGCTGCGCGCCGAACTGCTCGCCGACGAGAAGGAGCGCGCCGAGCATGTCATGCTGGTGGACCTCGGCCGCAACGACCTCGGGCGCGTGTGCGCGCCGGGCACCGTGAAGGTCGACGAGCTGATGGAGGTCGAGTACTACAGTCACGTCATGCACATCGTGAGCAACGTGACCGGCACCCTGGCCGAGGGCCAGGACGCATTCGACGCCCTGCGCGCGACCTTTCCGGCCGGCACGGTGTCGGGTGCGCCGAAGGTGCGCGCCATGGAGATCGTCGCCGACCTCGAGCCGGCGTCCCGCGGCCCCTACGCCGGCACGGTCGGCTACTTCGGCCTCGACGGGGCGATGGACATGTGCATCACGATCCGCACGCTCGTGCTGACCGGCGGCCGGGCCTACATCCAGTCCGGGGCTGGCATCGTGGCCGATTCGGACCCCGAGCGCGAGCACGAGGAATGCCTGCACAAGGCAAGCGCGCTCCATCGCGCGCTCGAGCTCGCCGCGGGCATGCGGGCGCGAGGGGAGGCGTCGGCGTGATCCTGGTGATCGACAACTACGACTCCTTCACCTACAACCTCGTCCAGATGCTCGCGGAGCTGGGCGCCGCGGTGGAGGTGCGACGGAACGACGAGATCGCGGCCGAGGAGGTCATGGCGCTCTCGCCGAAGGGCATCGTGATCTCCCCGGGGCCCGGGACGCCCGATGACGCGGGGGTCTCGCGCGACGTGGTGCGCGTGGCGGCCGCCCGGGGGGTCCCGCTCCTTGGCGTCTGCCTCGGGCACCAGTGCCTCGCCGAGGTCTTCGGCGGGGTGGTGTGCCGCGCGCCCGCCCCCGTGCACGGAAAGACCGACGAGATCGCGCACGGCGGCCAGGGCCTGTTCGCAGGCGTCCCGAGCCCGTTCACGGCCACGCGCTACCACTCGTTGTGCGTCGAGCCGGGCAGCGTGCGCGACGCGCTCGAGGTGACCGCGACGACCGCCGACGGCCTTGTGATGGCTCTCGGACATCGCGAGCTGCCACTGTTCGGCGTGCAGTTCCACCCCGAGAGCGTGCTCACCCCTGAGGGCGCGAGGCTCCTCGCGAACTTCCTCGACCTGTGCGGCGAGGTCCCGCTCGCGCCCATCGCGGGGCGGGCGGCGGCGGTGACCGACCCGCCGGGCGTGCCGCCCGCGGCGGCTCTCGCTTCGGCGATAGCGGCGGTCTCAGCCGGAGACGCGCTCTCTGAGGACGAGGCGCACGCCGCGATGTCTGCGATCATGGACGGCGAGGCGACCCCCGCCCAGATCTCGGCGCTCGTCGTCGGGATGCGAATGAGGGGCGAGACCGCCTGCGAGATCGTGGGGTTCGCGCGCGCCATGCGCGAGCGCGCCGTCGCGGTCAGACCGGCGGTCGAGCGCTACATCGACACCTGCGGCACGGGCGGGGACGGCCTGCGGACGTTCAACATCTCCACCACCGCGGCGTTCGTCGTGGCGGGCGCGGGCGTTCCCGTGGCCAAGCACGGCAACCGCGCGGTGTCCTCGGCGGCAGGCAGCGCCGACGTGCTGGAAGCCCTCGGCGTCGACGTCGCCCTCGGGCCGGTGGAGATGGCGCGGTGCGTCGACGAGTGCGGGGTAGGCTTCCTGTTCGCGCCGTCGCTGCACGCGAGCATGAGGCACGCGGCCGCGCCCAGACGCGAGATCGGGATCCGGACGGTCTTCAACATCCTCGGCCCGCTCACCAACCCGGCGGGCGCGAGGCGCCAGCTCATCGGCGTGTACGACCCCGCGCTCGTGCCGCTCATCGCCGAGGTCGCGGGCAGGCTGGGCGCCGAGCGCGCGCTCGTGGTGCACGGGCACCCCGGCATGGACGAGGTCTCCGCGAGCGGACCGACCGTCGTGGCCGAGTACGACGTGGCGGCGGGAGGCGTTCGCGCGTTCGAGGTCACGCCCGAGGAGGTCGGCATCGCCCGCGGCACGATCGCCGAGATAGAGGGCGGCGACGCCGAGGAGAACGCCGCGATCGCGCGCGCCGTGCTCGACGGCGGGCACGGGGCACCGCGCGACGTCGTGCTCATGAACGCCGCCGCCGCGCTGATGGCCGCCGGCGAGGTGGCGGATCTTGCCGAGGGGGTCGTCCGCGCTCGCGAGTCGATCGACTCGGGCAGGGCGCGCGGCGCGCTCGAGTCGCTCGCGGCGGTGTCGCGCCGTCTCGGCGAAGAGGCGCGCGCGAGGGGGGTAGACGCGTGAACTTCCTCGCGGACATGGTCGAGCGCCGCCGGGCGAGGGTCGCCGAGGAGTTCGGAGGCGTGGCGTGCGCGGACATGGAGCGTCTCGCGTCGCGCGCGAGGCTCCCGCGGGACTTTCACGCCGCGCTCGCCGACCGCGCGGACGTGGCGGTCATCGCCGAGGTGAAGAAGGCCTCGCCATCGGAGGGGGCCATCGCGTCAGGGTGCGAGGCACCCGCCCAGGCCCGGCGCTATCAGGAGGGCGGCGCGGCCGCGGTCAGCGTGCTCACCGAGCCCGAGTCGTTCGGCGGCTCGTGGGCCGATCTCTCGGATGTCGCCAGAGCCGTCGGGCTGCCCGTCTTGTGCAAGGATTTCGTCGTGGACCCCGTACAGCTCCTCGCGGCGCGCGGGTACGGTGCCGACGCGGTGCTGCTCATGGTCAGCGTTCTGGGCGGGTCGGTCGGGGAGTATGCCAGGATCGCCGAGTCGCTGGGCCTCACGCCTCTCGTCGAGGTCGTGAACGCCGAGGAGCTCGCGCTCGCGGAGCGCGCCGGTGCGCGGGTGGTGGTCGTGAACGCCCGCGACCTGCGCACTCTCGAGGTCGACCACGCGCGCTCGCTCGCGGTGGTGCGCGAGGCCGCCGCACTTGGGCTGGCGGTCGTGGCGGCCAGCGGCGTCTCGTCGAGGGATAACGTGCGCGAGGCGGCCGAGGCTGGCGCCGGCGCCGTGCTGGTGGGGACCGCGCTCATGCGCGCGAGGCTCCCCGAGGAGATGCTGCGCGGGTTGACGGGCGTGCCGTCTGCGAACCGCTGCCAGCGCAAGCCGTCAGACAGCCGACTCAGGGATGCGGGCGCGTGATGGCGACTCGCACTCGCGTCAAGGTATGCGGCCTCACGCGACCCGCCGACGCCTCGGCCGCGGTCGCCGCGGGTGTCGACGCTCTCGGCGTCGTTCTCGCAAAGAGCCCGAGACGGGTGAGCGCCGAGCGCGCCGCGGAGGTGCTGGCCGTCGCGCCCGCAGGCGTCGCGAGGATCGCGGTTCTCGTGGACGTCACGGCCGACGTCGCCAACGCCGCGATCCACGCGCTCCGACTGGACGGCGTGCAGTTCTCGGGAGCCGAGCCACCCGAGTCGGTCGCGGTCGTGACCGGCCCAGTCGTCAAGACGCTCCACGTGAGGAGCGCCGCTGACGTCATGGAAGGATTGCGGAGGTACGTGGGGGTGGCTAGCGCCTTCCTGTTGGACACTCACGTGCCGGGCGCCGCGGGCGGTACGGGGCTGACCTTCGACTGGGGTTCGGTCGCCCCTCTGCCCGAAGGGGCGCGCTTCTTCGTCGGAGGCGGTCTGACGCCCGACAACGTCGGCGATGCCATCCGGACGCTCAGGCCCTGGGCGGTGGATGTCTCGTCGGGCCTCGAGTCAGCGCCCGGCGAGAAGGACCACGCGCTCATCGAGGCGTTCTGCGAAGCGGTCAGACGAGCGGACAGGGAGGTGTACGGCGAGTGACAGAGGCCACGTCGACCAGCGCGAACGGCGGGTACGCGCTACCGGACCGGTTCGGCGGCTTCGGCCGATACGGCGGAGCGTTCGTGCCCGAGACGGTGGTACCGGCCCTGGCCGAGCTCGCTTCGGCCCACGCCGCCGCGCAGGCCGACCCCGCGTACGCCGGAGAGCTCGGCACGTTACTGCGCGACTATGTCGGCCGTCCGACGCCGCTCTACGAGGCGCGCAACCTCGCGCGCGCGACAGGGCTGGGCCGCGTCTTCCTCAAGCGCGAGGACCTGTGCCATACCGGCTCGCACAAGATCAACAACACGCTGGGCCAGTGCCTGCTCGCCCGCCGTATGGGGAAGGGCCGAGTGATCGCCGAGACCGGCGCGGGACAGCACGGTGTGGCGACCGCAGCGGCCGCCGCGCTCCTCGGGCTCGAGTGCTCGGTGTTCATGGGAAGCGAGGACATCCGTCGCCAGTCGCTCAACGTCTACAAGATGGGGTTGCTGGGCGCCGAGGTGGTGCCGGTCGAGGAGGGGACGGGCACGCTGCATGACGCGGTGACCGCGGCGCTGCGCCACTGGGTGGAGCGGGTGCGTGACACCTTCTACGTCCTCGGCTCGGCCGTAGGCCCGCACCCGTACCCCAGCGTCGTGCGCGACCTGCAGGCCGTCATCGGACGCGAGACGATCGCACAGCTCGCGGAGCGGGGTTGGCGGGCGGACGCCGTCGTCGCGTGCGTCGGCGGCGGCAGCAACGCCATCGGCACGTTCTGGCCCTATGTCGCGGAGGTCGAGGCCGCCGACCGCCCCTTGCTCGTCGGCGCGGAGGCCGCGGGTCTCGGTCTCGATTCCGGGAGGACGGGCGCGTCGATGACACTGGGCGAGCCCGGCGTGATGCACGGGTTCCTCTCGTATCTTCTCCAGGACGAGCACGGCAGCCCGCTCGAGGCGTACTCGATCTCGGCGGGGCTCGACTACCCCGGCGTGGGGCCGGAGCACGCGTATCTGCGCGACGCGGGGCTCGCACGCTACGAGCCCGTCACGGATCGCGAGGCTCTCGACGCCTTCTCGCTGCTCACCCGGTCCGAGGGCATCATCCCGGCGATCGAGAGCGCTCACGCGCTCGCTCTGCTGCCCCTGCTCGCGCGGGAGCTCGGCGGCGCGGCGACGGTCGTGCTCACGCTCTCCGGGCGCGGGGACAAGGACATGGACATCGTGCGCGAGGCCGGGCTGTGAGCCGGCTGACTGAGGCGTTCCCCGCTGAGCGGGCGGCCCTCGTCGTCTACCTGATGGCCGGCTACCCGGACCGCTCGACGTCCCTGGCCGCCGCTCGCGCGGCTGCCCGTGCGGGGGCCGATGTGATCGAGCTCGGGGTGCCCTACGGTGACCCGCTCGCGGACGGTCCGGTCATCGCCGCGGCGGGGCACGCGGCGCGCTCGGCGCCGGGGGGTTTCGGGGTCCGCGACGCGCTCGATCTCGCAGCCGAGCTGACCGCCGATCCGTCGATGCCCCCGGTCGTCCTGATGACGTACGTGAACCCGATGTTGCGTCTGGGCTTTCTCGAGTTTGCGGCGCTCGCGTCGGATGCGAGGGTCGCTGGCGTCATCGTGCCGGACCTCCCCCCGGATGGTCCGGTCGCGGTCGAGTGGATCGCGGCCGCGCGGTCGGCGGGCCTGGACACGGTCTTCCTCGTCGCGCCGACGTCGACCGACGAGCGTGTCGCTCAGGCGACGGCGGCGTCGACGGGGTTCGTCTACTGCGTCTCGTCGACGGGGGTGACAGGCGAGCGCGCGAGGCTCTCGGGGGAGGCCGCCGAGGTCGTGGCCAGGGTGCGAGCGGCGAGCGGTCTTCCGGTGGCGCTGGGTTTCGGTGTCTCGACGCCGGAGCATGCCGCCGAGGCCGCCCGGGTGGCCGACGGAGTGATCGTCGGGACGGCGGTGGTCTCGCGCCAGGAGCGCCCGGAGGCCGTCGCCGCGCACGTGGCGAGTCTGGCCGAGGCGGTCGCTGCCGCGAGGTCCTCCTAGCCGGGTCGGACCGGCGTGACCCCGCTGGTCGCGCTTCCGCGATAGACTGGGCGCCGGAACGTCGCGTGGTCGGTCCGATCGGAGGTGGGCGATGACCCCCGAGGAGTTCGTGAGGGCTCTGGCGGCATGGGCGTTGGTGCACGAGGTCGCTGACGACGGGTGGAAGGCCGCTGTCGCGCGAGGGAGCGACAGCGCGGCGGGAGCCGGCCCCGGGCCCGAATCCTTCGTGGACGTCCTTTCCGCGCTGGTGGCCCGCGAGAAGGAGCGCCTGAAGGCAGAGATCGGCTCGGAGCCGGGCGGGGATGGCGCTGGGATGGGCCCGGGCCAGGAAGCGATCAGGTTCGAGATCGCGGAGCTGAGGGGCAGGATCGAGGCGCTTCAGGCATCGGTGGACGCTCTAGCCTCCAGAGGGCAGGCAGAGAGCTAGGATCGACGTTGGGTCGTGCCGCTCACATCGCCTCGGTGTTCACCCGCCGGTTCGCGTCCGGTGTCGTGCGCTCTCGCCTCGGCACTTCGCCGACCGCGCGTGCCGAACTGGCACGGCAGACGAGACTGGCATTCGAGGAGTTGGGACCGGGGTTCGTCAAGCTCGGGCAGCTGGTGTCGGTCAGGCCCGACATCTTCGGCGCCGACCTCGTCTTCGAGATGGCCAAGCTGCGTGACTCGGCTCCGCCGATGGCGCTCGAGGCGGTCGAGCGCCAGATCACACGCTCGCTGGGCGGCGGACCCGATCGCGTGTTCGCGTCCTTCGACCCGGAGCCGATCGCTTCGGCGTCGGTGGCGCAGGTCCACACAGCGACGCTTCGGGAGGACTACCGTCCCGTGTGGGGCGATGTCCTGCCCGGCGGCGCCAAGCTGGCCGTCAAGGTGCTGCGCGAGGACGCGGCGCGCCTGATGGCCGAGGATCTGGCGGCGGCCGGGGCGCTGCTCGGGGCTTTGCGACGGGTCGGCCTGCTCCGGGGGTCCGGCGCCGACGCGCTGCTCGAGGAGTCCGCGAGGTCCCTGGCCTCCGAGACCGACCTGAGGAACGAGGGCAGGTCCGCGGACAGGTTCGCATTCGATTTCCGCGACGACCCCCTCGTCTTCGCGCCAAGGGTCGTATGGCCCTTGAGCGGGCCGGCCGTGCTGTCGATGGAGCATGTCGAAGGGTGGCCGGTCTGCGTGCCGGACGCTGCCGCGCGTGCGGGGGTAGACTCGCGCCGGTTGGCCATCCACGGCGCTCACGCCTTCATGCGACAGGTCCTCGAGCTCGGGCGCTTCCACGCCGACCTCCACCCGGCCAACGTGTTCGTCACGCCCGACGGCCGGATCTCCTATCTTGACTTCGGGATCGTCGGCGAGCTTTCCCGAGACGAGCGCGAGGCCGTGGCCGAGGTGCTGGCGGGCATCGTCTACGGAGACGCCGATCGGGCGCTTCGCCATTCGGCCCGGCTGGGGGTGGTGGTGCCTCCGCACAAGGTGCCGAAGCTGACCCGGGACGTCGCCGCGCTGATGGAAAGGACGATGGGATCCGGCGGTCGTGACGTCCGGCACTTCGGCATCGGTCTGCTGCGGCTCCTGTCGAGCAGCGGTGTCGCCGTCCCGGTCGGGTACGGCCTTCTGGTCAAGGCCCTGGTGACTGTAGAGGGGGTCGCCCGGTCCGTCCATCCGGACGTGGACATCGTGGAGACGGCCAAGCCGTTCGTGACGGCGCTGCTCGCGCGAAGAGCGCTGGAGCCGGCCCGGGTGCTGGAGCGCCTGCCGGATGCGATCGACGCGGCGATCAGGGTGCTCGCGGACGCCGGTCAGGCCTCCTGAGGTCTCGTCGCGAGGTCGAGGGTCTCGTTGAGCGAGCCGCTCCGGTATCCGTCGAGGTCCTGGGCCACGTAGGGAAATCCCGAGTCGCGGACGATGGATGCGACCTCTATCCGCATGTCCCAGGCGCGCTCCATCTCGTCGCGTCCGACCTCGATCCTGGCGATGTCGCCGTGTGACCGGACCCGGAACTCACGAAACCCCAAGGCGCGCAGGCCCTCCTCGGCGTCGGCCACCCGCTGAAGAGCCGGTTCGGTGATCTCCTGCCCGTAGGGGAAGCGCGAAGCGAGGCACGCCATCGCAGGCTTGTCCCAGGTGGGCAGGCCCAGTTCGCGCGAGACGTCCCTGATGTCCTGCTTGCTCATGCCGGCGTCACGCAGCGGGCTGACCACGCCGTACTCGGATGCGGCGCGACTGCCCGGCCTGTGGTCGGAGAGGTCGTCGACGTTGCTCCCGTCGGCCACCCACTGAAGGCCCTTGGCGTCCGCCACCGTCCGCAACAGGGAGAACAGCTCCGTCTTGCAGTGGTAGCAGCGGTCGGGGTCGTTGGCGCGGAAGTGCGGATCGACCAGTTCGTAGGTCTCGACCTCGTGCAGCCGAATGTTCAGAGCCGCTGCGGTCTCACGCGCGCTGGCGGTCTCGGAGTGCGGGTAGACATCCGAGACGGCGAGCGCGGCCAGCACGCGGTCCCCCAAGACCGCGTGAGCGGCGAACGCCAGCAGGGTGGAGTCCACGCCGCCGGAGTAGGCGACAAGGACGCTCCCCAACGAGCGAAGCCGCGCCAGCAGGCTCTCGTACTTGTGGGCTGGGTCGGACACGTCCATCCCCCGATCGACGGCGAGGCAAGAGTATACACACGGGCCGCGCGCGCGTGTCGCGCTCGATCCCCGAGCGGCCCCGACCGCATGCGGAATGATCCGCCGTCGCCTGGCGCCTGCCAGCGGCAGCCAGCCGGGGACCAGGAGGAGGCGTGGGGTTCTTCCTGGCGGCGTATACTGGAGAGTCGCATGCCAGAAGCCTCGGGAGTGGAGAGCGGTTTGTCCCAAGACACGATATCGGTGCGCGGCGCCCGCGAGCACAACCTCAAGGGGGTGGATGTCGACATCCCGCGCGACAGGCTGGTGGTCATCACCGGCCTGTCGGGCTCGGGCAAGTCCTCGCTGGCTTTCGACACCATCTACGCCGAGGGCCAGCGGCGGTACGTCGAGTCCCTGTCGGCCTACGCCAGGCAGTTCCTCGGGCAGATGGACAAGCCCGACGTCGACCACATCGAGGGCCTCTCGCCAGCGGTCTCCATCGACCAGAAGACCACCTCGAAGAACCCCAGGTCCACCGTCGGCACGGTCACCGAGATATATGACTACCTGCGTCTGCTGTTCGCCCGGGTGGGGATCCCTCACTGTCCGGTGTGCGGGGTGGAGATCCGGCGTCAGACCTCCGACGAGATCGTCGACGCGATATCGAGGCTGCCCGATGGCGCCAGGTTCGCCGTCCTCGCACCCGTGGTCAGGGGCCGCAAAGGCGAGTACGGCAAGCTTCTCGACGACCTGCGTCGTGAAGGTTTCACGCGGGTCCGCGTGGACAGGGAGACCCGCTCCCTGGACGAGGAGATCGCCCTGGATAAGAGGTACAAGCACGACATCGACGTGGTGGTCGACCGACTCGTGATGAAGGAGGGGGTCCGCCAGCGGCTGGCGGAGAGCGTCGAGGTCGCGCTCAAGCTGTCGGGCGGCACCGTGGAGGTAGCGGTGGTGGACGGCGAGGAGATCACCTACGCGCAGGCGCTGGCGTGCCCCGTCCATGGAGTGTCGATGGACGACCTCGCGCCCAGGGACTTCTCGTTCAACAGCCCCTACGGCGCGTGTCCGGAGTGCAACGGACTGGGGAGCCGATTGGAGCCCGACCCCGACCTCGTCGTGCCCGACCACTCGCTGAGCCTCGCCGAGGGCGCGATCAAGCCCTACTTCGCGGGGACGCAGAACTACTACCCCGCGATGGTTCGCGGGGCCGCCGACAAGCTGGGGATCGGGATGGACACCCCGTGGGAGAAGCTGCCCGTCAAGGCGCGCCGTGCGCTGATGGAGGGCATGGGGGATGTCCGCGTCCGAGTCGATTACGTCACCCGGGACGGTCGCGACACCCACTGGTACTCACGCTTCGAGGGCGCGCTTGCCACGATCTCCAGACGGCACAGCGAGACCGAGTCCGAGGGCAGCAGGGACAAGCTCGAGGAGTACATGTCGGTCATCGCGTGCAAGGCGTGCCGGGGCGCTCGGCTCAAGCCCGAGATCCTCGCTGTGACGTTCGGCGGGCGCAACATCCACGACGTGACCACGATGTCAGCCAAGGACTCGCTGGCGTTCTTCGAATCCGCTGATCTCAGCGAGCGCGAGGCGACGATCGCCAGGCGCGTGGTCAAGGAGATCGTCGAGCGGTTGCGGTTCCTGGTCGACGTCGGGCTCGACTACCTTACGCTGGACCGGGCTACCGGCACGCTGTCCGGCGGCGAGGCGCAGCGCATCCGTCTTGCCACCCAGATCGGCTCGGGCCTGATGGGTGTTCTGTACATCCTCGACGAACCCTCGATCGGGCTCCATCAGAGGGACAACGCCCGGCTCATCGCCACGCTGGAGCGGCTGCGCGACCTCGGCAACACCGTGATCGTGGTCGAGCACGACGAGGAGACCATCCGCGCCGCCGACCACGTCATAGACATGGGGCCCGGTCCTGGCGAGCATGGGGGCGAGATCGTGTGCGCGGGGCCGCCTGACGAGCTCATGTCATGCGAGGATTCGCTGACCGGGGCGTACCTCGCGGGCTCGCGTTCGATACCGATGCCGTCCGCCCGCCGCAGCGGGGACCGCGGGTCGATCCGGCTCATCGGGGCGGCGGAGAACAACCTTGCCGGGATCGACGTCGAGCTGCCGCTCGGGACGCTCATCCTGGTCACGGGCGTGAGCGGCTCGGGCAAGAGCTCGCTGGTCACGGACACCTTGGCGCCGGCGCTGTCCAACGCGGTCTACAGGACGCGCAAGCGCGCCGGTTCGCATACGCGCGTCGAAGGGGCCGGCGCGATCGACAAGGTCATCGACATCGACCAGTCGCCCATCGGCAGGACTCCCCGCTCCAATCCGGCTACGTACACAGGCCTGTGGGACGACGTCCGCTCGCTGTTCGCGTCGACCCCCGAGGCAAAGGCGCGCGGGTATGCGCCCGGCCGATTCAGCTTCAACGTCGCGGGTGGCCGGTGCGAGGCGTGCAAGGGCGACGGGCAGATCAAGATAGAGATGCACTTCCTGCCCGACGTCTACGTCCCGTGCGAGGTGTGCAAGGGCGCGCGCTACAATCGCGAGACGCTGCAGGTGCGCTACAAGGGTAAGCACGTCTCGGACGTGCTCGGGATGTCAGTGGAGGAGGCGCTCCACTTCTTCGTGAACATCCCTCCCATCGTTCGCAAGCTGCAGACACTGTTCGACGTCGGGTTGGGGTACGTCAAGCTGGGGCAGCCGGCGACCACTCTGTCGGGCGGCGAGGCCCAGAGGGTCAAGCTCGCCAGTGAGCTGCAGCGGCGGAGCACAGGCAGGACCTTCTACATCCTCGATGAGCCCACGACAGGCCTTCACTTCGACGATGTCAGGCAGCTGCTGGCGGTCTTGCAGCGGCTGGTCGACGGCGGCAACACGGTCCTGGTGATAGAGCACAACCTCGACGTGATCAAGTCAGCCGACCTGGTGATCGACCTCGGGCCCGAGGGTGGGGACCGCGGCGGGAGGCTTGTGGCCGTGGGCACCCCGGAGCAGATCGCCAAGGCGAAGCGCTCGCACACGGGCCGCTTCCTGGCGCCCGTCCTCGCCAGCGCGAAGCGATGATACGCTTGGGTCAGCGGAGGTGGCCGGTGGTGGGTTCGCGCAGACGCATCGTGTCGTTCGCGGTGGCCGCGATCTTCCTGACCTTGGCGTCAGGACTGCTGTTGGCCTTCCTGTACGCCAGGGGCGGCGGGGCGCTCCCGCCAGCGCTGTCCTTTCTGACGCCGAGGGGCGCCGACCCCCTCGCGGCCTCGGCCCCCGCGGAGGTGGTGCTGCGGACCCTCCGACTGGCAGGGTACGAGCACTCGGCGGTGGGCGAGACCCCGGCCGGTCCGGTCGCGAGAATCACTCTGGCGACGGTGAACTCCTCGGCGGACATCGAGCTCGCGTGGCAGACGTCTATGGCAGCCCTCTCGGCCGCCTTCCCGGGGGCCGGGACCTACGAGGTGCAGCTGTTCGGTGAGGGGGCAGAACCGCTCCTCGCGATCACCGCGGCCGGCGACGCCGTCCGCAAGGCCGTGGGCGACGACGACGCCGCCGCGCTGAGGTCGGCGTCCGTCCTGCGTCACCTGGTCGAGGAGGGCGCGGATGCGGGCCGCTAGGCTTCTCGCGACCGCTCTGATTCTGGTGTCGGTGTCGCCAGCCGCGCCGGTCGCCGCCGCGCCGGGCTCCTACGACCATGGCTGGAAGGCCGAGGGCATCGCATCGGGGGAGATCGGAACCAGCGCCAAGACGGTGATCGCCGAGTCCGTCGGGCTGTCGCTGTCGGGAGGCAGGTACACGGGCAGGCTCCGATACGAGGATGTAGTCGGGTTCGACACAGGTGGGGCCTTCTCGCAGGCGGCGTGGATCGATCTTGAGATGTTCGGGGACTCGGCCGCCGGGGGCACCCAGGCCCTGGGGCACTTCATCGGCACGGCGAAGCTGGAGCTTCGGGAGGTCTCGTCCGCCAAGGCCGGGGCCGACAGCGGGCTGCTGGGCAAGCCGGCGTTGCAGACGGTTGTGTACGAGGTGAGCGGCCGTTGGGCCGCCGACGTCGAGGGCGGAGATGCGGCCGGCGAGATCCTGTTCGAGACGGCCGCGGTGCTCGAAGCCGCCCCGCCGGACTCCATCGTGAGGGACGCCGCCTGGTTCAACCGGCTGTCAGCCGAGTTCCCCGACGGGTTGGGCGGTGTGCAGCCGTTCCGGGCCAGGGTCCAGGGCACCCCCGGGGGCGGCTCGTTCTGGGGGACTGTCGGCCGCGGGCTGGCCGCCGACCCCTCCGGTCCGGGTGTGACCGCTGCCCAGAGCATGGCGCGCAGCGGCTCTGCGCTCTCGGCGTCCAGACCCCTCGGCGCCACGCCGCTGCCGTCGGGCGCCGCCGTGGTCGACCTGACGGTGTCCGGCTCGTACCTCGACGCGAAGAACCGAGCCGCCGGCCTGCTGTCCGACGTCGGCCCGGTGGGCCCGTGGGCCGATCCGCTCAGGGCGGGCTGGAAGGCGGCTGTGGCCGCCGTGCCCGGACGCGCGGCGCCCGACGACGTCGTCGCTGACGCGCTCTCGAGGATCGAGGCGGCTCTCGCCGCGGGCGGGACGGAGGGCGGCGAGGTCCTGCTGGCCGCGGCCCGGGACGCCGCGCTCGCGGGCGAGGGGTCGGCGCGGCGCCTGCGGGTCAGGGCCGCCGTCGCCG
>JBBIJK010000021.1:16098-36194 GCA_037445995.1 Actinomycetota bacterium | reverse complement strand
CGGCGAGCGTACCGCGTGCAGCGGCGTCCCATTCGCGGCCCCGCACACTGCCCGAACCTTGGTATGACGACCACGACCCTGCTGTCTGGGAGGAGCAGTCTCGAGCAGCGCGCATGCGAACACTTGTTCGTATTCGCGCTCACGTGCTAGCCTCGTGCGGGAACATACGTTCGCGTACGTCGAAAGGCGCCCTGTGGACACCTGCATCGCCGAGAGACTGCTCGAGGGCCTGACCGAGGAGCAGCGCGCCGCGGTGTGCCACGGGGACCAGCCCCTGCTGATCGTCGCCGGTGCGGGCACCGGGAAGACGACGACCCTCGCCCACCGCGTCGCCTGGCTCGTGGCGTCCGGAGCCGACCCGGCCAAGATCGCCTTGCTCACGTTCACCCGCCGCGCTGCGGAGGACCTCCTCCGGCGGACCGACGCGCTGCTGGCCCGATCGGGCGACGGAGCCGTCGCCGCGCGCGTCGTCGGCGGGACCTTCCACGCTGTCGCCGCCGGGATGCTGCGTCGGCACGGAGAGGCCGTGGGCCTGTCCCCGGGCTTCGGCATCTTGGACCGCGGCGACGCTGAGGACCTGATGGGGGCGGCCCGTTCGGCGCTGGGTCTTGGCGAGCGCGGCACCCGCTTCCCGCAGAAGGGCACGTGCCTGGACATCTACTCCCGCTGCCTCGACTCCCGAAGGCCCCTGGAGGACCTCCTTGCCGAGTCGTTCCCGTGGTGCCGCTCGTCAGCCGACGGTCTGGCCGCCCTCTTCTCGGCCTACATCGACCGCAAACACTCCCTGGGGCTCCTCGACTACGACGACCTGCTGCTCTTCCTCGAGGCCCTGCTCAAAGGACCAGAAGGCGACAGGGTACGAGAGGGACTCGACCGCGTGTTGGTGGACGAGTACCAGGACACGAACGCCGTGCAGGCCTCGATCGTGCGGATGCTGACTCCGTCAGGCCACGGACTGACGGTGGTGGGCGACGACGCCCAGGCGATCTACTCGTTCAGGGCCGCCACCGTGCGCAACATCCTGGACTTCCCCGCTCAATACCCGGGATGCCGCGTCGTCACGCTCACCCGCAGCTTCCGCAGCCACCAACGCCTCCTCGACGCCACGAACGCCGTCATCGGACAGGCGGCGGAGGGGCATCGCAAGCAGCTGTGGTCCGAACGCGGCGAAGGCGCCGCGCCGCTGGTGGTGGGATGCGCCGACGAGGCGGAACAGACCCGCTTCGTCGCCGAGCGGGTGCTCGAGCTAAGAGAGCGCGGACTGGACCTGCGTCGACAGGCGGTCCTGTTCCGAGCCTCGCACCACTCGCTCGACCTGGAGGTGGAGCTGACGCGCAGAGAGGTGCCGTTCCGTAAGTACGGCGGGTTGAGGTTCGCCGAGACCGCGCATGTCAAGGACCTCCTCTCGGTACTCCGGCTGGCGCAGAACCCCGGCGACGAGCTGGCCGGGTCGCGGCTCCTCATGCTGGTGCCCGGCATCGGCCCGGCCCGCGTCCGCGCCTTGCTGGCCCGACTCGCCGAGACCGAAGGCGACCTGTCCGCGTGGACGAGCGTGGCGCCGCCGGCCGAGGCCGCCGCCATCTGGCCGGAGCTCGTCGCCACCGTTCTGGAACTGGCCGCGAAGCCGACAGCGCCGATGAGCTCGCAGGTGGGGAGGGCAAGGGCGCTCGTGGCGCCTCTGGTCGAACGCCGATACGACGAGCCGCGCGCTCGGCTGCGCGACCTCGAGCAGCTCGAGTGCGTGGCGGCCAGGTTCGCCGACCGGGCCTCGTTCCTCGAGAGCATCGCTCTGGACCCGCCGTCCTGGACCGAAGACCTCGCGGCCGCCCCGCACCTCGATGAGGACTACCTCGTGCTCTCCACGATGCACTCCGCCAAGGGGCTTGAATGGGACGCCGTCTACGTGCTCCACGCCTCGGACGGCAACATCCCCTCCGACATGGCCTGCGGAAGCTCCGAGCAGGTCGAGGAGGAGCGCAGGCTGTTCTACGTGGCGTGCAGCCGGGCCAGGGAGCATCTGTACGTATGCCACCCGCACCGCTACCACGTCGTCCCGCGAAGGCCGTTGGACCCCAGCGGGTTCTCGCAGCTCACCAGGTTCCTTGCTCCAACGGTGCTCGCCTCCTTCGAGAGGCGACAGGCGTACGAAGCGCCGGGTCTGCGCGGCAGCGGTCGCGGCACCGCGCCGGACGCGGCGGCGGCCGAGGCGATCCGAGGGTCGATGAGGGGCATGTGGGAGCGCCAGTCGGCGCGCGAGGCGTACTAGAGCAGGTGGACGCCCGCGGCGACCGCCTCGGAGAGCGCCCACACGATCCCGAACGCCCCCAGCACGCCAAGGCAGACCGCAAGGAAGGCGTGACGAACGTCCATGTCGAGCAGCCAGCTGGCGGCCGACCCCGAGTAGGCGCCCGTGCCCGGGAGAGGGATGGCGACGAACACCGCGAGCCCCAGCACCCCGTACCGCTCCACCAAGGGGTGCGCCTTGTGGCGGATGCGCTCCAGCTTGCGGTGGATCCAGCCCCCCTCAGGGAACCTCTCGTACACCCACTCCAGACCGTAGTAGGTAGGCCAGAAGATCAGCAAGTTGGTCAGCAGCACCAGCGGCAGGTAGACGCGCTCGCCCTGCTGCACGGCCAGCGGGACGGCACCCCGCAGCTCTACCCAAGGGACGAAGGTGAGCACCACGTACTTGAGGTAGTCGGGCAGCGAACCGGCCCACTCGATGACCGCCTCGCTCACAACTCCTCGCCCCCCTCGTCTCCGTACGCGTCCCAGACCCGTTCGGCCTCCTGGCGCCAGAAGGCCTCGCGGTCGGTGACGTCACGCCCTAGTGCGGCGGCGTGGCGGAAGTAGCCGTCCCCGGGGATGCCGGTGTCGCACCGGACCACCAGGGACGCCAGCATGACGCCACGCGCCTCGTCCTCCTCGGAGCACACTTCGTTGAGCATTCGCATCAGCGCGAAGGAGCGCGGCTCCAGGCGGATCGAGCGGATGCCGTCACACAGGTCGCGGTAGGCCAGCGTGCCGCGTCGGCGCGCTACCCCGCCCAGAAGAGCCTTGGCCTCCGCCTTCGCGTCGGCCCAAGCGACCGTTGGATGTCCGAAGATCGTGTCCTCCATCGCGCGAGTATGCCACAACGCCCGCCAGACGAGGGGCCTGGCGGGCGCGCGATGGTTGGATGGTGGAGGCGATGGGACTCGAACCCATGTCCATGGCAGACCCCTGAGAGGCATCTCCAGGCTCAGTCACCGCTTGAGGTCTCGGCTCGCGCGACACGCGGTGACGTGCGTGCGTCCGCCCAGCCGGGTCACGTTCCCTGACGGCATACCGACATCAGCCGTCCCGGTAGTCCCCTATCTGACGCCGGCACCGGCACCGGGGACGCGTGCCGGACGGCGTCGCAGCCTAGTTAGGCTGCGAGGGCGAGATCATTGTCGACGCTTGAGCGTCTTTACCCCTGTTTTGCGAGGTGAGGAGACCTCGGCCTGCTTCCTCTCTCAAACCTGTCATGTCGAAACCGGTCGCCCCCACGAGGGTGACGGGCTCCACCTTCTCAAGGTGCCCGACCAGGCCCGAAGGCCAGGGCCGTAGTATACGCCCCGACGCCCCCGGCGAGCGAACCCTCTCGCCTGGGGACGACTCCGCCTAAGCCTGCCCGATGACGACCGCGCTGATCAGGTAGGCCGTGTAGGCCACATAACAGGCCAGCAGCACCGCGCCTTCGACACGGTTGATACGTCCCGGCCCACGGAACCCGTAGCCGATCATGAACAACAGAAGGGTCAGTCCAGCCATCACCAGCATGTCGCGGCCAAAGACCTCCGGCCCTACCGCCATGGGGTGGATCGCGCCAGCGATACCGACCACCGCCAGGGTGTTGAACAGATTGGAGCCGAGTACGTTGCCCAGGGCGATGTCGTGTTCCCCCTTACGGGTGGCGATGATCGATGAGGCGAGTTCGGGCAGTGAGGTGCCTACCGCGACGATGGTCAGGCCGATGATCAGGTCGCTGACGCCGAACCCAGAAGCGATCTCCACCGCGCCCCAGACAAGGACGCGGGAGCTGACGATCAGAGCCGCCAGCCCCACAACCAGCCAGAGGACCGCTCGGTGGATCGGCATGGCGCGGACGTCCAGCTCCTGCTCGATCTCGCTTCCCAGCGCATCCTCCTGCCTCCGCAGCCCCTGCCGGATCGTCCAGGCCATCAGACATCCGAACACGGCCAACAGCACAACGGCATCGAGCCGGGTGATCTCGCCGTCCCAGAGTTGCCAGGCTGCCAGAGCGGTCGCCGCCATGAGGATGGGCAGTTCCCTGCGCAGCACCTGCGAATGTACGGCGATGGGACTGATCAAGGCCGTCACCCCGAGGATCAGGGCGATGTTGGTGATGTTCGAGCCGTAGGCGTTGCCCAGCGCGATCCCCGGGTTACCCTGCGAAGAGGCCAGGGCCGACACCACCATCTCGGGCGCAGAGGTACCGAACCCGACGATCACCATGCCGATCAGCAGCGGCGGCATGCCGAAATGGCGAGCAGCGGAGGCCGATCCCTCCACGAAGCGGTCGGCGCTCCACACGAGGAGCGCCAAGCCAAGAATCACAGCGACGAAGGCCAGCGTCATTCAGTACGCATCTCCTCGAAGAAACGGGTTGGTCTTCTCCAGATCGTGGAGGCGATGGGACTCGAACCCATGTCCATGGCAGGCCCCTGAGAGGCATCTCCAGGCTCGAAGGCCAGAATCGTAACATACGCCCCGACGCCCCCGGCGAGCGGACAAGCGACCCGTGCCCGCGGCGAGCGGCGAGCGGCGAGCGGCGAGCGGCTCCTCACTCGCCCCGCTGACGGTCCCGCAGCGCCCGCTGCACATCACGGTCGTGATCGCGCTTGGCGATATCGGCGCGCTTGTCGTAGCTCTTCTTCCCGCGCGCCAGCGCCAGCTCCACCTTGGCCAGGTTCGAGGCGCTGAAGTAGAGCCTGAGCGGGACGAGGGTGTAGCCGCGCTCCTTGGTCTTGCCGATCAGGTAGCGGATCTCCTTGCGGTGGAGCAGCAGCTTTCGCGCCCTGTCGGGGTCGGCGTTCGCGCGGTTGCCGTGCGAGTAGGGCCTGATGTGCAGCCCATGGAGCCAGACCTCACCCCTGCGCACCGACGCGAAGCACTCGCGCAGGCTCGCGCCGTTCTCGCGCAGCGACTTGACCTCAGTCCCGGTGAGCACGATGCCCGTCTCGAAACTCTCCTCGACCGAGTAGTCGTGGAAAGCCTTCTTGTTGGAGGCTATCAGCCGTTCCTCGTTGGGCATGCGTCTCCAGCCTCCGGGCGAAAGGGCCGCCGGACGGTCCCCGGGACTTAGGGCGTGAAGTCCACGCCGGGTCCGAGGTCGAGAACGAAGCGCGTGAGAAGCGAGACCGCGCCCTCGACGTCAGCGAGCGCCAGCACCTCCGTGGGCGTGTGCATGTAGCGCAATGGGATGCTGACCAACCCGGCCGCCTTGCCGCCTCGCGCCAGCTGCATCGCGTTGGCGTCGGTGCCCGTCCCGCGGGGTTCGGCGCCGATCTGGTAGGGGACACCGGCCCCGTCGGCAGCCGCGACCAGACGGTCGAACACGACCGGGTTGATGTTCGCGCCGCGAGCGATAATCGGACCTGACCCGCAGGTCGCCTCGCCGTGGTTCCGCTTGTCGACGTCGGGGTAGTCGGTCGCGTGACCGACCTCCACAGCGATCCCCACATCGGGGTCGATCCCGTAGGCCGAGGTGATGCCGCCGCGAAGGCCGACCTCCTCCTGGACGGTCGCCGCCGCGACCAGGTCGCCCTTCGGGCCGCCGGCCTTCCTGACCTCCGCGACCACCCTTGCGCACACGAACGCGCCGACCTTGTCGTCGAAGGCGCGCGAGACGGCCATGCCCTCGCCGAAGGTCTCGAACCCCACCCCGAACGTGATCGGGTCGCCCACCCTGACCGCCGCGCGGACCGCCTCGGCCCCCATGCCCAAGTCGATGAAGAGCTTCTCGAGTTTGGTGACGTTCTTGCGCTGGTCCTCGTCGATGAGATGGATCGGGAGCCTGCCGACGACACCGCGCAGGGAGCCGTCGTGGGTGTGGACGTCCACCCGCATCCCGGGCAACACCGCGGCGTCGACGCCGCCGATCGGCTTGAACGCCACGAACCCCTCGGGCGTGACGTAGTTGACCATCATCCCGATCTCGTCGATGTGGCCGGCGATCATCACCGAAGGTCCGGGCTTGCGCGAGGGGCCCTTCAGCACGGCGTGGACGGAGCCCATGACGTTGGTCTCCACCGAGTCGGCGCTCTTGGCGACCCACTTGCGGAAGACGTCGGCCGCGGGACGCTCGAAGCCGGAGGGCGAGGGCGCCTCGACAAGCGAACGCAGGAAATCCATATCAGCCTTGCGCATCGCGGCGCCTCCTTCGTTGCCGTCGTGCCCTTCTGCGTGCGACAGTCTATCCTACCCGCGCCGACCAGTCCCCGTCCGGGCGCCGACCGCCGATCAGGCCAGCTCCAGGTCGATCCGCCGCCCGGCCACCGAGACGTTGACGAGGCGCACGAGCACCCGGTCCCCGAGGCGGTGCTTGCGTCCGGTCGACTCGCCGACCAGCATGTGCCGCTCGGGCTCCAGCCGGTAGTGGTCGTCCGCCAGACTGGACACGTGCACGAGCCCCTCAGCGGTGCTCTCCAGCTGGACGAAGAACCCGAAGCTCTGGACGCCGGTCACGATGCCGGGGAACTCCTCGCCTATCCGGTCTGCGAGCAACTCGCAGAGCTTCACGCGGACGGAGTCCTCCTCTGCATGCTCGGCTTCCCTCTCCATGACCGAGCAGTGGTCGGTCAGCCACTCCAGCTCGGGGGCGATCGAGGTCACCGGTTCGCGTTCCAGCTCCCCCGCGAGCATCGCGGCCAGGAGCCGGTGGACGAGAAGGTCGGGGTATCGCCGGATGGGGCTCGTGAAGTGGGTGTAGGCCTCGGAGGCAAGGCCGAAGTGCGAGCCGAGCTGGTCAGAGTAGCGCGCGCGCTCGAGCGCGCGCAGGAGCAGCGAGTTCACCAGCAACTCCTCGTCGCGCCCCCTCGCATGCTCGACGATGCGCTGGAAGGTCGCGGGAGTGACGTCCAGGACGTCCCTGACCGGGTAGTCGAACTCACGCAGGATCGCCCCCACCTGCGACAGCGCTTCGGCGTCCGGGTCCTCGTGTATGCGAAAGACCATCGGCGCGCCGGCGTCGCGCATCATCCGCGCGACCGCCTCGTTCGCGGCGATCATCGCTTCCTCGATCATGTTGGTCGCGGTGGTCCTCCGCCGCAGCACGACCTCGAGAGGCCGGCCCTCCCCGTCCAGGAGGACCTTAGGCTCGACCGTCTCGAAGTCCAGGCCCCCGCGCGCGAAGCGCCTCTCCCCCAGCTTGGCCGTGACGTCACGTAGGTGCCCGAGCAGGTCGCGCGTCTCGGCGTCGGGGAACCCCTCGCCCGCGTCAAACCAGCTTTGGACACTGTCGTAGTCGAGGCGCCTGTCGGACCTGATCACGCTCCGGTACGCCCTGGCCGAGGTGATCGCGCCGTTGCGGTCGACCTCGAGGTCCACGGAGAAGGCCAGGCGGTCCTCTCCGGGCCTGAGGGAGCACAACCCGTTCGACAGCGCCTCGGGCAGCATCGGGAGGACGCGGTCGACCAGGTACACGCTGGTGGCGCGCGCACGGGCCTCGTTGTCGACGGCCGACCCCCACGGAACGTAGTGCGACACGTCCGCGATGTGGACGCCCAGCGACCAGCCGCCCTTCACACGCTCGATCGATATCGCGTCGTCGTGGTCCCTGGCGTCCGGCGGGTCGATCGTGACCGTGAACCGCTCGCGGACGTCCTCGCGTCGCGGCTCCGAGAGCGCCTGTGGCACGTCGAGGCGCATGGCGGACGCCTGCTCCTCCACCTCGCGCGGGAACTCGGTCCGGAGCGCGTGCTCACGGATGACCGCCTCGACGAGGACCCCCGGGTCGCTCGGAGGTCCGAGGACCTCCGCCACCTCGCCCTGCATCGCCTCGTGCCGGGTGGCGTAACGGACGATGCGCGCGACCACCACGTCACCGGGGCGGGCGCCGGGCGGAGGATCGACGAAGACATCCCCGCGGATGCGCGGGTCGAGCGGGACCACGAGCCCTGAGCGGCCGACGCGCTCGTAAGCGCCGACGACCTGGGTGACCGCGCGCTCGAGCACCTGCACGACCTCGCCTGAGAGCCCCTCGCGGCCGCCCCTGGAGTGGAGTCGGACAGCGACGGTGTCCCCGTGCATGGCGCCTGCGAGGTCCGTGCGCCTGACGTAGACGTCGCCGCCGGGAGACCCGACGAACCCGTACCCGCGCCGCGTGAGCGAGATCCGGCCGCTCAGCACGCCACGCTGCCGAAGGACGAGGTATCGACCGTCGCGCGTGCGTGTCACACTCCCCGAGCGGACGAGCGCGTCGAGGGTCGACGACGCCCTGGCCTCCGGGACACCGGCGGACTGGGCCGCCTCGGCGGCGCTGAGGGGTCGCCCCGCCTTCTTCAGGACCTTGAGCAGCTCCTTGTCGAGCCTCAAGCGCGCACCTCCCGTTCGCCGCTTGCACAACCCTAGCGGAACGGACACCTTCCCGTCGGCCCCTCGCGCTCAAGTCCGGGGTTCGGCGATGGTACAATCGGCGCGACAGGAGCCTCTCCGCCCACAGGAGCTACGCATGGACGTACCCCGGGAGCTGGCCCCGAGCCTCATCGGCGAGGGAACCGTCTCATCCATACGCGACATGGTCAGGGCCCTCGAGACGCTCGAGGGCCTCAGGTACTCCTACACCGTGGACGGCGTGACGATCAGCGAGGGCTCGGCCGCGCTCGTCAAACTGATGGCGGATGATTCCTCGACGATGCTGGTGAACGGTTGCCTGTTCCTCAACGTGACGAGCTTCCGCTACCTCCACTTCCGCAACGACGAGCACGAGGACGATTGGGTCTTCGAGCTCCACGGCGACGGCACGATGCTCCGCCTGGTCGCCGAGGACAGCGTGGAGGGGCGCAACGACGAGCGGTCGAACGCGGCCAGGGTAATCGAGGGCGGCGGCTTCGGTCCGGGCAGCTACGTCCGCTTCGATGACGACGAGGACGACCTGCCCTTCTAGCGCTCACGCCTAGAGCGCGGCGCGAAGCACCTCGATCGCCTTCTTGAGCTGGGTGTCGGTCTTCTCGTCCGCAGCCGCCTCATGCTCCATCTCCACCACGGCGTCGGGCGTCAGACCCAGTCCCTCGATCGCCCTCCCCTTGGGCGTGAGGTAGTGGGCGATGGTGAACTTGATGGCACCCCCCGTCGACAGCTCCTCGACGGTCTGAACGCTGCCCTTGCCGAACGTCTTCGCACCCACGAGCTTGGCGCGCGCGTGGTCCTGCACGGCGCCGGCGATGATCTCGCTGGCCGACGCAGAGTTCTCGTTTACCAGCAGCACGAGCGGCGCCGTCACCGCCTGTCGACCGCTCGCGCGGTACTCCCTCGGCGGGCGGTCGCGGTACTCGACCTTCACGACGACGCCGTCCTTGACGAACAGCGACGCGACCTCGACCGCCTCGTCGAGCATGCCGCCGGGGTTGTTCCGCAGGTCGAGCAGGTACCCCTTGGCGCCCTGCCGCCCCAGCTCGCCCATCGCCTCTGAGATCTCCTCGCCCGCCCGCTCGTTGAAGGAGGCGACCGAGACGTAGCCGATGTCGCGGCCGATCATGCGCGACTTGACGTTGGGGATGTCGATGCGGGCGCGCGTGATGGCGAAGGCGATGGGCTTCTCGACGCCCTCTCGCCGCATCTCGAGCTTGACGACGGTGCCCTCCTCGCCACGGACGCGAGCCACCACGGCGTCGCTGTCCCACGAATCGCGACGCTCGCCGTCGATCCCGTAGAAGACGTCCTTGGCCTTGATGCCCGCCGACTCAGCGGGGGTCCCTTCGAAGACCTCGACCACCGACACCTGGCCGTCTGTCTGCTGGAGGGTGACACCGATGCCGCCGAACTGCCCGGCGTTCTGCTCGTTGAAGAAGCCGTAGTGGCGCTCATCGAAGTACAGCGCGTGCCTGTCACCCAGCGAATCGAGGAGTCCCTGGATCGCGTTGAGGGTCATGGAGTCCTCGTCGGAGGGCTTGAGCGCCTGGCGCTCTATGATCCGGCGTGCCTCGTCCACGGCGCGCCCCAGGGAGGAGCGCTCCGAGGCGCTCTGTGAGACACCGGGGACCCTCCAGCCCTCCAGCGCCCGTCCTGCGAGGATGCCCCCGGCGAACGAAGCGGCCGACACCATGACGAGCACGGCGACGAGCACCGCGTATTTCACGGTCTTGGCAGACATCACGGCTGTCCCTTTCCTGGAGCGGGGCGGATCTCGTCAGACCTTCAGGTACCTGCGCAGAGCAAGACCCGAGCCGACCAGTCCGATCAGGAGCCCGGCCAGGACCAGGACGCCCGATATCTGAAGCGCCGCGGCGGTGTCGATGCTGACGGGCAGGAACTTCAGGGTCTCGCCGACGCGCGGCAACAGGGCGGCTCGCACTACCGCGAGCGTCGCTATCGCCATAGACGCGCCTATCAGGGCCTGCAGCACGCCCTCCATCAGGAACGGCGTCCGGATGAACCAGTTGCCCGCCCCGACAAGCCGCATGATCCCGATCTCCTTGCGGCGCGCGTAGATGGCCAGGCGGATGGTGTTGTTGATGAATATCAGCGAGACGACCGCCAGCATGACGATGAACGCGACCATGACGACCCGGATGGTGTTCGTCAACGCGAACAGGCGCTCGACGGTCTTCTCGCCGTAGCGCAGCGAGTTCTCGGGGGCGTCAGGCCTGTCGCAGATCTTGGGGAAGTCGGCGTCGTTGCGGATGAGCGTGGCCACCTGCTCCACGGTGCGAGGGTCATGGAGTTCGATGTCGAGGGAGGCGGGCAGCGGATTGTCCTCGAGCTGCTCGACTATCTCGGGCGACTCCTTCATCGTCTGCTCCTTGAAGCGCTGGAGCGCCTGGTCCTTGCTCACGTACTCCACGCTCTTGACCAGCTCGTTGGCGGCCAGGCGGTTCTGCAGCGCGCTCACGTCCCCCGCGGCGGCTCCGTCCTTGATGAATACCTGCACGGTGATCTTCTGCTCGACCGACTCGACCACATTGGTGACGATGACGCCGGTCGCGCCCATGACGCCGACGAGCAACAGCGACAGGTAGATGGTGATCACGGCACCGAGGCTCATGACCCAGTTGCGCCGGAAGTTGGTGATCGACTCGCGGATGAAGTAACCGAGGCTAATCGACATAGCCGTACACCCCCCTGTCCTGGTCGCGGACGACGCGGCCGTTCTCCAGGGCGATGACGCGCTTCCTCATCGAGTCGACCATCTCGCGGTCGTGGGTCGCGATCAGCACCGTCGTACCGGTCTTGTTGATCCGGGCCAGCAGGCTCATGATCCCCAGCGAGGTCTGCGGGTCCAGGTTGCCGGTCGGCTCATCCGCCAGGAGCAGCGGGGGGCGGTTGACGAACGCGCGCGCGATGGACACCCGCTGCTGCTCTCCACCGGACAGCTCGTCAGGATAGCTGTTCGTCTTGTCCTCCAGCCCCACCAGCCGCAGGACCTCCGGCACCTGCGTGCGGATGACGTGCCGGCTGCGGCCGATGACCTCAAGCGCGAAAGCGATGTTCTCGTAGGCGGTCTTGTTGGGCAGCAGCTTGAAATCCTGGAACACGCAACCGATGTTGCGCCGCAGGTAGGGTACCTTCCAGCTCTTGAGAGTCACGAGATCCTGACCGGCCACCGCGATGGAGCCGTTGGTCGGCAGGATCTCCCGGAGCAGGAGCTTGATGAAGGTGGACTTGCCCGATCCGGAGTGGCCGACCAGGAAGACGAACTCTCCCTGCCCGATCTCCACGTCGCAGTCGGCGAGCGCGGCCTTCTCTGGCGAGTAGAACTTGTTAACTCCGCGCATGGATATCATCGCGGGCATCACTCCCGTGTCGGGTCCGGGGGGCCGGGCACGCTAGGTCCGTGCCGCCCCGACAATGTTAGTCCAAACAAGTGACGCGGGCGAGAGGGGCGGCCTCCGGCGGCGGCGCTTCGAGCACACTTCAACGCTCGCGAGCAGCGGCGACGCACGAACATGGAGATTACGTGTAGACGTCAGGACTTGGCCGCGACGACCTGTCGCGCCGCCTCGGCCACGTGCGAGGCGGCGAGCCCGAAGTGCTCCATAAGCTCGTCAGGCTCCCCGCTCGTCCCGAAGACGTCCCGCACCCCGACCCTCCGCATGGGCACGGGCGCGGTCTCCGCGAGTACCTCCGCGATCGCCGAGCCAAGACCGCCGATCACGCTGTGCTCCTCGCAGGAGACCACCGCGCCGGTCCTTCGCGCCGAGTCGATGATGGTGCCCGCGTCGATGGGCTTGACGGTGGCCACGTCGACGACCTCCGCGGACACGCCCTGTGCGGCCAGGATGTCGGCGGCCGCCAGGGCGCGCTCCACCATGACCCCGCATGCGGCCAGGGTGACGTCGGTCCCCTCTCTCAGGACGTACGCGCGCCCGAGCTCGAACTCCCAGCCCTCATCGTGGATGGAGGGAACCGCCGCCCTGCCGAGCCGGATGTAGAACGGTCCGGGCGTCGTCGCCGCCACCCGTATCATCGCCTCGGCGGCTGTCGCGTCCGCCGGCACGAGGACCCTCATCCCCGGCAGCACCCGCATCAGCGCGATGTCCTCGATCATCTGGTGCGAGCCGCCGTCGGGGCCGACGGTGACGCCCGAGTGTGTCGGCGCGAGTTTCACGTCCAGCCCCGAGTAGCACACGGTGTTGCGTATCTGGTCGTAGGCCCTGCCGGTGGCGAAGACGGCGAACGATCCGGTGAACGCCACGTGACCGGCGAGAGCCAGACCCGCCGCGACGCCCACCATGTTCTGCTCGGCGACCCCCACGTTGAAGAAGCGCTCCGGGCGGGCGTCGGCGAACTTCGAGGTGGTGGTGGACTTGGACAGGTCGGCATCGACGGCGACGACGGGCACCCCCTCCGCGGCCAACTTCACCAAGGTGGTCCCGAAAGCCTCTCGTGTGGCTCTTCTGTCGCTCACGATGCGCTCCCCTCGGCCACCCGCGCTTGAGCCGCCAGCGCGGCCAGCGCGTCGGCGGTCTGCTCGGGAGAGGGCGCCTTGCCGTGCCAGTCCGCGCTTCCCTCCATGAACGGCACCCCCTTGCCCTTGACGGTGTGCGCGATCACGCAGCGCGGAGCCTGGGCCGGCACCCCGGCGGCGTCCAAGGCGTCGAGCAGCGCCCGCACATCGTGCCCGTCGACCTCGGTGACCTGCCAGCCGAACGCGCGGAACTTCTGCGCGACATCCCCGAGACAGACCACGTCGGAGCAGGCGCCGTCGATCTGCAGCCCGTTGTGATCGACGATCGCCACGAGGTTGGCGAGCGGACGATGCGCGGCGAACATCGCCGCCTCCCAGACCTGACCCTCCTGACACTCGCCGTCCCCGAGCAGGCAGAAGACCCGTGAGGTGAGATCGCCTGCCAGACGGAGCCCCGCCGCCAGACCCGCCGCGATCGACAGTCCCTGGCCCAGCGACCCGGTCGACACCTCTACACCCGGCGTCTTCTTGAAGTCGGGGTGCCCCTGGAGGATGGAGCCCAGACGGCGCAGCGTGGCCAGGTGGTCGCGACCGAAGTAGCCTGCCTCGGCGAGCGCCGCGTACAGCACCGGCGCCGCATGGCCTTTCGACAGCACGAAGCGGTCGCGGCCGGGCCAGTCGGGCCGCGCGGGGTCGTGCCTGATCACGTCACCGAAGTACAGCGCCGAGACGATGTCCGCGGCCGACAGCGAGCCTCCGGGGTGCCCGGACCCTGCCGTGGCGATCATCTCGACGATGTCGAGCCTCATCCTTTGCGCGGCCGATTCGACGCGCTCCACTCGCTCCATCGCAGTCACTTCAGAGATTCCTCTCGTCGACGCCGGGAGGTCAGGCGCAGCGGCGCCCCCGTACATATACACCATCTCGAAGCGGACCAGGCGCAGCGCGAGGAGCCGGATGGCGCGCCTAGGCCCTCGCCTCCTTGAAGCCCTCGCCGATGGCCTCATGCACATCGGAGATGATCACAAGGGCCTCGGGGTCTATCGCGTGGACGAGCCGCTTGAGGTCGTCGAGCTGGTTGCGCGAGACCACAGTGAAGACCATCTCGCGCTCCTCGCCGGTGTACAGGCCCCTTGCCGCGATGCCTGTGGCTCCCCGCCCTATCTCGTACAGGACGCCCTCGGCTATCCGGGCGTTCTGGCGCGAGATGACAAAGACCGCCTTCTCCACGGAGAAGCCCTCCAGCACAAGGTCGATGACCCCGCCTCCGACGAACACCGCCACCGCCGCGTACAAAGCCAGCTCGGGGCCGAAGAACACCCCTGCCACGCCCACCACCACGGCATCGATCGCGAACATAATCTGCCCGAGGCCGAGGGACACCTTCGGGGCGATGAGCTGCGCGACTATATCCACGCCGCCGGTGTTGCCGCCCGCCTTGAACACCAGGCCCAGGCCCAGCCCGGCCAGCGCGCCGCCGTACAAGGTCGCGAGCAGCAGGTCCTCGGCAGCGAGGCGGGGCGTGAACGGCGCCATGAGGTCGACCGCCAGCGAGAGGCCGACCAGCCCATAGAGGGTCTTGGCGCCATACCTCCACCCGCGGAGCCGTATCGCCACCGCCAGCAGCGCGATGTTCATCACGAGCATCTGCATGCCGACCGGGAGCGCCAGACCCCTCTCCGCGGCCACGTGATACACGACGGTGGCGACGCCCGAGATCCCGCCGGCGGCGATCCTGTTGGGGATCAGGAACGCGTCCAGTGCGAACGCTGTGATGAGGATGCCGACGGTGATGAGCGCGAAGTCCCGCGCGGGCCTGGCGTGCAGGATCCGCCCGGGATGCAGTCTGGCCATCGGCCTCGGGGCCCCTCGCTCCCTCACCCCTGACCCCCCTCGTCCAGCCTCGGCCGCTCGCGCTTCCCGGTGAGGTGCGCGACGACCCTGTCCGCATCGAGATTCACGACCAGCGCTTCGCCGACACCCGCCTCCTCGGCCGCCGCGAGCGCCGAGTCGACCCGGCCCACATGGAGGTGGAAGTGCGCGTCCGAGCAGATCGCGACCTTCGCGCCCGCCTGGGCAGCCGCGGCCGCGAAGGCCCTCTCGCCATCCGCTGAGGCGACCCGGGAGCCTGGGCCTACGAAGGTGAAATCGTTGACTTCGAGGATGACGTCGTGGCGCAAAGCAGCCTCGACGACCGCCTCGGGATGCACCGGGTAGGTCCCGTTGCCGGGGTGCGTGACCATGTCGACGTGAGGATTGGCCATCGAGCGGAGGAGAGCCTCGGTGTTGCGGTCGGGGTCCTGGCCGTCGAAGCCTGCACCAGGGTGGAACCCCACGGCCACGAAATCCAGCAGCCGCAGCAGGTCGTCCTCGAGGTCAAGGCCGTTGGCCGACTCCGTGACGTTAGCCTCTACCCCCTTGAGGATCCTCACCCCCGAGATGACGCGCGGAAGCGCCTTGAGGTTCCAGAAGTGGTAGGGGTGCGCGCCTCCGGGGCATCCTGGTCCGTGGTCCGTGATGGCGACCAGCTCCAGCCCGCGCTCCGCGGCTGCCGCCGCCACCTCGCCCACCGTGGAGTAGGCGTGGCCGGAGGCCACGGTGTGCACGTGGAGGTCGGCCAGCGGGGAGCGCACCGGCTACCTCGCTTCCGAGGCGGCCTGACCGGCGCGCCAGCGGTGGAACGCCACCACGAACTGGTCGATGTCGCCGGCCAGGACGGCGTCGACATTGCCCGTCTCCTGGTCGGTCCGCAGGTCCTTGACCATCTGGTAGGGGTAAAGGACGTAGTTGCGGATCTGGGAGCCGAAGGTGATCTCCTTGCGCTCCCCGCGAAGCTCGTCGAGTTCCTCGCGGCGCTTCTGCGCCTCGACCTCGTAGAGGCGCGAACGCAGAATCTTCATGGCCGTTTCGCGGTTCTTGAGCTGGCTCTTCTCGTTCTGGCACGTGACGACGATGCCGGTGGGAGCGTGGGTGATCCGGACGGCGGAGTCGGTCGTGTTCACCGACTGCCCGCCCGGTCCGCTCGAGCGGTAGACGTCCACCCGGATGTCCTCGTCGCGTATCTCGACGTCCACGTCGTCGGGGAGTACCGGCAGCACCTCCACCCCGGCGAACGTGGTCTGCCGTCGCTTCTTCTCGTCGGTCGGCGAGATCCGCACGAGCCGGTGGACCCCCATCTCGGACTGGAGCATCCCGTAGGCGTTGCGCCCGTGCACCGTGAACACGGCGCGGTCGATCCCGAGCTCGACACCGGCGGGCGCGTCGTGCAGGTCGATCTTCCACCGGCGTGACTCGGCGTACTTCGAGTACATGCGCAACAGCATCTCGGACCAGTCCTGCGCCTCCAGGCCGCCCTGGCCAGGGGTGATGGTGACGAGGGCGTCGCCGTGGTCGAACTCGCCCCCGAACCAGGTCGACAGTTCCAGCTCGTCCAGGCGCTTGCCGAGCGCGCGCAGCTTGGAGTGGGTCTCCTCGGCGAGCTCCTCGTCGGCCTCGGCTACCGCCAACTCGTTGGCGACCTCGGCGTCATCGACGTCCGCGAAGATCCCGTCGTAGGCCGAGACGTCGTCCTTGAGCCCGGACACCTGCGACATCACCTTCTGCGCGGCGCCGGGGTCGTCCCAGAAGCCGGGCTCGGCGGCGCGGGTCTCGAGCGCCGCGATCTCGTCACGCTTGGCGTCGACCCGGAGGTACTCCGCGATCCGCGAGACCCTCTCGCGCATCGCGGCTATGTCTGAACCGCGGTCCTCGATCATGGCAGTGAGAAGGATAGCACCGGCCCCGTCACGCCCCGTGGCACTTCTTGTACTTGAGCCCGCTTCCGCACGGGCACGGGTCGTTCCGACCGACGTCCGCGAACGGGTCCTCGCGGTCCTTGACGACCGTCGCGGCCTTAGGCGCGGCCGTTCCCGCCACCGCCGCGGCGGCGGCCATGCCGCCCCCCTGCGGGTCGGCGGCGGCCAGATCGGCGGCAGCCTGCTTCGCGCCTCCCGAGAAGATGGTCCCCTCGCTTGGCGCGGAGTACGAGACGTCCCGCACCGCCGGGGATCGGTCGGGCTCACTCAGCACCTGCACGTGCATGATCGCACGGACGAAGTCCTCGTTGATGCCGGCGACAAGCCCGGCGAAGGCCCCGTACGCCTCCTCCTTGTACTCGACGAGGGGGTCCCGCTGCCCGTATCCCCGCAGCCCGATGCCCTCCCTGACGTAGTCCATCTCAGCGAGGTGGTCCATCCATCGCGCGTCGATGATCCGGAGCATGATCTGGCGCTCCATCTCGCGGACGCCCTCCGCGCCTAGCTCGCGCTCGCGGGCGGAGATCGTCTCAACGGCCCTGGTGACGAGCGCGTCCGCCAGGATGTGCGGGTTGTCGGAGCCGTCGCGCGCGGCGGCGACCGCTCCGGGCAAGCCCAACAGGCCGTCCGCCCATGCGGACAGACCGTCCCAGTCCCAGTCCTCGGAGTAGGCGCGCTCGGGGCAGTGCTCGAGCACGCCGGCCGTCAGCACCTCCTCGAGGATCTCGGGCACCCGCTCGTGCATGTCCTTGCCGTCAAGGATCGCGTTCCGCTCCGCGTAGATCGTCTGGCGCTGCTTGTTCATCACATCGTCGTACTGGAGGACGTGCTTACGGGCCGCGAAGTTCTGCGCCTCGACCTGGCGTTGCGCGCTCTCAATCGCCTTGGAGACCAGGCCCGCCTGGATGGGCATGTCGTCAGGGATGTCGGAGCCCTCCATGAACCTGGAGATGCGGTCCATCCGGTCGCCACCGAAAAGGCGCATCAGGTCGTCCCCTAAGGACAGGTAGAACTGCGAAAGGCCCGGGTCCCCCTGGCGCCCCGACCTGCCCCTGAGCTGGTTGTCGATACGCCTGGCGTCGTGGCGCTCGGTGCCGATGACCGCGAGCCCCCCCGCTTCGACGACCCGGATGTGCTCGAGCTTGCAGGTCTCCTTCGCGCGCTCGACCGCCGTCAGACGCTGCTCCTCCGTGGCGTCCTCGGGCTGGACGCCCGCTTCGCGGACCATCTCCTCCCACAGGAAGTCCGGGTTGCCGCCCAGGATGATGTCGGTCCCGCGGCCAGCCATGTTGGTGGCGATGGTGACCGCGCCAGCGCGACCCGCTTGGGCGACGATGTGCGCCTCGCGCTCGTGGTGTTTGGCGTTGAGGACGCTGTGCGGGACGCCGCGCTTGTCCAGCATCCTGGAGAGCCGCTCGGAGTTCTCGATGGAGATCGTCCCGACGAGGCAGGGCTGGCCCGCCCGGTGGCGCTCCACGATGTCCTCGACGACAGCTGCGTACTTGGCCTCGACCGTCCTGTAGATCAGGTCGTTGCCGTCCTCGCGGACCATCGGCCGGTTGGTCGGGACCACCATGACGGGGAGTTTGTATATCTCGCGGAACTCGGCGTCCTCCGTGATGGCGGTGCCGGTCATCCCCGCCAGCTTGTCGTACATGCGGAAGTAGTTCTGCAGCGTGATCGTGGCCAGCGTCTGGTTCTCCTCGCGGACGTGCACCTTCTCCTTGGCCTCGAGCGCCTGGTGGAGGCCCTCCGAGTACCGCCGGCCGTGCATCAGGCGACCCGTGAACTCGTCGACGATCAGGACCTCCCCGTCCTTGACCACGTAGTCGACGTCCTTCTTGAACAGGAACTGCGCCCTGAGCGCCTGCTGAAGATGGTTGACCAGCTGACCTGACGGGTCGGCGTACAGGTCCTCCATCCCCAGCATGCCCTCGACCCTGCGAAGTCCATCCTCCGTGGCCGCGACGGTCCTCTTGCCCTCGTCCAGCTCGAAGTCCTCGCCGGGCTTGAGGCGAGGCATGACCTTCGCGAAGGTCTTGTAGGTGTCCGCGGAACGGGACGCCGCCCCCGAGATGATGAGCGGTGTGCGGGCCTCGTCGATCAGGATGGAGTCGACCTCGTCGACGATCGCGAACGCGTGCCCCCGCTGGACCCTGTCATCGGGGCGGACGACCATATTGTCGCGCAGGTAGTCGAACCCGAACTCGGAGTTGGTGCCGTACACGACGTCCGCGCGGTACGCCGGGTACCTTTGCGAAGTGGGCGCCTGCGCCTGGATCAGGCCGACCTCGAGCCCGAGCGCGCGGTAGACACGCCCCATCCACTCGCTGTCGCGACGGGCGAGGTAGTCGTTGACGGTGACGACGTGCACGCCCCGTCCCGAGATGGCGTTCAGGTAGACCGGGAGGGTGGCCATCAGGGTCTTGCCCTCGCCCGTCTTCATCTCGGCGATCGCGCCGGAGTGCAGGATCATCCCGCCCACGAGCTGGACGTCGAAGTGGCGCATCCCCAGCGCGCGTTTCGCCGCCTCGCGGCAGGCCGCGAAAGCCTCCGGGAGCAGGTCGTCGAGTGTCTCCCCGGCGTCATGACGCTGCCTGAGCTCGGCAGTGCGCCGGACCAACCCTTCGTCAGAGAGCTCCACGGCCTCCGGTTCCAGCGAGTTGACGCGCGCGGCGAGCTGCTCATAACCGCGCAGCTGACGGCTCTCGCCGACCGTGAGTATCTTTGTCAGGAATCCGAGCACTAGTCCGCTCCCGCCGCAGTCCCGGGGTCCGCGTGGCGCGCGATCACAGCGCCCCATCAGCGCAGCGATGATAGCATGCGGCCGCCCGAAGACCCCGCGCCCGACGGTCGCTCGCGAGGCCTCGGCGACGGCACGGTCGTCGGGCGAAGCGCGCTGTGGCGCCCCGCCCGACTCGGAACGCTTCGGGGCCTCTCGGGCCCGGCCGGCGGGGCCCGCAGCCGGTCCGTCCAAGGTGCCCCTCAGGAGTCTCCCTCTCCTCACCTTTCGGACCGCGGCTCACCGCGCGTGACCGCTCCGCTCCGCTCAAGGGAGGGCCCGACTGACCTTCGAGACGCTCCGGCGCCCTTCGGCGCACGGCCAACCTATCCCGGCCCCATTACCCCCGACTTCCCGTCTCCCACCGCGGCGCAGACGATGAACCGCGCACCCTACCCGAAGTGCGCGT
>JBBIJK010000021.1:0-15998 GCA_037445995.1 Actinomycetota bacterium | reverse complement strand
CACACCGCCCGCCCTACGCGCTACAATGCTCCGATAGCGTCCCGCGGATGCGTGGAGGCGTGTTGCATGTTGCCGGCACACACGTAGGAGCTTCGTTGCCAGTCGCACGTCCCGGTCAGTACCGTCGCGCTTCGTCCGCGCTGGCCGCCGCGGCGATCCTCGCCTTGGCGCTGACCCTGTCGCCCGCGACCGCCGACGCCGGCGAGACGACCGCGCCGCACGTGCCCCTCGCCACCGACACCGACGCATGCGGCATGTGCCACAGAACCCACAGCTCAGCCTCTGACGCCTGGCACCGGTTCCTGTCCGGCCTCGGGACGGGCAACGCCCTGCTCGCGGTCCCCTCCACCGGCCGCGGGGACACCCAGATGTGCTATGCGTGCCACGGCGTGGGCGCGCCCGGGGCGGACACCGAGGTGGAAAGCGCGTTCACCGGCGCGGGGGCGCACCGCCTCGTGCCCTACGCTTCGGCGTTCGGCCCGTCGCCCAAGCAGTGCTCGGACTGCCACGACAGCCACGGCTCCGAGCGCACGGCTTCGGGGACGCCTTACCCGGCGCTCCTGCGGGCCGTCACTTCCACGGGCGGGCAGGTCTACACCGGCGAGGAGTTCTGCGCCGCCTGTCACTACGACCGTCCGGCCGACACCTGGGACGGTCTGGCGGTCTGGCGGCAGACCGCGCACGGGCGAATCATGACGCCGACCGCCTCGGGAACCGGCATCCGGTGCGTAAACTGCCACGATCCGCACGGCTCGGACGCCGCCCCCTCGATCGTAAGCCGCGTGGTGCCGCCCGCCGCGCCCGCGACCGTCAACGTCACGGGGAACGACCGGTCCCTGTGCCTCGCATGCCACACGGCCTCCTACGCTACGTGGTCCGGCCCGGCCAGCTACGCGGTCTCCGCCCACGGGGTCACCGTCGCGACGGTGACGCTCTCTGGCGAGTGGCCCTCGCGGGACGTGACGCCCTCGGCGGAGGCCTCGCGCAAGGTCGGCGAGTGCCAGAGCTGCCATGCCCCCATGGGCCGCAAGGACGCCTCGGGCAACCTCGTGGCCTACATGGTGGACGCTCCGGGCAGGGCACTGTGCGACCGCTGTCACGACGCCGACGGCCCCTCCAGGTTCGACCTGGCCTCCTACGCCGTGACGTCCGGCGCGGCGGCGCAGCCCGAGCTCGCGGTGGTCTGGCAGCCCTCCATCGAGACCTCGCAGCACGGGCGGGTGGCGCTCTACGCCCGCGACGTCACCTCGACCCTTCCGGCGCCCCTGATAGGGCCTCGCGAGTACTTCGCGTTCGGGCAGCGCACCGGCGACGCGGCGGCCGGGGACGTCGACGGCGACGGAGGGACCGACCTGGTGGTCATCGACTGCTGCGCCGACCGGCTCAGCATCTGGTCCGCGGACCACCAGCGCGGCATCAGCCGCAGGTTCGGCCCGGGCACCGTGGACATACCCGTGCGCGCTCACCTGGTCGAGGTCGCGGACGTCCTCCCGGACGGGACGGGGCTGGCGGAGGTGGTGGTGGTCACTCGCGCGGCGACCGCGCCGTTCGCATCGGCTCTGATCGTCTACCGCTACGACGGCGCCGGGCTGGCGACTGTCACGGGTCCGACGAGCGTGGGCAACGACGCCTCCAGCATCGCGGCCGGCGACGTGAGGGGCACCGCGGCCGCCGACATCGTGGTCACTGCGATGGGCGACGACCGGCTCCACATCCTCACGGAGTCGACCGTCACCTCCGGGACGCTGGCGGCCGCGGGGCCCTACGCCACACGCTCACGGCCGCGGGGGGCCAGCATCGGCGACGTGCACGTCGCAGGCGGCACTGAGATCGTCATCGTCAACTCGGGCGAGGTCAGCGGGCAGGTGTCCGTCTTCTCGGGCGGCGGAGCGGCCCTGGGCCACTACGGCACCGCGTCCAACGCCGGGGCCGGCGTGGCCTACGACTCGTACTGCGCGGACGTCCTCCCCGGGATCGCGCCGGCCGGGACCTCAGGGGTCGAGGTCGTCGTGGTCTCACGCGCCGAGCCGATCGTGCCCGGCGTCAACGCGGTCTCGTCCGTCAACGTCTTCCGCCAGCTGGCTGCGGGAGGCCTGGACACCGCCACGAGGCAGAAACTCGACACCGGCGCGGGCTACGAGTCCTCGACCCTCAGCGCCGGCGACGTGGACGGCGACGGCCGCGCCGAGGTCTACGTCGGCAACGCGGGCCGCTGGCTTCGGGGGAGCACCGCGCGTTCGGCCTCGGTGCAGCGGTTCCCGGCCAACGCCGACGGAACCGCCCTTCTCGCCGCAAGCGAGATCCGCTGGGCCGGCGGCATCGAGCGGTCAGGGCGACCTCCTTCCGTGCTCGTCGCCGACCTCGGGCCGGTCGGCCCCTCGAGGCACCCGGTCAGCGCGGATCCCGGAACGCACGTCTCCACCGAGACCCAGACCGTGGCGCGTCACGTGGAGTGCGCCGACTGCCACAACCCGCACGAGGCCACCGCGACGCCAGCTGCGGCTCCCTTCACGCATGGCAACCTCCGCGGGGTATGGGGGGCGAGCCCCACGTATGTCGGCCCGGGCGCGGACATCACCTTCAAGCTGGTCAAGGGAGTCGTCTACGAGTACGAGATCTGCCTCAAGTGCCACTCGACCTTCTCCGACCTCGACGGCGGGCGCAACGTGGCCTCCGAGGTGAACACCCGCAACCCCTCGAGCCACGGAGGTGTGGCGCCGTCGAGGTACGCGTCCAACACGGCCGGTTCATTCGTGACGGCGACGCCGCCGTGGACCAAGTCCTCGATCCTGTACTGCACGGACTGCCACGGGGACAGCAGCCCGACCGGGGTCAGGGGCGTTCACGCCTCGGACATCGCTCCGATGCTGCGCCGGCCCTTCTTCGGCACGCTGCCAAGCGACCCGACGGACCTGTGCTACTCCTGCCACAAGTGGACCGTGTACGCGTCAGGCGCCGAGGATGTCGTGGCGCTCGGTTCGAACAGCATGTTCTACGACCCGTCGCTGCCCGAAAGCAGGCTTCACAAACTGCACACGATCGACTACGGGTTCGGCTGCAGGTCATGTCATGTCAGCCACGGGTCGGCGGGCCTGTACCACCTGCAGAGCTCGGGCAACCTGTACCAGCACTACACCAACGGAGGGGCGTGCACGACCCCGTGCCACACAGTCGGCAGTTTCCGGGGCTACTCTCGGACGGGTGTCGCCCCGCCACCGATAACCTACTCGTCGGTCCCGACCACCTACTCGGTGCCCATCAGCAACACCTCGGACGGCTATCCGACAGGGAACCTCGCCTCGATACAGGCGACCGATACCAACAACCTCGTCGTTCGCGAGCTCGGGGGGGCGTCGTCGCCGGCCAACCCGCGTTTCGACATACGGATCGGTTTCACCGGCCTGCCGGCGCCGCCCACGGAGTTCGTCACGCGGGCGCGCTACGATGGCAACCCCTCGCACATCGTCAATGTCCAGGCGTGGGACTTCAACGCGGGCACCTGGGTCACGCTGGGGAACATCCCGGATTCGGCCGTCTTCGCGACATTCACCTTCGCCTTCCCCGCCGAGGACTTCTTCGCGGCCGGGGAAGTCCGGATCCGCTTCATCCACCCGAGCTCGGGCAACACGAACCACTACCAGTACATCGACGTCGCCCGCGTGAACCGGCGCTGAGCCCAGATCCGGGCGGCCGCCCGGCCCCCCTTTCAGGCCAGAGCCGCAACCACCGGGGGTGTCGGCATGGGCCCGAGGGCGGACTCGTAAGCCGCAGCGACCCGCAGCAGCGAAACCTCCTCGAAATGGTCCGCGATGAGCTGGACCCCCACCGGCAGCCCGCTGTGGACACCCAGCCCGGCGGGCACGCTGATCGCGCAGTTGCCCGCGAGGTTGACGGGTATCGTGAACACGTCCGAGAGGTACATGGCCAGCGGGTCGGCGGCCTTCTCGCCGAAGCGGAACGCCGCCGTGGGCGTCGTCGGTGTCAGGAGGACGTCGAACCGCTCGAAGGCGCTGGCGAAGTCACGCCGTATCAGGGTCCTGGCGCGCTGCGCCTGCCCGTAGTACGCGTCGTAGTAGCCGGCCGAGAGCGCGTAGGTGCCGAGCATTATCCTGCGGACGCTCTCCGGACCGAAGCCCTCCGCTCGCGACCGGAAGTACATGTCCAGGACGTCCTCGGCCCCCTTGGCCCGGTGGCCGTAGCGGACACCGTCGAAGCGAGCGAGGTTCGACGACGCCTCCGCCGGGCCGATCACGTAGTAGGACGACAGGCCGTGACGAGCGGTCGGCAGATCGACCTCGTCGACCTTCGCGCCCTGGCCGCACAGCAGGTCGGCCGCCTCCCGGACCGCGTCTCGCACCTCCTTGGCGCAACCCTCCAGCTCCAGCATGTCGCGCACGACACCGACACGGAGCCCGGCGATCCCCGAGCTCGCGGCTTGGCGGTAGGCGGCGACTGGCACGTCGGCGGAGGTGGCGTCCATCGGGTCGTGGCCCGCGATGGACTCCAGGGCCAGCGCGCAATCCTCGACGGAGCGCCCAAACGGCCCGATCTGATCGAGCGAGGAGCCGAAGGCCACCACCCCGTAACGCGACACACGCCCGTACGTTGGCTTCAGGGCCACGGTCCCGGTCAGCGCCCCGGGCTGCCGGATCGACCCGCCCGTGTCGGAGCCCAGAGCCAGCGCGACCATGCCCGTGCTCACCGCCGCCGCGCTGCCCCCGCTCGACCCTCCAGGCACGCGCTCGGGGTCCCAGGGGTTCCGCGTCGGGCCGTACGCGGAGTTCTCTGTCGAGGACCCGAACGCGAACTCGTCCATGTTGCACTTGCCGATGGGGACGGCGCCCGCGTCCAGCATCCGACGGACCGCGGTGCAGTCGTAGACCGACTCATACCCCTCCAGGATGCGGCTGGCGCACGTCGTGCGGGTCCCGACGAGGTTCATATTGTCCTTGAAGCCGACCGGCACTCCGGCCAGAGAGCCGAGATCCTCACCGCGGACCCTCCGCGCGTCGACGCCGTCGGCGGCCTCGAGTGCGAGCTCCGGGGTCACCTGGAGGAAGGCGTTCGTCTCGCCGTCGAGCCGCGCGACCCGCTCCAGCGCCGCCTGCGTCACCTCGCGAGCGCTGAACTCGCCGGCGGCGACGCCGCGACGTATCTCGACAGCCCCCAGGTCCGACAGCCCGCGCGGCACCTAGCCCTCGCCCCCGACTCCGACGACCCTCGGGATCACGAAGGCGCCGTCCTGCGCCTCAGGGGCGTTGCGGAGCGCGTCCTCTCTTGACAGCCCGGGGCGCACCACGTCGGCTCGCGCGGAGTTGACAACATCCGAGGGGTGGGCCGTCGGCTCGACACCGGCCAGGTCGAGCCCGCGGAGCTCGTCGATGTGGCCGAGGATGGAGGCGAGCTCACCGGCGAGCACGGTGACCTGCTCGTCGGTCAGAGCCAGCCTAGCCAGCGTGGCCACGTGACGTACGTCGTCCTCAGAGATGGGCATCCAGCCTCCGGCCTCCATGTCTCGTCCGGAACGTGCCCGAACATGATAGCGGAGAGGCGGACGCTCACACGCGCGAGGGCAACCCCGCCTCCAGCGCGCCAGCGATCGTGCGTGAGGTGAACGGGCATGGAACGCACGCGAACGCCCCGCCTCGCAGCGCCGAGAGATCGTCGTCGTTCACGGTCATGAAGGGGACCCCCGCGTTGCGCGCGGCGGCAGCGATGACAGAGGCCGCGGGGAGACGCCAGTCGAGCACCAGCAGATCGAAGCAGCCCGACCCCAGCGCGAGAAGGGCCTCACCCCTGCTGACAGCGAAGCTCGCCGCCAGGTCCGCGCTCGAACCCACGGCCACGGACGCAAGCGCCCTCACCATGTCAGAATCACTGACGACAAGCACGTTCAACCGAACGTCCACGCGCGCCCCTTCTCGTTCCCGGAACCCGTCTCCGGCACCGCACGATCCATCTTGACCGCGCTGGCGGCCGCATCGCAGTGATGAAGCTCACGTCACGTCACACGGGATAACGCGAACTGAAGGGACGGGGTTACGGGCTGCCGATGCGGCTGAGCCAGAAGGCCGCGAGGACCGCCACGGCGTTGTACGCCGCGTGCAGCAGGATCGCCGGCCACAACGACCCCCGACGCAGCGCGAGCCAGGCAAGGGCCCAGCCCAGGATGAGCGCGGGCACCAACTGCCACACGCTGAAGTGGAACAGCGCGAAAGCCCCCGCCGAGACCCAGGTAGCGGCGGTCGCCCCCCACCGGTCGCGCGCGGCCCCCAGGAGGACCCCGCGGAACACCAGCTCCTCCGTGAAGGGCGCGAGGAGCGCGGCGAGCGCGAGCGTGATAACCAGGCCCGCGAACCCCGATCCGAACAGTGCCGTCAGGTCGGTGCTCCAACGGTCGGGGGGCTCCCAGCCGACGCGGGAGGTGAACACTCCCCAGGCGACCATCGCGGCCAAGGTCACCGCGAGCGTGCCCGCGGTCACGGTCACCGAGCCCAGTCTGCGGCCAGGACCTCCTCCGCCGCCGACGAGCCCGAATGCCCTCGCGAGCCCGGCGCCCCTGCGGCGAGCCAGCAGGGCCAGCAGCCCCAGTTGCGCCGCGTAGTACGCGCCAAGCACCAGCAGCCGGGTCACGGATGCCGCGCCGGGGCTCAGCGCGCGGACGGCCGATGACGACAGGACCGCCTCCTCGGCGACGAAGAGAGCAAGGAACGCGGCGAGGACGGCGACAGCCTCGGGCAGCGTCCATCCCCGTGGCGCGCTCGGCGGCGCCATCGGCGACTCGGGCGCGGGAGGCCGCTCGACCGGGGCCGACGGCGCGGCTGCGGCACGCCGAGGCGGACGCGCCGCGACCGGCATGACGATCGCCCCTTTGTCGCAGGCCGCCACACACAGACCGCAGGCGTCGCACGACGCCCTGTCTAGGAAGAGGTAGCCTGTGTCGGCTCGCAGCGCGCCAGCGGAGCAGACGCGCTCGCATCTCCCGCAACCGTCGCACCGCTCGGGCCTCAGCGAGGGACCCGGCCCGCCTGCGCGTGACACCTACTCCTCCGGGAGGCGACCGGCCGCCAGCGTCTCCTCGAGCCAGGCCTCGTCACGCACCGGGACCCCGAGCTCGACGGCCCTTTCGAGCTTGCTGCCTGCGCCCGCGCCTGCCACGACATAGGATGTCTTTCTGCTCACGCTGCCGGATACCCGGCCGCCCAGCGCCTTGATCCCGGCGCCAGCCTGCTCACGGTTGAGGCTGTCCAGCGCACCCGTGAGCACGAAGGTCAGCCCAGCCAGCGTCTGCGGGCGCTCGGCGGCGCTCCGCTCCTCGGCGAGCGGCAGCCCCCCCGCCCGCAAGCGAGCGAGCAGCGCGCGGTTGCCCTCGCTGGCGAACCAGCGGCCCACGGACGCAGCGATCTTGGGCCCGACGCCCTCCACCGCCGCGACCTCGTCCTCGCCCGCCGCCGCCAGCGAGTCCACCGAAGGGAACGCCGACGCGAGCGCCTCGGCGACGGTGGCCCCGACGTGCCGGATCCCGAGCCCGAAGTACGCCCGCCACAGCCGCCGGCCCCTCGACGCCTCGATGTTGCCCATGATCGTCGCCGCCACCACCGGACCTAAGGTGATCCGCTCGCCGTCGAGCTTCGTGCGGCCCATGTCCAGCGCGGCCAGCGCGGCCTCGTCCAGACGGTAGATGTCAGCCGGGTCGTTCACGAGCCCGGCCGCCTCCAGCCTGCCAAGGATCTCGTCGCCGAGCCCCTCGATGTCCATGGCGCCACGGCTCGCCCAATGCATGAGCCGTTCGTGCCGCTGCGCGGGGCATGCCGAGTTGGTGCATCGGGTGACGGCCTCCCCGGGGGGCCGCCAAGCGGGCGCGCCGCACGCCGGGCACAGGTCGGGCATCGACCATGCGCGCTCCGTGCCGTCGCGGAGGTTCTCGACGGGGCCGACGACCTCGGGGATGACGTCGCCGGCCTTGCGGACCACGACGGTGTCGCCGATGAGGATCCCCTTGCGCTCCACCTCGTCGGCGTTGTGCAGCGTGGCCCTGCCTACGGTCGACCCAGAGACCGACACTGGCTCGAGGACGGCGAACGGGGTCATGGCCCCGGTGCGACCGACGGACACCCTTATGTCCAGGAGCCGGGTCGTCTTCTCCTCGGGCGGGAACTTGAACGCGATCGCCCACCTCGGCGCCTTGGCGGTGTAGCCGAGCTCGTCCTGCAGCGCCAGCGAGTCCACCTTGACCACCACTCCGTCGATCTCGTGGTCGAGGTCGTGCCGCCGCTCCTCCGCCCGGCGGCAGAACTTCCGGACGTCGTCAGGCGTCGCACAGGTCTCGACGCCGGGGTTGACGCTGAACCCCGCCCGGCGCAGCCACTCAAGCGCCGCGGATTGCGTCGTGACACCCAGCCGTCGGGCGTCCACGACCTGGTAGGCGAAGGCCGCGAGGTCTCGCGAGGCTGTCACCGCCGGGTCCTTCTGGCGCAGCGAGCCCGCGGCGGCGTTGCGAGGGTTCGCGAAGGGGGCGGCCCCCGATTCCTCCTGCGCGGCGTTGAGGCGGGCGAATGACTTGCGGGGCATGTAGACCTCCCCGCGCACCTCGAGCGCCGGCCACTCCCCTGGCCCGGAGCCCTCGAACAGCGTGTCCTGAGGGGCATCGGGACGGGCGCACTCCGGCAGCGCCCGGGGCACGCCACGGATGGTGCGCACGTTGGGGGTGACGTCCTCGCCGGTCTTGCCGTCGCCTCGCGTCGCCGCGCGGGCGAGGACACCGGCCTCGTATGTCAGCGCGATCGAAGCTCCGTCGATCTTCAGCTCCGCGACGAAGGCGCAGGGCCGGTCGCCCACGTCCCGGGCGAGCCTGTGGAACCACGCGTCGAGCTCATCCATCGACATCGCGTTATCCAGCGAGTACATGCGCGAAGCGTGGCGGACCGAGGCGAAAGCCGCTGACGGCGGCGCCCCGACGCGCCTGGTCGGCGAGTCGGGCGTCACGGTGTCGGGGAACGCGTCCTCGATGGCCGCGAGTTCGCGCACCAGCGCGTCGTAGGCCGCGTCAGATATCTCGGGCGCGTCGGCGGCGTAGTAGAGGTGGTCGTGCCGCGAGATCTCCCGCCGCAACGCCCGAGCGCGCGCGGCCGCGGCCTCGCGTTCCGGCGGCACACCGGTCATGGACGCGGCTCAATCACGGGGCTCCCGGTCATGGGGTCGCGCCGTCCGACACCTACTCCTCGGCTTTCAGCCGCTGAACGTGCACATCGTTGATCGACCAGATCACGGCCTCGGGAACGAAACGGTTGAGCCGCTCGGCCTCGTATATCCACACGTCACGGAGGGTCACCTTGAAGTAGGGCGAGCCGCCGCCCGCAACGGGTTCGACGTCCACCTCGTTGGCGAGGTAGGCCCGCAGCTCGGTCTCGACGTAGTAGGTGAAGACGCGCGAAGCGTCGCGGTACTCGTTGTACAGCGCCATCCGCCGCTCGGCCTCGTACATGTCCAGTTCGTCGATGCTGTCCATCCGTCGTCCCTTCCGGTTTACCTGTGGGGCCCTAGCCGCCGAGCGGCACGAGCCGGACATCCCCCCATGCGCCGACCGTGTCGCCCAGCACGACGACCAGGCCGAGCACCCCGGTCATCTCGCGAGCGGCGTCGATGGCGCGCTGAACGTCGTCGGGCTCGCGCACGGAGTTGGCCAGCGCGGTGGCGACGGCGTCGGCCATGGCCCCGTCCCGCGCGAGGACCGTGACGGCATCAGCCCTCCCGAAGGAGCGGGAGTGCCCGACGGTACCCGAGGAGGTGCAGACCGCCACGGGCATCAGCCCGCCCCGGACGAGCATGCCGACCGTGCCCGTGGCTCGAGACGCACCCGCCCACAGCGCGACGACGCGGTCGGTCCGGCCCATGAGGTAGATATCCCCGCCGTTCTCGACGATGACCTCGGGCGACATCTCCGCCAGCCCGCGGGCGACATGCTCGGCGATGGCGCCCGCGACCGCGGCCATCGGCCCGACGTTGGCGCGCCTGCCCGCCTCCGCCATCGCCCTGACTATGGGGGCCGCGTCGGCCGCGGCCTCGACCGGAGCGTACGACTCGGCGAACGCAGGGTGCCCGGCGATGTAGCGCTCGAGGTCCCACCTGGCACGCACGACCAGGTCCTCGGCCTCTTCCGTGAGATCGCGCACGGCGCACACCTGGAGGTCTGTCTCCTTGATGGCCACCTCGAAGCAGACCATCCCCGCAGGGTCAACGGTCCGCCGGTACGTTCTGGGCTCATGCGTCATGGGTGCTATCTTCCCCGCCCGCGTGACTGCGGGCAAGTGCTGATACGTGACTTTGCTCACAGGTCGCGGTTATCCTCGCTGCAGGGAGGAGCGACGCGCCCGTCGTCACGCGTCGCGACAGTGCATGCGAGATATCCTCGATCTCCTTGTCGCGCTCGACACACACGCTCGCGACGTCTACCGGAGCATGGCCTCGGCCGCCAAGGACGCGAGGCTCCGGGAAGTCTTCGACCAGATGTCCAACGAGGAGGCCACGCACCTCCAGTGGTGGGGCGACCTGGTCAAGGCGTGGGAGCGCGGTCTTGTGCCCGACGTCGTCAACGACACCGGCGCGCTGGAGTCCAAGATCCACGGGGTCCTGGAGGAGATCCGGACGAGCGCTCCGGCCGACGCGACCGCGATGACCGACGACGAGATGCTCCAGACGGCGACCCGTCTGGAGTTCTACATGCTGGACCCGGTGTTCGCCGAGCTCCTGGATCTCACCGGGCCGGGCGTCTCAGGGCAGCACCGCGACGCCTATCACGCGCACGTCGACCGCCTGGTACGCGCCATCGAGGAGTGCTACTCGCCCGACCCGCTCGCGTCGTTCCTCGCAAGGGTCCTCCGAGAGGCCTGGCGCCAGAACCAGGAGCTCGCCATCCACGCCACCCACGACCCCCTCACCGGGCTTCACAACCGGCGGGGCCTCATGGCTCACTTCAGGCAGTGGGCCTCCTGGGCGGAGCGTTACGACAGGCCGGTGGCCGTGATGCTGATAGACATCGACGACTTCAAGCGCATCAACGACACCTGCGGGCACACGGCCGGAGACACCGCGCTGGAGGCCGTAGCGAAGGTCCTGCGCGATTCCGTGCGCGGCTCCGACATGGTGGCGCGATACGGCGGCGACGAGTTCGCCGTCGTGGCCCCGGAGACGGACTGCGCCAGCCTCGGCCCGGTCACGGCCAGGATTCTGCAGCGGGTGCGCGAGATCCCGCTGCCGGAGGGGTGCGGGTTCTCGCTGAGCGTCAGCATAGGGTGCGCCGTGGCCGAGGGCTCGGGCGGCGAAGCGTCCACCGACAGCCTGCTGGCCGCCGCCGATCACAGCCTCTACGACGCCAAGCGCACGGGCAAGGACCGGTTGGGTGAGATCATCCGGCTGGGCGGCTCCTAGGGCCTACGCTCCTCCGGCCAGCTCGCCCGCCCGGTAGCTGGAGCGGACGGTCGGTCCGCTGGCCACGGCGGCGAACCCTCGGCCGTAGGCCTCCCGGGCCATCTCCGCGAACTCCTCGGGCTCCCAGAAGCGCTCGACCGGCAGACTGGCGGCGCCCGGCCGCAGATACTGACCGAGCGTGAGCACCGAAACGCCGGCCTCGCGCATGTCTCCCATGACCGCCAGCACCTCGTCGCGGGTCTCGCCCAATCCGAGCATGAGCCCCGACTTGAGCGCCGCGCGGCCGTACGCAGCGGCCTGGCCGAGAACATCGAGGGACCGCCGGTAGTCCGCGCCGGGGCGCACGCGTCCGTACAGCCTTGGGACGGTCTCGAGATTGTGGTTGAACACGTCGGGTCCCGCGTCAAGGACCCGACGCAGCGACTCGGGGGCACCGCCGAAATCGCCGACGAGCACCTCGATGCGAGCTTCCGGCGAAGATCCCCTGATCGCCGCGACGACCGCGGCCACGTGGGCCGCCCCGCCGTCGGGAAGATCGTCCCGGGTCACCATCGTGACGACCGCATGCGAGAGACCCAGCCTCGCCACGGCCTCGGCGACACGGCGCGGCTCGCCGCTGTCGGGCGGCGCCGGGGTCCCCTCGGCGACGGCGCAGAACCCGCACCGGCGCGTGCAGACGTCCCCGAGCACGAGGAAGGTGGCGGTCCCGTCCGAGTAGCACTCTCCCCGGTTGGGGCAGCGCGCCTCGGCGCATACCGTACGCAGCCCCAGCCCGGTGACGAGCGAATCGGTCGAGACGTACCGCGCCCCGTGAGCTACCGGACGCCGAAGCCAGTCTGGCAGCCTCGCTGTACCGGTCCTGTCGCCATGCGAGTAGGACACTCTAGACGCCGCACTTCCCCGCAGCGTCGAGCGCGGCGAATCGGATGACCTCCGAGACCGTGGGGTGCGCGTGCACCGTATGCGCGAGGCCGCCGACACCGATCTGGTTCCTCATGGCCACCGCGACCTCGTGGCAGGTCTCGACGGCGTGGGGGCCCACGATCTGGCAGCCGACGATCCGGCCCGTCCCCTTCTCGGCGACCAGCTGCACGAACCCCTCCGACTCGCCCTCGCCCATGGCTTTGCCGTTGGCCGCGAACTTCGCCAAGGCCTGCACCACATCCACGCCGCGCTCCCTGGCCGAGTCCCGCGACCAACCCACCGTCGCGACCTCGGGGAAGGTGTAGACGCACGCCGGGATACAGTCGTAGCGCACGAACTCCGCCGGCTCCTCGCCGCGCAGCTCGGCGACGGCGTTGCGAGCCGCCGCCTCGCCCTCGGCTTCGGCGACGTGGGCCAGCATGAAGCCGCCGATCACGTCGCCGACGGCGTAGACCCCCGGTGCGCTGGTACGGAAGCGCTCGTCGACCCTGACGGCGCCTCGCTCGAGCTCCACGCCCGCCTCCTCGAAGCCGAACCCCGCCGAATCGGGCTGGCGCCCTACGGCGCTCAAGACGACGTCGCACTCGAACATGCCGCCCGACCGCAGCCTCGCGTACATGCGTCCGTCCGCGCGGTGCACCTCGTCGACGGCGTCGCCCAAGCTGAAGCTGACGCCCATGGCCTCCAAGGCCTCCTGGGTCACCCTCGCCACGCGCCTGTCCTGACCCGGAAGCACCTGCTCCATGAGCTCGACGACCCTGACGCAGGACCCGAAGGCGGCGTAGGCGCACGCGAACTCCAGACCGATGACCCCGCCGCCGATGATGACGACATCCTTGGGTATCTCGGACAGCGCGACTGCCTGATCGCTGGTCCAGACCCCTTCGAGCGCGTGGTCGATGCCGGGCAGGATGGCAGGGACCGACCCGGTGCTCAGTATCACCGCGTCGCCCCGCAGCACCGTCCTCTCGCCGTCCGCTCGTGTCACCTCGACCTCGCGCGAACCCAGGAGCCGACCCTCGCCCTCCACGACCTGGACCCCTAGACGCCTTGCCGTCCCGTCCAGTTGAGCGACCAGCTCGTCCACGACGGACTCCTTGCGCGCGCGTAATGCGTCGATGTCGACGCTGGCGACCTCGACGTTCAGGCCGAACTCCGAGGCGCGCGAGGTGTCCTTGACGATCTGTGCCGAGCGCAGGATGGTCTTCGTCGGGATGCAGCCCCGGTTCAGGCAGGTTCCCCCGAGACGGTCCCGCTCGACCAGCGAGACCTCCGCCCCGAGGCGGGCCGCCTCGAAGGCCGCCGCGTAACCGCCGGGCCCCCCGCCTAGAACGATCACGCGCATGAGAACCGCCTCCGGGAATCAGGCTGACGAGTGGGCCTATCCTAGCGCACCCCCACGCTCAAGAAGCGGGCGGTAGGGGTATCCCCGCCTCCCCTAGGATGCGCGGGACAGCGGCGTCCAGGCCCAGGGGCATGATGTGGACACCGTCGGCGATCCCCCGCACCGCGGCCGCCTGCTCCACCGCGAGCGCGACAGCTTCGGCGGCGGGGTCCGCAGCGGACTTGATGCGCCTGCCCACGTCCTCGGGGACCATCAGCCCAGCGAGGCGCTCGTTGATGAAGTCCACCACGCGGCCGCTGCGCAGGAGAAGTATCCCCGCGATGACCTTCGCCCCGTACGGGCGCAGCGCGTCGACGCAGCGCTCCAGCTTGGACGGCTCGAAAACAGCCTGGGTCTGGAAGAAGCGGGCGCCGGCCCGGGCCTTCTGCAAAGCCCGCTCGAGCTGGACGTCCCAAGGCTCGGCCTCGGGGAACACCGCAGCGCCAAGGTAGAAGTCCGTGGCTCCGGCCAGCTCGCGCCCGGTCATGTCGCGGCCATCGTTCATGCCGTCCGCCACCGCCAGGAGCTGCGTGGAGTCGATGTCGAAGACCCCCCGCGCCTCCGGGTGGTCGCCGCCTCTGGGGTCGTCTCCCGTGACGATCAGAACGTCCTCGATCCCCATCGTCCACGCCGCCAGCAGGTCCGACTGGAGAGCCAGCCTGTTCCGGTCCCTGCAGGTCTGCTGGAAGATCGGCTCGTAGCCCATATCGATCACGACACGGCAAGCCGCCAGGCTGGAAAGGTGCAGGGAGGCCCCCTGGTTGTCGGTCACGTTGAGCGCGTGGCACAGCGGCCCTAGCAGCTCCGCTGAGGACCGCATTCCTTCAAGGTCCGTGCCCCGCGGTGGAGCCACCTCACCCGTGACGACGAACTCGCCGCGATCCAGGGCATCCCTCAACCGGCTCACGAGGCCCCGCCCTCCCCGCCGCCGCCGCCGCCCTCGCGCAGGTTGACCGAGCCTGGCTTGAGCGCTGTGCTGTGGTCCTTGGGCGCGACCATCCCGGCTCGCGCGCGACCCTGCTCGGCCAGACGCCCGCGAATGCGGACGTGCGTGCACTCGCGATCCGAGAGCACCTCGCAACGACCGTCCCACATCCCGCCGCAGGGGCCGTTGAGCAGCCCCTTGGGACACGTGGTGACCGGGCAGATGCCCGCGGTGACGTCCAGGACGCAGTCGCCGCACATGGAGCAGCGCTCCTCGAAGACCCCGTGCCTGATGACGTTTCCGAGGAAGCGGCTCTCCAGACCCGGGAACACAGGCTTGGCGACGCTGTCCGCCACGGTCTGGACGCCCGCCCCGCAGGCGAGGACCAGCACCGCGTCGGCCGCCTGGATGTCGCCGTGCCGCTTGCGCGCGTCCAGCCGCGTGCCGCCGAGGTGACAGGTGACTTCTCCGACAGCCCAGCCGGTCACCTCCCGGCCGTCCTGCTCCAGCATGGCCTTGGCGAGCAGAACCTCCTTCTCGCCGCCCGTAGCGGCGACTGTCGCGCACTGCCCGCACCCGATGATGAAGACCCTGCGGGCGTCGATCGAGTCGAGGTTGGCCCTGACGCGGGACCAGTCGCGCGGTCGCGTGATGATCATGTCCGGCCCGTCCCCTCGCCCCTCAGGATCTCACCGATGGCGCGCACGCAACCCGGCGCGTCCTCAGCGTAACCCGCGCCGATGCCGTCGGCCCAGTCCCCGGTGACGACCGCTCCTCCCACGAGGACCGGCTTTCCCGGCGAGGCTTGCTCGACGGCTCTTCGCGCCGCCTCCATGGCGGGGAGCGTCGTGGTCATCAGCGCCGACAGACAGACCACGTCCACCGCTCCTGCCGCTTCGGCGACCGCCTCGGGAGCCACGTCGACCCCGAGGTCGGAGACCTCGTAGCCCTGGCTCTCCAGAAGGGAGACGCATATGTCCTTGCCGATGCTGTGGACGTCGCCTTTGACCGTGGCGAACGCGACCCTTCCCCGGTCGTCGGCGCCCGAGCCCTCCGGCGTCAGCTCCCTCACCCTGCCTACGGCCGCCTTCATGGCCTCGGCCGCCACCATCAGCTGCGGAAGGAAGACCTCTCCGCGGCCGAAGGCGTCCCCGAGCCTCTGGATGGCGGGCGTCAACACGTCAGCGACGACGGAGCCCGCGTCGGACCCCTCGGCGACGGCGGCGTCCACCAGGCCCGGAGCCGCGTCGGCGTCCCCGCGGGCCACGGCGGCGGCGAGCCTCTCCGCGGCGGGGCGTGCGTCCGCGGCGGGCTCCGGGGCGTCGGCGCCAGAGGCGT
>JBBIJK010000020.1:0-37959 GCA_037445995.1 Actinomycetota bacterium | reverse complement strand
GTGTGGCGGAATGGCAGACGCGCATGGTTCAGGTCCATGTGGGGGCAACCCCGTGAAGGTTCAACTCCTTTCACCCGCACCATCCCCATCGAAGACGGAGGCGTCGCCCGGTCAGGGCGGCGCCTCTGACGTCCTGCCACCGGGAGAACGGGCTCAGAGCAGCAGGGGCCGGAGCATCCCCTGCCTGTCGACTCGCTGGATCGCACCGACGACCTCGGGGTCGAACCCGCCCTCAGGGTCCGCTAGGATCCCAAGGGCCGCCTCGATCCCCAGTGCTGGACGGTACGGCCGATGCGAGGAGACCGCTTCCAGCACGTCCAAGGCCGCCAGGATCCTGGACTCCGGAAGGATATCCGGGCCCGACAGCCCGGCGGGGTAACCTGAGCCGTCCATCCGCTCGTGATGCTGTCGCACGAAGTCGGCGATCGGCCAAGGGAGATCCACACCTCGCAGGATCTCGTAGCCGAACTCGACGTGCGCCCGCACGAGCTGCGTCTCGGGTTCCGAGAGCGGTCCGGGTCGGCCGAGGAGCTCGGCGGGGACGTAGATCTTGCCCACGTCGTGGACCATCGCGGCGATGCTCAGGCCTTTGACGTCGTCTGACGGCATCCCCAGCTCTGTTGCGACAGCCACAGCCAGTCTGGCCACACGCTGTTGGTGGCCGGACGTGTACGGGTCGCGGTATCCCATGATCCTCGAGATCAGGCCCGTCACGTCCAGGACCATCTTCTCGAGGCGCTCCAGCGCGCGTTCGTACTCGGCGACCGCGTATTTGCGGGCGTGACGGTCGCGTATCACGCGGACGCCGAAGGCGAGGTCGTTCGCCAGTTCGGAGAGGGTCTCGAACTCGGCGTACGACATGGCTCCGACCGTTCCCGAGTACAACGCGAGTCCGCCGAAGGGGCGGCCGCGCTCGTCGCGGAGGGGCAGCGCCACCACCGACGCGTAGCTGCGAGACAGCGATTCGCCCGTCCACGGATGCGGGTGACCGAGTGACGCGATGTCCGCGACGGTGACGATCCGGTCCTCGGTGATTGCGGCTCCGACCGGACACAGGTCGGCCGGATCTCCGCCCCATGAGACCTCGACAGCCTCTAGGAACCCCTGTTCAGCGCCGCATCGCGCGACGGGGTGCACCGGACCGCCGTCCGTGCCCTCTGCGTACCCGATCCATGCGAACCGGTACCCGCCATCGACCACGAACATGCGGCAGACGTCCGCGAGCCACTCGCTCTCGTCTGCGGCGTCGACCAGCATGCGGTTGCACGCCGAGAGCATGTGCAACGCCCGGGGCACACCGCTCGCTTCGCGGGGGCCTGTGGGCGCGTGCGGGTAGGTGCCGGGTTCCGCCGGGTCTAGCGGGCTGTCGTGACCGGCTTCCACAGGCGTCCCCACCGTCATCCGGGCGGTCAGGCGCGTAGCCACACGATTGTACCGTTCGCGCGGCCGCGCGGCGGCGCCCTTTAGGACGCTGGTGGCCGCAGTGGAGTATCATCTTCGTTAATCCGCTCGCGAGGGCAGGGAGCCTCTCGCGTTCGGGATGGCGCGGAGCGAGAGGGGATCCGATGAAGGCCGCGAGGTTGTCCTTCCTTATGCTGTCCGTCACGGCTGCGCTGGCTGCGCCCGCGACAGCCAGTGGGGTCGTCCCTCCGCCCGACGCGTTCGGCCGCTACTACTCGGGTCAGGCCGCGTGCGCGGCGTGCCATAACGGGCTGGCCGCGACCGACCGTTCGACCCACGTTCGCTCCGCGCACGGGCGCACGGTCACCGACATCCTGACTTTCCCCGCTTCGCTCGTGCCCGCGTCTGGCAGCTCGACCGCCTGGCCCTCGCCGGGCTTCGGACCTTCCGGTATCCGGTTCGGGCCCGCCAACGTCGCCTTCATGGTGGGCGCCGGCGCCGGGAGGCTGTACGTGCTAAGGCCCGGCACGACGCTCCCCACGCAGTCTCCGGTAGCCACGGTGCCGGTCGCATCCGGGGCGCCCGCCGACGACTTCACCGTCATGCGCAACGCGTACTACGACGCGTCAGCGGGCCTGTGGGACATGACCGTCGCGCCCTCGACGCGCGGCTTCACCCAAGGGTGCGCCTGCCATAACCTAGGCGTGACCAGGCCCAGCGCCGATACCTCGGTGTTGGCCAACGGCGCGGTGATCTCTCCCACGACTCCGTCGCGCATCACCGGCTACGGGGTCCAGTGCGAGGCGTGCCACGGCACGGGCAGCGTCTCGACGCTCCACGAGTCCGGCCCGGGGGTTCTCGCGTGGGAGGCCTCGGCGACGGCGCCGGGCCGTCTGCTCTCCGCCGAGGTCTGCGGGCAGTGCCACGGCGACGGGACGGCACGCGAGCGCAGCTTCGCGGGAGGGTCGAGCAGGTTCTCCTCCGCGAACGGATACACGCCCGACCGGCCGCTGTCGGCCTTCTTCTCGCCGACGACGGAGGTGCCCTCCGTCGCGTCGTACACCGCCAACCCCAACGCCTACCGGTTCTACCCCAACGGCTCGAACCGCACGATGTTCCACACCTCCTTCTACAACGAGTGGCTCAACAACAAGGCCGCCAACGGCAAGGGTCACGCCGACCCCATGAACGTGGTGGTGGCGAGGAGCGGCGGCAGGTGCCTCCGTTGCCATTCGGGCGAGGGCTTCCTCGAGCGCATCGCCGACCCGGTGGTGCCCGGCACCTACGACGTCAGTGTCTCGACCGCCATCTGGGGGATCACCTGCCAGGTCTGCCACTCGGCACACGACCCGGTGACCGGGCTCGGGCCTCGCCGCTCTCCGTTGCCGTCGGTTGGAGAGGTCGACTGCGGGGACTGCCACAACTGGCAGTTCGAGGTGCTCGACCAGCAGGTCCCGAGTGAGTCGGCGTTCTCGACCGGCTACGCCGGCCAGCGCGTGAGGCATCCTCAGCGCGAGATGCACGCCGGCTACGGTCTGTTCGGCGTGCCGGCAGCGGAGCCGTTCATGGACGGTGTCGGGTGCGTGGACTGTCACATGCCCGAGACGCGAGACGGCACGCCGAGCCATCGCTTCCGGGTGATGCTGCCCAAGGACGCCACCGCATGGGGCGTCTGGTCCGGCGGCGACTCGTGCACTCCGTGCCACCCGAACCTGACAAGGTCTGACCTCCAGCACGACATCGAGCAGTGGCACGCCAGGACCTCAGCCCTCGTCGCCGAGGCGACCGCGACGATGGACGCGGCGCGCGCCCGCAAGGGCTGGGTCGGCGCCGAGACCTCCTTCATCGGGACGTCCTCCACGCACCCCGAGGTGGTCGCGTACAAGAAGGCGTTCCACAATCGCGACTTCGTGCAGAACGACGCCTCGGACGGCGCGCACAACCCGCCCTACGCCGAGGCCGGCCTGCTCTGGGCCATCGACGCCGCACGCTCCATAGGCGGCACGGTCTCGATCAGTGTCGGGGCCACTGCGGTCCCGGGCACTGACGTCGCGGTGCTCGGCGTGGTCACGCAGGGCGACGGTACGTTCGAAGCCGCCGAGACCGTCGAGCTTCAGGCCAAGCCGGTGTCGGCCGGCGGGTTTGGCACGTTCGCCACCGTGCTGACCAACGGGATGGGCGCCTACTCAGGCGCCTACACCGTGACGTCGACCACGGAGTTCCGCGTCGTGTGGAAGTCCTCCAGCGGCGACAAGCCCTCACGCGTGCGCGCCGTGGCGATGGGCGTCCCGGGCAGCGGCCCCACGCCGGTCACGCGCGTCCACGGCGGCACCCGCCACGAGACGGCCGTCAAGGCCTCGCAGGGGCTGTTCTCCGCCGACAGCGTGCCCAACATCGTGATCGCTTCGGGCGCGGGCTTCGCCGACGCCCTTGCCGCCAGCGGGCTGGCTGGGGCGGCGGGCAGCCCGCTGCTGCTCACGGCGCCCGGGTTCCTGCCCGACTCCGTGATCGGCGAGATCGACCGCATCTCGCCTGCGCCGGGCGCGACCACGGTGTGGCTGGTCGGAGGCGAGCGCGCCATCGGCCCGGGCGTCGAGGCGGCGCTTCTGGCTGGCGGCTACTCGGTCCGACGTGTCTCGGGCCCCGACCGGTACGCGACAGCCGCCGCGGTCGCCGCCGAGGTGAAGGCGGCGCTGGGTCCGGGGTTCTCGGGTCGTGCGTTCCTCGTCAGCGGCCGGGCGTTCGCTGACGCTCTGGCCGCCGCTCCGGTGGCGTACGCGAAGGGCTGGCCGATCCTGCTGACCGAGGTCGGAACGCTTCCCGTCTCGACCGCTGGCGCGATAGCCACCCTCGGCGCGGGGCCGGTCCATGTGGTCGGCGGGCAGGCGGCCGTCGGTGACGCGGTGGTCGCCTCGCTGCCGTCTGGTTCGTCGCGGGTGGCGGGAGGCGCTGACAGGTACGAGACGGCGGCGCAGTTCGCCAACTGGGCCCTCGGGGATGGTCTCGCGGCGGCGCGCTTCGTCGGGATCGCCAGCGGTGCGAACTTCCCCGACGCGCTGACCGCCGGAGCCGCGGCTGGCGCCAACGGCGGGGTCGTCCTGCTCTCGCGGCCCGCGAGCTTCCCGGCGTCCGCCTCGGCGGTCCTGGAGACGCACCGTGGCCACGTGCGCCACGCGGTGCTCTTCGGCGGACCGGTGGCGCTCGGCAACGACGTCCGGGCTTCCGTCTACGACATCCTGAACCCCTAGCGGGTCCGGGCCGGACCGGAGGACGCTTTGCTGCGACGCGTCAGGCAAGCGCTTGAGACGAAGGGGGGCAAGAGGATCCTCTTCGTGTTGGCGTTCGTCGGCGCCCTGGCGTTCTCCATGGGCTACAACCCGCCCGTGGGTCGGGTGCACCACTTCTCGAAGGCGAGCGACTATCGTCCGGAGAAGGAGGCCGGTTGCACGAACTCCGGGGATGGCTGCCACGGCGCTGAGACCGAGTACCGGGACTTCAACGACTACCACCCCGATGCCGAGTGCACGACCTGTCACGACTACCAGGGCATCGGCTGCATCCCGTGCCACTCGCCGAACAAGAACCACGAGTGCGCCACATGTCACGACGGCAGCATGGAGGGGGCCCCCGACGTCGTCCGGCTGGTGGACCCCTATCCTCGCGGGCACTATCGCGAGACCTCGCACACCGCGTTGGGTACCGACATGAAGCGGGTCGTCAGGGCCGCCGACGGCGGCAAGGCCGGGGCGACCTGCGGTGACTGCCACTCGCGTGACCTGCGGGAGTCCCACACCGGCGTGCCCGTCGTTCCGGGCAGCCCCTACGGCACCGACATCGGTTGCGGCGAGTGCCACAACGACCTGCGCTCCTACGGGCTGGGCGAGGTGCTGGAGGATTGGGAGGGTCGCGCCTGCGAGGACTGCCACAAGGCCGGGGGGTCCTCTCCTATGCACGGCGCGGCCGTGGCCGACGCGGTCGAGGGGACTGGCGAGCTCGGGTGCGGCACCTCTGGCCCGGGCTGTCACGAGGTCAACGACCTTCACGCCCTCCACCCCGATGAGCCCGCGACGTGTTCGGGCTCGATCGCCGGCGAGCCGGGCTGCCATGACCTGGAGGTCGAGGCCCACAAGCCCGTGGCCACGTCCTGCGGCGGCGCAGGCGACCAGACCTGCCATCTGGGCTACGTCAACGACGACTACTCGCATGAGGCGGACCGCGAGGTGCATTCGCCAAAGACCAAGGGCCCCGCGGACGACACCTCGCACCACGGTGTGCCCTGCGGCGGCTGCCATCGCATGGATCCCGACGGTGTGAGCCTTGTGGAGGAGCACGCGGCTCCCCACTCCGAGATGAGCGAGATCCCCGGGGACCGCTGCCGCAACTGCCACACGCATCCCGCATCGATAGACGCGGTCGCTGACGACTGGTCGGCGAGGGACACCCGGGGTTCGTGCTCCGCGTGTCACGGGCGGGAAGGGCTCGACGGCGCACATGGGCCCGATCCGTCCGGCCACGACGCGATGCCGGGCAGCGAGGGATGCGCGGGCACCGGGATCGGATGCCACCCCAGCGGCGACCTGCTGGGGGTGGGCGAGCCGACCATCGCCGGCGGTCTGCACTCGACATGCCTGCGCTGCCACGACTGGCGCGCGGCCGATGGGAACATGGCCTACGATCCCGACCTGCGGACGTGCGGTCCGGGCCGCGACTGTCACGCCGCCGCCGGGGAGTACGACCCCGTCTCGGGGGTCCATGACGGCGCTGGCGGACGCGCGGACGGACTGGACCGCGCTCACCACGAGGCGGGGGGCCGTCAGGCGCGGGCGGTCAACGTCGACCCCTCCAGCGGCATCTCCACCTGGTGCGAGAGCTGTCACGACATGACGCTGGGGGCGGAGCACGCACGGCCTAACTCCTCGCTCGCCTACGGGGAGGGCACCCTGTGCGTGCGATGCCACAATCGCGACACCGTCACCGGCTCGGTGGTCAAGGCCGGTTGGCGCCGGAAGGACTCCGTGACGGGCTGCCTGTCGTGCCACGTCGCCGGCGGGCCGCGTTCCATCCACGGCGGTGTCGCGACCGCCCACGCGGGCGTGGAGCTGAGCCCGGTGGGCACGCCGGCCCCGGGGACGTGCGTCTCGCGCGGGTGCCACGGGAGCGCGGACCTGCGGAACCTCCACCGGCGCTCGGGTTGCACGGTGGCGGGTTGCCACTCCCCCGCTGGCGACATCAACGGCTCGGGCAAGAAGAGCTGCGGCGGCTTCGACCCGCTCGCCAGCTGCCATACCGGCTTCTCCGCCGCGCAGCACTTCGTGGAGCACCGCGCGGAACTGACCGGGACGGTCGCGGGTGTCCCATACCAGGCCGGCGCGAACATCGGATGCTTCGGCTGCCACCCTGACGATCTCGTCTCCATCCATTCGACCTCGCTCATCGAGGGCAGCATGGAGGGTGGCGGCACGACACCCTGCTCGGTGTGTCACGCCGACCCTGACGACCCGGACCGCAACCGGTTCGCTGCGCTCCCCGCCGTCAGGGACGCCGTCGCCTCCCGGGACCGCCGGTGTATCGCGTGTCACGCGAGCGGTGATGCCGATGACGGGCCGCGGGCGGTAGCGTCCGCTCACAGGGACGTGACCACGTCGACGCCGCGGCCGTCCGGCAAGGTGTGGGCTGACCCGTTCGAGGGCTGGCGCGTCGCCCTGGACTCGCCGTGGGGCGGCGGGCACAACGTGCTGTCCTCCGGCGTCGCGGGAGCCGCGTCCGACCGCCGCTTCCCCGGCGAGGTCTTCGAGGTGGGCGGCCGGACCTATGTCTGGCCGTTGCCCCCGAACAGCGGATCGACCGCCTGGCTGCGCGCGAGCGTGTTCGGAGCGGCGGCCGTGGCCACGACTGAATCGATCAGCCACATCCAGATCAAGTGCCAGGACTGTCATTCGATCCCCGCATCGATGACCGGCCCGCACGGCGCCTCGGCTGAGGTCCGCATCGACCCGGCGTACAGTCAGACGAAGTACGCCAACCCGCCGTGGAACGAGTTCCAGTTCGAGGCCACCGGGACAGACAGGGTCATCTGCTTCAAGTGTCACCCGATGCAGGCCTCGAGGTCTCCGCTGGTCCGTCCCGGCGGCAACGCCGTGCACGGCAGACACGTGCAGCACACGGCCCGCTACCCCGCGTCGATGAGAGAGCACTACGGCGAGAAGTGCGTCGACTGCCACGTGCGCATCCCCCACGCGTGGCGGAGGCCCCGCATGCTCGTTCGTACGGTCGAGACGACCGGCGGCATCGCCCCTGACAGGTTCCCCTACGTCAGGAATGGGCACGATGGCCTGGTCGGCATGCGACTCAAGAGCTACACGGCTCCGGCCGATCCACGGGCGGACTCGTGCGCGACAGGCGGGTGCTACGACGGCAATACCTCAGGCTGGCATCCGTGGCCGTCTGACATCCCGACAGCGACGTACTGGCCGTGATGTAAGTTACGGGTGGCGTTCTGACGCGTCATAAGGCAGGATTATCTTTGGGTGGGCCGTGCCGTGCGGCCACGGGAGGGGAACGATGAAAAACTTGGCGGTTCGCTGGAAGATCCTCGGCGGCGTCCTGGTCGTGAACGCGATAGGCGCCCTGGCAGTCGTCGTCTACCTGCATCAGTCCTACTCGAATGGGCTTGACGTCACAGCTCAGCGCGCCGTGACGCACGGGGTCATGGCTGCGGACGAGCTCCGGCAGGTCGGCGTCGTGCCGGGCGCCGTCGGAACGACCGAGAGCCCGTGGGTGTACGTCGAGCACCTCGGCCGCATCACGGGCGACTCCTACGGCCTCCTGTTGGACAAGTCGCGCCTCGACGAGGAGGAATACGCGGCGGGCCGCGAGGCGGCGGGACTGGCCAACAACTGGGACGAGCGCGAGAACTACGTGCTCGCGGGTGTGACTGACGAGGCGATAAGCTCCCGTATCGCTTTCGAGGCCTCCTCGGACTCTGTCCCCGAGATGGGCAAGATAGTCGGGATCGAAAATGGAGCATGCTCCAAGATGTGCCACGAATCGATCGATGCGTCCGGCGACTACTGGGGTGTGGCGTGGAGCGAGGATCGGACAAGCCGCATCCACGGCGTGTTCCCGGTGACCGATGACGCTGGAGAACCGATCGGCGTGATGTACCTGATCGAGGACATCTCCGACCAAGCCAACGCCGCGCTTGCCGCCATGCTCCAGACGCTCGGGGTGATAGCCACCACGCTGGTCATCGCGACCGTGATGATAGGCGGGATGCTCGACACGCTGGTGTTCAAGCGCATCGAGGTCATGATCGGCGCGATGGAGGATATCTCGACGCGCATCGCCGGGGGCGACTTCACCGCTCACTACCAGCCGAGCGGGCGCGGCGACGAGATCGGCCGGTTCGAGGAGTTCTTCGCGAAGTTCCTCGACACGATGGCGGCCACCATCAAGGCGATGCTCGGGAAGTAGACCGGGCCGATCAGGCCTCGTCGTCCGCGCGCTTGAGAGCGCGCACGGTCTCGAGCGCCGACAGGCCCGTCTCGCGTGCGATGCGTTCGAGATCCGCGGCTTCCGGCCGGGAGTGTCCGGCGCCGCGTTTCACACGCAGCCTCCCGGCGGAGGTCGCGACGGTCGCGTGCTCGCGTTCGGCTACCCAGCGCCTCATCGACCGCCTCCGCACGCCTAGGGTGCCGGTCTCACGAACGAGCCGCGCCACGAGCCGATCCTCGTCGTCGGGGCGGCACAGGACCGACACAGCGACGGCCGCTCGACCCTTCTTCATCACGATCGGTGTCTGCCAGACGTCCAGCGCGCCGGCGTCCAAGAGTGCCCCGACCGCGATCGCGAGCAGTTCGGGTGCGACGTGGTCGACGTTCGTCTCAAGGAGGACCACGTCCTGGTCGCCGATGTCGCAGGGGACGGGATCGCCGAGCAGCACCCGGAGCACGTTTGGCAACCCGGCGACCTCTCGTGAGCCGGCGCCGTGGCCGGTGCCTCGCACAGTCATTCCCGGCATCGGGCCGAACGAACTGGCGAAGGTCACCGCGAGGGCGGCTCCGGTCGGGGTGGTGAGCTCGCCCGCGGTCTCGTCGGCGCCGTAGCACGGCACCCCCTCCAGCAGCAGGGCGGTCGCCGGAGCGGGGACCGGAAGCGTCCCGTGGGCCGAGCGCACGCCGCCGCCGCCGATCGCCAGCGGCGAGAAGACGACCTCGCTGGGCGCCAGGGACGCCACCGCCGCCGCCGACCCGACCACGTCCACGATCGAGTCCACAGCTCCCACCTCGTGGAAGTGGACGTCACCGACAGCGACGCCGTGCACCGCCGCCTCCGCCTCCGCGAGCGCAGTGAAAGCGGCGAGCGCCAGTGCGCGCGTGGCCGGTGCTAGGGGAGCGCCCAGCAGCAACGAGCGGATCCCCGCCCAGGTGCGCTCCGTCCGGTCGTCCGAACAGACGCGTACGCTCAGTCCGCGGATGCCGCCGCGGAGAGCGTCGCTGGTCTCCATCCGCCAGTCGGGCAGAGCCAGACCGGCGAGCTGCGCCCGGACCTCGCTCTCGGGCGCCCCCGCGTCCAGTAGGGCGGCCAGGAGCTTGTCGCCCGAAACCCCGCTCGCGGCGTCGACCCATAGGATCACGCTTCGTCCTCCGCAGGCGGGAGATGGTTGATGCGAGTGGCCAGCGCGGCCGCGCCAAAGCCGTTGTCGATGTTCATCACCCCGACGCCCGAGGCGCAGGAGGTGAGCATGCCCAGCAGCGCTGCTATGCCGCCGAAGGCCGCGCCGTACCCGACCGAGGTCGGCACCGCGATGACTGGGCATGACACCAGTCCGCCAAGCACGGACGGGAGCGCGCCCTCCATGCCCGCCACGGCTATCACGACGCGCGCGTCCCGGAGGAGCCCCTCGTGCGCGAGCAGTCGGTGCACGCCGGCGACGCCGACGTCGTAGAGCCTGGACACGCGATTCCCCATCACTTCGGCGCAGAGCGCGGCCTCCTCGGCCACCGCCTGGTCTGACGTGCCCCCGGTGGCGACGAGCACGTGCCCAGCTCGCGGGGCGGGGTCTCGCCTGTCGACGCGGATGACTCGCGCTTCCTCGCTGTATCGGGCGTCCGGCGCGACACGGGCGACCTGCTCGAAGTGGGCCAGCGACGCGCGCGTCACAAGAAGCACGTCCCCGCTCGCGAGGATCTCGCGCGCGATGGAGCGGACCTGGTCCGGCGTCTTTCTCTCTCCGAACACCACCTCGGCGAAACCGCAGCGCAGCCCGCGGTGGTGGTCCACCTTCGTGTGCCCGAGGTCCGCGTAGGGCAGCCTTGACAGCCGCTCGGCCGCTTCATCGCATCCCACGGCACCGGATGCGACCTCCTCCAACAACCGGCGTACCATCTCTCGGTCCAAGCGTCCTCCCGTAGGTCGGCGGTGCGGTGAATGTATACTCACGTTCGCAAGAACGGTTCGCAGGCTGGACGGCCACATTGTGACAGGTTCCGCCGAGACGAGAAGGACGGGCCTCGTGCGCATGGTCTCCCGCATCGTCGGCCTCGAGACGATAGTCAAGGGCTACCTCATCGGCCATGGTCTCGCCGTGGGCGCTCTCCTCACGCTCGCGATCGTGGATTTCGCCGATGCCGCCACCGCCGCGCCCAAGGCCGCGTTCTGGGCGGCGATAGCGATCCTGTCGCTGGCGTGGGTGGGGCAGCTGGCCGCTCTGGCCATGGGCGCCGGGGTCGTGCAGACCCTGCGCGCTTCGCTCCCGGCGCAGTTCGTCTCGACCATGATGGTCGTGGTGGGGACGCACGGCAGGTACGACGTCGGATATCTGCTCGCGTTGATCGCGCCACTGTTCTACGTCACCGTGACCCGCTCGAGGTCGGCTTGGGCGGTGGGCGGCCTGTCGGCGGTGGCGTACATGGGCGCTCACGGCGTGCTCATACTCCTCGGCGTCGAGCACGACCCCGGGGTGACACTCAGCGTCATCCTCAAGGGAGGGGCCGTCGTCTACCTCTCGGTTGCTCTGTCTTACGGGGTCTCGCGCCAGGCCCTGCGCGAGGATGAGATCAGGAAGGCCAACCTCGCCAACGAGGACCTCAACAGGCAGCTTCAGCGAAGGCTGACGGAGCTGCACGCCATCGCAGAGATCACCGAGGTGATCCACTCCAGTCTCGACTTCGACGCTGTCGGGCCGGTGGTCATAGACGTGCTGCAGAAGGTCATGGGTCTACCTTCGTGCTCGCTGTTCGTGCTGGACCGCTCGAAGTCCGAGACGCTCTTCAGCGCCACCAAGCAGGGCCCCGGCGCGCGGGTCTTACCCGCGCCGCAGCCGCTGTTCGATCTCGGCGCGGGCCAGAGCGCCGTCGACGGTCACTTCACCTGCACCTCGGTGTTCGACCACAACTCGATGATGGTCGTGCTCTGCGCCGACAGCGAGGCTCTGGACGCGTTGACCGCCGAGGACAGGCTCGTGCTCAACGCGGTGGCAAGCGAGCTGGTGGTCGCCGTGGAGAACTCCCAGCTGTACAAGCTCACGAGGAGGCTGGCTATCACCGACGAGCTGACTTCGCTGCACAACTACAGGTACCTCCAGCAGAGGTTGGATGAGGAGATCGAGCGCGCGCGCCGGTATGGCAAGAACCTCTCGCTCGTCATGCTCGATGTAGACGACTTCAAGGGCGTCAACGACGCGCACGGCCATATCGTAGGGGACGCGGTCCTGGCCGAACTCGGCGCCGTCGTCAAGCGATGCGTGCGTGAGGTCGACGTGGTCGCGAGGTACGGCGGGGAGGAGTTCTCGGTCATCCTGCCCGAGACGGATGCCTCCGGGGCGTACGTCGTCGCCGAGAAGATCCGCGAGGCGGTGTCCATGCATGACTTCTGCGACAGTGGCGGCGTCGCGACCGTGAACCTCACCATCAGCTTGGGCGTCTCGTGTTATCCCGAGCACGCGCACGACAAGGAGACGCTGCTGCGTCAGGCCGATGACGCCCTGTACCGGGCGAAGAACACTGGCAAGGATCGCGTACGCTCACCTCTGAGCGGGAGCGGCGCGCCGCCTGAGGCGGCCGGGGAGGGGCAGGAGGCATGATGAGGTTCGCGTTCCTTGGGCCCGCGGGCACGTTCACGGAGGAGGCGCTGTTGTCGTTCGCCGGCCCCGATGTCGACACCGTCGCTTGCGTGTCGATCGAGGAGGTCTTCGAGGCGGTCGAGCGGGGTCGGGCGGAGTTGGGCGTCGTTCCGATCGAGAACTCGGTCGAGGGTTCGGTCAACGCGACCCTGGACTCGCTGGCTTTCGACACGGATCTTGAGATCCAGGCCGAGGTCGTCCTCGACGTGCACCACGCCCTCGTGGCCGCGAAGGGCGTCGAACTGTCCGCGATCCGCGTGGTGGCGAGTCACCCGCAGGCTTCGGGTCAGTGCCGGCGCTGGCTGGCGAAGCACCTCCCGGGCTGTGCGATCGTCGCGGCCAACTCCACCGCTGAGGCGGTGCGGCGCGCCGCCGAGGAACCAGGGACCGCCGCGATAGGCACTCGGCTCGCTGCGGAGCTGTACGGCGCCAGCATCCTGGAGCCGGCCATCGAGGACTTCGCGGGTAATCAGACGCGCTTCGTCGTCATCGGACGGGGGATAGCTCCGCGGTCGGACTCGGACAAGAGCTCACTGGCGCTGTTCCTCAAGCAGGATCGACCCGGCGCGCTGCTCATGATCCTGTCAGAATTCGCCTACGGCGGCATCAACCTGACCAAGATCCAGTCCCGGCCCACCAAGCGCGTGCTCGGGGAGTACATGTTCTTCGTCGACCTCGAAGGGCACGTCGATGACCCGAACATCCGGCTCGCCCTGGACTGCCTGAAGCTGAAGCTGCGAGAGGTGAAGGTGCTGGGCAGCTACCCGAGAGCCCGGTCGGGTTAGGGCGAACCGGGCTCCTCGTAGACCCGCCCCGCGTCGTACAGCGCCGCATCGCCCTTCATCGCCGCTACGATCTTCTCGGCGTCCCCGTCACCGATATCCACGACGTAGTAGCCCTCGTCCTGACGCTCGAACAGGATCTGTTCTGCGCCCAGGCCGTGCCGGCCGAGCACGGCCGCCACGTCGTTGCCGGGCTTGAGCCAGAGCGCGACGTACTCTCCGGAGGCCGGCAGAGCGTCGATCGAGCCGATCAGACCGGGACGCCGTCCCGAGTCATCGACTCTTCTGTCGCCGCGGAAGGGGTCCCACAGTATGAGGAAGATGAGAACGACGATGATGACGAGCACCCCTACGGCCAGGGTCTGCCACACACCGCTCCGGCCGCGCTCGCTGCCGCCCGATTCCTCCGCGGGATCCACCATCATCGCCTGCCACCCTCTTTCGAGCGGGTCTCGACCCCGTGATTATAGTGCATGCGGCGCACCGCCCGTCCGCGCGGTTCCCTGGTCGCCCGACGAGGCCCGCACCCCGGACGCATGCCTATAATGTCCTCGTCCCGGTGGGGACCGCCGGAAGGGGACCGATGCTGGACGCGAGGTGGGTACGCGAGAATCACGAGGCGCTGCGCGGCGCGCTGGCGGACCGTGGTTCGGAATGGGACGTGGTGGCCTTCCTGGAGTGCGACGAGGAGCGCAGGCGGCTCATCGGGCAGACCGAGTCGCTCCAGGCGCGGCGGAACGAGGCCTCCAAGGAGATCGGCGCTCTGATGAAGGCGGGTCTCGAGGCGGACGCCGCCAAGGCCAAGGAGGAGGTCCGCGTCGTCAACGAGCAGCTCGGGGTGCTCGCCGTCCACCTCGAGCGCGTCGAGGCTGACGCCTTCGCGATGCTGCTGGCGGTACCCAACCCCGCACACCCTTCCGTGCCGGTGGGCGCCGACGAAAGCGCCAACGTCGTGGTCCGCGCCTGGGGAGAGCCCACCGCTTTCGATTTCGACCCCAAGGCTCACTGGGATCTCGGGCCGGAGCTCGGGGTGATCGACTTCGAGCGCGGGGTGAAGCTCGCCAAGTCGCGCTTCGTGGTGCTGGGCCACGACGGCGCGAGGCTCAACCGCGCCATCATCAATCTGATGCTCGACACGCACCTGTCTCGCGGATACACAGAGTGGGCGCTGCCCATCCTGGCCAACGCGGACACGCTGACCGGGACGGGGCAGCTCCCGAAGTTCGAAGAGGACCTGTTCCGGACCGACGGAGGGCTCTACCTGATACCCACGGCGGAGGTGCAGCTGACGAACCTGCACCGTGACGAGGTGCTTGACGCCGACGCGCTGCCGCTTCGCTACACCGCGTACACCCCCTGCTTCCGGGAGGAGGCGGGAGCCGCCGGCCGAGACACCCGGGGGATGATCCGCGTGCACCAGTTCGACAAGGTCGAGCTCGTGAAGTTCGCGCGCCCTGAGGACTCGCTGGACCAGCTTGAGGGGATGGTCGACGACGCGGAGCACGTGCTGAGGCTGCTCGGGCTGCCTCACAGGACGGTGCTGCTGTGCACGGGCGACATGGGCTTCGCATCCCGCAAGACCTACGACATCGAGGTCTGGCTTCCCAGCTACGGCGGCTACAAGGAGATCTCCTCCTGCTCGGACTGCGGAGACTTTCAGGCGCGGCGAGCGTCGGTCAAGTACAGGTCGCCCGCTGACTTCAAGGGCGCCAGGTACCTGCACACACTCAACGGCAGCGGGCTCGCTGTGGGTCGCACGCTCGCCGCTGTGCTCGAGAACGGGCAGCGGCCTGACGGCAGTGTCGAGATCCCGGAGGCGCTGCGGCCCTACATGGGTGGCCAGGAGATCATCCGCCGACGCTGACAGGGCGTCCCGTGACGGCCGGTTCGGGAATCAAGTACCTGGACGCGACGCGCGGGAGGTTGTCCATGGAAGCCGGTCCCACCGTTCTGGTGGTCTTCGGGGCGACCGGAGACCTGATGACACGCAAGATCGTCCCCGCGCTGGCCCTTCTCCACATGCGGGGACGGTTGCCGGTCCGGTTCGCCGTGCTCGGGGTCTCACGGCGGGGCTGGTCCGACGAGGATCTTCGGGACCACGTGTGCGCGATCCTGGACAGCTATCCGGGCGCGACCCCGACAGGTGAGGCCCGAGCCACCTTCCGCGAGCTGTTCACGTATCAGGCGTGTGAGTTCACCGACGACAGCGCGTACGAGGCGGTGGCCAGACGCCTTGAGGCGAAGGACGCCGAGTGGGGCGCCTGCTCCAGCAAGCTGCACTACCTCGCCGTGCCGCCATCAGCGTACGGTGACATCTTCGACCGGCTGGCCCGTTCGGGCCTGGCGGACGCCTGTGACGACACGGATGGCTGGACGCGGGTGCTGGTCGAGAAGCCGTTCGGCGACGACGCCGTCACGGCCAGGGCGCTCGACGCTCAGCTCGGGTCGCTCTTCCGCGAGGAGCAGATCTACCGCATCGACCACTACCTCGCCAAGGAGATGCTGCAGGGAATCCTCAACTTCCGGTTCTCGAACAACCTGTTCGAGGCGTCCTGGGACGGCGGGGCGATCGGCAGCATCGACATCCGGCTGCTCGAATCTCTCGGCGCAGAGAAGCGCGGCGCGTTCTACGACGGAGTGGGGGCGCTTCGCGACGTTGGCCAGAACCACCTGCTTCAGATGCTCGCCCTCGTCACCATGGAGCAGCCCGTCTCGCTAGGGCCAGCCGCGGTCCGCGCCCGCAGGGCAGAGCTGCTGGTGGACCTGAGACGGATGACGCCCGACGACGTCGCCCGCGACACCTTCCGGGCGCAGTACGACGGATACCGCGAGATCGACGGTGTGTCGCCCGACTCCCGGACCGAGACGTACTTCCGGCTGCGTGCGGGGGTCACCGGCGGCCGCTGGCACGGTGTGCCGGTGACACTGGAGTCGGGCAAGCGGATGGGAGCGGCCCGCAAGGAGATCGTCGTGACCTTCAGGCACCCGGAGCCCTGCTTCTGCTCCGGTGGGGCGCACCACACGAACCGCGTCGTCTTCACCCTCGAGCCCGAGGAGTCGATCAAGATTGTCTTCTGGGCCAAGAAGCCAGGCTTCGAAGCCGAACTGGAGGAGCGCGAGTTCACGTTCTTCCTCTACGAGAAGGAGGAGAAGGAGCAGTACGTCGAGGAGTATGCGAAGCTGCTGCTGGACGCCGTCTTGGGGGACCAGACACTGTTCGTCTCCACCGCGGAGGTGGAGGCGATGTGGGCTTTCATCGACCCGGTGGTCCAGGCTTGGAGCGACGGCGCGGTCCCGCTGGAGGTGTACCGTCCTGACTCGCGCGAGGTTTGCGAGCGAGCCCAGTCCGCGATGCGCGTCGGTGGAGCGGCGCGCGACCTTGGCCGTGAGGTGGGACTCGTCGGGCTAGGGAAGATGGGTGCGGGGCTGGCCCGTAACTGGCTGGATGCCGGATGGCGCGTGGTCGGATGCAACCGGAGCCGAGGCCCCGTGGACGAACTGGAGGCCGACGGCGGACAGGGGGCGTCCTCACTGGCCGACATGGTGTCGATGCTTTCGCCACCGAGGATCGTCTGGCTGATGGTGCCCGCTGGGGCGCCTGTGGAGGACGTCCTCTTCGGCGACGGGGCGCTCATCGGGCTGCTGGAGCCGGGCGACACTGTGATCGACGGGGGAAACTCGCTGTTCAGCGAAGCCCCCGAGCGAGCTCGCAGGCTCGCGGCGCGGGGCATCCGCTTCATGGACGTCGGGACTTCGGGCGGTCCGCGAGGTGCGCGGTACGGCGCGTGCCTGATGGTCGGCGGAGAGCGCTCGGACTTCGAGCGTCTTGAGCCGCTCTTCGACGCCGTGGCCGCCCCGGGTGCCTACCGGCACTTCGAGGGGCACGGAGCGGGGCACTTCGTGAAGATGGTCCACAACGGGATCGAGTACGGGATGATGCAGTCCATCGCGGAGGGGTTCACGCTCATGCGCGAGTCCGGTCAGGCCCCGGACCTGCGCAAGGCAGCCGAGGTCTACGGACGAGCCTCGGTGATAGAGTCACGTCTGGTGGGGTGGCTGGTGGAGGCCTTCGAGGCCTACGGGGTGGACCTAGACGGCGTGAGCGGGACCGTCGGGCATACCGGCGAGGGGGAGTGGACCGTGCGCACCGCGGAGGGGCTCGGTGTCCCAGTCCCGGCGATAAGCGCGGCGCTGGAGTTTCGCAAGGACTCCGAGGCACGGCCCTCCTACGCGGGCCGGATACTCAGCGCGCTTCGGGCGAGGTTCGGGGGGCACGACGCCTGAGCGAGGGAGGGCTACCCTTGCTCGAGACCGTGGAGTCGGGGCATCGGGTGACCCGTCTCCTCGCAGATCAATCGGAGCCGCTCGAGGTCGGTGGGGAGGAGGTCGGGGGGTATCTGCTCGCGAGGGATGCACTCCGTAGCCAGCAGCCTCGCGCACTCGGAGTTGTCGTCTTTGCAGTAGCGTGACTCCAGGATGTCGTGCAGTTCCGGCGAGTACCCTGGACCCCTGTCGTTGAAGAACGCACAGGAAGGGATGAGCTCGCACTCTGCCATCGCAACCACCCCCGAACCCTCGCCCGCCCCGCGTGGCGGTTCCTCTACTTGAGTATACCCGCCGCGTGCTGGCTCCAGCGCCCACCCCCTCCACTTGCCAGCGTGCTGAAGGGCGGGACCTCGTATGAGCGGATGCGAGCGTCGAGGAAGTCGGAGAAGACCAGCAGGGCGCCGTCGGCTGACACGGTCAGGGCGGTGCACTGGTTGCCACCGACGATGGCGTCCAGGCCCGCTCCCGTCGACGAGTCGAAGAGCAGGACCGAGCCCCACTCTGGTCCCGGGATGTTGTAGGAGGCGGGGTTGTTGGCTCCCCGGCACGACACGAACAGGACGCGGCCGTCCGGAGACAGCGCGATAGTGTTGGGCTTGCGGTCCGTCGTGGCGAAACGCTTGGTCCGGCCGGTCGCCATCTCGGTGACCCAGATGCAGTCCCTGGCCATGTCAGAGATGAACAGCCGCCCGGTCTTCTCGTCGGCTACAAGGTGCCGCAGCGCGCCGCCGGGACTCCGGAACACGGTCTGGCGGCCGCCCGACTCGAGGTCCACGCGTTCGAGCACTCCTGTGTCGAACGAGGCGACCCACAGGCTCCGTCCATCACCCGATGGGTACAGGCCGCGAGGGGTGTCGGAGACCGCGATGACGTCCAGCAGGTCGCCGCTGGCGAGGTCGATGACCGAGACGCTGTCTCCAGACCAGTTCGACACGTACAGCGTCTTCTCATCCGGCGACAGCGCGACGACCTTGCTCCAGTTGCGAGGGCTGCCCGTGTCGAACGTCCGGATCACCCTCCTGGACGCCGTATCGATCTCGAAGACGCGCGCGGTCTCCATCTGAGTGGTGTACGCGCGCTTGCCCGCCCGATCGAAGACCACCTCGACGGCTCCGTGCTCGCCAAGGTCGATCTCCGCTTTGAGCTTTCCCGTCCTGGGGTCGAAGATCTGGATCGAGGGCGGGCCGTCCAGGATGGTCGCCCATGCCTCGCCGCCGTCGGGGGTCAGCGCCACCCCCTTGGGGGCGCCAGCGCACTCGATGATCCCGAGCGAGCTGACCAGCTGCCCCTCGGGGTCCAGCCGCACGGTCAGGGTCGCCGCCGAATCGACGAACATCTGCCGGGTGAAGGGGTTGTAGCCCGTACGGGCGACCATCACGCGCGCCAGCCCCGCCGGAACGGTGCACGCCACCGAGCCCTCCCCGCGGACGGATCGCCCGCCTGTTTCCACCGTGACGATCGCGCCGCCCGGGGCCTCGCAGACGACCTTCAGCGCCTGGGGCACCGGAGCCAGGGCCACCTCGGCTCTTGCGGCGCGCAGTCGCCGCACTCGCAGCGTCGCTTCGTGCGTGGCGAAGCCCTTGCGTTCGACGCGAAGCTGGTGGTCGCCTGGCTTGAGCCCCTCGACGGTGAGCGAGCCGGTGGCCTCGCGTCCGGCGAGTTTGATGACGGCGTCCGGGGGTTGCGCCGTGATGATGGCGGTGGAGGGCCGCGTGAGCAGCCAGGCTCCCAGGGCTAGCGCCGCGAAAACGATCGAGGCCCGGAGCACCTTCGAGCCGAAGCTGCGCCGTCGGCGCGAGAAGACGTAGAGGTCGCGCTTGAGGGACGCACCTGCCGGGTCCGAGCGGCTCCACCTCCTCCGGCGGTAGCCCACGGGGTCGGACAGCCCCTCGATAGGTCGCCTGGGAGCGCGGCGCCTCATGCGCCCTCCCGCAAGAAGCGCTCAACGGCCGCAGCAGCTTCTTCCGGCGTGTCGGCGTGCACGAGGCGTCCTTCGCGCTCATGATCGGCGAAGACCCCGTCCAGCGGGAAGTCGAGCGCTACCACCGGCCGACCGGCGGCGAGCGCCAGCGCTATCTCGGAAAGTGTCCCCGCGCCACCGCGGCACGCGACCACCACGCGGCTCGAGAGCACGTTGACGGCGTTGCGCGCATCCCCCATCCCGGTCAGCACCGCCACTTGGATGTTCGGGGACACCTGGCTGCTGTCTCCGTCCGGGAGGATGCCGATGGTGAGCCCTCCGGCCTGGCGGGCCCCCGCGGCCGAGGCGTCCATCACGCCGCAGGCCCTGCCGCCGTTGAGCAGCACCCAGCCGCGCTCGGCGATCGCGCGGCCCATGCCGCGGGCGTGGGCGAGGGTCCGCTCGTCCGCGGTGCTGCCTCCCATGACCCCGATGACCGTCTTCATCGGCAAGCCTTGTCCAGGGACCCCGTGGAACCCTTTATAGCACCCCGGGGGGCGGGCAGGCGAAGACCCCGCTCCACCGCCCTGCCCGGGACGAGGTTCGGGGCCTTCGCGACGCCTGGATCTACTTAAGCCGGAACTCGACCACGACCTCGGCTGTGGTCTCAAGCTGGCCGGGCTGGATGGCGCCCTCAGGGACGCCGGCCGAGAGCATCGCCCTGTCACCCCACGGGACCGGCACTTCGGCGCGGACGTCCGCTTCGCCCATCCGGACGACCTCGCCCAGAGATCGGCCGCCCGCCTTCGCCATCGCCGCCGCGCGCGCCTTGGCGTCGGTGACGGCCTCCTCGATGGCCTCGAACCGCTTTTCGTTGTCATCAGCGAGCCTGAACGCCGGCCCGACCATCTCCAGCGCTCCCGCGCCGGTCCCCGCCGCTATCACGTCGGCCAGGATGTCGATCTTCCTCACCGTGGCCTTGACGGCGATGTCGGCTCGGTAGCCGGTGATCCGCGGGGCCGAGCCCTCGGCGTACGCATACTCCGGGCGCAGCGTGACCCCCGTCGTCTGCAGGTCCTCCTCGGGCACGCCGGCCTTGCGCAGGGCCCCGACGATGGCTTCGGCTGTCTTGCCCGCAGCGCCCATGGCCGCCTTGGCGTCCGGGGCGACGCTGAAAGCAGTGAAAGTCATCTCGGCGAGGTCGGGCACCGCCAGCGCGTCACCCGTGCCTTTCACGGTGACCGAGTCAGGCGACGACGTCCCTGTGGCCTGGACCGTCGTGCAGCCGCCCAGCATCGACACGAGAGCCAAGGACAGTACCGACACGGCCAGCAACACCCATCTGCGGTCCATATGGACCTCCTCTCCGGTGATCCGGCGCGATCCCCGTCGCGCCGTGACAAGAGGTTTGACGAACGCGAAGGGCCCCGCGTTCACGGGGCCCTTCGTAGTCATCCGATGGCGCGCCCTGAGAGATTCGAACTCCCGACCTTCTGATTCGTAGTCAGACGCTCTATCCTGCTGAGCTAAGGGCGCGCGCGGCCCGCCGTGGGCCGGAGTATCCTGCCACCGGGCAGGGTGCGATGTCAAATGGCGGAGAGTGAGGGATTCGAACCCTCGAGGGAGCTAGTAACCCCCTACTCGCTTAGCAGGCGAGCGCCTTCGACCGACTCGGCCAACTCTCCGCGAAACGTCCGGCGACGCGGAGTGCATTTTAGCACGGCGCCTGCCCCTCGGCGCCGCCGCAGGACTGGCGGAGGGGGTGGGATTCGAACCCACGGGCCCGGTCGCCCGGGCCAGCGGTTTTCAAGACCGCCGCAAGGCCGTGTTGCTGGGCGTGTTTCCGTCCACGCGGTGCTACGGCCCGCACTAGCGCGCTGGACGACACACTTTGCACGGTCGGTAGCCGTAGGATTGAGCGTCCGAGGCATCCACGAACCAGATCTCGTTCTCGAGGTGGATCTTGCGTGCCCACTTGCAGCTGGGCTCGTGATACTTGTCGCTGCGCAACGAACCGACATAGTCATACGTCGCAGCACTGTCGTGGCGGCCAGATTCCGAACACATCGGCGCGCAACATGTCACCAGCAGAAGCAGCGCGAGCCCAACCTTAGCGAGGCTGATCCAATCCACCCTCTTGACCCAGGACGTTGATCCTTCGGCGGCAGCGCGGATTTCGTCCGAGCGGTTGGGCGGAGCGGGCCCTAACTCGTCCCCCGACGCCTCGTAGACGCCCCTGAGCGATGATCGCGGATGCCCGTTGGAGCACTCACCCTCAGCGGTGAGCCAGACATAGTGACTGCAGTCACTGCAATAGGCAGCCCTTGCCACGCTCCCCCTGACGTATTCGAGTTACGCTGATTCTTGCCGTGTACCATGCTAGCAGAGGGACGCGTCGGTCGTCCCTTTGGGCGGCGGCAGCATCTGGCACGGCGAACTGCCTACGGCGTCCGCCTTAGGATAGGTCATCTCATCCATTCGACCGCCAAACTCAGCCTGTGCGCACGCGAACTCGTCGATGGCGGCGGTGACCCAGCCCAGCACGCCGCAGATCCGGATCAGGACGCGGATTGCGCAGGTTCAGGTCGAAGCGGCGAAGCGCGCTCACATCGGCGACCCTTGCGCGTGCGTCATCAGCCGTCTCTCAAGACGGTCACAAGGTCCTCGCTGAGTCGAAGTCCCGCGACCCCATCGGCTTGGTCTACGTGGAGAAGCCATGGCGCCATCTAGCACGCCGCATTCGTAGTATCCGATGTGCTGCGTGTTCGTCCCACGCGACGTCCGCAGCACGAGGAGCGACTGCTGGCGCGTTCGCGTAGATCCACTGGCGGAGCTCATCAGACTCCCATGCGAGCGCCCTTGACGCATCCACTTCGACTACCTGATCAAGCATGAGGTAGCGGCGGCATCGGTGGCGAGAGTCCTGTCGTGCAAGAGCAGGGCGCTGCTTAGCATAACGCCGTGGGCGCTCAAGGTGGCGGATGCAAGGCGCGTCATCGTCCCCCCCAGTCGCTCGCATCAACGCCCGTGTCGTGCTCGTGTGGCGGAGGGGGTGGGATTCGAACCCACGGGCCCGGTCGCCCGGGCCAGCGGTTTTCAAGACCGCCGCATTCAACCACTCTGCCACCCCTCCGCGGGTGACGCCCGGCCGAGAGTAGCATGCCGGAAGGACATCGTTCCCGTCGGCTCGCCCCCGCGACCGCCGGCGGTGGCGGGGGGCGGCGGCGAGCGTCGGCGTCGCGAGGAGGGTCCGGATGGTGTCGAGCAGGGCCACTCCCTCACCGCCCTCCGGTCCACGCGGGGCCCATCGCGCAGAAGGGACTATACTCGAACGATGGTCGACGAGACGTTCATGGGTCTTGCCCTGGAGGAAGCGAGTGCCGCCGCGGCGGAGGGCGAGGTCCCCGTCGGCGCCGTCGTGGTCCGCGAGGGTGAGGTGGTGTCTCGCGCCCACAACCGCCGAGAGGCCGAGCACGACCCGACCTCTCACGCTGAGATCGTCGCGATCCGTGAAGCGGCGCGGAAGCTGGGCCGGTGGAGGCTGTCGGACTGCACGGTGTACGCGACCCTCGAGCCGTGCCCGATGTGCGCGGGCGCGATGCACCAGGCTCGCATCGAACGCCTCGTGTACGGGGCGACGGACCCCAAGGCCGGCGCGGTCGGGACCCTGTACGACATCGCCGGCGACGAGCGGCTCAACCACCGTTTCGAGGTCACGCCCGGGGTGCGGGCCGAAGAGTGCGCCGAGCTGCTGAGGAGCTTCTTCGCAGACCTGAGGGAGTGAGGCAGATGACGGCGGGACGTCCGCGACCGCATGCGGGCCTTCAGCCGCCCGCGCGGTGGCGCGAGCTTGCCGGCTGCGGCCGTAATGTGTCGCGCGCGGTTCGCCGATTCAACTTCTTGAGTACCATGGCCCAGGCGGCTCTCGAGGAGGGACGGTCATGCGAAGGCCGATGACGATGATCGTGTGGGCGACGGTCCACCTGCTCGGGGCGCCGACGGTCGCGATGGCGGCGTCGACCGGGGGGTCGGCCACCTCCTCGGTCCGGGTCGCGGTGGACGCGATCGCGCTGGCCGTCGCCATCGCGCTTCTGCTGGACGTGCTGGCGCTGCGACGGGTCGCGGAGGGCGCCATGTTCGGCGAGAACCTCATCCTCGTTCTAGTCGGCGTCATCTGCCTGTCCGCAGCCGTGCTGGCGGGCTGGGTCAGCATCTACACCCCGGAAGCCGGGGAGGAGCTCAGCCTCATCGCCGACATCCTGATACTGGCGTGCATGGTGCTTCTGGGCGTCTACTTCTTCCGCGTCCGCCGGGCGCTTCTGCGCTTCGTGCGGGCCTACCCCGGGGCTGAGCCCGGGGCAGCCGAGGTCGCAGCTCAGCTGGATGTCGGGGAAGACAAGCCGGATGCCTAACGTACTGGCCACCCGCATCGAGGAGACGCTCAGGCCGGTCATCGGCACCGTCCTTGCGACCGTGTCCGTCGACGTCGAGGCCAAGCGCATCGGAAAGACGGTCGACACCATCGACCGCTCCGACCTGGGGGCGATATCTGCCAATCTCGAGTCCGCCCTGCTGCTGGTGGTGGGAAGGGAGATGGCGACGGTCGCGGCCAGGAAGGTCGCGGAACTCGCCTAGGACAGGCGGACGCTCGATGGTATCCTCGATCAGGGGTCTCGCCGGTTCGTTCATGGGGGTTCATGTGTCGCAGGTGCTGGTCGTTGACGACTCATCGATGCTGCGGATGCTCGTATCCTTTACCCTGAGCGGCGCGGATAGGTTCGATGTGCGCGAGGCCAAGGACGCAAACGAGGCGCTCGACGCTCTGGCGCGCGAGCGGTTCGCGATGATGCTGACCGACTTCCACATGCCCGGGATGGACGGCGTGCAGCTGACCAGGGCCGTCCGGCGGATCCCTGAGCACTCTGCGATGCCGATCCTGATGATGAGCGGCGACGACGATCCCGTCGTGGAGGCCGCGGCGGTGGCGGCCGGGGTGGACGGCTTCCTTCGCAAGCCCTTCGAGCCGAGCGAGCTCCACTCGGCCATGCGAAGGCTGGTCGAGGATTCGATGGTCGCTCAGGGCGCTTCCATCCCGCACAGGTTCGGACCCGCGGCGCTGCTGGACGCGTTCCCCTATCCGGCGATGGTCGTCGCCGGGGACCACACCGTCCTGATCGGGAACGCGGCGTACTACGCGATGTCGCCCGGGGGCATCTCCGATCGCCCTCCGCTCTGCCGCGAGGTCGTCCACGGCGAGCGAGGCCAGCCGGTCGGCTGCCCCCTGCTGCGCGCGGTGGCGACGGAGGCCCCTGCCGAGTCGCTGATCGACGACCCGTTGCGCGGACCTCTCTTGGCTTCCGTCTATCCGATGGACAGGGCCAGCACCGGCGGTCGCGCGCTCTACCTTCATCTGGTGCGCCCGTCGGACTGACGGCGCGCGGGTGAAGGGTCATCGCAGGGGCTTACCGACGCTGCCAGCCCCGCGGCTCACGAGCGGGCGCATCGACGGGACGAATCTCACGGGGGCTTCGGCGTCGAACCTCAGCAGTGCGGCGGCAGCCGCCTGCTGTTCGATCGCGGCCATCTGGAGAGGGGGCGTGTCCTCGAACATGCGAACTCGGATCTCGGGGACTGGCTGGGACACGGCGTCCCAGACCCCGGCGACGCCGCCGTCGACGAGCACCGTGGAGGTCACGTTCCCGGACCTGTCGAAGACGAACGGCCGGTCACGGTCGCGCAGGAAGCGGGACTTGTCCGCGTACCCCATGATGCAAGGGTCCATCGCCGGGAGCAGGTGGACGCTCGGGGAGGTGGTCGGGCCCGCCCAGCCGAGCTCGTCGGCGTCGGCCGAGTGCATCAGGTGTCCGCTCCCGGCTCCTGTCAGACGCACCCCGAGTACCTCGTCCTCGAGTCTGGCGAGAGCCCTCGCGGCGCGGTTCGCGCCAAACCCGGTCCACCACGCGACGTCCCTTGCGGTCACCGGCCCGAACGCGCGGATGTAGGCCCGCACAAGCTCGGCGTCCGCGTCCTGTTCGCTCATCGCGCGCAGGTCGATGCCTGGGAGCGCCTCCGTGAGCACGGCGAAGCGGTGACGTCGCCCCGCCCAGCCCGAGGTCGGCCGGTCCCTTAGTAGCAGTCCCTCCGCTGCCATCAGCGAGAGGACGGCACCCAGGTCCTCTCTGACCGGCAACCTGGCGCGTAGCTCGGAGGCGGTCGCCGGGTGGCCGGCCAGCGCTTCGAGGACCTGCGGGACCAGCCGGACGTATGCCGCGGACGTCACGCCGCGGTACTCGGCGAACCTGCGCGCGTAGCGGACGACCTGCGCGGAGGTGGCGGCGTACAGGACGGGCAGCAGTCCGGCACGGACCACGAACACCGCCCCCCGCATGCAGCGGAAGCGAGCCAGCGAGCGCCTCTCGTACAGGGCGCGATCGAGTTGCTCGCGGCCGAAACCCGGGAGTCTGGTGCCCAGCGCAGCGTAGGGCGTGACGGGAAGTGCTGCGTGCACGCCGACCACATCCGCCACGACGGTCTCGACGCTGGCCGGCTCCCAGTCGTCGCCCAGATGGTGTCTGGCCAGCACTCTCCACACGGCGCGTTCGGCGGGGAAGGCGGGTAGCTCCGGCGGCATCGGGCACGGTGCGGACCTGCGTCTCGACGGAGGCCTGGCCGTCCCCGCGCCCCCTTTCGAGCTTGGCAGCTCCTCGACGAGCGTCGACGCGATCTGGTCGGCGAGGTCCGAAAGGCGGGCCAGCGCTGACAGGGCCAGCGCCGTGGCGAACGGCGACGGCTCCTTCTTCTGCCCTAGGGTCAGGTTCTCGAACCCGGTGTAGGCCCGGCGGGGCGTCAGGCGGCCGTCCGCATCGAAGTTGTATGCGATGAGACACGCGGCCATCTCGGCGATGGCGCGCCGGTCCTCGGGCCTGTCGCCAGGTCCGCGCCACAGGTGCGGGTACCTCCCCACGGTTTCCAGCACCCACAGGACGTCGTACCATATGTTCGGCCACTTCACGGACTTGAACTGGTAGCCGTGGCCGAACATGTAGGGCTTCTCCTCAGCGCGCCTGCGCCACACCTCCAGCGGCGTGCGAGCCGCGGCGAGGATCGCGGAGGGCCTGTCGGCTGGCGGCACGTGCGAGAACGCCCTGAGCCCTTCGAGCGTCACCTGCGGGCAGACGTCCGCCCTGCGGCCGGGCCCGCGGAAGAGCGTGGCGCGTTCGGGTACGCAACCCCACGCCGCACCCTGCGGTGTCATGGACAGGTCGCGCTCCATGCGCTTCAGCGCCGTGTGCACGCGGGGGTCCTCGCCCCGGCCGAATCGCAGGAGCACGTCGGTGATGACGTTCGTGTCGCATAGAAGCGAGCCCCATTCGGGCTCGGGCCGACCCGGGTGCCTGCCGAACGACTGGAAGCGCCCCTTTGGACTCTGCCGTTCGAGCATGCCGTCGAGAAGGGCCTCGATTCGGTCGAAGTCACCGCCCCTCACCCCCATGTCGGCCAGAAGGTTGAGGCGGTTGGGGAGGAAGGCCGGGCTGTGGTGCCCGGGGAAGTCGCCCTCGCCCCATTCCGGTAGCTCCGCCACGAGGGCGACCACACGCTCGTCCGCCGGGACCTCGCCGCGCACGGCTCTCGCTTCGGGTCCGTCCTCTGGCAGTCCGAGGGCGCCGGTCAGGAGGGCCCACTTGGCGAAGGGTTCCCCCGACCCGATGATCCACGGGCTCGGGTCGGCGCCCAGCAGAGTGGCGAACAGCTCGCGCACCGTCATGACGCGCCTTGGGGCAGCGGCCGTCTGCGCGCCTCGTAGGCGGCCCATGGATCCGCGCGGTCCATGCGGTCGATCGCCGCTCGCATCGTGAGGTCCTCAGGCGTCACGCCCCCGGTCAGTTCCTCCCATGTCAGGGGTGCGGAGACGAGGGCGCCCTCCCGTGCTCGTGGCGAGTACGCCGCCACCGCCGTGGCCTCGCGCGCGTTGCGCAGGTAGTCGATGAAGACGCGCCCCTGCCTGTCGGTCCTTCGCATCGACGCGGTGTACCCGGACGGCTCGGCCGAGGACATTGATACCGCTAGCGATCGCGCGAAGGCTCGCACACGCTCCCAGTCAGCTCCGGGCTCTATGGGCGAGACCACGTGCAGGCCGGACCCGCCGGTGGTCTTGACGAAGGCGGACAGCCCCGTGCCGGCCAGGGCCTCTCGCAGCACTTCGGCGGCCCGGACCACATCGGCCCACGCGGTCCCGGGGCCCGGGTCGAGGTCGAGCACGAGCCGATCCGGCAGCTCGGGGCTGGATGCCAGAGCGTTCCAGGGGTGTACCTCGAGCACGCCCATCTGGGCCAGCCCGGCCAGCCCGGCAGCGTCCTCCACGACCACGTACTCACGGACCCCGTCCGCCGCCGGCAGCGGGACCCTGCGGACGGAGGCGGGGAAGGCGCCTTGGGCGTGTTTCTGATAGAAGCAATCGCGCTCGTGGCCCTCGGGACACCGGACGAGCGTGAGCGGTCGTCTCGCCAGGTGGGGCAGCGCGCGTTCCGCCACCGCCTCCCAGTACTCCACGAGCCCCAGTTTGGTCATGCCTGTGCCGGGCCACAGCACGCGTTCGGGGTTGGTCAGCCTCGGTCTGCGGGCGGGGGGCGTCTCTGCCGACCGGCCGTCTCCGGCGCGTGCGTCGTTCACCGGCCCGAGATAGGAGGCCTGACGCAGGAGGCCCCGATCGGTCCACTCCGCGAACGCCACGCGGACGACCAGCTCCGGCCGGGCCCAGTGGACGCCCACCGCCCCTTGGTCCGGCAGCGCCCGGAACGGCGGAGCCTCGGTCTCCAGCTCTCGCAGCCGCGACCCGATCCGCTCGAGCTCGGCTTGCGAGAACCCGCTCCCCACGCGTCCCGCGAAGCGAAGCCCGCCTGCCTCGCGGATCCCCACGAGGAGGGAGCCGAACCCGGACCGCCCTTCCTCAGAGTCGGTCCAGCCGCCCACGACGACCTCCTCGGTGAGCCTGCACTTGACCTTGAGCCAGTCTCGCGTACGTCCTTCGCGGCGCGGGGAGTCCGCGCGCTTGGACACCGACCCTTCCAGTCGCAGGCGGCAGGCCTGGGCGTGGAAGTCCCGCCCGCTCGCCTCGATGTGGTCCAGATAACGCAGCGGCCCTCGGGCGCCTGCGGCGCCCAGCAGGGACGCCAGGCGGCGCTTCCGCTCCGCAAGCGGGAGCTGGCGAAGGTCGCGCCCGTCCAGGTGCAGCAGGTCGAAGGCGAAGAACGTCAGGGGCCCTCCGGAGGCAAGCGCCTTCTCGAGCGCGCGAAAGGAGGTGCGGCCGTCAGGCTCCAGCACGCACACCTCCCCGTCGATCAGAGCCTCCGAGGCCCCGAGGCGCTCGGCTGCCCCGACGAGCGAGGAGAACCTGCCGGTCCAGTCCCCGCCCGACCTGGAGAGGAAGGCGGCCTTGCCGTCGCGAAGCGTGAGCATCGCGCGATAGCCGTCCAGCTTGACTTCGTGGATCCATCCCGGACCCTCAGGCGCCTCTCGCGCCAGCGTGGCGAGCGCGAAGCCCGGCGGAGGGTCCGGGAAGGCGGACGGGAGGCCCGATGGCGCGTCGGCTCGGGCGATCTCATCCATCGAGCGGCCTGAAGCGACGCTGACATCCAGCGACGCTACGTCGAACGAGGCCTTCTCGCGTGCCTCGGGATCGCGATGCTTGATGAGCAGCCAGTTGTCCCGCTTCTCGCCTGGCCGGGGCCGCATCCTCGCAAGCACCCACTCGCCCCGAAGCTTGTGTCCGTGAAGCCGGAACTTGAGATCGCCCTTGGCCAGCATCGCGGCGGTCTCCCCGAGAGGCTCCCACGTGCCGGCGTCCCAGAGCATCACCGTCCCGGCGCCGTACTCACCGGCGGGGATGACGCCCTCGAACCCACCGTAGTCCAGCGGATGGTCCTCGACGTGGACGGCCAGCCGCTTGTCCGACGGGTCGAGCGAGGGGCCCTTCGGAACCGCCCACGACATCAGCACTCCCGCGTGCTCAAGCCGGAGGTCGAAGTGCAGCTGCCGCGCCGCGTGCTTGTGCACGACGAAGGAGCTCCCCTCTCCTCCGGCCCCGGCTCCGCTCGGCTCGGGCGTCCGCTCGAAGTCTCGCTTGCTGCGATACTCCTCGAGGGCCAACGAGGCCCCTAGGCCCTTGAGGCGACGCGCTCGATGCTCTTCCTGAGCAGCTCGGTCATGTCGATGATCTCGCCTTCGAACTCGGGGCCCCGAGCCTCCGGTGGCGTCGAGACCTCGCCCTCGGAGGCCTTGCGGCTTATGAGCGCCAGCAGCGCGTCATGGTAGGTGTCGGCGTAGGCGTCGGGGTCCCAATCCACGAACATGGACTCCACGAGCGTCCTGGCCATCTCGCGCTCCGCGCTCGTGGCGATCTCCTCGCCGGCGATCGGTAGCTCCAGGCCTGTCGGCTGCCGCAACTCGTGGGGCCAGCGCAGGATCTCCAGCACAAGGGTGTCTCCAGCGGGCACCAGCGCCGCCAGACGCTGGCGGGCGCGGATGACTATCCGCGCCACGGCCAGGCGGCCGGTCTCGGCCAGGGTGTCCCGGAGGAGCGCGTAGGCTTTGCGACCTGGCTTCATGGGGACGAGATGGTAGGGCTTGACGAACCACTCCGGGCCGATCGCGTCGGCCTCCACCGCTCCCAGGATGTCGATCGTCTGGGTCGCCTCGACGTCCGCCGCCCGGAAGTCGTCGTCCGTCACGACGACCCAGGACCCGTCTTCCAACTCGTAGCCCTTCACGACCTCCTCCCAGGGGACCTCCTCGCCGGTGACCTCGTTCACCCGCTTCTGGCGCACCTTGGCCATGTCCCGGCCGTCCAGCAGGTGGAACGTCAGCTCTCGTGTCTGCTCGGCGGCGTACAGCGAGACGGGGATGGAGACCAGCCCGAACGAGACGGTCCCGGACCAGATGGCGTGCGGCATCGAGGCCTCCGTTCGGCGTGTGTTCGCGGAGTAGATACCCGGAAGCGCGTTGGCGGGCTCCCCCGCGGGCCGCTATACTCACACGCGCGCGGCGAGAGCTCGCGGGCGCGGAGAGCTGACCGAGTGGTTGAAGGTGCACGACTGGAAATCGTGTGTGCGGTTTGAAACCGTACCCAGGGTTCGAATCCCTGGCTCTCCGCCAGAAGACCTCCCTTAAGACGGCCCCCACCGGGGGCCGTCCGTGCGTCCCGAGGTCCCGACGGGAACGAGATTCCTCGCGAGTCCCTACATCGCCTCCACGACCAGGTCCATGACCGCCTTCACCTCGAGATCGAGCCCGTGGTGCTCGACCAGGTCCTCCATCTGCAGCCGGCAGTTCTCGCAGGGGCTGGCGATGATCTTGGCGCCGGTCGCGCGAATCTGCTCGACCTTGCGGTCCCCTGACCTGATTCGCATGTCTCGCATCGCGGTGAGGGCCACCGTGCCTCCGCCCCCTCCGCAGCACCACTGCTCGGCACGGTTGGGCGACAGGTCGCGGAAATCGGCGGCGATGCCCTTCACAATCCTGCGCGGCTCCTCGAAGACGCCGCCGTTGCGGCCGATCTGGCAAGGGTCGTGGTAGGTGAGGGGACCGGTGATCGCGCCCGGCCGCAACTTGAGCCGGCCCTCGGACACGAACCGGTCGATGACCTCCAGGATGTGGGTGACTTTGAACGGCAGCGTCTCGCCAGTCCAAGCCTCGTAGAACACCTTGGCCACGCGGTAGGCGTGACCGCATTCGGTGATGACGACCTCCTTGACACCCAGGGCGACCGCCTCGTCCATGAACCGGGCGGCGATCCTCTTCGCCTTCTCGCCGTCACCGAAGAAATAGCCGTAGTTCGCGGACTCGAAGAGCGACAGCGTCCAACTCTGCTTCGCGGCGTGGAAGATCTTCGCTGCGGGCTTGATCGAATGGGCGCCGGCCAGGCCCACGTACAGCATCTCGGCGCCCCGGATGTCAACGGGCACTTCGATCGTGGGGTCGCCGGTCTCCTCGCGTAGCTCCGCTTCCATGTCCTTGAACCCCGCGACCAGCGTGTCGTGGAACATCTCCGGGTGGTCGCCTTTGAACAGCGCCGCGTCGGCGAGCTGCCCCAGCATCTCGTCGCCTCGGCCGGCCGCGATGAGGATCCCCTTGGCGACCGAGACGATCCACGCCGTGTCGATCGAGAAGGGGCAGAAGTACATGCAGCGGCGGCAACCCGTGCAGCCGTATGTCGACTCGTACAGCTCGTCGAGAAGGTTCTCGTCGGGCTCACGCGCCTCGTAGAGCGCCGGGACGAACGCGCCAGCCTTCGTGAAGTACTTGCGGTAGATCTGGCGGATCAGCTCGGCGCGGCGCGCCGGGAGGTACTTGAAATCCCCCGTGGCGACGTACTGGTGGCAGGCGTCCTTGCAGATGGCGCAGCGGGCGCATATGTCGAGATAGTGCTTGAGCTGCCGGTTCATCCTCTTGTCGAGGACGCCGACCATGCTTTGGACGGTCTTGGTCTCCATGCTCACTCGCTCCGGGTCAGGTTCGTCGCCAACGCGCCGAAGGTGTGCGTCAACTTGCTGAACGGGAAGTAGGCCAACAGGAGCGTCGTGAACAGCATGTGCGTCCCGAGCGACCATCCGGTCTTGCTCCCAAGGAGGGCTGCGGGCAGCTCCGGCCTGAACGCGAGAAGGCTTCGGAACCACTCCATGTAGGTCTCCGCGTGGATGCTGCCAAAAAAGCGCATGTGGTTCCCCATGACGATGACGCCCAGCAGCAGGAAGAGCAGCAGGTAGTCCTCGGGGACAGACAGCATCTTGTAGGGACCGAACGTCCGGCGGAGGATCCAGAACAGCACTCCCACCATCATGAGCGTGCCAGCGATCCCGCCGGCCCACGACGCGAAAGCGTCCATACCTTCCTTGCCGAGCGCGGCGGCGAGCGGGGTGAACTCCTGCACGAGCCGCAGATGCCCGACGAACGCCGCGAGGGCCCCCACGTGGAACACCATCGCGAACAGCCACATCCACGGCGCGATCTTGGCTGTCTGCGGCGCTACGAAGGTGTCTTTGAGGGCTTTGGCCGCGCGGCCGGCCCCCGACGACGGCTTCGGGTACATGCCGAGGGCCACAGGGGATCGCGGTGTCGCCATCCACTGCCATCCTCGCCACGCCATCCCCGCGACGAACGCGAATATGCCCAAGTAGACGCCCCAGATGGCCGTTATCTGCAGATAGAGCTCCATGTCACCGCCCGCCTTCCGGCTACTTGAGTCGCTTGACCAAGAAGACGTACTCGCCACCCTGCTTCTCGGCCAAGACCACTTCGTTGCCGGTCGCCTTGGCCCACGCGGGTATGTCGGCCATCGACCCGGCGTCCGTGGCCACGGCTCGGATCACCCCTCCCACGGGGACGTCGCCGATCGATTGGCTGACCTTGACCATGGGCATCGGGCAGAGCAGGCCCTTGAGGTCCAGTTCGAGGTCGATGTCAGTGTCGCTCATGGTGCACACGTCCCTTCCGCGCCCGGCTTTGGGCGCCACGGCCGGCGGCTGTGCGCCGCCCGGCGGTCAGATGAACAGGGTGGTGCCGGACTCGTCTGCCTCCCCGATGAAGAAACCCACGCCCACGGGCTCCTGCACTCCATCGATGAAGGACTCCTTGGGGATCTCCATGACGTCCATGGACATCTGGCAGGGGTAGAGTTTCACGCCGAGCTGGATCGCGAGGTCGCGCAGCTCGGGGAGCTTGGTGACGTTGTGGGCGCCCATCATCTTGTTGAACATCCAGCGGCCCATCCCGCCGAAGGCGAACTTGCTCGGGTCGGACTTCGAGATGTCTCCGCCGTACATCACGCCCAGCATCCTGCCGAACAGGCTGGTGCCCGTGCGCACGTTCTTCTTGATGGCGCGCAGCCCCCAGAACGTGAAGAACATCGTCACGTCCTGCCCCATGGCGGCGGCCCCGTTGGCGATGATGAAAGCGCCGAACAGCTTGTCCATGTCGCCGCTCATCACCACCATCGAAAGCTTCTTCTTGCCGTCCTGCTCAGACATCGGCCTCCTCCTTGTCGTCCTCGCCGGCCACGTGGCCGGTCGGTGAGTCCCCATGGTCGGCGCTGGCCTCGCGGAGGCGGCGGGCGTCGTCCCGCCAGTTCTCCCGCATGACCTCGGTGATCAGGTCGAACGCCTGGATGATCTTGAGGTTCGTGATCGAGTAGTACGCGAAACTGCCTTGCCGTCGCACCTTCACGATGCCGCGGCTGCGGAGGATGGCGAGGTGCTGCGAGACGGTGGCCTGCCCGATCCCGGTGCTCTGGGCGAGTTCGCCCACGCTCATCTCGCGGTCGCGGAGGGTGCCCAGGAGCTGCTGGCGCTTCGGGTTCGCCAGCGTCTTGCACAGTTCCGAGTGCCTGCAGTAGAAGTCCTGGTCCACGAGACTACCCTTCTGCCCGCCTGGGAGTGGCGCGCACGCTCAATACATGCGCATCTGCGAATATGCGAATGTCCTTAGGATAGGTTAATACAGCGGGGGGCTGAGCGCAAGACGCCCCCTATTCCGGGACGGGCGGAACCGCAGCGCGGCGCCTTCGGAGCGCGTCGACGGCGAACAGCGCCAATCCCGCCCAGACGGCGGAGAAGCCCGCGAGCGTGTGCGCCGACACCGCTTCGCGGAAGAGGAAGACGCCCAACAGGAACTGCAGGGTGGGAGCGATGTACTGCAACACCCCTATCCACACCATCGGGATGCGCTTGGCCGCCGAAGCGAACAGCAGCAGCGGCACGGTCGTGATCACGCCGGTGCCGACGAGCCCCAGAAGCGTGAGAGGGCTCGACCCGATCAGATGGCCGCTGCCCGCCGCTTCGAAGTACGCAAGTAGCGCCGCCGAGGGGAGAAGCAGGGCCCCGGTCTCCAGGGTCAGGCCGTGCACCGAGCCCAGCGGCGCGGTCTTCTTGACCAGCCCGTACAGCGCGAACGTCGATGCGAGGACGATCGCGATCCATGGGGGGCGCCCGTAGTCGTACGCGAGGTAGGCCACTCCCGCGCCCGCCAGCGCGATGGCCGCCCACTGCGCCGCGGGGAGTCTCTCGCCGAGGACCAGCACCCCCAGCAGGACGCTGAGAAGCGGGTTGATGAAGTAGCCCAAGCTCGTTTCCACTACGTGGCCCGCGTTGACCCCCCACACGTAGGTCAGCCAGTTCGCGGCCAGAAGGCACCCGGCAAGCGAGTAGACGGCCAGGGTCTTGGGCCGCATGGCAGCGCGCGACAACTCGCCGGCTTGCCTTCGCAGGGACACGATCGCGAGGAGCAGGACGCTGGACCAGACCACACGATGCCCGACGAGCTGCAGGGCCGGGACGCTATGGAGAGCCTTCCAGTACAGGGGGAGCATCCCCCAGATCGCGTAAGCCCCGATAGCCCGCCATACCCCAGCGTTCAAGGAGCCCTCCAACCGCGACCCGGACGCGTCGGCCAGTGCGGGTGTCATCATAGCGCCTCGCTGGAATGCTTATCGGGGGCCCGCGATGGCGATCGACTCCCCCAAGCGTCACGGCCCCGTTCACCAACCCCGCTCACGGCGTTCACAGGCGGTTCAAACCCGGAGCGCAGATTCTGGTGTGAGATCCGCAGGCGTTGTTCTGGAGAGGAGAGAACATGAAGCTCAGACGAAGGGCATCGGCCCTGATCGTCGCGGTGGCCGTGATGGGTTTGATCGCCGGTAGCGTGATCAGCGCATCGGCTGCGCCCTCGGGCGACTCGACCGCGGCCGCGGGTTCGGGGTTCGGGCCTCGGCTCGGCTCGGCGATGCGAGATGCCGGCGGGCGGCTGGTCGACGTCGTCGCCAAGTTGACCGGCCAGGATGCGGCCGAAGTCCGCGAGCAGCGCGCGGCCGGGAAGTCGTTCGCTGACATTGCCGAGACGAAGGGAGTGACCTCGGCCGAGGTCGTCGAGAGCGCCATGGAGATCCGCGGGCGAATCCTCGCTGACCGCGTTGAAGCCGGCGTCATCACGCAAGGGCAAGCGGAGGCTGCGCTGGAGCGCATGCAGGCGCGACTTAGCGAGCGCGTCACCTCCACTGACGCTCGCTGCAACGGCGGCGGCATGGGCGGAGGTCGCGGCGGCGGCATGGGCGGAGGCCGCAGGGGAGGCATGGGCGGGGGCGTCTGCGGAGGCGCCTGCGCGCCGAGCCCGGCGACTACCCAGTAGGCTTCCGTAGGCTAAGGCACGGGGCGGAGCCCGGTCATGGGCTTCGCTCGCGTGCGTTCGGATGTCTCGACTCTTGAGCGGAGTGAGATACTCCGGGCAGGGCCCGCGCGACGCGGGACCATGTCTGCGGTCATCGGCGACTGCACGGGCGCACATCGAGCCGCGGCAGGAGGACCTATGGCCACCGTACTGGTCGTGGACGACAACGCGAAGATCGTGGACGTGCTGGCGGAGTACCTTGGGGCGGCCGGATACTCCGTCGTGTCGGCGTTCGATGGTCCGGGCGCGCTCGCACGCCTGAGCGAGGGCCGGCCCGATCTTGCACTGCTCGACATCATGCTCCCGGGCGTCGACGGCCTTGAACTGACCAAGCGCTTCCAGGCGGAGGGTGTCCCCGTCATCTTGGTCACCGCGCGTGGCGACGAGGTCGACAGGCTCGTGGGCCTCGAGATCGGCGCGGACGACTACATCGTGAAGCCTTTCTCGCCGCGGGAGGTCGTAGCCCGCGTCAAGGCTGTCCTGCGAAGGGCAGCCCGCGAGCCGGCGCCGGGCGCGACGATCAGCGTCGGTGACCTGCGCATCGACTTGGACCGCCGGGAGGTGAAGGTGGCCGATGAGGATGTCGGGCTCACGCGGACCGAGTTCGACATCCTGGTCAAGCTGGCGTCGCATCCCGGCCGCGTGTACACGCGCCTGCAGCTGCTCGAGGCCGCTTCCGGTGACGCGTTCGAAGGCTACGAACGCACGATGGACGCGCACGTGAAGAACATTCGCAGGAAGCTCGGCGACGACTCAAAGAACCAGCGCTACATCAGAACGGTGTTCGGCGTGGGTTACAAGCTGGAGGCGTGAGATGCGGCGGACGGCCCTGCGCCTCCAGGTGTTCCTCTCGATCACCGGTGTCGCGCTTCTGACCGCGATCGGGGTGGGTTACGCCGCTCGGACGGCGCTTGCCGCGGCGTTCGACCGGTATCTGGCGAACATGCCCGTGGGCATGGGCGCGATGGGTCGCCCTGGCAGGGGACGCGTCATGCTGGGGGCCGCCGAGCAGGTCTTCATCTCAGGCGTGGATCGCAGCGTGATGCTCGCCACCGTGGCGGCGGTCGCGCTGGCGACGATGGTCGCGATCCTGCTCGCCGCCTATCTTGCGAAGCCTCTTCGCGAGCTCGAGACCGCAGCTGAGGAGCTTGCCGCGGGCGAGCTCGCGCGCAGGGTGAGTGAGGAGGGGCCCGAGGAGGTCGCGGCGCTGGGCGCGGCGTTCAATTCGATGGCTGACTCGCTCGAGCGAGCGGAGGAGCTGCGCCGCCGGATGGCCGCCGACGTCGCGCACGAACTCAGAAACCCGCTCGCGGCCGCCAGGGCTCAGGCCGAGGCAATCGCTGACGGGGTCGTCGAGCCCGACGTCCCGCGCATCGAGTCGATCGTGGAAGATCTTCAGCACCTCTCGGGCCTGATCGACGACCTGCAAGAACTTGCTGTGGCCGAGGCCGGCCGCCTGCGCTACGAGATGCGACCCTTTGACGTCGCCGCGCTCGCGCGCCGCGAGGCACAACGGGCGGAAGCCATGCTCGCCCCGGGCGTTGCGATGCACGTCGAAGCTGCCCAGCGCGCGGTCGATGTCGTTGGCGACGAGCGACGGCTCGGGCAGGTCTTGCGCAACCTGCTGTCCAACGCGGTTCGCCACACAGGCGCCGGCTCGGTGAGCATCGCCGTGACGGAGCAGGGCGGGCGTGTGCGCGTGACCGTCAGTGATACGGGCGAGGGGATGGCGGCCGACGAGGTCGCCCACGTGTTCGAGCGCTTCTACCGCGTGGACTCGGCTCGGGCGGCGAACACCGGCGGCGCGGGACTGGGACTGGCGATATCGCGTGCGATAGTGCGCGACCACGGTGGAGAGGTCTTTGCGACAAGCGAGCCGGGCGTCGGGACGACCATGGGCTTCACCCTCGCCTCTGCGTCCGCGGACGGCCTTCTCCGGAAGGAATGATCCCGCCGCTCAGGCGGGTGTCGCGCCTCATGAGTGCGGGCGCGCCCGCCCGTTGCCCTGCCTTTGAGCCCTCGTTATACTCGCACCTGCGCTTCAGGCGGCCTCGGTCTGCCTGCGCCATCTGCGGAGAGGTGGCAGAGTGGTTGAATGCGGCGGTCTCGAAAACCGTTGTACGGGCAACCCCCGTACCGAGGGTTCGAATCCCTCCCTCTCCGCCATGTGATGTCTCAGGACATCGTGGACAGATGTGTCACGACATCGTGGACAC
>JBBIJK010000019.1:0-39063 GCA_037445995.1 Actinomycetota bacterium | reverse complement strand
TTTGCACTGACTTTTGCAATTCAGGACGCAATCCCGATCTAAGAGAGCCGTTGACAGGAGCGCCGTGAAGGGCCGTATAATCTACGGGCTTTGCCGCTGACATAGCCGGGCTGGAAGCCCGTTGGAGGTAGTCGTGAAGAGGACGTACCAGCCGAACAACCGCAGGCGCGCCAAGAGGCACGGTTTCCGGGCGCGCATGTCGACCCGCGCCGGCCGGCGGATCCTCGCCAATCGCCGGGCGAAGGGTCGCGCGGAACTGTCCGCCTAGCCGCGGTCGCGAGGCGCACGGGCGCGCCATGCGAACTGTCAGATTATCATCCGACATCGATCGAGTGTTCCGACGAGGCCGGCGCGGAGGCCACCCGCTGGTGGTGGCCGCTGCTCTCGAGCACGGCGCGGATCAGCCCACACCGGGTCGCGTGGCCTTCGTAGCGGGAAGGAAGGTGGGCGGCGCTGTGGTCAGGAATCGCGCCAAGCGCGTCCTCCGGGAGTCCTGCAGGCGCGCGGGTGGACCCTGGCCGGGGTTCGACGTGGTCTTGGTTGCGCGACCGCAGACGGCGATCGCCGCTCCACAGGATGTGGACCACGGCCTTGCCGTGGCGTTGCGCTCAGCAGGCGTCGGTTCCCCGTGAAGGCGCTCAGGACTGCGGCGGTTGCTCCAATCAGGGCATACCAGATATTGGTGTCACCGCTTCTCCCGCCGACCTGCCGGTTCACCCCGACGTGCTCCGCTTATGCGATAACATCCATAGAGAGGCACGGGCTGCTGAGGGGCGCGCGGTTGGCCGTCCGGCGAGTCTCCAAATGTCACCCCTGGAACCCGGGCGGACATGACCCGGTGCCGTGACTCCCGTCGGTGGCGGGCGGAAGGTGTGATCACGAGTGTGGGATAGCTTCCTGGCGTTCCTGTTCGAGGCTCTCAACGAGCTTCACTCGCTCACGCAGGACTACGGCTTCGCGATCATCCTGCTGACCATGGCCATCCGGGTGCTGCTGATGCCGTTGACCGTCAAGCAGACCCGGTCTATGCACGAACTGCAGAGGGTTCAGCCGAAGATCAAGGCACTGCAGGAGAAGTACAAGAACGACAAGGAGCGCCTGCAGGCGGAAACCCTGAAGTTCTACGAGGAGAACAAGGTCAACCCGCTAGGCGGATGCCTACCGCTGCTGCTGCAGATGCCCGTTTTCATCGCGCTGTTCCAAGTGCTGAACACGGAGCTCCCCAAGTACCTTGACGAAACTCCGGGGATCGGGAGAGGGTTCTGGCGGATTTTGCCAGATATCACCCTTCGTCCACAGACCGTGTGGGCCGACTCGGGACTCACCCCCTCAATCCCTTACCTAGTACTGGTGGTGCTATTCGGCGTCAGCGTCTGGCTCCCGCAGCAACTGGCCCCCGGCGATCAACAGCAGAAGCGCATCGCGCTGTGGATGTCCGTGATGATGATCTACTTCGGATGGATCAGCCCCGCCGGGGTTCTCATCTACTGGGTCACCTCCAGCGCCTGGCAGTTGGCGCAGCAGGCCATAATGAATCGGTATCTCGGCGCTCACGATGAGGAGTCTAAGAGCGCGAGATCCGTGAAGATCGACGCGGGGGGAGATGCCGCACACGACGACCCAAAGCAGAAGGCGGGGAAACAGGCCCCTCGGGCGGGTTCCTCAAAGAAGAAGAGAACGTAAAGCGTCCCATCAACCCGAGGGCCAAGGAGGCTTCCGGTGAGCAATCGACAGATAGAGCGAGAGGCGCCGACAGTCGACGAGGCGCTCGACGCCGCCCTGGAATCTCTGGGAGTGGACCGAAGCGCTGTTGAGTACGAGGTGCTTCAGGAGGGCGGCAAGCGCTTGTTCGGAGCGGAGCGGCCCGCGCGGGTCAGGGTCTGGCTCGTCGTCGACGACGAGCCCGCTGATGACGACGAGCAGGACCTGGACCTTGACCGCGAAGAGCGGACAGGGGGGCCGCAGCAACACACGCCTGCCCGGGAGCTGTCCGAGGACGAGGTGGATCGAGTAGCGGATGAGGCAACCAAGTTGCTGAAGGAAATGGTGGCCGCCTTCGGTATCGACTGCGAAGTAGACGAATACGAAGGGGACTACGGCGAGGTTATCCTGGACGTGGTCGGAGACGACGTCGCCGTCCTGATCGGCAGGCACGGGAGGACCTTGGAGGCCCTCCAGACGCTGGTCACATCGATCACCTTCAAGCGGCTTGGGCTGAGACACCCCCTGCTCGTGGACGTCGGCGGATATCGCTACCGGCGCAAGGCCAAGCTTGACGAAATGGCGCGCAGGGCTGCGGAGAAGGTTCGGCGCACCGGTCAGCCGGTCGAGATGCGTCCGATGAGCAGCTACGAGCGCAAGGTGATCCACATGGCACTGCGTGAGGATTCGCGGGTCAAGACTGAGAGCGAGGGCGAGGAGCCCTTCAGGCAAGTAATCGTCCTGCCCAGATAGAGAATCGCGTCCAGGCGCTTTGAGGGGCCGCCACTCGGCGGCCCCTCTAGCATCAACTCGGACCGGGTGTTTCACGTGAAACAGTGGGATGAGCCACCCACCAAGCTGGGCCGGGAACGGAGAGTGTTTCACGTGGAACAGTTCGCCAAGGAGCTCCTCGCCGAACGGCTGTTCCGGGATGCTGAAACAATGGGCGTGTCCCTAGGCGAGGCCTCCGCATCATCGATGGTGGCTCACCTCAGGCTGACCCTTGAGCGTTCGGCAACGCTGAATCTCACTGCGGTCGAAGATCCTTGGGAAGCCCTCGGAATCCACGTCCTGGACTCACTTTCCGCGGTTTCGCCACTCGAAGGCTCCCCACCTGGTCGGTTTGCCGACCTAGGTTCGGGAGGGGGGTTCCCCGGCATACCGCTCTCTCTCGCGACTGGCCGCCACGGGGTTCTCATCGAGTCACTCGGCAAGAAGGCGACCTTCCTGCGGGAGGCGGTTTCGGTTGCTGAGGCGGATTGCAGTGTCGTGCACGCACGCGCGGAGGAGTATGCGATCAACGGTCCCGAGCTCGCAGCGGTAGTCTGTCGAGCTGTGGCTGAGCTTCCCGTCCTGCTGGAGTTGGCAGCTCCCCTACTTAAGATGGGCGGAAGGTTGATTGCATTCAAGGGCCGGCTGACCCACGAGGAAGCCGAGCGGGGAAGGCGCGCCCAGGAGCCGACTGGCATGACTCTTGAGGAGCTGCGTCCCGTCATCGTGCCAGGAATCCGTGGAGCGCGGGTTCTTGTCGTGGTTCGCAAAGCCTCTGCGCCCGCCGTGCAGTTGCCTCGCCGCCCTGGGCTAGCCGGCAAGCGACCTCTCGCCTGACTCTTGCCGATGGTCCTTCGGGGGAGGTATGCTGCCCCTTGACCGCGGACGGAGGGGGCTTGATGCCAGGCGACGTACCCGACTCTTCGACAGCATCCGTGTTGGCGGTTGTGAATCAGAAGGGCGGCGTAGGGAAGAGCACGACCGCAGTCAACGTCGCGGCTTGCTTGGGCGAGCTAGGCGCACGAGTGTTGCTGCTGGATCTCGATCCGCAAGGCAACGCCACGTCAGGCTTCGGGCTCAACCGGACCCAGCGCGAGCACTGCGTGTACGATGCGCTCCTTGAGGACATGCCCCTGGAGGGCCTGATCGAGCCCGTCGAGATCAAAGGCGTGTTCGTGGTGCCGGCGACAATTCAGTTGGCTGGCGCAGAAATCGAGCTCGTGTCGGCCATGAGCCGCGAGACCCGCCTGAAGAACGTCCTCGCGCCGGTCTTGTCGGACTTCGACTTCGTGCTGATCGACTGCCCACCCTCGCTAGGGCTCCTTACCGTCAACGCTTTGACGGCCTGTGACGGCCTCCTGATACCGATCCAGTGCGAGTACTACGCTCTGGAGGGCTTGTCGAAGCTGCTCGACAGCATAAGGCTGGTCAGGACCCACCTCAATCCCGGCCTCGAGGTCTTCGGCGTCGTCATGACGATGTTCGATGCACGCACGAAGCTTTCTGCGCAGGTTGTCGATGAGGTGCGGGACTTCTTCGACGACAAGGTGTTTCGGACCATGGTGCCTAGGACGGTCAGGCTTTCGGAGGCTCCGAGCTTCGGGAAGCCGGTGAACATGTATGATCCCGCCGGCAAGGGCGCGGCGGCCTACCGGGAGCTCGCGAAGGAAGTGATGGAGCGTGTCTAAGCGCGGACTTGGAAGAGGTCTTTCGGCGCTGATCCCCGGTACCGCGGGTGAATCGAGCGAGGTTCAGACCCTCCCGATCGGTACTATCACCCCGAATCCGAGGCAGCCGCGTGACCTCATGGACGAGGAGGGCATCGCCGAGCTGGCTGACTCTATCGGGAAGGTCGGGGTGCTGCTCCCGATACTCGTTCGGCCGCACGGTGACGGCTACGAGATAGTGGCGGGGGAGCGGCGCTGGCGTGCCGCGAGGCAGGCCGAGTTGAAGGAGGTCCCCGTCAGGGTGCTGAACGTGTCCGAGACGGAGTCGTTGGAGATCGCCCTTATCGAGAACCTGCAGCGCGAGGATCTCAACGCGATCGAGGAGGCCAGGGGCTACCGGCGCCTGATCAGCGAGCACCACATGACGCAGTCGGAGCTGGCCAGCAAGGTCTCCAAGTCGAGGTCGGCCATCGCCAACAGCCTCCGCCTCCTGGATCTGCCAGAGGAGGTCCAGGAGATGGTCTACGATGGGAGGCTGACGGCGGGTCACGCCCGGGCGGTCCTTTCGGTTCCCGAGGAGGAGCGGCGCCTCGCGTTGGCGGCCAGAGTGGTGGCCGATGGTCTCTCGGTCCGTGAGGCCGAGAACCTAGCGCGGTTGTTCGCCATCGGGCAGTCTGAGAGGAAGGTGCGCCCGCCCGCGCCGAAGTCCTTCAAGGCGGTGGCTCGGCAGCTCAGGCGTATGCTGGGGACGAGCGTACGCGTTCGCCAGAATGACAGGAAGGGCAAGATCGAGATCGATTTTCATGGGGAGGACGAACTCGGCCGGATATTCCGAGCGCTCACCGGCGGCACGGCGATTGAGCAGGAGGGACCCTCATGAGGCGCGGCAATCTGGAAAGTCTTGTCATCGGACTCGCGGTCGGGGCGACGGCCGGGTTCGTGCTCGGGCTCCTGCTCGCCCCTGAATCAGGCCAGCGGACCCGACGGAGACTCGCCGATGAGGCCTGCAGGGCTGGAGAGGCGGCCAAGCGGCTTGCGGAGCGGGCCGAGGCGGCGGCTCTGGCGGTTCACCGGCGGGTGGACCACTACATGGGCAGGGACGAGGAGCTGGCCTGGCGGAAGATCCGGGAGCTCAGGGAAGACGTCTCCAAGTACACTCGCGCGCACCCGGCCTCCTGATGTCAGACCCATCGGCCACGCTTCTCCCGTGAGCGAGGAGGGGCAGCCGTGGGATTGACCGTCCTGACAGGCAGGGCCAGCGCAGGCAAGACAGGCGCGGTGCGAGAGGCCATTCGCGGCTCGGTCGACAAGTTCGGGCGCGCGACGCTGCTCGTGCCCTCCTATCCCGACGCCGTTCGAGCGCGTGCTTTCTACGCCGCGCACGGACCCGCGATCGGCCTGCGCATCGACCCCCTGCGTCGCCACATCGAGAGCCTATGGCTTCTCCATGGAGACGGAAGGCTGCCTATCGATGATGTTAGGCGGACGGCGATGTTGTCCCGCGCCATCCGGGCCGCCAATCTGGAAGCCACTGCCATATCAGCGGGCTACAGGGGCTTCTCTCGCGTTCTTTCCATACTGGCGAAGAGTGCGTCGGTCGCCGGGCCTCCGAAGCTGAGCGCTGGGGTGGGAAAGGCCGCGGAGGAGATCGCCATGATCCTGGGCGGATACAGGTCCATGGTTGAGTCCGAGGGGTTGGTCGAGCCCGAGGAGATGGCCAGGTCTTTGGCCGGCCGCTACCAAGCGGAGTGGACGCAGGGGCTGCTGGCGTTGAATGACTGCCAGGACTTGACATTCGGGCAGGAGGCCTACCTGAGGGCGGCCGCCGACGCCGGGACCGAGGTGCTGATCGCCCTTACGTGGGAGAAGGATTTTCCGGCGACCAACCGCTCGAGTCGGCTCGTCCAGCGATTGGGGGTCCAGCCGCTGCACTTGGAGCCGGACCGGTCGCGCAGCGCACTGCCGCCCGAGCTTGTCAGGCTTGCGGACAGCGCGTTTCGCGTCCCAGCCGTACGGTCGCCTTCTGAGGGAGCGGTGCGCCTCTCTTTGGCGGCGGGCGATCACGCCGAGGACTCCAGGATCGCGGCGGAGGTCCTCGACGCCATCCGATCAGGAACGCCCCCCGGTTCGATCGCGGTGGTCTTCCGCGATGCATGGGAGCGTGTAGCGGGGGTTCTGAGGGAGCTTCGCGAGGCTGGCGTGACCGCCTCCGCGGACCTGGAGATCCCCTTCGCCGAGACTGGCTTGGGCAGGGCGCTGGCCCATCTGCACAGGGCCCATCTGCCGACAGGCACACCGCGCGAGGTCGGGGCGTTCCTGCGGACGCCCTACTCGGGGGCGGCGCCTCTCGCGGTGGGCGGACTCGAGCGGACGTGGCGCAGAGACAGGACCGAGCGGGCCTCTGCCGCAATCCGGTCCGCGCGCCGCGTGCTCGGGCCTGCGGGGACAGCGGCGCTCATCAAGGGGTCCGTGCTGGTGGAGGATCGCTGTCGGGCCGACGGCTGGGAGCAGCTGGTGAGCGCCCTGCTCGCCAGCGCTTTCGGGAACCAGGCGGCCAAGCTCGATCAGGACGGTCGGACGGACGCCGCTGCGGCGCGCGCGGCAGTGGATGCGGCGCGCGCGGCAGCGGGCCTGGTGGAGCCTCTCGCATCCGGCGAGGTAATGCGAGCGCTGATGGAGACGGCCGTCGGTGTCGGAGACACGGATCCGCACGGGCCGGAGGGTCGGGTGCTCGTGACCTCGATGCAGCGGCTCAGAGGCAGGCGGTTCGCACTGGTGGTCGTCGGCGGCCTGGACACAGCCGGGTTCTCGTCTAGGCGGGATGACGGGTTTCTGTCCGACCCGGCGCTGGTCGCTGGCCTCGAGAGACTCGGAGTCGACGTCGGTCTGCGTGATGCGACCGAGGAGGACAGGGCTCTGCTGTATTCGGTGTGCACCAGGGCCACCACCAGGTTGGTCCTGAGTCGCCGGACGGCTGATGCATCCGGTCGCGAGCTTGGCCCGGCGCCTCTCCTGGATGAGCTGCTGGATCTCTATCGCGACCCATCCGCGGGGTCGGACGATCTCGCGCTGCCCGTTTCGACGCTTGAAGCAGGGGACCTCGGGGCCGAGAGCCCTGGTTCTCCCCGGACGCAGCGGCGTGCTCTTCGGGAGTGCGCGGGTGCTCACGACCCCTCTGGCGCGGGTGACGGGCTCGCCAGTCTAGTGGGGGAGGCGGTCCGCAGGGCGGGGCGCAGGTCGCACTCCCTGGGACCCGCCGCAGTCGCAGCGCTGTCCGGACGGAGGGTCTTCTCCGCCTCGGAGCTGGAGGCCTACACCAGGTGCCCGTACGGCTGGTTCCGCGACCGCGCGATAGGAGCTCGCTCCCTTGACGCCGAGCTCGGTCACCTTGAGCGCGGCACGATGTTGCACGAGGCGCTGCGGCTGTTCTACTCCCGACTGCCCGAGGAGTACGGAGCCGCCAGGCTCACCGCCGCCATCCTGCCCCAGGTGCGTCCGCTGGCCGAGCGGTGTTTCGCCGAGGCGAGGGGTCGAGCGCCGGCATGCAGATCCACTGTCGAGGAAGCGGAGATCCGCGATGCCGAGCGCCGGTTCATGGGGTTCCTGGCCCGGGACTCCACGTTTCTGCCGGGGTTCGCGCCGGCCGGCCCGGACTGGCTGGAGCACCGGTTCGGGGAGGTCGGGACCGCAGAGGATTTCGGCGGGTTCGAGCTTCGGGGTCAGATCGACCGCGTCGACGTGGACGGTTCGGGTCGGATCGTGGTCGTCGACTACAAGTCCACCGTAGCCGTCAGGCATTCGGTGGCGAAGTGGGCGGACGAGGGCATCGTGCAGATGCCGCTGTACATGGAGGTGGCGCGACGGCGCCTCGGGGCCGGGCTGGCGGCAGGCCTGTACCGCCAGGTGCGGGGGAAGGCCGCTCGCGCCAGCGGGATGGACCGAGGGGCGTGGCGCCAGGACCTGGCGGGGCTCTCCGGGCTCACCAGCACCGATGCGGTCACGGCGGAGGGTTTGGACGCGGCCATCTCCGCAGCCATCGAGATGTCGCGACAGGCGGTCGACGGCATACGGGCGGGCGAGATCCCAGCGAAGCCCCGAAAGTTCGATACGTGCACATCATGCCGGTGGGCGGGCTTGTGCGGGGGTGCGGAGTGACGGCGCGGCTCAATCCGGGACAGAGTGCCGCCGTGCAGGCTCCCGCCGGCGGTCTGTTCGTCTCCGCGGGAGCGGGCACGGGCAAGACCCGCGTGCTCACGGACAGGTACGTGCGGATAGCTCTCGAAGGGGTCTCGGGGCCCGCCGAGAGCATCGAGCGGCTCATGGCCATCACCTTCACCGAGAAGGCCGCCGCCAATCTGACACGTCGGATCCGCGAGCGCCTGGTTGCGGCGGGTTGGGCCGACGAGGCACGGCACGTCGACCGTGCCTGGGTCGGCACGATCCACGGGACGTGCGCCCGTCTGCTGCGCCGCCACGCGCTCGTCGCAGGACTCGACCCGAGGTTCGAGGTGCTCGACGAGGTGAGAAGGGGGGCGCTGGAGACAGAAGCGCTCGAGGACGTGATGCGCGCCGACTCACGGGCAGTCAGTCTGCTCGACGAGATCGGGGTGGAGTGCGCCACGGTATGGATCCCGAGGCTCGCGGCGATGCGCGCTGGCGCAGTCGGCCTCGCGCCCAGCCCTTCGGCAGGGACTGACCTCGCGAGAGTCATCGAAGCCGGTCGCGACGATCTGATCGCGACGATCAGGCGGCTTGAGGGCGTGAAACAGACCGACACGGTGTGCGGCAACATCGAAGCGGCGAGAGACCTGATCGAAGCGATCGAGGGCTGGACCGAGGAGCGCAACGCCGACCTGCTGGCGGCCGCGGCGGGATGCAAGGTTGGCAGGCGAGGCAGCGCCGAGGCCGTCGAGCTCGCCGATGCGATCGGTTCGGCCGCCTCGGCGTTGGCCCTACGGCTGGCCGACGAGCTGGGGAACGACCTTCAGGCGCGGCTGTTGGGGGTCGTAGACGCCTTCACAGAGAGATTCGCCGCCCTCAAGGCCGAACGGGGCGCGCTCGACTTCGACGACCTGCAGACGGCGACCGTGCGGTTGCTCGAGTCCGTTCCCGAGATACGGGATGCCCATCGCAAGCGATGGCTCGAGGTGATGGTCGACGAGTTTCAGGACACAGACGGGGTGCAGGCGGCGATCCTCGACGGCCTGACTGACGGAGCTGTCGTCACCGTCGGGGACGAGCGGCAGTCGATCTATGCTTTTCGGGGCGCTGACGTCGAGGTCTTCAGGCGGCGGGCGGCCGACTTGCCGCCGGACAGGCATCACGCGTTGACCGAGAACTACCGCTCGCACCGCGAGCTGCTGGCGTTCTTCAACGCCCTGTTCTCTCGCGAGCCTTTCTGGCCCGGGCAGCACATGCCGCTCGAGGCGGGCGATGGCGGCGGGGGGCACGGAGGAGGGGTCTGGCCCGAGGGCAGGCCGCGCGTGGAGGTGATGCTGGGCGACCCGGTCGGGCTTCGCGCGGGCGAGAAGCACGCCATGGAGGCTCGGGCGCTGGCGGCGCGCCTCGCGGGGCTGGTCGACGAGGGCCTCGCTGAGCCGGGGGAGATAGCCGTCCTGCTGCGTAGCGCGACTCGCGCGAAGGTCTTCGAGAGCGCCCTGCGCGACGCAGGCCTACCCGTGGTGGCGACCGTGGGCGGCGGCTTCTTCGACACCCTCGAGGTGGACGAGCTTACGGCGCTGGTGCGCGTCCTGTGGGACCCCGAGGACGATGAGGCGTTCGCCAGGTTCCTCTCGGGCCGGATGTGCGCACTGGCCGATGACTCTCTGTGGCAGCTTGCCTCGCACGCCCGCGACGCGAGCGGCGGGCTGACGCGGCCGGTCTCGCTGTGGGCAGCGGCCCGCGACGAGGCCCGCTCGCCGCTGGAGCCTGACGAGGAGGACCGCCTGCAAGAGTGCCTGCGCGCTGTGGAGTCGGCGACGACCGACCTGGGCCGCAGGTCGCTGAGCTCGATAGTCTTGGATCTGTGCGAGGACACCGCGTACGATCTTGCGCTTTTCGCAGCCGACGACCGGAGAGGCTGGGCGAACGTGCTCAAGTTCTCGCGGCTGGCTGGCGAGTTCGAGCGCCTAGAGCCCGGGAGCCCCGCTGGCCTTCTGGAGCACCTCGCGAGGCTGCGGACTCACGCCGTGCGCGAGCCCGAGGCACCTCTAGCGGCGATGGGCGAGAACGCCGTCAGGATGATGAGCATCCATGCGGCCAAGGGCCTCGAGTTCCCCGTGGTCGCGGTCGCGGACCTGGGGGGGTCCTTGCGGGGCGGGCGCGACGACGGTCTGATCGCAGCCGCGGTCGACGGGGGGCTGTTGCACGTCGGGATGCGTCTGCCGCCCGTCTCGCCGGGCGGTCCCAAGCACGACACCACTTCCTTTCTCCGCGTGTGCGATCTCAAGAGCGGCAGGTCACTGGAGGAGGAGAAGCGGTTGCTGTACGTCGCCTTCACGCGCGCGGAGAGGGCGCTGATCCTCAGCGGCCTGTCCGGCTCCGGTGACCGTGGGGGCGACAGCCGGATGTCGTGGGTCCTTGTCGCCCTCCGCCCCGGCGGCGGGGCGGAGGGCGGCGTGCTCGAGTGCGGGTGCCCGGTGGCGGTCGCGCACGTGGAGCCGAGTGATGCCCCTGAGACCCCGCCCACGGAGCGCCGACGGGCGCAGGGAGTCACCGCCGAAGCGCTGACGCGCCAGCCGGCGGGCCGGGGACATGAGGCCGGACACGCCCCCGCGAACCTCTCCTTCAGTGCCTTGAGCGCGTACGAAAAGTGCCCGTACGGCTACTACGCGCGAAACATCCTGCGTCTGCCCGGACCCCTGGACGCAGGCTCCAGTGAGAGAGCTGCGTTCGGGAGCGCATTCCACGCCGCGCTCGAGATCGGTGGGGCAGACGCGGCGGATGAGGGGGTGCTGCGACGGGCGGCGGAGGCGGTCGGCCTGAGCGCTCAACATCTCGACAGGCTCGGTGCGGCCGTCAAGGCGGTTCTCGAGGACCCGCAGGTTCTGCGCGCTCTGGACGGGGGCCTGCGCGAGGTGCCCTTCGCAACCATGGTGGACGGGACGGTCCTTGACGGCAAGATGGACCTTGTACGCAGGGACGGGGACACGACCTTCATCGTTGACTACAAGACGGGCGTGAATCCGGCAACAGAGGCCAGGCGCGTGGAGTACGGTCTTCAGGCGACCTGCTATGCGTTGGCGGCCCTGCGCGAAGGGGCGTCCCGCGTCGAGGTGGCGTTCGTGCACCCCGAGGGGGGCTCAAAGACCGATGAGTTCGACTGGGGGCAGGAGGACCTGTCGCAGCTGGAGGCCAGGGTGACCTCGATTGTTCGCTCCATCGCCGAGGGCCGTTTCCCCCATCGGGGCTCCTACGAAAAGTACCCCTGCGACATGTGCCCGGCGCTGGGCGGCCTGTGCCCGGTCAGCCGTCCCGCCGTCTGAGCTGCCCGCATGCCGCGTCGATGTCCGCACCACGTTCGCGACGCACCGACGCCTCGATGCCCTTGGCCGACAGCCTTCGGGCCACTGAGGCCGCCGCCTGAGCGGGGGGGGCGACGAACGCCGTGCCCGCGACTGGGTTGGCCGGGATGAGGTTGACGTGCGCCCTGAGCCCCTCGCAGAAGGACGCGAGCGCATCGATCTCGGCGACGGTGTCGTTCACCCCCGTGATCAAGGCGTACTCCAGTGTGGGCCTGCGGCCCGACCGTCTCGCGTAGGCGACGAGCGCCTGGCGCAGGTCCGCGAGGGCCATCCCTCGCACCCCTGGCATCAGCCTGTCGCGTGTCGCCTGGACGGCTGAGTGCACCGAGACGGCCAGGGTGAACTGCTCGGGCTCCTCGGCGAAGCGAGCGATCCCCGGCAGAAGCCCGCAGGTCGAGACGACGATGTGCCGGGCTCCGACCCCCAGTCCGTCGGGCGAGTTCATGAAACGGAGCGCCGCCAGGGTCGCGTCGTAGCAGGCGAACGGCTCGCCCTGCCCCATGGCGACCACGTTGGAGACTCGCCGCCCGAAGTCCTCGGCCACCGCCCTCACCTGGTCCACCATCTCGCCAGGTGTGAGGTCGCGCACGAACCCGTCCATCCCGGTCGCGCAGAACGAGCATCCCATCGCGCATCCGGCCTGCGTCGAGAAGCACGCGGTGAGCCGCGTCCCCTCGGGCAGGCCGACGCATTCCACGCTCACCCCGTCGGGGAACCCGACAAGGTACTTCCGAGTTCCGTCCGAGGAGATCTGCCGGCTCACGATCTGGGCCACGTCGAGGGTGTGGCCGGCACTCAGCTTCTCACGCAGCGCGGCCGGCAGGTCCGTCATCTCGCCGAAGGAGACGGCGCCTCTGGCGTAGAGCTGACGCTCGAGCTGGCGCGCGCGGTACGCGGGCGCGCCGTGCTCCTCGATCGCGAGGCGCAGCCCGTCCCGGTCTAGCGACTTGATGTCAACGGGTCCGGGACGGGCTGCGCGGTCGGCCACGGTCAGGCCTTGGCCTTCCGGTACTCGTCGCGATGCTCCCCTTCGAACCGGCCCACCGCGCGGAAGTACTCGGCTATCTCCGGGAAGCCTTCGCGCTCGGCGGTCTCGGCGAACGACGGATACATCTCGACCGTCTCGTAGTCCTCGCCCGATGCCGCCGAGTCGAGGTTGGCATCCGTGTCGCCGAACATGCCCATGTAGGCGAGGTGCCCAAGCGCGTGAGCGGTCTCCTCGGCCGCCGCGCGCTCGAAAGCCGCACGGGCCTCGTGACGGCCCTCGAGCTCGGCGATCCGCGCCCACAGAGTGTAGCGGCGGTTCGCCTGCGACTCGCCTGCGAAGGCGGCCTTGAGGTTGTCGAGCGTCTCGGTGCCGGTCAGGTCGCCGGGCCCGTCGTAGGGAACGAACGCCCCCTTGGGGGCTCCGCACACGGGGCAGTGCTCCGGGGCCGGCCCGATGTGGTAGTGGCCGCAGCCCTTGCAGCGGTACTTCTCGATCATCAGAATCCTCCAAGATCCTCTCGCGGTTGGCCCGATCCGCGCACCGGGCGCCGGGGTGTTTCCCCGGCGAAAGGGTATATCCCCAACGACCCGGCCGTCCCCCTGAGCCTATGGAGGCCCATGATGCGACTGCACTTCCGCCCGACACTGCTCGTTACGATCGCTGTCTTGGCGGTAGCTGCCCCCTCTGCGGCCGTGGCGGAGATCCCCTCCGTGCCTTCCTCGCATTTTCAGTCGTCCGCAGGGTGCGGATGTCACGCCGCGCTTGTGGAGCAGTGGTCCGGCACCATGCACTCGCAAGCCTTGAGCGACCCCATCTACCAGGCCAAGCTGGCCGAGGCGAACAAGGCTACCGGTGGCGCGCTCGACGAGTTCTGCGAGGATTGCCACGGGCCGGTGGCTGCCATGGCGGGCATGAACGGCAAGGGCGCCAAGCCGCGCGACGCCGTCGCCAACGAAGGCGTGGGGTGCGATTTCTGTCACCAGCTGACCGGGACGAGCAAGCCGATAGGGAACAACTCGTGGATCATCAGCGCCGACGGGGTGAAGAGGGCCCAGTTCAAAGACTCGGTGTCGCCGTCGCATGACTCTGCCTACTCGGCCTACCACGAGTCGGCCGAGTTCTGCGGCGCATGTCACAACGTCGACCACCCCGGCAACGGCATGCCGCTGGAGGCGACCTATACCGAGTGGCTGTCCAGCAGCTACGCGGCTCAAGGCATCACATGCCAGGACTGCCATATGACGCCGGGCGCCGGACCCACCAAGCCCAACCCGGGGAAGGCGGCGGCTTTCGGTCCGGACCGTGAGCATATCTACAGCATGACCTTCGCCGGGGGCAATGTGGCGCTTGGCAACGCTGAGCTCGCCGAGGAGCGGCTGCGCGGCGCGGCCACTCTCGAGATCGACGCCCCGAAGGTCGTGGAGCCCGGTCAAGACGGCACGGTGACCGTCACGGTCACCAACTCGGGCGCGGGGCATCACCTGCCCACAGGGCTGACAGACGTGCGCGAGTGCTGGCTCGCTGTCACTGTCGCTCAGGCGGACGGGACGGTTCTAGTAGAGGATCGCTACGACTTCAACACCGTTCTCAAGGGCGCAGACGGCAAGGGTCCCGTCCAGTTCTGGGACGCCGTCGGGGTCTTGCGGGACACCCGCCTCCCGGCCGGGGCTTCCAAGGCCTTTGAATACCAGGTGTCCATGCCCGATGCCTCGGAGAAGGTCACGGTGACCGCGGCGCTGTACTACAGGTCCTGCTCTGAGGAGCTTGCCAAGAAGGCGGGCGTGGACGTCCCCACCACCGAGATGGCCAAGGTCGAGCAGGCCGTGTTCGCCAGCGAGGGTGCGGCGGTCGAGGGCGAACTGGGCCAATCCCCTGAGGCCGCCACAGGCGGTTTGATCCTCGCACTGGGCGTGGGTGCGCTGATCGCGGTGCTTGTGGGCTTCGGCTTGCTCGCCAGAAGAGGTCGCGCGGGCTAGGGGGTCTTGGTCGGCTCGCCCGAGGGCGTCCTGGAGCCGAGGTCCGCGGGCTTCTGCCCCACGGTCATCTCCACCTCGATGAGCTTGCCCTTCCGGTACAGGCCGAGCGTGACCTCGTCGCCGACGGAGTGGCGTCTCACAGCCAGGATGAGGTCATCGAACGAGCGGATGGTCGTCCCATCGACCCGGACGACCACGTCCCCGGGCTGGATGCCCGCCTTCTCGGCGCCGGTCCCGCCGACTATCTCGCCGACCAGGGCACCCTCCGACACGGGAAGTCCCCGCTCGGTTGCGAGCTCCTTGGTCACGGTCGTGCCCACGATTCCGAGGAAGGGCCGCTCGACCGTCTCGCCGGCGATGAGCTGCTCAGCGACTCGCAGGGCGATGTGAGCCGGTATCGCGAAGCCGATCCCTCCGCTGGCGCCGGAGTCGGAGTAGATGGCGGTGTTGAGCCCTATCAGCCGTCCCGCCCGGTTGACAAGGGCTCCCCCCGAGTTGCCGGGGTTGATGGCCGCATCAGTCTGGATCACGTCCACCAATGGGTACCCCTGCTCGTTCTCGAACTCAGGCAGCGAGCGACCCAGAGCGGACACCACGCCGGCAGTAACGGTGTGCGCGAGCCCGAACGGCGAGCCTATCGCGACCACCAGGTCGCCCACCCGAAGGGACTTCGAGTCCCCCGCCTCGACGAGCGGGAGCCGGGCGTCGACCAGGAGCACGGCCACGTCACGCTCAGGGTCCGTCCCCACCACGGTGGCGGTATGAGCCTCTCCGTCGGCGTCGCGGACCATGATCTCGCTCGCACCCTGCACCACGTGGTCGTTCGTGAGGACGTACGTCCCCCCGTTCGGGGCGCTCTGGAAGGCGACGCCTGAGCCGTTGCCGCGTCTTGGCGCTTCAGGATGGCCCGGCGGCAGGTCCGGATCGGCCGTCCCGGTCGAGGCGCCCGAGACGTCGATGTTGACCACGCTGGGCACCGCAGCAGCAGCCGCCGCCGTCACGACTTCCTCGGTCGAGGACGGGACGACCTTGACGGAGTACGCGGCCGGGCCGGCCCCCCGCATGAGCAGCCAGGCCGCAGCCGCGCCGGCCGTCCCGCCCACCATGGTCGCGACCAGCGCCGCGGACAGGACCGCGAGCCACAGGCTCGCGCGTCCGCCGCTCTCGCGAGCGCGGTCGGGGTGAGGGTCGAGTGCCGACGGTGCGGGCGTACGGGACAGGTCCTCGCTCATCGGAGTCTCCGTTCGTGGCCTTCGCAGCCAATACTATCGCTTCGGCCGGCCTCGCGCCGCGTATCGAGTAGCGCCGTTACCCATGACGTTGATGGCGTATCGTTCCTCAAGGGTGATCCGGGCGTGCAAACGGCCCCTCACTTCCTGGCGGGAGCAGAGAACCGATCGTGCCCAAGGTCGCCCCGACCCCGGATGGCCGGGTGTTGCGTTCAGTATTCCAATTCGCGCCTGGCCATTACTGGTGTGGGGCGTGACGCGCTGACTTCGCCTCGGGTAACATCAGCGCGGAGGTTTCGCATGGTATCCGTCGTCTCAGACAAGCTCGATGCCATCACTGCGCTGTGCCGCAAGTACAGGGTAGAAAGCATGTACCTGTTCGGCTCGGCAGCGGGGGCTGACTTCGAACCCGGCCGCAGCGACGTGGACCTGCTCGTGGACTTCGGTGCGATGGACGGCTACGCGAAGGCGCACGCCTACTTCGATCTGCTCGACGAACTTCGTGAGGCCCTCGGCACCGATGTCGACCTCGTCATGAGCGGTGCTGTTAAGAACCGCTATATCGCCGCCGAGATTGAGCGTACGAAGCAGATGCTCTATGCCGCGTAGCACTCTCGCGTACCTCGCGGACGTTATCGATTCGTGTCGCTTGATCGAGGAGTTTCTTGTCGGTGTGGACCAGGGCGCCTATCTCGATTCCGACGAGAAGCGTTCGGCGGTCGAACGGCAGTTCCTCATCATTGGTGAGGCGGTCGCCGCGCTCAGGCGCCAATCACCGGAGATCGCTGAGTCGATCTCGCAGGTGAACTTCATCGTAGGGTTTCGCAACGTGCTCGCCCATGAATACGCCTCGGTGGATGATGAGGCCGTGTACGCCACTGCCGTTGGGACATTCCGCGGCTTCGGATCGAGTGCGAAGCTCTGCTAGCGCGGGCAGACTGACGAGCAGTTCGAGCCAACTCGCTTCGCTCGCAGCGGATCTCACACACGTAGCCCGACCCTGTGGTGGCCGTATTCCGCGGGTTATTGTCCGCTCAGCGGGTGTTCTTCTAGACTGCGGGCATGGACAGCGAAGACAGCTACGTGGACGCGGCGTCCTCGAGCGGAGGTTCGGCCGCCGAGCCTTCGGGGGTCGAGGAGATGGCGCCCGTCGTCGACCGCGACGACGCCCCCGCCCCCGCCCCCGACCCCGACCCCGGCCCCGAGCCCGAGCCCGCAGGCACCCCCGCACCCCTCGCCGAGTGCGAGACCGCGACGACGCCCCCGGCTGATGACGCGCCCGAAGAGGATTTGCCGCTCGCGGTGCCCGAGGACGCGCCTTCGCATCCAGGCCCAAGGTGGCGTTCGCCTGTCCACTGGTGGCCCTTCGCCCTCTATGGCGGCTTATGGCTTGCGCTGGTCGCCGCGACCGGGGTGGTCGGCGTCCGCGGCGGATACCCGTACCTGCCCGAGGACCGGCTCTTCCCGCCGCTGCTGTTGGCCTCGCTCGCGCTTCTGGCGATGGCGCCGCCACTGGCTGTGATGGCTTGGATGGCGGCATTGCGTGGACTGACAGCGGATGAGCGGGGGGGCGTCTTCGGCTCCGCGCTGCTCCGCTCCGCGGCCGTGAGCCTCGCCGGCATCGTCCTTTGGTGGGTGGCGCTGCTGCTCGTGGACGCCGTCAGACTGGATCGGTTGTGAGCGGTCTTCCCCCCGTCGTCGTCCTCAAGGGAGGCCGGTCGGCCGAGCGCGCGGTCTCGCTGAACACCGGGGCCCAGGTGGCCGGGGCGCTGAGGGAGGCGGGTTTCGACGTGCGGGAGGTCGACCCGATCGAGAGCACGTTCCTCTCCGAGCTGTCGGATGGGCCCGCCGGCGAGGTCGTCTTCATCTGCCTCCATGGCAGGTGGGGCGAGGACGGCACGATGCAGGGGCTTCTCGAGATCCTGGGCATGCCCTACGTGGGGTCCGGTGTGCTCGCCAGCGCGCTTGCCATGGACAAGGTGATGAGCAAGACCCTCTACCGCGCCGCCGGCCTCAGGACGCCAGATCACGTGGTCCTGCGTGATCGAGGTGACGCGGCCGTCGCTGGCGTCGTCGAGCGACTAGGCGACAGCCTCGTCGTCAAGCCAGCGAGCGAGGGCTCGGCTGTCGGGGTCGCGGTCGTGCGATCGGTGGCGGACCTCGGGCCGGCGCTGGATGAGGCGTTCCGTCACGATGATGTCGTCTTGGTCGAGCGCTTCGTGGAGGGCGCCGAGGTGACGGTGGGCGTTCTCGGCGACGAGGACGCCATCGCCTTCCCGACTCTGGAGATCGTTCCGGCGAACGAGTTCTACGACTACGACTCCAAGTACGTGCCGGGGATGAGTGAGCACGTGATACCGGCGCGGGTGGGTCCTGAGGCTCGCGAGGAGTGCGCCGAGACGGCCTTGAAGGCGCACGCGGCCCTGGGCTGCAAAGGGATGTCGAGATCCGACATGATCGTGACCCCGGACGGACGGGTCTACCTGCTGGAGACCAACACCATCCCGGGCATGACCACGACGAGCCTTTACCCTGAGGCCGCGGCGGCGGCGGGGATACCCTTCCCGGAGCTGTGCGCTCGTCTCGTGGACCTAGCGTCCGGGCGGCAGGGCCGCTAGCTCTCGGCCTTCGGGGGGGTCCGACGCCGGGAGCCCCATCGTGATCCGCGTGCCCGTCCCGGCACTGGGCTCCTCCAGGCGGATGTAGCCGCCGTGCGCCTCGACTATGGATCGCGCGATGTACAGGCCGAGCCCCGATCCCGTGCCCTGCGCGGTTCCCCGCTCGAAACGCTCGAAGACGCGGGCGCGGTCCTCGAGCGGTATCCCCGGGCCGTCGTCCTCGACAGTGACCCGCGCCGTGTCGTCCGCCTGGTTGACCAGCACCCGCACCAGGCCTTCCGGTTGCGTGTACTTGACCGCGTTCCCGATGAGGTTGCCGACCGCCTGCCGGATCCTGCGCAGCTCACCGCGCGTCCAAACCGGACCGGGCGTCTCGACCTCTATGGTGCGCCCCGCGGTCATCCGGTAGATCGATGCGGCTTCCTCGGCGATCTCAGATACGTCCACAGCGGCCAGGGACCGCGGGGCGAAGATGTCCTGAGCGTCGGAGACCGTCATCGCGTCGGCGAGCAGGCCGAGCGTGCGGCTCACCGAGCCGCGGGCCCCGGCGATAGCCTTCGAGACGATCTGGTCGTCGCAGCGCGATTCGATGATGTCGAGGAAACCGCCGGTCGCGGTGATGGGCGACTTGATGTCGTGCGAGATCAGCGCGAGCATCTCCTGCCGGACCTCCTCGCGTCGCTTGATGTCGGTGACGTCGCGGGAGGTGAGCATCATGATCCCGCGGTCACGGTGCCTGAAGGTGCGTAGTTCGAGCCATCGGCGGCGCTCGTCCGTGGTGATCGCTAGGAATGTGACGGGGCTGTTCAGTGAGGCTTCGAGCGCGGCCGCCGGCTCGAACGTCGTCCCGGTGGTGTCGAGCAGGGAGACGTTGCCGAGCGCGTCCTCGAGGACCGAACCGCCCATGCGCTTGACCGGTTGGCCGAAGTGGGTCGCCGCGGCGGGATTCGCCAAGGTGACCACCTCGTCGATCAGCAGGATCTTGCCCTCTGTCGACTCGTCGACCGCCACCAAGAGATGCTCCGCCGCCTCGGCCGAGCGGCGGGCCATCTCCCGCAGCTCCGACTGCCGGTCTGAGAACCTCACGGCGAGGCGGTCGACCACCTCCATCATGTCACGGAACTCGCGCGGCATCCGGCCTTCGATCCGGATGGAGCTGTAGGGCTCATCCGCCATCGCCTGCGAGCAGGCGCGGTCTATGGCTCGGACCATCGAGTCGAACGGGCTGCGGATCAGGCGGCGCAGCGTGAGGGCGGTGGCGGCCGAGACGACAAGCGCCAAGCCGACACCGCCGACGATGACCCGAGGGTCGTCGGTCAGGACCTTTGAGAGAGCGAGCACCCCCGCCAGCATCGCAAGGGTCACCAGGAGACCCGCGAGAAACAGGCGCGAACCCAGCGACTCGGGCATCCGCGCCAAGCGTCTCGCTCTCGTGTCCGTCTCGATCATCCTCGCTCCTCTCCCCGCCGCAACAGTATCTCCCCCGCAGGCGGGGGTGAACACGCCCCACATGACGAGCGGCGTTGGAGCGGGGCGCGGGATGAAGGTGCGGTGGCGGTTGACGCAGGCGATGGCATGCTATTAGCATAGCAAGTGAGGTGAGGTTAGGGCGCACGAAAAGTCGCTGGCCAAAGGGGTAGTACATGCCAATACACACTGATCAGACATCGACGGTCGCAGTGACGGATGAGGAACTTCTCGCGAAGCGCGCATGGGCGGAGTGCAGCCTCGCCGACGCTCGCAGAGGCGACAGGCTCACGGTCCTCGGCATCGACGACGATATGGCCCGGGTCCAGGCGCTCCGGTTCGGCGTGAGCGAGGGGGTGTGCGTCAGCTGCGTTACCCGCATTCCCGCGGGCCCCATCGTCATGGCCTACGGTCGCCAGGAGATCGCGTTCGGCCGCGGACTCGCCCGACGCATCCGCGTGCGGCGCGAGGAGGTCTCCTCGTGAGCCGGTGCCACACGCACGGGGGCGGCGGCGGCGCGCCCGAGGGCGCGCCGCGCTGTTCGGAGGTGGTCCTGGCCGGCAACCCCAACGTCGGAAAGTCCGCCATCTTCAACTCGTTGACCGGGTCCTATGTCGACGTCTCGAACTTCCCGGGCACAACGGTCGAGGTCGTTCGGGGATGGATGGGCGAGACGTCACTGGTCGACACGCCGGGCGTGTACGGCGTCTCCTCCTTCAACGACGAGGAGGCCGTGGCCAGGGACGTGATCCTCGGCGCCGACGTGGTGGTCAACGTGGTGGACGCGGTCCACCTCGAGAGAGACCTCTTTCTCACCCTGCAACTCCTCGACATGGGGAAGCGCATGGTGGTCGCCCTGAACATGTCAGACGAAGCCCGCGCCTCCGGTGTGGGCGTCGATCGGGACCTGTTGGAGGACCTGCTCGGCGTGCCGGTCGTGGAGACCGCGGCCACGCGCGGCGAGGGCATCGAGGAGCTCAGGGACGCGTTGCGTCGGGCCCGCCCTGGTCATGGCGACCCGGAGCTGAATCGTGAGCTGGTGAAGATGGACACCCGCGTAGGCTCCCGGGCGGAGGCCCTGCTGGTCCTTGAGGGCGACGAGGCGGTGTCGGTGCGGCATGGGATCGAGCCCGGCAAAGACCGGGAGCTCATCTATCGCGCACGCCGGGAGCGCGTCAACGACGTAGTCGGCCACACGGTCTCAGAGACGCGCGAGGGCGCGCGCCTCTCGGTGCTCCTGTCCCGGTGGATGATGCACCCGCTGACGGGCGTGCCGATGCTGGTGAGCCTGCTGTGGGCCATGTACGTGGTCCTAGGTCAGTGGGTGGCCGGGGGTCTCGTCGGGGTCACCGAAGAAGCGCTGATGCAGGGCTACTGGGAGCCCTTCGTGCGGATGTGGGTGGGGGCGGCGGTCGAGGCTTCGAGTGTCGCCGGGCGCGTGCTTGTCGGCGAGTTCGGCGTGCTGACGATGGCTCCGACCTACCTCCTGGGCGTGATCCTTCCGCTGGTCGCTGGCTTCTACATGCTGCTCTCTGTCCTCGAGGACACGGGCTACCTTCCCCGGATCGCCGCGCTGGCCGACAGGTCGCTCGCCGCGGTCGGTCTCAACGGCCGGGCGGTCATCCCGCTGATCCTGGGTCTTGGATGCGTCACGATGGGCACCCTGACCACGCGGATCCTCGGTAGCCGCCGCGAGCGGCTGATCGCCACCGCGCTCATGGCCATAGCCGTCCCGTGCTCGGCTCAGATCGCGGTGATCGCGGCGTTGATGGCGGGTGTGGGCCCGCTGTACGCAGGGGTGTACATAGGGACGCTGTTCGTCCTGTTCGCGATGGTTGGAACGGTGCTGGACAAGCTGACCCCGGGGACCTCGAGCGACCTCCTGATCGATCTCCCGCCGCTGCGCCTGCCGCGTGTGGACAACGTGGTGCGCAAGTCGGCGTTCAAGACATGGCAGTTCATGCGGGAGGTGACGGTCTTTTTCGTCTTGGGCGCTCTCGCGATGTCGCTGCTGGACGTGTCTGGCGCGCTGCAGTGGATCCAACGCCTGGCAGTCCCTCTCACCGTCGGCTGGCTCGGGCTGCCGGCGGAGGCCGCCACCGCGTTCGTGATGGGGTTCGTGCGGCGCGACTTCGGCGCAGCGGGGTTCTTCACTATGGACCTCTCGGCCCCTCAGCTCCTGGTCGCCATGGTGACCATCACGCTGTTCGTGCCATGCATCGCGTCCGTGATGGTCATCCTCAAGGAGCGCGGCTGGGCCTATCTTATCGGTCTGCTCGTCGGCTCCGTCGGCATCGCCTTCCTGGCCGGCGGGCTGCTCGCAAGGGTGCTTGGATCCGCCTGATGGCGACGAGGGCGGACACTCCCGCCGGGCGGACCGAGGCGTGCCCTTCGTGCGGCCTAGTGGCCTCGGGGACCCGCTGCCCGCGGTGCACCGCACTCAAGGTCACGCCCTGTGCGGGGACGTGTGGGAGTTGTGTAGTCGGTCGCTGTACGGGCTTGACGGCGCGGCGTATGCTTACAACCCGCGCGGACCCATCCGACCGAAAGGGAGCGCATGAGTGAGTCAGACGAGTTGAGGGACGCCGGCCCGGTCGCATCGGCCAGCGTCAACCGCACGGCGGTCATCGCCCTTGTCGCGGTCATCGTGGTGCTGCTGGCTGCGATCGTCGCGCTGGTGTACGTCAACTCCAAGCGGATTCCCGGCCCCACTCCAGGCGCTGTGGCACCCGGAGGCGCGGCTCAAGTTCCGGTGGCGTTCGACCCCGCGACGGCGACGAAGGTGCCGGCGGGGATGGCTCCGGCCGATTTCGTCCGCGGGTACTACGAGGCTGTTGACAAGGGGGACTACGCGGCCGCCTACAAGATGCTGCCGCCGGACAAACAGCAGTCGTACGGGGATTCCGCCAAGTTCGAGCAGCAGCTCACGGCGTACGGAATATCGGGGTTTGAGGTGGAACAGCCCGTCGAGACCGACGACATGGTCACGGTGGTGGCTTGGCAGCAGACCCCGAACGGGTCGTTCGGCTACAAGTGGACCCTCGTCAAGGAAGGCGAGGAGTGGGTGCTCCAGTCCCGCGTCCAGGCCGGCATGAAGTGATCCTGACCCGGTTCGAGCTACGACGAGGGGCGCCCAAGAGGCGCCCCTCGTTGTGGGGCGAGGCCTGCGAGTCGGACGCCTGCGGTGTCCGACGCGAGTGGTAGTCTCACAAGATGACCGACGGGGACATCGCTTCGTTCCTCGCCCCGGGGACCGACAGGGACGTCGAGGCCGCGTACGCGCGGCTCGCGGACCGCGCGCGCGACACCTCCTTCGGGTTCGAGGACGAGGTCGTGGTCGTCGACATCGAGACGACGGGCTTCGACCCGGCCACCGACAGCATCATCGAGGTGGCGGCCGCCGTTCTGAGGGGCCCGGAGGTCGTGGCGCGCTACGGGTCGCTTGTGGACCCCGGCGCGCCGCTCTCCCCCGAGACCGTCAAGTTGATCGGCATCTGCGATGCAGATCTCGTCGATGCTCCTCCGTTCGAGGACGTCGCCACGGAACTGGCCCGGTTCGCCGCCGGGAGGGATCTCGTGGCTCACAACGCCGTGTTCGACCGCACCTTCCTGGAAGCGAACGGATGCCGTCTTCCCGGCGTCTGGCTCGACACTCTCGAGCTGGCTCGCATCGCGCTGCCACGGTTGCGTTCGCACAGGCTGGCGGATTTGGCGCGGGCCTTGGGGTCGCCCCGGCCCTCGCACAGAGCGGGCGATGACGTCGAGTCGCTGGCCCTGGTGTGGAGGGTCCTCAGGTGCGCACTCGATGACCTTCCCGACGGCCTTCTCGCGCGGCTGGTGTCCTGCTCCCCCTCGACAGCGTGGAGCCTCAGGCCCCTGCTGGCGCACCACGCGTCCGCCAGGCCCTGCCCCCCCGCCGACCTTCGCGCGCTTCGCCGTGCGAGGGTGCGGCGAGCGGAGGGTCAGCGGATGCGCCCCGCGTCCGAGGTGGATTGCACCGCGCCTGACGCCTCGGAGGTGGCGGACGCGTTCTCGCCGGCTGGCGTGGCCGGTCGCATGTACGAGGGGTACGAGATCCGCCCGGAGCAGTGCCGGATGGCGGAGGCGGTGTCGGCGGCCTTCGGCAGCGGGACGCATCTCGCCGTGGAGGCGGGCACGGGGGTTGGCAAGTCCGTGGCCTACCTGCTGCCGGCGGTGCTCTTCGCGTTGAGGAACGAGGTCACCGTGGGCGTGGCGACCAAGACCAACTCGCTGACCGACCAGCTCGTCCATGGCGAGATCCCCGCGTTGACCGGTGCGCTGGGGGTCGAGCTTCGGGCCGTTCAGCTGAAGGGATACGAGAACTACCTGTGCCTTCGCAAGCTCGAGAGGGTGACGCAGGATCTCGAGGGCCTCGATCCCGAGACGCTGGGCGCGGTCGCCGCTCTTTGGTCGTGGGTCGCGCAGACCACCTGGGGGGACCTCGACTCGGTCAACCTGCACTGGCGGCCCGAACTTCGCGCCCGCGTGTCCGCTTCGGTGGCCGATTGCACGCGGCGGAGGTGCCGGTTCCATCCCGACCAGTGCTACCTGCACGGCGTACGGCGCCGCGCCGCGGGTGCGCACCTAGTGGTCACCAACCAGTCGCTCCTGTTCAGGGACGCGGTGGCGGCCGGGGGAATCCTGCCAGACATCCGGTACTGGATCGTGGACGAGGCGCACGGAGCTGAGTCGGAGGCCCGCCGGCAGTTGTCGCTGCGCTCCTCGCACGCCGAGTTGCGAGGGGCCCTGCGCTCGCTCCACGCCAAGGACCGAGGCGGCCTGGTCGACTCGATCGCGCGACAGTCGCCCCGGGGGGGCGAGAATCACATGTTCGCCGCCCTGGAGGACATGCGGGCCTCGGCAGAGAAGGCCGCCGTCCTGGCCGAGTCCATGTTCGACTTCGTGAAGGACCTCGGCGCCACGGCCCCCGAGAGCGGGTACGAGATCGCGAGATTGCGAGTGACGCCGACCCTCAGGGAGAGCGGCACCTGGGGCTCCATCGAGGGGGTGGCGCGCTCCCTCGCGCGCACGCTGGACCACCTGATCGAACGAGGAGGGGCTGTCGTGACGACGCTCGAGGAGGCGGGCGACGAGCAAACCCTGGATCAGAGGGCGGACCTCGTCGGTCTCCTGACGCGGCTGGCCGACCAGAGGGAGGCACTGCTCGCCGTCGTCTCCGGAGACGACCCGTGCGCGGTCCACGCGGTCACCCTCGACCGCAGGCGCCAGGTCAGGTCCGAGTCGATGGAGTCGCTGCGATTGGACGTCGGAGAGGTACTCGCGGAGACCTTCCTTGCGGAGTCCCGCTCGGTGGTCTTCTGCTCGGCCACGATCGCGACGGGCGAGGACTTCGGGCACTTCGCCCGCGGGGTGGGCCTGGACCGTTCCGGCACATGGTCGTCTATGCGGCTGGCCTCCTCGTACGACCTCGAGCGCCAGATGTCGGTCTTCGTTCCCGATGACGTCGCGGCGCCAGGGTCGCGGGCGTACCTCGCGGACATGGAGCGCCTGCTGGAAGGCGTGCACCGAGCGATGGGCGGGAGCGTTCTGACCCTGTTCACGAACAGACGCGACATGGAGGAGCTCTACCTCCGGCTGGCGTCGAGGCTCGAGGCCGAGGGGCTGCCCCTGCTGGTGCAGGGGAGGGGCACGTCCGCCAAGCGCATCAGGGACGAGTTCCTGGCCGATCACAGACTCTCACTCTTCGCGACCAAGACGTTCTGGGAGGGGTTCGACGCCAAGGGGGACACGTTGCGCTGCGTGGTCGTGCCCAAGCTGCCGTTCGGGCAGCTAAGCGACCCGCTGCTGGAAGCCCGCAAGGAGATCAGCAGGGACTGGTGGGCGCGCCACTACCTGCCCGAGGCGATCATCGAGCTCAAGCAGGCCGCGGGGCGTTTGGTCCGCAGTTCCACGGACACCGGCTGCCTCGTGCTGGCCGATGCGCGGCTGGCCGGGGACCGGGCGTACGGACGCAGTTTCCTTGAGGCCCTGCCGGTAAGGCGCGTGGTGGTGGCACCCTCCGCCGAGGTGCTCGAGGAGATCGCCGCGAGGTTCGGTCAGGCGCCCGCGGACCCCGAGGAGGCCAGCTCTGCGACGGAGGATCTCAGCGAGGGCGGTGAGAGCACCTCCGCCTCGCCGAGCCGCGCAGCCACCCGGCGAGCCACCCAGGCTTCGGAAGCGTAAGGGACTCTCGCGAGAACCGAGCCGTCGTCCATCCGCTCGAAGGTCGAGCCGGGCCAGTCGCGCTCCGAGAACTCGCATCCCGGCGCGAACGAGATATCCGCGACCGGCGATCCTTCGGCCGGGAAGAGGGCGGCTGCCCCGGGCGCTGGTGGTCGCTCGAAGCTGTCGTCCAGGATCTCCGCCTCGCGGATCCGGTCGAGCCTGAAGGTACGCTCTTCGTCCGTCGACTCACAATGAGCGCGGAGGTACCACACGCCGCGGTCGTTCGTCAGGCTCAAGGGGCGCACCGTACGGTCGACCGAACGGTCACGGCCGGGGGTCCAGTACCGGATGCGAGCTTTCCTGGCCGTGGCCGACGCTGCCGAGAGTCGGGCGTAGACCTCGAACCTGCTGCCTATCCCGAAGGCGTCGACCGTCCGTTCGACGCCGGGCGGGCGGCCTGAGACCTCCGATAGGAGGGTGAGCAGCGCGTCGTCCTCGGTCGCGCCCGCGATCCTGAGCGCCGTGGCCAGCGCCTGCGCCTCTGCCCCGGTCAGCTGCATCCGCTGATCCAGTGCCGGCGGGGCCTGATAGCAGCGGACCACGCCGTCCTCCACGAACGCCGAGACGAGCATGTCAGGCGAGTAGGGCCACGCGCCGCACATCGACAGAAGCTCGATGTCCTCCGCGAGCTGCTCGGGAGTGGCGCCCAGGTGGGCGGCGAGCGTGTCGAGCGGGATCTCGCTTCCTTCGCACAAGTGCGGCAGAAGCGAGAGGATCCGGCGAACGCGTACGGCGGCCGTGATGCGTTCAGGCATGGAGTTCCGCCGCCCTTCGCAGTCCCGTCCGGAGCAGTTCCAGGGCTTGCGCGGGGCCCTCTATCGCGAGCCCCGGCCCGTTCTCGACGACCCACCTGGCGAGACGCCCGGGGTCGACGGCTTCGACGGTCCAGATGACGCTGCCGTCGTCGCGCTCCTCGAGGCGTCCGGCCCCGCATGTCAGCGCGGGGGCGCGCCAAGCGTGCTCCGGCGAGACGCGGATCCGGGCTTCGAAAGGCTCTCCGGACCCGTACTGGAACGGCTGCCCGACGTAGCGTCCGATGTCGAACTCGGCGGGTCGCTCGAAGTCCCGGGTCTTCGGTGAGGTCGTGTTCGCGACCGTCCCGGACATCCTGCAGGCGGCGTATACCCGCTCGCCGCAGGCCTCCACGTCCCGGCCCACGAGGTACCAGCGCCCTTCTCGCAGGAAGAGCCCGTAGGGCTCTACTTCGTGCCGTTTGTGCTCGCTGAGCGCGTTGGTGTACGCGAAGCGGACGACCTTGCCGGCCGTCACGGCCGCCGACAGCGTGGCGACCACACTCCCTTGCGAAGGCGGCTCCTCGTCCGCCACCCGGGAACTGGACGCGGGGGCGGCCTCGATATCGGGCAGGAGCTTCGCCAGCGCCATCCTCAGGTCCTCCGGGTACGGGAAGGCGGGGTCGGCCGCGAGCGCGAAGCCCACCGCCCTCAGGGCGGCGATCTGCTCGGGAGAGAGATCGACGGTCTCGGAGTACGTCCGTCGGGCGTCGAGCCGGTAAGCTGAGCCCCCCTCGCCCTCGACGACCTCGATCTCGAGTCCTGCGGCCCGCAACTGCTCCTTGTCGCGCTCGAACATCCTCAGGAACGCGTCGGTCTCCTGCCCGGGCGCGTAGCCCGGCACCTCGTCCCGGATCTGGTCCCACCGGACGGGGGCGCGCTGATTTGCGAGGTACATCGCGAGATCGAGCATCCGCTCGAGCGGGTCGGCCAACGTTCCCCCATCTCTGCCGCTTGTCGGGATTCTACGACGACACCCGGCACAGGGGGTCTTGTATCCGGAAAAAGAGAACGAGGCGCGTGGGGGGTACGCGCCTCGTTTCATGCCGAGCCGGCGTTGTTCCGCCCCTGAGGGGGGGAGGAGGGGGCGGGTCGCCCGGCTCTGCGTCTCAGGATAGCAACGTGTGTGCCAAGTATGCTACTTGCCTGCCAGGAGCGGTGCGGGCGATTCCGCGCGTCGACGGGTCGTCCACTGCGCTACTCTTACACCGGCCTTGCGGCCTCGGGCCATCGTCGGGAGGGGCGTGTGAGAGAGCGAGAGACCCAGCAGGTCAGACGTACGCGTAGCGAGCGCCGAAGGGCGCGGTCGCCCCGTGGAGCGTGGGTTCTCGCAGGGGTGATCGTCGCGCTTGGGCTCACGGCTGGCGTCGTCTTGGCGGCGCGAGGACTCGCTCTCCGCGCCGAGGCGACGGCCGACATGAACCGCGGCTTGGAGCTGCTCCGTCGCTCCGACCCGGCGGTGGTGAGGATGGACGAGCTCATAGGGGGGGAGATCTCGGCTGCGACGGCCACCGACGCGGTTGAGGCCGGGTCGGTCCTGGTGGAGGCTTCGGCACAGCTGGAGCAGGCCTCCAAGCTGTTGGCGGTGGCTCGCGACGGGGTCTCGGCCTCCGACCGCGACTTGGTGGAGGCCGCGCTGGCCGCCGCCCGTGCCCGCGCGGACCTGATCGCCAAGGGGGCGCCGCTGCTGGCCGTCAATGCCAAGGCCGCCGCCGCTCTCGGACCCTCCGGTGAAGCTTGGGCGATGATGCTGGATGCGGAGAAGGCCGCCGACGAGGCTGTCGCCCAGTACAACCTCCACACCGACGCGGGCGCCAAGCAGTCGGACGTGCTGACCGACCGGTCCGCTGGGAAGCTCAAGGCGGCCCGAGCGCTGATGAGCCGGGCGGCCTCGGCCTTCCCCGAGGCCGGGCTGGAGATCTACCTGTCCTACGCTGACGAGGAGCTCAAGGCATTGGCCAAGTCCAAGGAGGTCAACGCCGCTTGGCTCAAGGGGGAGAAGACCAAGGCCAACGAGCTTCTCAAGGAGTTCAACCGTCTCGAGTCCGCGGCGTCGGTACTGGGCAGGAAGCTGGAGGCGCCCTCCTCGGTGGTGTCGAAGGCGTACGACCTGCTTGTCGCCGATCTTCTTCCGGCGTACTCCGAGGCGCGCGTCGCGGCCACAGGCGCCGATGAGGGGTTGAACTCTCTGGGTCCATAACGTCGAAGGGGGGACGGCATGCACTCCGTCTGGTCCAGCTGGTGGTGGCCCGCGGCCACGGCGGTTCTGGGTTTTGTATTCACCGGCCTACTCGCGGCTCAGTGGTTCAGGCGTCGCAAGATGCACCAGGTGATGTGGGCGGCGGGCTTCCTGTTCTACGCGGTGGCCGCGGCGATGGAGGCGCTGTCCGAGGCGACCCTGCGATGGGATCCGACGGTCTACCGCGTGTATATCGTTCTGGCGGCGTCCCTCGTCGGGTTACTGGGCAACGGCACCCTGTACCTGATCGCGAAGCGCAGGGTGTGGGGCGACCTCTACCTCGCAGTCAACGCGGTCCTGTTCGCGGTGTTCCTCTGGGGCACCTTCACCGCGGAGCTCGTCACTGAAAACCTCGTGCCCGGCATCGTCGTCGGCGGCACGGCGTTGGGGCCGGGCGGCTCGTTCCCGCGGGCCATGTCGCTGCCGTTCAACGTGCCCGGCTCTCTTCTCCTGCTCGGCGGGAGCGCTTGGTCGGCCATACGCTTCTGGCCCAAGCGCGAGTACCGTTACAGGTCGTGGGCGAACGTCATGATCTTCGTGGGCACGCTGGTGATTGCGGGTGCGGGCTCGATGGCTCGGGCCGGGGTCACGACCGGTCTGTACGCCGCCGAGATGGTGGCCTCGGTGCTGTTGCTCGCCGGGTTCCTGGCTGCGGGCACACTGGAGAAGGGCGCCGCGGCTATCAGGGTGCGCCGTGGGTCCGAGGGCCGGTCAGCGGACACCCCGGGAGCCTGAGGGCCCTCAGCCCTCGCGATACCCCTCGCCCAGACGCGCCAAGGCTCCGACGTCCAGCACCACCACGGACTTCGCGCGGACCTCGATCACGCCGTCGCGCTTGAGTTTCCCGAACGCCCTGGACAGCGTCTCGGGCACGGTGCCGAGCGATGCGGCGAGCTCGGCTTTGCTCATGCCGAGCTCGACGAGCAGTCCGGCGGGAGTCGCCTTCCCGACCTGCAGCGAGCGCTGGAACAGGAACCTCGCGAGCCTCTCCGGCACGTCCATCGACAGGGCGGTCGCCACTCTCGTGAACGCGACAAGCCTGCTGGCGAGGTCCGCGATCAGATCCCTGGCCACCGACGGTTCCCGCTCCAGGAGCCTGAACACCTCGCCGCGGTCGAGCCACGCCACGGTGAGAGGGGTGGCGGCGTCGGCGCTCGCGGGGTAGCGGCCGCTGGCCAGCGCGGCGACCGCACCCAGCGCCTCGCCCCCCTCCACGACCTCGAATACGATCTTTCGCCCATCCGCGCCGAGGTGATGGATGCGTGCCCGCCCGGCGATGACCACCCCGAGCGCCAGCGCGGGCTCTCCCTCCGTGATCAGCCGGGCCCCTCGCGGCAGGTCTTCCACGCGAGCGGTTCGCGCGAGCATCTCCACCGACCCGTCCGAGGCGGTCCGCCAGAGCTTGCACGCTCGCAGGCCCGCCAGCGCGTCCGGGCGCAGCTTGTCGGATGATGTCATGCGACCTTCCTTCCCGCGACGAACTCTCGTCGCCTTCTTGACCCGCGTCAAGGACACGCACCCTGCCGCTCTTTACCCTCAGGTGAGGGACGTTGCGAGAAGGGGCACGGTCGTGAAGGTCAGGTTCGGGTCGATGAAGGAGCGCCGGCTCGCTCACGATCTCAGGGTGCTGGCCGACCTCGCGGAGATGTACTGCGACAGGCATCACGCCGATCGAGCTCGATCAGCTTTCGCGAGTCCGGCGGCCGCGGCCGGCCCGTACGGACGCAAGCGTCTCACGCTGTGCGAGGAGTGCGCGGACCATCTCCGGTACGGCCAGGCCAGGCGGGCGCGGTGCCCGATGGACCCCAAGCCCTTCTGTTCGCACTGCACCTCGAGGTGCTATCGGGACAGCGAGGCCGAGTGGCAGCGGATGGTGATGCGCTATTCGGGACCGCGCTCGTGGAGGCGCGGCCACCTTCTCGACGGGCTGAGACACGCGATCGCGACCGCGAGGAGGAGAAGGCGGGTCCGCCGCGCCACGGGCGCGGAGGCATGACGACAAGGGAGAGGACAGGAAGATGACCGCAGGGACAGTGACAAGGCAGATAGTCCGGATCGATGAGGAGGCGTGCACCGGGTGCGGGTTGTGCGTCAGCCCGTGCGCCGAGGGCGCGATCCAGATCGTCGATGGCAAGGCCAAGGTGGTTCGCGAGGAGCTGTGCGACGGCGCGGGGTTCTGCCTGGGCGTCTGCCCCACAGGCGCGCTGACAATCGAGACGCGGCAGACCGTGCCGTTCGACCACCACGCGGTGGAGGAACACGTGTCGCTCCGACCCAAGACCTACATCGCACAGACCTGCTTCCAGTGCGGCGCGTCCGAGGACCAGCGGCCCCTGTTGCCGGTGCGGACCTCGGGTGACAGCACCTGGGTGTGCGTGCGCTGCCTGCCCGCCCTCATCCACGGCTGAGGCGTCTGATGCGCGGAAGGTTGGTCCTGGGGCTCGCGTCCTTCGCGGCGCTGCTAGCCTTGGGCCTCGGCTTCCTGCTCCTGGGAACGCCTCAGGCCTCCTCTTCCGTTTCCGCGCGTGCCGCCGCGCCCCCGGCATCGGCAGAGGTCCCACCTCCTGAAGCGGACAGCCCGCTTGCGATCGAGGTCCCCGGGTGCGTATGCCACAGCGACGATCCCGCCGTGGTGGAGGAGCACTCGCGGTTCAGGATGAACCAGTGCTTCGGATGTCACGCAGGGGGGATGCCCGCGATGGGTCGCTGAGCGCCGTCGGCTCCCGCGACCCGCTTTCCGCTCAGCGTCCGGGTCCTCTCGTCCGCCTTGTGGCAAAATCGGGAGGGGACGCGGACGCATCGGGAGGTCGTGTGAGATGAGCGCTGAGGGCATGCACCTGCATCAGCTCGCAGAGGTGGTCGGCCCACGGCCCGCCACGACCGACGCTGAGGCTCGCGCCGCGGACTACATCGAGGGGGTCTTCCGCGCTCGCGGGCTCGAGGTCGAGCGGCAGGAGTTCCTGACCCCCCGCACCTACGCGTGGTCGTTCGTCGCCTACCACCTCATGACCGTGGCGGCCGCTCTCGCGGCCGGCATGCCCGTGCTTCGATGGCCGGCGCTTGGCCTCGCTGTCGTTTCGGCCGTCGTGATGTGGATGGAGCTGGACACCCGCTGGGGCCTGATCGATCTGATGCCCAAGGGGCCGAGCCAGAACGTCATCGCACGATATGTGCCGAAGGCGCGTCGCGGCGAGAGGGTTCGCAGGGTCGTGGTCGTCGCCCACTACGACTCGGCAAGGTCGTCGATAGCCTTCTCGCCGGGGATGGTGAAGAACTTCTCGGTTTCGTTCGGGCTGATGAAGTGGATCACGTTGCTGACCCCGGCACTCGTGCTGGCGTCGGCGCTGCCCTTCACGGCGCCGCTCCAGCCGTGGCTGTGGTACGCGACCCTGACTCCGGCGGCCTACCTGGTCTTTCCGCTCCTCGTGAACGTCCACCGAGAGCTGTTCGGGCGAACGGTTGACGGCGCCAACGACAACGCCTCGGGTGTCGCGGCGATGCTGGGGGTCATGGAGCGCGTGACCCCCGAGGTGGAGGGGTACGAGCCTCCCGCCGCGGAGCCGGCGCTCGCCGAGTCCGACTGGGTCGAGCCCGAGCCGCCCGAGGGCATGTCCTACGTCCCGGCTGAGCCGGACGCCGCGGTCCTTCCCGCTGACGATTTCGACACGGAGATATCCTGGGGAGCTTCCGCGTCGGCGGGCCAGGGCCAGGCGGTGTTCGACCTCGAGGAAACGGGGGGCCAGGCCGGGCCGGAGGAGGGCGACAGCGTCGCCGGGTGGCTCGGGGTCAATGACGGGTTCGACGCGAGGAAGCAGGGGAGGCGGATAGGCTCCTGGGATAATTTCGAAGACGCGGACGACCCTGACGGCATGGGCTGGAAGGGAGGCGCTCCCCCCTTCGATGACCTGGACGATCCCGGCTTCGCCGCGGCGGAGGCCGCTCGCATCCGCCGCCGGGTCACCGAGCGGCCCGGCCGGGAGGCGGCCGACAAGGAGGTCTGGTTCGTCGCCACGGGAGCCGAGGAGGTGGGCACGCGTGGCATGCGGGCCTTCCTCGACGAGTACTCCGAGGACCTGCGAGACGCGATGATCGTCAACATCGACGGGGTGGGCGTCGGCAACGTCCACTGGGTCACGGCCGAGGGGATGGCGCGACGCTACCATTCCGACCGGCGGCTGGCCGCCGCCGCGCGCAGGGCCGTCAGCGAGGGCGGCCTCCTTGTCCGGGCGCGCGAGTACAGGGGCCTCTCGACCGACGCCACCCCAGCGCTGGCGCGGGGCTATCGGGCGATGAGTGTGATGGCCTTCGACATCAACGGGCGGATACCGAACTGGCACTGGAGCACGGACGTGGCCGACAACGTCTCGGTCGACACCATCGAGGTGGCGACGGACTTCGTCGTCAGGCTCATCGCCGAGATCTGAGGCGTCCCGCCAGCGCGCCCGCGTAGAACGCCATCGCGCTGCCCACGACGCTCAGGACGGTCGCCACGCCGAAGACCGGTAGCATCCAGACGGAGTCCTGCAGCCCGGCGACGACCAGTGTGAACAGCACGAATCCCAGGTGAAGCAGGCCGGACCCCGCTTTGGCCACGCGTCCCTCGGTCAGGTAGGACGGGCCGCGCGTCCCGGCGACGGTCATGGCGACCACTGCCACCTGGATCAGCGAGGCGAGCGCCAGGTACGCCGTAAGACCCGCCGACAGGTTGCCGGACGCCGCCCATACCACCGCTCCTATCGCGAGCATCGCCGCGGAAACCCCCAGGAGCGCGCCCTTGGCGAAGAGCCGCTTGGGGACGCACAGCCCCATGACCAGCACGAGCACGACGACCTGGGGTGCGGCCACCGCGTTCATCACTTCGACGAATCGGGCGTAGCCGACCTGCTCGAACGCCGGGACTGACCGGTACGCCCACCAGACGTAGACAGTCCCGGCCAGCGACTGGACGCCTAAGGAGGCGAAGAGCGCCACGGTCATCGCCATCAGCGAGAAGTCCCACGTCCATCCGGGACGGCTGGTCGCGGTCACGTCAGGCATAGCTGTGCGCCCCCGGGACGACGTAGGTGGCGAGGTAGGTGAGCACCAGAGAGGCGAACGCCACGATGCCCAAGGCTACGACCACCTTCCACATCCCGCGCCGGCGGAGATAGAGCCTGGCGTGGAGGTAGGCCGCGTACAGCAGCCACATCATGATCGACATGTTGACCTTGCCCGACCACCACCATGACTCGCCGCGCCATGCAAGGATGGCCCACGGGAAGCCCAGGAGCATGCCGGCGGTGAGAGGGAGGTACCCGAACGCGGCCCAGCGGTAGGCGACGGTCTCGTACGAGGAGTGTTTCCGCATGGCCGTGAGGACTATCGCCGCGAAGGAGATGACGAACGCCCCGTATGCGATGAACAGCAGCGGTGGGTGCGCCCACATGTACCAGGTGTTGTAGTAGAACTGCCGGGACGCCTCGAGGCCCTGAAACATCTGCGAGGCGGCGACCGGGTCGGCGGCCAGCGCGGAGGCATAGGCGCCGTAGCGGCCCAGGAACTGCGGCAGCGGCTCGGTGAACGGGCGCGCCCAGATGGCGGCCCCCGCCGCGAGAAGGGCCACGCCGACGCCAAGGCTCGGCAGCAGTTCGTCGCGGTGCTCCCTGACCAGCAGCGCGAGGCAGGCGAGGACCAGAGCCCAGACGTAGAGCTTCTCGGACTCGATCCACAGCGGGACGGCGAACGTGCCCGTGGCCAGTCCGGTGACAGGGTCGAACACCTGCGTGATCCGGCCGAGCTCCAGGTGGAACGCTATCAGCGCCAACTCGCCGACCACCAGCAGCAGCGCCATGGCTCCGATCGCCTTACGCCGCCACCGTGACAGCGCGGGGACCAGGCTGACCACGGCGAGCGCCAACGCGGCGAGCGCGAGGACGGGCTCGTACACCACGCCCCACGTGCGGAGAGCAGCGGTGGCGGCGTGCAGGGAGGTCGTTATCGAAGTTGGATCGAGCAGGGCACGTCTCCTGAGCGGTAGCAGACAGTATACGCTGGGCCTGCCCGGGCGTCTTGTTGCTCCCGACTTCGGGGCGATACACTCTCACAACGCCCTGGGCTTCTCAAGGGGCGGACCCGCCCGTGCCGGAGGGACGGTCAGGACTTGGTCAACACCCGCATCGCGCGCGCCTTGCTGAGAGGCTCGATGGTCAGCTGGCGCGACCAGCCGAGCCAGCACGACATCGAGGCGCTGCAGGCCAACGTGCGCAGGGTCGGCCTCGTCGTGCGGGTCCGATGGTCCCTCGTTGTCGCGCTGAGCGTGTTCTCGGTGCTGGGGGCGTGGGCCTACTCCGCCGAATGGCCACCCGCGAAGCTGGCGGCCAACATGGCGGTCCCGGCGGCGGCGCTCGGGTTCGTGTGCGTCTACAACACGTTCTTCCATCTGACATACCGGCGTATGGGGAACCTTCGCTTCTTCAACCACGGCCAGCTGCTCCTGGACGCCGCCGTCGTGACGGTCCTTGTCTACTACTCGGGCGGTGTGTACTCCTGGTTCTGGGCGATGTACCTCCTTCTGATCCTGGAGGGGGCCTTCATCCTGCCAAGGCCATGGGACCCATGGCTCGTGGCTGCGGTGGGCGCGCTGTCCTACGGTGCGGTGATGCTCGCCGTGTACCTGGGCCTCGCCCCACACGTCCAGGTCCCGTTCGTGGAGAACTCCCTTCAGGCGGTCCGCACGTACGTGCTCGTGCGATACCTCTGGGGCCTGACTGTGATGTCGGGGACGGCGGCGGTGTCCGCGCTGATGATGGGGGCCGTCAGGCGGCGCGAGAACGACCTGATCCGCTGTGCGGTGCGCGACAGCCTGACCGGGTTGTACAACCGGGCCCACTGCCAAAAGGCGCTGGATGACGAGATCGACCGGGCCTCCGCTGACGGCCGCAGACTCGCCGTGCTGGTGATCGACGTGGACGAGCTGACCGCCTTCAACCGCATGATGGGGCTGGACGCCGGCGACAGGATGCTGGCCAAAATCGGGAGCGCCGTCGAACGGGCGGTGAGGGAGGCCGCCCCGACGGCGCGTCCGACAGTCTGCCGCTTCAGCGGTGAGGAGTTCGTCGCGATACTGCCCGGATGCGAGGGCGCCGCCGCCTGGTCTCCTGCGGAGGTGGCGGAGAACGTGCGCCGCTCGGTGGAGGCTCTTCGCGAAGGGGACGTCACGGTGACGGTGAGCGTCGGTTGGGCGCTGCACCCCGACGATGGAGCTTCGGCCGGCGATCTCCTAGTGGCGGCCGACCAGGCTCTTGCCGCGGCGCAGGATCGCGGAGGGAACGTCGTCATGGGGCCGAATCGGGCATCGCAGGATGAGAGCTGACGCGCCCGGTGCGGCGCTGCGTGTACTCGTGTGCCTGTCGGCGCTCCTCGCGTTCCTGGGTCTGACCACCTACCCCCTGGGGTCAGGCGGGTTCGTCCGCGCGCTCGCCGATCATCCGCCGTCCCTTGCGGCGACCGGGCTCGAGCGCGGATCCGCACTGAAGGCAGCCGAGCTCGTCCGCGGCTTCGTCATGGGGTCCGTAGACTCGCTCCCGGCTCAGGTCGACGGCAGGTCCGGCTTCGACCGTCGCGCGGTTCGGCACCTCGAGGACGTGCGCACGGTCCTCGCGGGCGGGCGTCGGGTCGCGTGGACCGCACTCGCTGTCCTCTGTGGTTGTCTGATCGCTGCGAGGGTTTGGGGCCGCACCGCTCAAGCCGCGTCGGGCCTTCGCGCCTGCGCGGCCGCCCTAGCGGTGGCGGTCGTGCTTGCGGCTGCGGTCGGGGTGTCGTCGCCCGAGTGGGCGTTCGCGCGCTTCCACGACCTCATGTTCGCCCCCGGGACGTGGCTGTTTCCCGCCGACGACCTGCTCGTGCTCCTGTTCCCTGGCCGCTTCTGGGCACTGTCCGGGGCCGCGTGGGGATCCCTGTGTCTGGCGGGTGGCGGTGCGCTGTGGGCGCTGACACGCTTCCATCGTCGCTGAAGAGGTGTACACTCCTGTGCGGGAGCCGCGAGGGGGATACGGGGGACCTGTCCCGGTCACGGCTTCGACACGATCGACGGACCAAGAGGAGGAGCGGATGGCAGCCAAGGAAGGCTACTGCGTCAAGTGCAAGTCGAAGAGGGAGATCAAGGACGCTCAGGACATCGTCATGAAGAACGGTCGCCCGGCGACCCAGGGTTTGTGCCCGGCCTGCGGGACCAAGATCTTCAAGATCGGCAAGTCGTAGCCGAGACCTCCTTCCCGCGTAGGTTCAGCAAGGCCGCCCTCCGGGGCGGCCTTTCACTTCGCCGCCCGGGAAGGTGTACGCTTGTGCGCGGCGTGCCGCCGGACCGAGCGGCGCGTCGCTGTCGCAGGCGGACGTGGGAGGTGTCGGCCGGGTGAACGTGATCGTGGCCGGGTGCGGACGGGTCGGATCGCAGCTCGCGACCCTGCTGTCTGTCGAGGGGCACAACGTCGTGGTCATCGACAGGGACGAGTCGTCGTTCCGTCGGCTGGGCAGCACCTTCAACGGCGTGACGATCAAGGGCATGGCGTTCGACGAGGACGTGCTCGTCGAGGCGGGGATCCACGAGTGTCACACATTCGCCGCCGTCACTGATCTGGACAACACCAACCTGATGGCCGCTGAGGTCGCCAGGAAGATCTTCGAGGTGCCCCACGCGGTCGCGCGGCTGTACAACCCGATACGCGAGCGGACCTACCAGCAGCTAGGGCTCGACTACGTCTGCGGCACGACCCTGGTCGCCGAGATGCTGCTGGACAAGATCAAGGCGGGCCACGGCCACCACCTGTCAGCCATCGGCGACGTCGAGATCGTCGAGTTCGTGCTCTCCAAGGAGGGGGCGGGCAAGCACGTCCGCGACCTCGAGGCCGAGGGCGAGTTGCGCGTCGCGGCGGTGGGGAGACGGGCCGAGACGTTCGTTCCCTCATCCGAGACCCTGCTCGAGCCAGGTGACGTGCTGGTCGCCGCGGTCAAGGACGAGGCGTTCGTCCGGATGCGCCAATTCATGGAGGAGTAGCCGGTGTACATCGTCATCAACGGTGGCGGGAAGGTGGGCTCCTATCTCGCGCGCAAGATGATAGAGGCCGGTCATGACGTCGCGGTGATCGAGAAGCGGGTCGACGTCGTCGACCGGCTCTCGGTCGAGTTGCCGGACAGGGCCCTGATCGTGCTCGGCGACGGATGTGACGCCACGTATCAAGAGGACGCGGGGGCGGCCCGCGCGGACGTGTTCACCGCCGTCACGGGGGACGACGACGACAATCTGGTCTCTTGCCAGCTCGCGAAGGTGGCGTTCGGGATCCCGCGGACGCTGTCGAGGGTGAACAACCCCAAGAACGAGCGCATCTTCAACGCCCTTGGCGTGGAGGCCATCTCCTCGACCACGATCATCTCGCGGATGATCGAGGAGGAGGCGACCGTGGGCGACATCCGTACGCTGATCTCCCTTCGCCGGGGGAACATGGCCATAGTCGAGATCGAGCTCCCCACCGACCGGTGCGTGGTCTGCGGCAAGGCGGTGGCTGAGCTCTCGCTGCCGGTGGACTGTATCCTGATCGCCCTCGTGCGCGGTGAAGAGGTGGTCACGATTCACGGCGACACCCTGTTCCAGCCCGGTGACACGGTGATCGCGTTCACCAAGGTGGAGCACGAGAGGACGCTCAAGAAGGCTCTGACAGGGTCCTAGACCTCGCAGCGGGCCGTCGGCCGTGAGCCGAGCCGCCCCTGGGCGCGCGTTGCCCGGTTCCGAGCGGCTGGTCTACAATACGCGCGCTGTCAGCGGGTGTAGCTCAGTGGTAGAGCTTTGGCTTCCCAAGCCAAGAGTCGCGGGTTC
>JBBIJK010000018.1:0-43824 GCA_037445995.1 Actinomycetota bacterium | reverse complement strand
CGGGACGCCCGCGGGGGTGACCGTGCGCGTTGACGCGTTCGGCTGGGCGAACGTATCCTGCACACAAGGCATGGCCTCGCGTCCGGGACGCGCAGCACCAGGGCCTGCGGCCGGTTTCCGCGGGCCCTTATAGCGGTGTTCGGGTCTCACGGCGGTTCCCGGGAAGGTCGAGGCGGACAAGGGCGGCTTCGCAGGTCGCCAGGGCACGGCTGCGTAACGGGAACGGGAGAAGGGGGTGTCGGCGATAGACCTCGTCGTACTGAACGTCTGGCTGGATGTGGTCTTCTTCGGGCTCTACGCTGTGGTGCTGGTGGCGCTGCTGGGAGTCCATCTGACGGGTAACTTCCTCACGGGCCGGTTCAGGAAGCGGTTCAAGGACTGGGAGTGGCCCCACCACGAGGGCCCTCCCGTGCCGTTCCTCCCGAAGTTCCTGCACTTCCAGCACGTCGCGAGCATGATCATCCTCGCGCTGTCAGGCATGTACATCCGGTTCATCGACCATTTCCCCGGCCAGGCGTCCTGGGCCCGGGATTTCCTGCAGGTCCTTCACTACGTGGCGATGATCGTCGTGACGGTCAACCTCGTATGGAGGTTGTGGTACGCGTTCGCCGCACGGCAGCGCGACTACCGCGAGTTCGCGATCACGAAGCAGGACATCGTCACGGCGCCGAAGGTGGTCATGTACTACGCCTTCATCAAGAAGTCCAAGCCCCACCTCGGCAAGTACAACGTGATGCAGAAGGGAACCTACACGCTGTTCGCGCCCCTTCTGATCGTGCAGGCCTTCACGGGCTTCGCGCTGCTCGGGTTCTGGGAGGTGCCCTTCACCGGGCTGACCCCCTCGCAGATCCTTCTGGGCTGGTGGCTCGGAGCCGACTTCATGCTGGGCAGCACGGCGCTCGCCGTCGCCTGGACCCGCGTCGCCCACTACATCATCAACTGGCTGTTCATCATCCTGACCACGGTCCACGTCTACCTCTCGGTGACCGAGGACTTCCCGGCCTTCCTCAACTTCTTCGGGCTGAGCTTCCTGGACCGCGGTCACGCCGACCACGGCGACGAGGCGCACGGGCACGGGCACGGGCACGGGCACGATGACGAAGGCGGCCACGGTCAGGGGGGGGAGCACGCCGGGTCCGGCGGGCACGGTGTGGAGCCCGCGCTCGGACACCCCGACTGACGGTCGGAGGAGTCGATTGCACAGGGTCCGGCGCATAGTGGTGCTGCTCGCCGTGATCGGCGGTGGACTGATGCTCCCGGGCGCTGCGACCTCGGCGCAGGACTACGACCTCGATTTCACACTGCCGACGGCGGGGAAGTCGGGCTGCATGGTGTGCCACGGCGACCCCAACCTCGTGCGCAACGTCGCCGGGGGTTTGCGCAGTTACTGGGTGGACGGCGAGATCCTCGACGCTTCGGCACATGCGAGCATCTACTGCGTGGGCTGTCATACGGACTTCGCCTTCGGCGCCCCGCACGGCGCGGACGCCGCCGATTGGCGCCGGACGGCGAAGCTCGCCTGCAAGAACTGCCATCAGGAGCAGTTCGAGGCGTACAGCCAAGGGGTGCACAGCATCAGCGTGAAGCCCGGCGAGATCCCGGACGCCGAGCGCAACGGGTCGGCGCCGACCACGCCGAGCGCCGCGGCCACCCGGAGCGTGACGGCGACGAGGCCGCCGTCGCCCGGCGAGGCCTCAGGGGAGGAAGCCGAGCCGCTGTGCGGTGACTGCCACGGAGCGCACGACATCGACGTGCTCACAGACAACCCGGCTGGTCGGCTCAGGATGCACCGCCGCGGCGCCGAGGTGTGCGGACGCTGTCACGAGGATCACTGGGAGAGCTACAACGACTACTACCACGGCCGTCCGTACAAGGAGGGGGTCTGGGACGCTCCGTCGTGCTGGCAGTGTCACGGCTGGCATGACGTCCGGCCCGTCGACGACCGCCGGTCCACCCTGCACGAGAGCAAAGTCGTCGAGACGTGCGGGGCCTGCCACCGGGACTCATCGGAGGCGTTCGTTGATTCGACGGTCGGCATGATACACGGCAGGGACAGGGTGCTCGACGCCAACGTCGTGTACGCTGTGTTCGCGGATGTGCGCATCGCCGTGACCGGTCTCGCGGACCGCGTCGCGTCGGTGTTCCGGTAGCACACGGCCGTGAAAGCGGCCCGCGGAAAGGGACGGGGACAGGGGATGAGGGACGCCAGGAGGCTGCGTTTGTTCAGGGCGGTGGTGCTCGCGCTGGTCGCGGGGTTGTTCGCCGCGGGCGCGATGGTCGCGCACGCGTACGCGCAGGAGGACACGGCCGAGGCCCCCGGCGGGGCCAACATCAGCGCCGCCGAGCTCGATCTTCTGTGGGACGCGCTTGCCGCGGGCCCGGTCTTCGAGCAGAAGTGCCAGAACCGCCTGTGCCACGCCAACCTGATCACCGCCGACAAGAAGCGCGACCAGGTCTCCGAGATCATCTTCTCGCACGGCATCCATCGCGGGCAGTTCGACTGCAGCGCGTGCCACGCCCGGTTCCCGCACGCGTACGGCGAGACCGAGCTGCCCGAGATGGTCGAGTGCTTCGCCTGTCACGGCCTTCGCCACGGGCCGGTGGGCCTTGTGGCCTACGACAGCTGCGAATCATGCCATCGCACACCGCGGGACAGGCTCAGGCCCTCCTTCCACACGCCCGACTGGGCGGAGGAGCCGCACGTCGAGCCGAGCCTCAAGGAACTCCAGACCAGTTGCATGATGTGTCACGACGGCCCGTTCTGCGACGACTGCCACGAGGCCGAGTACGTCCGCTGGAAGCCCGAGCAGGAGTACCGCTTCGACCCCGGCGTGGAGGGCTGCATGCAGTGCCACGCGCAGGCGAGCCTCGTCAGGGCGGGGCCGGGCGGCACGGCGACATACCGCGTCGACGGGCTGGAGAAATCGGCCCACAACAATCTGACCTGCGTGCAGTGCCACGCGGACTTCCGCTGGGACGACAAGCCCGGCGCCACCCCGCTTTGGAACGTCAACGCCGGGCTCGCGTGCATGGACTGCCACGAGCACGCTGAGGCGGCGGAGCGGTATCGCGGCTCCATCCACTGGGAGAAGCTGCAGGCCCGGGAGTTCGGCAGCGCCTCGTGCGGCTCGTGCCACGGCGGCCACAACATCAAGAGGCTGGACACGGCCGAGGCCAGCAGGGCCCTTCACGCGTCGGCCGTCGAGATGTGCGCCCGCTGCCACATGGACTACTACGAGTCGTACGACGACTACTACCACGGCGCCGCCTACAAGCGCGGGACGCCCGACGCGCCGGCCTGCTGGGACTGCCACGACTCGCACGCGCTGCTGCCCTCAAAGAACCCGTCGTCGTCGGTCTCGCCTGGCAACGTCGCCGCCACCTGCGGGCGTGAAGGGTGCCACCGCGACACCTCCGACGAGTTCGTCGAGGCGTCGCGCTCGCTTATCCACCGCAAGGACGCGGTCGCCAGCGCCAACCCCGTGCTGGCCTTCATCGAGAACGCGAGGCGTAGTTGGTTCGGAGGCGGACAGGAATAGCGCGTCCCGCACGGGTCGCTCTCTGGGGGGCGGCGGCCGCCTTCGTGGCGGTGGCCGCCCTTTCGCTCGTCCCTCAGGCGACCGAGGCGCGAACGGCGTCGGAGATCGACCTGACCGGCCCTCCGGGCCGGGACAACTGCGCGCCCTGCCACATCCGTATCGCCGAGTCCGACACGCCGGGGCTGATCTTCGGCCACGGCATGCACCTCGTCTTCGCCTGCGAGGCGTGTCATCGGGGCCCGGCGCATGAGAACGGGGCCATACGACGCCCCGGCATGGACGTGTGCTTCGCGTGTCACGGCGTGACGCACCCTGCGGGGCTCCTCGCGACGGCGGAGTGCTCGCAGTGCCACACGCCCGACCACGTGTTGCGGCCGAAGGACCATACCGCCAAGTGGGCGGGGAAGCCCCACGCGGAGGCGGGGGAACGCGGGGGCGTCAACCGGTGCATGATGTGTCACGACGCTCCGAAGGACTGCGACGCGTGCCATCGCGAGATGAGCGTCACCTCCAAGCCGATGTCGCCCTACCACGCCTCGGTCATCCCCGAGATCCGCGACCTGCCGCCTGTGATCGTGGACCCGGGAGCGCCCACGACGGTCGGCCAGTGCGTCTACTGTCACGCCGACCTCGACGCGCTCTCCCCCGCGATGCGCGAGAGGCTGATCTTCTCCCACGAGCCGCACCTGCGGCAGAACTACCAGTGCGACGTCTGCCACCCCGAGTTCGGGCACGGGCCCGAGACCATCCGCCGCCCGCCGATGCTGCCCTGCTACCGCTGCCACGGGCTGGTGCACTCCAGGCAGGGCCTTGTCGCCACCGAGGAGTGCGGAGCGTGCCATCCGCCCGGTTTCGATCTCAAGCCCCCCGACCACACGAAGGCCTTCGAGAAGGGCGAGCACAAGCGGGCCTCCGACGCGGACCCCGAGTACTGCGCCATGTGTCACAAGCCGGACTTCTGCGTCGAGTGCCACCGCGGCCTGAAGGTGCTGCCTGACGGCACCCGCAGCAAGCCCGTGATTCCCGAGGACCACCGGCGCGCGGACTGGCGGGTGAAGCACGGACCGCCCTACATGCGCCAGGAGGGCTCGTGCGGCTTGTGCCACGACTCGCCATCGTGCAAGCGGTGCCACAAGACGGTCATGCCCCACCCGACCGACTGGCTCAAGTCCCACAAGGTCGAGGAGGGGGTGGGGCAGGAGGACTGCTACGTCTGCCACACGGAGAGGGGTTACTGCCAGGACTGCCACCACGACAGCGTGAAGCGGGCCGATCTGACCGAGGCCAACTGCGTCCCCTGCCACGAGGAGATGCGGCAGAAGCCTCCCACGGCGATCAAGCACAAGGCCTTCGCGGAGCACGCGGTGCACTTCGATGTGGGCAAGAAGAAGGACCGGCCCTACGTTTGCGACGATTGCCACTTCGGTTTCGGCCACATCACCGCCCGCGGCCAGCAGACGACCGGCAGTCATGCCGCGCAGCGCCTTCCCAGCGCCGCGCACGACCTGCGCCTGTGCTACCAGTGCCACGGCGCCCTCGACTACCGCAACTTCCTCATCGCCCCGTACCGGGGGGCGGAGCTCTGCCGCCGCTGCCACACCGACATGCGCCTCTGACGCGCCGAGCGGCGGGAGGCGGTCCTGCTGCCGCCCGGGGCGCGCTTGTGTGGTTCTCGTGTGGCGACCCGATGCCCCGTTGACTGGCGGGTATGCGCTTCGCTATGGTCGGGGCCGTTGCCCCGAGGCGATGGCCCCGGCAGGCCGAGCGGGACGACGGGACGGGAACAACGTGGAAGACGAAGAGACCCTTGCGGATCTGACGCCGGACGTGGCGGAGCGGCCCGATGGGCCGGTCGAGCCGCCGCCGGTCGCAGAGACCGAGGACGCGACCTCGCGGCCCGCGACTTGGGCTTCCCGGCTGAGGCCGGGCGATGCGGACTCGGCGCTCTCTTGGGTCGTCTGGATCCTGGTCGTGGCCGTCTTGGCCGCGGCGACCATCTTTGGCTGGACGGCCTATCAGGACTGGCGTGGCGAGCGCGGGGCCACCCCGGCGTCCCGCGCCCTGATGGATCTCGAGGCGGCCGTCCGCCAGGACCCGAACAACGCCAACCTCCGCGTACGCTATGGCGAGGCGCTGGGGGCCGCGGGGCTCCTCGACGCTGCCGTCGAGCAGCTTCTCACGGCCTTGGAGCTCGACGAGGGGCACACGGGGGCAATGATCGACCTTGGCATGATCGCGATGCAGCGCAAGGAGTTCTCCACGGCCGAGGGCTACTTCCAACGGGTGCTCGAGCTCACCGCGGGCCAGGAGTTCGAGGGGATCAACCAGCGCCGCGAGATCGCCTTCTTCTACCTGGGCGAGATCGCACTGACGGAGAAGCGGTACGAGGACGCCATCCCGTTCTTCAAGGCGGCGCTGCGCATCCGTCGGGACGCCGCGGACACCTACTTCGAGCTCGCCTTGGCCTACAAGGGCCTCGAGAACGTGACGCTGGCAAAGGAGCAGCTCGGCATCGCGCTGGCCTTCGACCCGGGGTTCGCGCAGGCCAACTATGAGATGGCCCTCATCCTCATGGATGAGGGGCTGGAGCTCGAGGCCGCGCAGCACGCGGGCAGGGCCGCGCTGAACGCTCCGGGCAACCAGCAGGCCGCCGACCTCGTGGATCTGATCGGCCCGGTCTCGCGCCGGGTCGCCGCCGCGAGCGCGGCCCTGGAGGCGGGGGACACGAAGAAGGCGCTGGCCGAGGCCAGGATCGCCCAGGCCCTGGACGTCAGCGACTTCGACGCCGCCGTCATCCTCGGGCGCGCGCTCGAGGCCAGCGGCGACCGGGAGGGCGCGCTCGAGGCTTTCAAGGGGGCGGCAAGGATAAGCGCTGGCGACCCGGTCGTGACCGAGGCGCTCAAGAGGCTGGGCGACAAGTGAGAGGGACCCCATGACGCGCTCGCGGCGCCGCAAGATCGTCCTGATCGCCATCCTCGTATTGGCGCTCCTGCTGATCGCGGGGGCCTATCTCAACTACCGCGCCACCCGCCGGCTCGGGTCCGGGATCGTGTTCGACGCCGCCGGGGCGCTGCAGCCCCCCGAGTACCTGTTCTCGTTCAGCGGGCCAGACGACGACCGCCTGAGCAACCCCGTGGGCGTCCTGGTCGACGGGGAGCGCGTCCTGGTCACCGACAGCCGCAGGAGCCAGATCAGCGTCTTCACGCGGGAGGGCCGCTTCATCCGGCACTTCGGCACGGGCGACACGGTGGTGCCGCTCTACATCGCCAAACACCCGGTCAGCGGCGAGTACTGGGTCACCGACCGCCGCCGCCAGGCGATCGAGGTCTTCAGCACGGCCGGGGAGTACCTGCGGGACTTCGACCCGAAGCTGCCCAAGGAGCAGCTCCCGGACTTCGACGCCAAGGGCCGTCAGTGGGCGCCTATAGCGCTGGCGTTCGGACCCGACGGGACGCTGTACGTCACCGAGATGCTCAAGGGGCACCGGCTGCTCATCTTCGGTCCTGACGGGAAGTTCAAGCGCTCGGTGGGCACGGCCGGCGGCGTTCAGAGGATCGAGGAGAACGAGGACTACTTCCTGTTCCCCAACAGCATCAAGGTCCACGGGGACGAGGTGTGGGTCTCGGACAGCAACAACCGGCGCCTCAAGGTCTACTCGCCGGACGGGGAGTTCCTCCGTCTGGTGGCTGCCGACGGGCTTCCGCGGGGCATCGACTTCCTTCCCAAGCTGAGGGGCGAGAAGGAGGACGCTCCGAACAAGCTCGTCTCGATGGACACGTTGGCGCACGACGCCACGATCTGGACGGTCCGCGGCGAGAAGGTGCTCTCCTTTGGCGAGAACGGCGTGCTGGAGGGTCAGTTCAACTATCCCAACGACATCGCTGTCGACCCGGCCACCGCCTACATGTACATCGCGGACACCTCCAACCGCCGCATCCAGGTGTGGGGCTGGCCGGCCGAGGCCGAGGTCATCCCGACGCCGAAGACACCCTGGCAGTGGGCCCTGTGCGGTGTGCCCTTCCTGCCGCTGCTGCTCCTGCCGTTCATGCGCCGCCGCCGCTTCCACGCGACGCCGGACTTCGTGGGCCGCATGGTCGAGACGGAGGTCGCCGGTCTGATGCCCTCCCGCCGTCGGCGCTGGGTCGTCGAGGCGGGGCAGCACGAGACTGTCGGCGCGATCGAGTGCGACGACCCGCGGATGGCCGAGCTGTTCGAGCCCTACGAGCACTCGGACGCCGACGCCCGTGCGCTGATGGAGAAGATGGACATCGCCCATGAGACCGCGGTGGTGCTGGCTGTCGCACAGCGGGCACACGTCTTCTGCACCGAGGACAGGGAGCTGCGCAGACTCGCCAAGCTGCTGGAGATCGACGTGGTCGACCGCGACGAGTTCCTCGAGCGGTTCGAGCCGAAGCGCTACGACAGCGCCGAGGACACGGGGCCGACAGACACGTCCGCGGAAGATTAACGAGTCTGGCCGCGTCAGGGCATTGACTGCCGGCGTCCCGCAGGATACGCTTCGGCAGTATGTAACAAGTGTTACATGAGTATGTGTGACAATCTCAGATAGCGTGAGCCCGGGTCGGAGCCGGCACGAAGACCGCGACGGGAGTGTCACCCTGCAGGGGTAGGGGTATTCCTTGTCGTTCGTCCGTGTCGCCTCCGCCCCTCCCGAGGAAGGGCGCCAAGGAGGTGACGTCATGCCTTCGCTCGGGGTCTGTACCTTCGGATTCAAGTGAAGGAGGAGTGGAAGGCATGGCGATAACCAGGCGTCAGTTCGTTACCCGTTTGGGTACGCTGGCCGCAGCCATGGGGCTCGGTCAGGCCGACGTCGCCAAGATCGCTGAGGTCTTTGCCCACGCGTCCACCGCTGCATGGCACCAGAAGCCCAGCGTTGTCTGGGTCCACGGCGCCGAGTGCACGGGGTGCTCCACGTCGCTGCTCAGCTTCTTTGAGAGCGCGACGGCGGACTCCGTGTACGGCAGCGGTATCAGCACGCTCGCGGCGCTGGACCTCATGACAGGTGGCGACGGCGACGGCTCGTCCGTTCTGAACGGCGGCGAGCAGGCCGGTCATCCGTACGGCCACAGGACCATCCAGAACAGCGCTGCGGACACCGGCAGCAACTTCGACCAGAAGAAGAACGCGACCAATGGCGTGTACATCGCGAACATAGCCGACGTTCTGATCGACTTCATCTCGCTGGAGTATCACGAGACGGTCAACGGCATGGCGGGCGACCTCGCCTACCAGTGGCTCAAGGACCGGATCACCTACGGAGGGTCCGCGCCGTTCGTGATGGTCGTCGAGGGCGCCGTCCAGCGCAAGGGCGAAGGCGGGGCGTGGGGCGACACCACGAACGTTCCCGCAGGCACCCTCACGGTGCCGTCCTGGTGCTCCATCGGCATCAACGAGGGCGCGACCGAGGACCATGACTTCGGCGCCGTCGTGACCGGCTTGGCTAACCGCGCAGACTGCATCGGCGTCGTTTCCATCGGTCAGTGCGCCGCGTTCGGCGGTTACCCGGCCTGCGAGTCCCCCGTCTTCGCGGCGGACCCGGCGATGGTCAAGACCGACGGCACGGTCCGGCAGACCCCGGCTCGCGGCGTCTACGACCACCTGGAGAAGTTCGGCGCCGCAGGGAGCAAGGACAAGGTCGTCAACGTCCCGGGCTGCCCGACCAACCCGTGGTGGTTCGTGCTCACGGTCGTGGCGTTCCTCGTCGACTTCGTCAACAAGAACGCGACGCCGACCGGGGGCCCCTTGGGCATCCTGGACACCACCGGCGCGATCAAGGGCACGGCGGTCGACGCCACCAGGCGCCTCAAGGCCGTCTACGGCGTGCCGCTGCACAACGGCTTCTGCCCGCGCTACCAGGACCACGTCAAGGGCATCAACGCGCTCAAGCCCGGCGATGCCGGCTGCCTGCAGCTGATCGGCTGCAGGGGCATCTCCACTATGTCGCTCTGTGGCGTGCGCGGCTGGAACGGCCAGCAGCCCGCCAACGACGCGTCGTGGGACTACGGCATCCGCGCCGTCAACGGCATCCGCGGCGGCAACTGCATCCAGGCGGGCCATCCGTGCATGGGTTGCACCGAGAAGGGCTACCCGGATTCGATGGTCCCGTTCGTCAACCGCTTCTAGAAGAGGGAAGGAGGGAGATACTAGATGGCTATCAAGGAACTGGATCCCATTTCACGTATCGAGGGTCACCTCGGTGCGGATCTGGACGTAAACGGTGGATTGGTGGACGCCTGCAAGATGCACGGCAACCTGTTCCGCGGTTTCGAGAACTTCCTGATCGGCCGCGAGCCCAACGACGCGATCACGTTCACGCAGCGCATCTGCGGCGTTTGCCCGGTCCCGCACGGCCTAGCCTCGACGCACGCGGTCGAGGCCGCGATGGGCTACAGCGGCACCGCGCAGTTCCAGACGCCCAGCATGACCGGCAACCTCGGTCTCGGCGTGCCGGACAAGGCGATCCACATCAGGAACCTGGTGCTGGGCGCCGAGTTCCTCATGTCCAGCATGACGCACTTCTACCACCTGGCGGCCCCGAGCTACATCCAGGGCCCGTCGATCCCGCCCTGGACGCCTCACTTCCATGCCGATTACTACCACCCCGCATTGCAGGGTAGCGGCAAGGGCGTCGCGGGTGCGACCGTCGCCGTTCCGGCGCCCTACAACGCTCACGGCATCCTGCCCGCCGACGACAAGGGCTTCTCGAAGGACGTCTGGTCGGCCGTCATCAAGCAGTATGTCAAGGCGCTTCGCATCCGCCGTCTCACTTTCGAGGCTGGCGCGCTGTTCGCGGGACGCATGCCGATGACCTCGTGCTTCGTCGCCGGCGGTACCTCGAACCTCAAGTCGGAGCTGCTGACCGCGAAGTGCTCGAAGTTCTCCGAGTTCATGAAGGAGATCGGCGACTTCGTCGTCAAGGAGTACATCCCGGTCGTGCTCGCGCTGGGGTATCTCTACCGCGACTTCGACAACAAGCACAACACCGATGGCAAGGGATGGGGCGCGGGCTGCACCAACTTCCTGTCATGGGGCGGATTCCAGAAGGTGGGTCCTGCGGCCGCCAATGGCGTGTCGAGCAACCACTTTGTGCGCGGCTACGTCTTCAACGCGGGCGGCTACTACGGCGCTACCACGTCGGGCACGATTACAGCCGCGGACGTCCAGAACCACCTGACCGAGGACACCAAGTACTCCTGGTACGCTCAGGACGCGTCCTTCGGCTACGACGCCGCCACAGGCGTCTCCAAGCCCTACACGGTCAGCCGCACGAAGCCCTCGCGCAGCAAGGCTGGGGCTTACTCGTACCTCAAGGCTCCGCGCTTCAAGGGTCAGCCCTGTGAGGTCGGTCCGCTTGCCAGGCTGGTCGTGCAGGGCCTGTACGCCATCGACAAGGACGCTCCGGCGAGCCTCGTGGATAGTGGCGGGAACGCGCTGCAGCAGCTCGCGTTTAACGTCTACGCGAAGGTCCACGCCAACACCGGCACGGGCCTCAATCCCAACGCCATCGAGGCTGACCTCGCGGTGGCGCTCGTCCGGGCCGGGCTCGCCGAGCTCTGGCTGTACGAGAACCTCAACGGTGTTGTTGGCGCACTTCCCAACGCGGTCAAGTACTACAAGGTCGTGACCGGGAGCGCCATCGGGGCTCAGACGGGCGACGATTTGGCCAACGCGATCACCTTGGGCATCGACAACGCGGCGCTCACGAACGCCGTCATCGGTTTGGCCTACGGCCTTCCGAGCGCCGTCATCAAGGGTGCGATCACCAACTGGATCGTCGGCCTGAAGCTCGGGCTGTCCACAATGGACCGCATCCGGGCCCGCGCGCTCGAGTCGCTCCTGCTGCTCACGTGGATGTACGGCACGCCGAACACCTCGGTCGCCATCACGTGGAACACCGCTGGCACGTGGCTGACGGCCCTGCCCGCGGTGGTCGGGGTGAACACGTACCGCTACGTCGCCTCGCCGACGCCCGAGTCCCCCGGCATCGGGGCCGTCGAGGCGCCGCGCGGCGCGCTGATGCACATCTGCACGATCAAGGACAAGAAGATCGAGCGCTACCAGTGCATCGTCCCCACCACGTGGAACGCCTCGCCGAAGTCCAACGACGGCAAACACGGTCCGATGGAGCAAGCTGTCGCTCCGGTCAACCTGACCGGCCCGCAGATCACGAAGACCGCGTACGCGGCCCACGGCGGCGATCTGTACAAGCTGCCTAACCGCAATGTCAAGACGACCACCGGTGGTGGCGTCGAGGCCCTTCGCATCGCACAGTCTTTCGACCCCTGCATCGCCTGCGCGGTGCACTAGACAGGAGAGAGGTGAACAGAGTGAAGAGACTCAGCATCGTTGTCCTGCTCGCGTTCGCGCTCGTCCTCCTGTACGCAGGGGTCGCGTTCGCGAACCTGGGCCCGCACGGAAGCTACACCAAGGACACTGACGCGTGCGCCGGCTGTCACCGCGCCCACACGTCGTTCTCCCCGGTCCGCTGGACCGAGTACAACGGCTCTGGCGTGACGCACAGCGCACTGCTGGTGTCGTCGGCCTCGACCATGCAGCAGTTCTGCTATGCGTGCCATGGCGACGCCGCGCCGGGCGCCTCGACGAACGTCCAGTCGGGCATCTTCGACGGCGGCCCGTCCGGCGTCGGCGGTCTTGCCGGGAGCGGTATCTACAAGACCAACTCGTCGGCCCTCGCCACGCTCAACGGCGGCGGGTTCGAGAGGGTCCCGAACGGGTCCGGCGGCTTCCTGAACGTCACGTCGATCCACGACAACTCCGACGCCGTCAACCTGACCGCGTGGGGCGGTGGCCAGTCGGCCTCGGCCGCCCAGATGGCCCTGACCTGCACCAGCTGCCACGACCCCCACGGGTCGGCCAACTACAGGCTGCTGCGTGACACGGTCAACGGGCACGTGGTCGGCGGTTACGACGAGACGGTGAACATCCTCAGCCCGCCGCCCACCCCGTGGGTCATCTCGGCGGAGGAGGGCTACCCGACCGGCGGCTGGCTGCTTCACGATGCCGGCGCATCGCAGGTCGCGTCCTACCTCCCGAACTACACGAAGGCCGAGTACGCGTACATGGCCCCCGCGGCCGGTTCGCAGCGCTCGATGTCGGGCTGGTGCTCTGCGTGCCACGAGCGCTACATCGTGCGCGACGACACCGTCGCCTCCGCGCAGCAGCTCAGCTGGGGCGCTGGCGCCATCCCGATGCCCGGTATGTATGACTACGGCGCTGCCGAGGCGGACGCCGAGAACGCCATCAGCCCGCAGACGGGCTCTGTCGGCGCGCGCGCACGTCACCGTCACCCGGTGAACGTGACGCTGGGCGCTGGCGTGGGACCCGCGTCGGCCCGCGCGCTGGCGCGCCACGTCGTGACCGACACCCTGCTCCCGCTGGAGCAGCGTGCCGGCTCGCCGAACTTCCGCGGCGACTACGACTACCAGGACTACATCAGCTGTCTGACCTGCCATGTGGCTCACGGCACATCGGTCACGATGACCGGATGGGCCGAGTCCAGCCTCATCACCACCGACTCGTCAGCAGTCGTCACATGGTTCCCCGTCCTGGATGCTCCTGGAGCGGCGGTCACGGGCGTGGATCCGACCAAGTCGAGCGCTCTGCTGCGCGCGGACAACCGCGGCGTGTGCGAGCGTTGCCACAACAAGTAGCGGACCCTTCGGGGGCCGCTTCCTGGAAGTGGCGAACGGGGCCCCGGACCGCGAGGTCCGGGGCCCCTCGTTCGCCCGGTGGAGCGCCGGACGGACGAGGTGTAACCTTACGAATACCTGACGCGGCGGCCCGCTGACGGCCAGCGGACCCCGGACCTACCCCATGGAAGGCGGTTCGATCCAGGTGACATCCACCGATGGGCACAGGCCCGTTCTGATATTCCGCTCGCTCGGCCTCATCGGCGACCCGTTCGGGGTCTGGCGCGCGGACGAGGGGGACTCGCTGCCCCTCGCGCTGTCCACGCACGCGGCGGCCAACAGGCTCTACTCCGCGCTCGTGGACGGGGTGTCCCAGGAGCGTTCCACCCCGGTCTGGGCCGAGAAGCCCCTCGACAAGTCCGCCTTCCTCGCGATCCGTACCACGGGCGAGATACTCCACACGCTGACCCAGGACGACTCGTTCGGCGTGCTGCCCGCGTACGCGCAGCTGCAGACGATGAGGGGCGGGCGGGTGCGAGGCGCCCTCGCCGCCCTGGCGGACAAGCTCGCCGGGGCCGGTTTCGACCTCACGTTGGCCGCGTGGACCAGGGGGGCGCTGGCCGCCCCCGACACCGAGCTGCCCGAGTGGGGGCCGCTCGCGGCGGCCGATCTCGACCTCCTGATGGAGCTGCTCGAGCGTGCTCCCGCCGAGACCGCCGAGGAGGTCTACGGGCCGCTCGCCAGCGAGCGGGAGGGCCTGCGGGACGACCTCGAGGTGCTGCTTCGCATCGGCGAGGCCCGGCGCGCCCGCCAGGAGGACGACCCCGAGGAGACCGACGACGCCGACGAGGACGACGAGGGCGATCCGGGCAGGGAGGTCTTCGCGGAGCCGCTCGGCCCCGAGACGGCCGCCGCCATCGCCGACGGGCGCCGTGCCGGAGGCGACCGAGGCCCGCTCGCGGCGGACGTCGCGGCCTACGTCGTGGCGTACACCGCCAAGAACCTGTCGCCCGTGATGGGTAGGGCCCTCAGGGCCTACATCGCGCAGGGGACCTCCTCGGCGGCGCAGGAGATGAGGGTCACCAAGGCGCCGCGTAAGACGCTCGGCGCCCTGGCGAGGTTCGCGAGCGCCAGGTTCGGCAAGGTCGCCCTCATCTGGGATAGGTTCGACGGCTGGGACAGCATCAGCCCCGACATGCGCATGAAGATCGCGCTGGCGCTCACCGAGATGCGGTGGGGGCTGGCCGAACACGGCATCCTCGTGATACTGGCCGAGCCCGGGCTGGCCCCGGAGCTCGAGGAGCAGTTCGCGGCCGCGAAGCGGGTCTCGTGGGACATGTCCGACCAGGACGTGTTCGAAGCCATGGGCGACGCCTACGACGAGGATCTGGTCAGGGTCTGGCTGGAGTCGGCCGCTCTGCCCGGGGCCCGGGTGTGGACCCCCGCCGACGAGCCCTTCGCCACCCTCGCGGCGGAGTGCGGCGGCTCGCTCGAGAGGTTCGCTCGCGCTGCGTCAGCCGCTGTCGTGTGCGCCGCGGAGAGGGCCGCGGAGTCCTTCGGCGAGGAGGACCTGGCCGCTGGGCGAGCCGCTCTCGCGGAGGGCGCCTGAGCCTGGCTCTCGGCCCCTACACGGTTTCGACACAACCCGCCCACGGGGAGTACCACCCCGGCGGGTAGACTCAAGGCGCAGGGAAGCGACACTGGGAGGCTGCGGAGACAGCCATGGCGACATTAGAACGCACAAGCGACAGGACCGCGCGGAGGATCCCGCGATGGGCCGTCCTCGGAGGCGCGGTGCTGGTGCTCGCCGCGGCCGTCACAGCCGGAGCGGCGCTCTCGTCGCCCGGCGGGGCGCCTGGCCCTGCGCCGTCCGGCGTCGCCGCGGTCGTGTCAGACCCGGTCGACGAGACCCTGGACCGCGCGGAGGCGGCCCTTGCGAGCGGGGACACGACCGGCGCGGCGGAGCTGGCCGAACGGGTGTTGGCCGCCAATCCGGGGAACGCGAGGGCCGGCAGCGTCCGGGACCGGGCAAGGCCGCGCAGCGCCACGCCCACCAGCGGCCAGAGCCAGCCGACGACCCCGGGCGTCTTCGCCGGGCCGTTGCCCATCAGGTCGCTCATGCCCGTCGACGTCGATGGTTACGAGCTGGGGTTCGCCGTGGTCAGCGAGAGCGACGGTGACGTCAGCGCCGAGCCGCGCCCGGGGACGCCTCAGGCCGCCATCATGACCCGGGTGCTGCTCTCCGTGCACGACCGGGGAAGCGTCGCGGAGGCGGATGCCTACATCGGGAAGGTCACCAAGAAGCTGTACGCCAAGGACGTGTCCTCCGCCGAGATCGCGGGGGCGCCCGCGTACGTGGCCACCGACGGCTCCCGGCTCGCAGCCGTCGTGTTCGTGCGCGGCCGGTACGTCTTCGAGGCGATCGGGACGGCTCGCGACGTGCCGCCGGCCGAGGTGCGCGAACACGTGATCAGGATAGCCGGGTCCTTCCCGACCGCACCATGATCGCGAACAGGGGATGCCAGTGAGAGCGAGACGCCTTCTCCATGTGCTGCTGATGGCCTCGGCCTTCCTCGCGCCCTCGTCGGCGAGCGCCACGCCGCCGACCGCTCCCGCGTCGATGCGGCCGGACATCGGCTTTGAAGGGGCGTATCCTCCCGTAGGCATGGCGATAGGGACCTCCGGCCCGTACACGCCCGCTTGGTGGGGGCGGATCACGACCAGGGCCCGCACGGGGTCGTACGGGCTGTGGTGCGCCGGCACCCACAGGAGCACAGGAGCGACCACAGCGCCGAACCCTCTGACCTACCCGCAGGGCACGGACTCGATCTCCTCGATCGCCCTGACGCAGACGGCCGACCACTATTCGTCCTGGCTCGAGTTCTGGTACGTGCTGCCTTCGAGGGGGGCCGCCGACGGGGACTCATTCCAGGTCAGGTGGAGGCAGACTGACCCCTCATCCCCCTACCACAACATCTACGACTGGCCGCTCGCGGCCGTCGGGTCCTGGCGCCGGGCCTGGATCGAGCTGAGCGGTCCGAGCGAGAACCTGTCCCGCCGTCCCGGCGAGGTCGAGTTCAACTTCTTCGATCACCACGAGCTGCGCGGGACCAGGGTCGGCGAGGGCGTGACGATCGACGACATCCGCTTCCTGGGGTACAAGTACGGGCCGGCGAGATCGCTCGCCGCGACGCAGTCCGGTGCCACCGCCCAGCTGACCTGGGCGCAGCCCGCCCGCTCCACCACCACGACCGCCGACGAGGAGCGCGAGCTGGCGTGGCGGGTGTGGCGGGCACCGTCGTCGTCGCCCGCGAGCTGGACCGAGCTGACCGCTCAGCGGTCACCGTCGCGCTCGTGGGACGACACCACGGCGGTCATCGGGCAGTCGTACGTCTACCTGGTCCAGGCCTGGGACCCAGGCACCGGCACGGGTTACGGCGAGGCCGTGACGACGACCGCGTCCATGACGCCGGTGCTCTCCCTGTCGAGCTCCCCTTCGGCCACGGAGGCGGTGGCCGGAGCGCACATCGTGTACACGTACACGGTGCGGAACCTGACGAGCGAGCGCCTGCACGGCGTCACGATCGTCGATGACCGGCTGGGCAGCGTGCTCGCCAGCTCCGCCCTTGCGGCGCGGGAGTCGCTAGTCGTGACCAGCGGGGCTGTCATCTCGACCACGACCGCCTCCGTCGCGACCGCCACGGCGACCCTTCCCAGCGGCGCCCGGGTCGAGGCCGTGGCCAGCGCGACGGTGACGGTCGTCGAGCTGTCGCCGTCGGTGTCGGTCACAAGAGCGCTGAACCGGTCGACCGTCAACCCCGGCACGGCGGTGCTCAGCACCTTCACGGTCACGAACACCGGGACCACATCGCTGTTCGGCGGAACCCTCACCGGAGGCGAGCTGGGCGTCATCGCCAGCGGGGTGACGCTGGCCCCGGGCGCCTCGCTGGTCGTGACCCGGTCGGCCCCCGCCACCGTCACCACCGGCGCCTCGGCGTCGTTCGCGGCGTCGTGCTCGCCCGCGCCGAGCATACTCGTCACGGCCGCGTCGGCCCCCGCGGCGGTCACCCTGCTCGAGAGCCGCCTGTCCGGCCCCTCGCGCATCGACAGCGCCATCGCCATCTCGCGCGCCGCGTTTCCCGGGCCCCTCGCCGGCGAGCGCGTCGTGGTCCTGGCGAGCTCGAGCGCCTGGGCCGACGCCTTGCCCGCCGCGGCGCTCTGCGGCGCCGTGGAGGGGCCGCTGCTCCTGACGCCCAGGAGCGAGCTGCCTTCGGCGGTCGTCGCCGAGATCGCGCGGCTGGGCGCGACGAAGGTCTACATCGTGGGCGGCGCAGGGGTCGTCAGCGATGCGGTGGAAGCCCAGCTCGCCGCCTCCGTCTCCTCGGTCGTCAGGCTCTGGGGCCCGAGCAGGTACGCCACCTCGCGCGCCGTCGCCGAGGAGGTGCTCCGCCGCACCGGGCCCGGAGGGCCGGTCTTCGTCGCGACCGGCGTGAACTTCGCAGACGCGCTGGCCGCCTCAAGCCTGGCCGCGGCGATGCGAGCGCCCATCGTGCTGACCCGCAAAGCCGAGCTGCCCGAGGAGTCCGCGCAGGCTCTCGAGGGATTGAGGCCCTCGACCGTCGTCATCTGCGGTGGCGTCGGCGCTGTGTCGACGGATGTCGAGGCGGCCGTGGGGTCGCCGGCGTACGGCTCCCCGACGGTCGTCCGCAGGTGGGGCACGAGCAGGTACGACACCGCCAGGGCGCTGGTCGAGCACGGGATCGGGCAGGGCCTGGCGCCCGGCGGCATCCGCGGGGTGTACCTGGCGACCGGGACGAACTTCCCTGACGCGCTGGCAGGCGGCGGGCTCGCCGCCTTCCGCGGGGGGGGCTGGAACCCGCTGATGCTCACGACCCCGACGTCGTTGGCGCCTCAGGCCAGCGCGCTGGTCACCTCGCAGCCTTCGGCCGGGTTTGTGACGCTGCTCGGGGGAGAGCGGGCGCTGAGCGCGACCGTGGAGGGTCAGGCGCTGGCGTTGCTCAGGTGAGCCCGGCTATCGGACGACGAAGACCTTCGTGCCCACCGGCACGCGGTCGTAGAGGTCCTCGATGTCCCAGCGGTGCATCCTCATGCACCCGTGCGAAGCGGCCGTCCCGATCGAGCCGTTCTTGGTCGTGCCGTGTATGCGGATGGCGGGCGCGTTCAGGTCCAGCGCCCTGGTGCCCAGCGGGTTGCGCGGCCCGGGCGGGATGTAGGCGGGCATGCTTGCCGCCCACGACGAGCCCGGGTTGCTCCAGGCGGGCATGTAGCGCTTGTTGACGACGGTCCACGTCCCCCTCGGGGTCGAGTGCCCTGGCTTGCCAATCGCGATCCGGTAGGCCTTCTCGACGTCCGCTCCGTCGTACAGCCACAATCTGCGCTGCGAGAGGTCCACCAGGATCATCTTGCCCCAGGCGTCGTCCCTGACCTGGGGCTCCAGGACCACTACGGGCAGGTCGACCTCCTTGCGGCCCTCGGACAGCGCCGCGGAGATGTCCGCGACGGCTCTGTCGGTGAGCGTCCGGTAGCCGGGCTCGTGCGGGCGCACCGTCAGGGTGCCCTCGCCGACGGTGACGGTGGAGTCGACCGGCCTGCGGTCTACCCTGGCCGCGGTCGCGTCGACCCAGGCGCGCAGCGCCGCGTCATCCACGGCGAGCACCGCGCCGACGTCACGCTCGACGGCCCGGCCGGTGAGCCTGGCGGCGACGCGCTCGGGCAGGGGGCGCTCGCGGCTAGGCTGGAGCGCCGCCTCCACCATGGCGTCCACGTCCACCGAGACGATCCCGTCCACTTCGAGCGCCTCGACCCCGTCGGGCGTGCGCACGCTCGCCGGGGTCAGGAGGGGCGCTTCGACCTCGCGCGAGATGACGCGCCGAGCCTCGGTGGCCGGGAGCCCGCTCAGGTCGACCCCGGCGATGCTCACCCCGGCGGGCACGACGCGGCTGCGCGCGAAGTCGTCGGCCACCGCCCATCCCAGGCCCGCCGAGGCGGACAGCATCAGGGTTGCGGCGATGACCGCGGTCAGGCGCTGGCTGGTGGTTGGCGATCCCAATCGGAGCCTCACGGTGACGGGGCCGGACTTCGATATTCTACACTGGAGCGGGCGGCGCCATGCGGCGGGACTTCACGGAGCGGGGGACAGGTGCATCCCGAGACCGGACAGATATATCGGGGCAACATCGAGAGGCTGCTGGCCAAGATCCACGACGAGCGCGGGCTCGACCTTGGTCAGTACCGGCGGGCCTACATCGAACGCCGTCTCGCGGCACGGCTCCGGGCGCTTGGGCTCCACACCTATCGCCAGTACACCGCCTACCTTGACGCGCACCCCGAGGAGTTCCACGGGCTGCTCGACACCCTGACCATCAACGTGACCGACTTCTTCCGGGACAAGTCCGTCTACGACGTGTTCGCGCGCGAGGTCGTGCCCGTCCTGCTCGAGGAGAAGCTGCGCTCCAGGCACCGCATGGTCCGAGTGTGGTCGGCGGGTTGCGCGACGGGCGAGGAGCCGTACTCCATCGCGATGACGATCCTGGAGGCCGCGGGCAGGATGCGGGAGCGCTTCCTCCTAGGCGTCACCGGCACCGACATCGACCCGAAGGCGCTGAGCAAGGCCAAGCGCGCCGAGTACGACGTGGCGGCCCTGAAGCACATCCCTCCGTCCTATCAGCTAAAATACGTCGAAGCGAAAGGGGACAGGTTCGTCATCAGGCCGGAGGTGACCAGCTGCGTCCGGTTCAACCGGCTGGACCTGTTCCGGGACCGACCGCTCAGCGTCGTCGATGTGATCTTTTGCAGGAACGTGTTCATCTACTTCAACCGCGACCAGCAGGAGAGGGTGCTCGAGACGTTCTGGTCGGCGCTCCACAGAGGCGGGTACCTCGTCCTCGGCAAGAGCGAGAAGCTGAGTCCGGGGCCCGCGGGGCGTTTCGAGCTGGTCAACGGCCGTGAGAGGATATACCGCAAGCCCCTGGGCCTGTGATCGCGGCGTTCCGGGGAGGACGGACTAGGAGGCGGGGATGGACAAGGCGGTACGCGACTCCAGTGTGAAGCGGGGTCTGTCCTACACGTTCACGCTGCTCACCTGGGCGACGATCGCCCCTGCCGTGGCTTTCGGGCTCGGGGTGACCGCCGTGTTCGCGTGGTGGACGCTCGATCTGACGCTCCAGCAGATGCTCCCGGTCATCGTGTTCGGGGCGGTGGTGATGGTGCTCTCCGGCATCCCCGGCACCCTCCTTTGGCGCTGGCAGTTCAAGCAGCGCGTGCTCAGGCCCCTTCGCGACCTCGGCGCTACCATGATCCAGGCCGGCGAGGGCGACCTGCGGGTCCGCGCGACGGCCGCCTTCGCCGACGAGATCGGCCTGCTGGTCGAGGAGTGCAACGCCCTGATCGCCTCTCTGGCCGACATCGCGTCGGGGGTGCGGCGTTCGGCCGAGTCGGTCTCGTCGGCCGCCGCGCAACTCTCCGCCTCCTCAGAGGAGATCAACTCGTCCACCATCGAGATATCCTCCTCGGTGCAGCAGATAGCGCACGGGGCGGAGCTCCAGTCGCGCAAGGTGGAGGAGACATCCTCCTCCATGGAGTCCATATCTTCGGCGATGAGCGACATCGCCCTCCAGGCGCTCGAGTCGGCCAAGGTCAGCGAGGAGGCGACCCGCGCGTCTGTCCGCGGCGAGGAGGCCACCGGCGAAGCGATTCAGAAGATCGGTGAGGTCAAGACCGCCATCGACACCCTCGCGGAGTCGGTCGAGGTCCTCGGTGCACGCTCCGAGGAGATCGGCGACATCGTCGACGTGATCACCTCGATCGCGGACCAGACCAACCTGCTGTCCCTCAACGCCGCCATCGAAGCGGCCCGCGCCGGCGAGTCAGGCCGCGGGTTCTCGGTCGTGGCCGAGGAGGTCCGCAAGCTCGCGGAGGGATCGGGCAAGGCGGCCGAGCAGATCGGCGAGCTGATCAAGGAGGTCCAGCAGGAGACCGCCAAGGCCCTCAAGTTCATGCAGATAGGCTCCAGGGAGGTCGCCGTCGGCAACGAGGTAGTCGCGAAGTCGGGGGAGGCCCTGCGCGAGATAAACGACGCGGTCTCCCGCACGACGGTGCTCGCCGAGCAGATAGCCCACGCGATCCAGGACCAGAGCGGCCAGACGGCCAGCGTCGACCGCTCGATCCACGACATAGCCGCCGTGGTCGAGGAGAACGCCGCGTCGGCCGAGGAGACGGCCGCGGCCGCCGAGCAGCAAACGGCCTGCATGCAGGAGATAGCGTCCTCGGCACAGGACCTCGCGGACATGGCTCGTCAGCTGGAGGAGTCCGTCCGCATGTTCCACGTCGACTAGGGGGCGGGCGTGCCTGACGGGAGCCTCGGATACGTGCTCTTCCGGCTCGGGGGCGAGATGTACGGCCTGCCGATCGAGAGGGTGCAGTCGATCATCCGCTACGAGCGCGGCACGCCCGTGCCGAAAGCCCCGCCCTCCGTCGAGGGAGTCATCAACCTGCGCGGACGAGTGATACCAGTCGTGGACCTGGCGATGGCGCTGGGCCGCGGGAGCTTCGAGCCCGAGGCCAACTCCCGCATCGTCGTGGCTGAGACGTCCGCTGGACTGGTCGGGCTGGCGGTGGACGCCGCCCATGAGGTGCTGCACATCGATCCGTCCTCGATCCAGCCGCCCCCCGGCTCGGTTCTGGAGCAGGGCGGGTCGGACGCCATAGCCGGGGTGACCGAGCACAACGGGCGCCTGGCTCTGCTGCTGGACCTTGAGCGCACGATACCCAAGGGGGAGCTGGCCACGGTGGCCGAGACGGCGTCACCCGAGGAAGGTGGGCACGATGGCTAGGACTGTCCTTGTCGTTGACGACGCCGCGTTCATGCGGATGATGATCAGGGACATCCTCTCCAAGGAGGGATACGCGATCCACGAGGCGGTGAACGGCCGCGACGCCGTTCAGAAGTACGTCGAGGTCAGGCCCGACCTGGTGACGATGGACATCACGATGCCGGAGATGAGCGGGCTGGACGCGCTCAGGGAGATCCGCCTGAAGGATCCGCAGGCCAAGGTCCTGATGGTCAGCGCGATGGGCCAGCAGAAGATGATCGTCGAAGCCCTCGAGTCGGGGGCCCTGGACTTCCTGGTCAAGCCGTTCCAGCCCACGAAGGTCCTCGAGACCGTCAAGAAGTGCCTGCAGACGGCTCCCGACTGACGAGCGCATGCCCAACAACATCCGAGTGCTGGTCGTAGACGATTCCGCCCTTATCAGGCAGATGTTGACAAGGGCGCTCTCTTTCGACCCCCGCGTCGAGGTGGTGGGTGTCGCGCGCACCGGATCGGAGGCGATCGAGCGGGCTGTCGAGCTCGAGCCCGACGTGATCACCCTCGACATAGAGATGCCCGAGTTGAACGGGATCGAGGCGCTGCCCTTCCTGATGAAGCGGACCCGGTCCAGGGTGATCATGCTCAGTTCGCTCGATTCCCCTGACGTGACTTACCAGGCCCTGTCAGTCGGCGCGGTCGATTTCATGGTCAAGCCCAAGGGCGGGATCGCCAGCTCTCTCGCCGAGCTCTCGGACGACCTGCTGAAGAAGATACGCGTCGCGAACCGCATCGACCCCGACAGGCGGCTCTGTGCCACAGTCGACCACCCCCTGGCCCCGTGCCCGCCGGAGGCAGTGCCCGAATCGGACAGGGCCAGAGAGATCAAGCGACTCGTGGTGATGGCGGCCTCGACCGGGGGCCCGCCGGCCCTGGAGCGCGTCCTGTCAGGGCTGAAGGAGGATCTGCCGGCTGCTTACGTCATCGTGCAGCACCTCCCGGCGGGCTTCACGAGCTCGTTCGCGAGGAGACTCGATTCGGCCAGCCCTCTCACAGTGGCGGAGGCTGCGCACGGCGCGCCGGTCAGACCGGGCCACGCCTACGTGGCGCCTCACGGCGCGCACGTGCGGCTCGAGCGCGCCGCTTCCGACCAGCCGAGGCTCTCCCTGGCCGACGGACCGACCATCCACGGGGTCAAGCCAGCGGCTGACCCGCTGTTCGAGAGCGCCGCGTCGCACTTCGGCCCCGACGTGGTGGGCGTCGTGCTCACGGGCATGGGCTCGGATGGCGCCGAAGGCCTGACTGCGGTCCGGGCCGCCGGCGGCGAGACCATCGTGCAAAACGAGGAGACGTCGGTGGTCTGGGGGATGCCGGGCGCCGCGCACAAGCGGGGCGCCGCCAGGCACGTGGTGCCGCTCGACTTGGTCGCCGCGGAGGTTCGGCGAGCGATCCGGAGCTGGGGGTGAGCCGGTGACCGACGACATGTCAGCCTATCGCGACGTGTTCCTGTCCGAGAGCGCGGAGTACTTGCAGTCGATGACCGACGGGCTGTTGGAGCTGGAAGGCTATCCGGATTCGACAGATGCGGTCGAGACCATCTTCAGGGGCGCCCACAGCCTCAAGGGGATGGCTGGAGCCATGGGCTACGAGGCCACCACCGAGCTCACCCATAAGATGGAGTCGGCCATGGCGTCCGTGCGAGGCGGCGAACGCCGGGTGGACACCGAGCTCGTCGACCTTATGCTGCGCGCCCTGGACGTGACAAGGACGCTGATCTCCGAGGAGGCCGCGGGCTCGCCGCCTTCGGACACCTCTTCTCTGGTCGCTGAGCTTCTTGCGGCGGCCGAGCGTGTTGAGGAGCCGGCGGCGCCCGGTCCGACGCCCGCGGACGCGGGAGACGCCTCCGACGCCGTGGCCGGGGTGAGGCGTGTCCGCGTGCGGGTCACCCTCGAGGAGGGCTGCGCGCTCAAGGCGGTCCGCGCCTACATGGTGATGAAGCGGCTGGGGCATCTGGGGCGCATCCTCGACACCGCGCCCTCAGCCCAAGAGATCGAAGACGAGCGGTTCGGGCGGACGTTCGAGGTGTTGCTCGAGACCCGAGCCGGCGACGACGCTGTGGAGCAGGACGTGCTCCACGTCTCCGACGTCGCCGCCGCCGAGGTCCTGTCCGAGCTCGCGGCCGAGACGGCCCCCGAGGTCGCAACCGCAGGCGAGGCCGCCCGTGACGGCGCGACAACCGAGGGCCGTGCCCGAGCCGGGGCTCCCGTGACCAAGCTGGCCGAGACGCAGACGGTCAGGGTCTCGATCGGCCACCTGGACAACCTCGTCAATCTGGTAGGCGAGCTGGTCATTCTCCGCGCCCGGCTGGAGCGCTTGGCTGCCTCGCATACCGACCGGTCGCTCGCCGAGACCGTGGAGGATCTACAGCGGACCACGTCAGAGCTCCAGCACGAGGTGATGCAGACGCGAATGGTACCGGTCGGGAACATCTTCAACAGGTTCCCGAGGATGGTCCGCGACCTTGCCCGCGACATGGGCAAGGACGTCGCGTTCGAGATCGAGGGCGCCGACATCGAGCTCGATCGCACGGTGCTCGACGAGATCGGCGACCCGATCGTCCACCTGCTGCGAAACTCCGTCGATCACGGGGTCGAGTCGCCGGCCGAGCGGGTGGCGGCCGGCAAGCCACCCCGCGCGACCATCCGGCTGGGGGCATCCAGGGAACGGGACTTCGTGAGCGTCACCGTCTCGGACGACGGCCGGGGGATGGACGTCGGGCGCATCTGGGCAAAGGCGGTCGAGAGGGGCCTGGTGAACCCTGCCGATCGCGACTCCACGAGCGAGCGCGACATCCTGATGCTCGCGTGCTCGCCTGGGTTCTCGACCCTTGACGAGGCCACAGCGGTCTCGGGCCGCGGGGTCGGGATGGACGTGGTGAAGGGCAAGATCGAGTATCTGGGCGGGTCGCTGGAGGCCAGGACCACTCAGGGTCAGGGCACATGGTTCTCGCTGTCGTTGCCGCTGACGCTCGCCATCGTGCAAGCCCTGCTCGTCGGCTGCGACGGGCAGGTCTACGCCGTTGCGCTCTCCTCGGTCAGCGAGGTCTTCTCCCCAGGGGATGTGCGCGTCGAGACCGTCGACGGCCGCCCGGTGGTCGTCATCCGAACAGGCGAGGTCGTGCCGCTCTACCCGCTCTCGGCGCTCCTCGACGAGGCCTGCGACTCGGCCAGGATGCCCGACGGCGACGAGCAGATCCTTCTCGTTTCCCACGGCGACCGGAGGAGCGCGCTTCTCGTCGACTACATGGTTGGACGCCAGGAGATAGTCATAAAGCCCCTGTCAGGCCTCTTCCGCGACGTGCGCGGTATCGGCGGCGCGGCGTTGCTGGGCGACGGCCGTGTTGCGCTCATCCTCGACCCTAGGACCCTGTTCCCGACGCGGGGGGACGCAAGGTGAGACCCGAGAACCTCAGCGATATGCAGATGGACGCCATGCGTGAGCTGGGGAGCGTCGGCGCCGCGCACGCCGCGACGGCGCTGTCCCAGTTGCTCGGACGGGCGATCGAGATCGAGGTGCCGGAGATATCGCTCCTGCGCGTCACGGAGGTGCCTGGGATCCTGGGCGGCCCGGAGCAGGTGGTGGCGGCGGCTTACTCCAGGTTCCTTGGCGACATCGGGGGCTCGATCCTGTTCGTCGTGCCGGAGCAGGCGGCGCTGGCGCTGGTCGACCACCTCCATGGCCGCTCGCCGGGGATGACCGAGTGTTTCGGCCCAGAAACGCAGGCGCTCTTCGTGCACGTGGCGTTCGTCCAGGCGTCGGCGTATCTTGCGGCCATCGCCCGGATGACCGACATCAACGTGCTGCCCTCGCCGCCGCAGTTCGCTCACGACATGGCTGGCGCCATCCTCCAGGTGGGCGTCGCCAGACTGGGCATGCGGGCCGATTCCGCCCTCCTGGTCCGCACGGCGTTCATCGGGGACGGGTTCACGCTGGACGCGACCCTGCTGTTCCTGCCCGATCCCGAGGGGCTCGACATCGTGCTCAACCGGCTGGGGCTGGCCTGAGTTGGCGGAGCGCCCGACACGATCGACCGGAACGGACTGTGCCGGCGAAAGCCGAATCGTCGACGTCGGCGTCGGCCAGATCGCGGTCGCCGAGGCGCCCGACCGGCTGGTGGCGTCGGCTCTCGGTTCCTGTGTGGGGGTCGCCGTGTACGACCCGATCGGGCGCCGGGGCGGGATGGCGCACGTGATGCTGCCAAGAGCGAGCGACACGGCGCTGGACGGCGACCCGTCTCGCTTCGCCGACTGCGGTGTCCCCAGACTCGTCGAGGAGATCCAGCAGCTGGGCAGCTTGCGCTCCAGGCTGGTGGCCAAGATCGCCGGAGGCGCGGCGATGTTCCGCGCGGATTCGGTCGTGGCGGGTATCGGCGAACGCAACGCCGCGGAGGTCAGGCGGCAGTTGAGGCTGTTGCGCATCCCCGTTCTGGCCGAAGATACTGGCGGCAGCCATGCGCGGACGGTCACGCTCGACCTGCGCGACGGAACGGTGAGCGTGCGCAGCATCGCGCACGGGACGCGGGAGTTGTGAAGGGTGCGCTCGATGGGCAGGGCTGGGACGTGATACCGGTGGAGGACGTGCAGGCGGCCGCCAGGCCGTCCCGCCCGGAGTCCGGCGGGCTGAACATCGCGATAGTCGGCGGCAACCTCAGGGCCGCCTCGATACTGCGTCTTCTCGCCGAGGTCGAGAACCTCGAGGTGGTCGCGGTGGTCGACACGAGCATGTCCTCGCCAGCCGTGCGACTCGCCGAGGACCTGGGCGTCTTCGTGACCTGTGCGCCCAGCGAGCTGTTCCAGGTCCCAGGGCTCGACATCATCGTCGACGTGTCTGAAGAGCGGGAGCTCGAATCCGCCATCAGGGCGCAGAAGCCCGACTCGGTCGAGATGATCGGCCGGGCGGGCTCCGAGCTCATCTGGGACCTCCTCGTGGCGAAGAAGAGGGGCGAGGAGCAGGAGAAGCTCTTCGTGGAGCTGCAGGTCGCCTACGACAAGATCCGCAGCCACGAGCGGCGGCTTCAGACCAGCAAGGAGGCCTTGGAGAAGGCCAACGAGGAGCTTGAGGGGCGCCTGGCTGAGATCTTCTTCACGCATGAGTTCTTCAAGGCCCTGACGAGCTTCTCGTCGGTCGCCGACGTGTCAAGCCTGATCGTCGACGGGGCCAACGGGATACTGGGAGCCGAGATCTCCTGCGTGTACCTTCTCTCCACGGCGGATTGGACGTTGCACCTGCGCGCCTCGCAGGGCAGGAGCGAGGACGTGTTCGAGCCGGTGGTCCCGGTGTCGCGCACGATACTGGGCCGGGCCTTCTCGGACGGCCCGGTCCAGGAGTCGACGATCCCTGAGGAGGGCGGTTCGTCGGCGTGGTTCCGCAGGCCCGAGGAGCTGAGGTCCCAGGCGGCCGTCCCCTTGCGCTCTGGCGACCACATCATCGGCGTCCTCCTGGTCGCGACGTCCGTCGACCGCGAGTTCACTCCGGCGGAGTTCGACAGGCTGGGCGTCATCGCCAACCAGTCCTCGCTGGCGCTTCAGAACGCCATCCTGCATGAGGAGCTGGAGCGGCTTTCGGTCACAGACCGTCTCACGGAGCTGCACAACCACGGCTACTTCCAGCAGCGTCTTGAAGAGGAGGTCGCGCGCGCCAGCCGCTTCGGGCACGAGTTGTCCATGATCCTGCTCGACATCGACGACTTCAAGGAGTTCAACGACCGCTACCTGCACCAGCGTGGCGACAAGGTGCTTCAGGCGGTCAGCCAGATTATCCGCCAGAACCTGCGGGACATGGACGTGGCCGCCCGTTACGGCGGCGAGGAGTTCGTCATAGTGCTGCCCGAGACGGACACCGCAGGAGCGGCGGCGGTCGCCGAGCGGATCCGGGAGAGCGTGGCCGCCTACCCGTTCATCGGGCGGGAGGACCTCGACCCGGTCACCAAGACGGTCTCCGTGGGGGTGGCGACCTTCCCCGTGCATGCCAGATCCCACTCCAAGCTGATAGAGGCCGCCGACCGGGCGATGTACGCCGCCAAGAGAGCCGGCAAGGACAGGGTCGCCGTCGCGGGAGGGTTCTAAGGACTGGGCTGTGAGGACCGGGGGCGCCGAGTGAGTCTCAAGAGAGGGTTGGAGTCCCTCCCGGCCGACCGGGAGACCCAGACGTGCGTCCGCGAGCTGCTGCTCGCACTCGAGCGGCACTGCGGGGAATGGCTGGAGGTCTCGCAGGTCGCCCGGATGTCGGGTGTCGGCGAGCGATGCGCCGGCACGACACTGCCGGTGCTGGCCAGGGCGGGGGTGGTGTCCGCGAAGACCGATCCGGCGGCCTATCGCTACGATCCCGACAGGCTGCTCCGCCTCGAGGTGGCCGGCTTCCTGCGGCGGGCTGACTTCAGAACAGGTAAGCTGCAGGACAACGTGTCGAGGTTCCGGCAGCGCTTCGGGCGCTGAGGTCAGGTGTGACGGGAGAGACGGGTGGACCCCATCCGCGTCGGCGATCGCGGCCCGGCCGTGGAGGATGTGCAGCGCAGGCTGCTGATGCTCGGCCATGACCTCGGGCGTACCGGGGTGGATGGCGTGTTCATGGGGAGGACGGCCGAGGCGGTCAGAGCCTTCCAGGCCGAGCGCGGACTCGGGGGCGACGGCGAGGTGGATGACGGGACCTGGGCCGCCCTGGTCGACGCCTCCTTCTCCCTGGGGGACCGGATGGTGTACCTGCGTCACCCCTTCTTCCACGGCGCTGACGTGCGCACGCTGCAGTCCGCCCTGGCTGTCCTCGGATTCGCCGCCGGGGAGGTGGACGGCATCTTCGGACGGTCGACCGAGCTGGCCGTACGCGAGTTCCAGGCCGGTTGCGGGCAGCCGCCCGACGGGATAGTCGGCCCCGAGACGGTCGCCGCGCTCATGGGCCTGCGCCACGTCTGGGAGGGCAAGGATCCGACGGGGTTCCCCGGACCGGTCGCCGCGCGTTCGCGCTGTGCGGAGGTGCCCCCCGGGCTGCGTGTGTCCGTCGTGGTCACGGATGGGGCTCTGGGGGGGATCGCGGCCCGGATAGCGAATCTTGCGTCGGCATCCGAGGCCACCTCGCGCTTCCATGTGGAGGAGACCGCCGTTGGGGGGGCAGGCGACCGCCTGATCGTCGCGCTGGCGCGTGCGGGCGTCCACTACGGCGAGTCGGACCTGCGCCTTGAAGGCGTCCCCGACGGGGCGTCCTCGCAGGCGTTGGCCGCGTGTCTCGCGGCGGTCGCGGACAGGCCGCCGGTCGTCGTGTTCGAGGTGCCGGCAGAGGCTCTCTCCGGCGACCGGGCAGCGCAGAGGTTCGCGGTCGCGCTGCTTGATGCGGTCTGCGGCGCTTTGGCCTGACGGCGCGGCGCATGCTAGACTACTCCGGTTCTCCGGACCGGCGAGTCCGCCAAGGGAGGCTCCGATAGCCTTGACGACCCGACGGATGTGGGCCCTTGCCGCACTGACCGCGGCGACCCTGCTCCTATCTGACATCTCCGCCCTCGCCACGCCCACGCTCGGTGACAGGCGGGCGCAGGCCGAGCGCGCCAGAGCGCAGGTCGAGGCCCTCGACGAGAAGGTGGAGATCGCCGCCGAGGACTACAACGAGGCCTCGGCTCGTTACAGGGAGGTCTCCGCGAAGGCGTCGGCCGCCGAGGCCCGGTTGGCGAAGGTCGCGGCGACGCTCGCCAAACTCCGCGCGAGACTGGGTGACCGGGCGACTTTCATGTACCGGAGCGGCCCCCTGTCCTTCCTCGAAGTGCTCCTCGGCACGAACGACTTCGCGGAGTTCGCCACGGTCTGGGACCTTCTCGCGGAGATGAACCGCGAGGATGCGTCGATGGTCGCCGAACTGCGCACCGCCAAGGCCGAGGCCCAGCAGGCCAGAGCCGACCTCGCCACCGCCCGGGAGCAGGCGAAGAGCGAGCTTGCCACGATGAAGGCCCGCAAGAAGCAGATAGAGGGCCAGCTAGCGGAGCGCAAGAGGGTCCTCCGGGGCCTGGAAGGGGAGATCGCGCGGATCGAGGCTGAGCGCCAGGCCGCCGCGCCCAAGAAGAGGCGCTGGCGGCTGCCGGACATCTCGTTTGGCGGGAAGCCGGAGCGTCAGCCGCGCAGCGAGGTCGTCAACATCGCCAAGCGCTACATGGGCGTCCCGTACCGGTGGGGGGGCTCCAGCCCGTCGGAGGGCTTCGACTGCAGCGGGTTCACGATGTACGTGTACGCGCAGGTCGGCGTGCGCCTCCCCCACAGCTCCAGGGCTCAGATCGGCGTTGGCGAGAGGGTAGCCCGCGCCCACCTCGAGCCAGGCGACCTCGTCTTCTTCGGGCGAAGCCGGATTCATCACGTCGGCATCTACGTGGGCGGAGACTCCTACATCCACTCGCCGCGCACAGGTGACGTCGTCAAGATATCGTCGCTGTCCTCGCGCGGTGACTTCGCCGGCGCCTGCCGGCCCTGAGGTCCGGGCGCTCGTTCCGCGCCTGGCGTGTCCGCCGCCGACCGCCCTGCGTTATCCTAGACGCACGCTCCCCGGCCCAGAGGCGGTGACCCATGGCCGAGATAGACGGCCTGCTCAAGATGATGACCGAGAAGGGTAGCTCCGACCTCCACATCAAGGTCGGCAGCCCCCCCGCGATTCGCCTGAACGGCAGGTTGTTCGTACTGCATGAGCTGCCGAAACTCACTCCTGAGGCTACCGAGCGGCTGGCGGTCGGGATGATGGACGATCGGCAGCGCCAGTCCTTCGAGAACCACCGCGAGATCGACTTCGCGTACTCGGTCTCCGGGGTGGGCCGGTTCAGGGTCAACGTCTTCCATCAGCGCGGCAGCGTCGGCGCGACACTGCGCCGCGTGGCCACCGAACGAGCAGCCATCGAGGACCTCGGCCTTCCGGCCGTCGTGAGAAGGCTGGCCGACGAGCCCCGGGGGCTGATCCTGGTCACCGGCACCGCCGGTTCGGGGAAGACCACGACGCTGGCTGCGATGATCGACCACATCAACTCCACTCGCGAAGGTCACATCGTGACGGTCGAGGACCCGATCGAGGTGCTGCACGAGGACAAGAAGTGCATCGTCAACCAGCGCGAGATAGGCATCGACACGGAGAGCTACGCCGACGCCCTCAGGCACGTCGTCCGTCAGGACCCCGACGTCATCTTCATCGGCGAGATGCGGGACCACGAGACTGTGTCCGCGGCCCTGACGGCCGCCGAGATCGGAAACCTCGTGCTGTCGACCCTCCACACGATCGACGCCACCGAGACCGTGAGCCGGGTCATCGACTTCTTCCCGCCCTACCAGCAGAAGCAGGTCCGGCTCATGCTGTCCGCGACGCTGAAGGGGATCGTGTGCCTCCGGCTCATCCCGTCCATCCAAGGGGGGCTGGTGCCCGCGGTCGAGGTGATGGTGGCGACCGGGACGGTCCGCGAGTACATCAACGAACCAGAGAAGACCTACATGATCCGCGACGCCATGGAGGAGGGAGAGTACTACGGGATGCAGACGTTCGACCAGAGTCTGCTCCGCCTCTACCAGGACCAGCGGATCACGATGGACGACGCGATGGCCATGGCGCACAACGCGCACGACTTCAGGATCAAGGTGCGCCAGCTGGGAGTGGACGAGCAGCGCATGAAGGACACAGGCGTCTACTGAGCGCCGCCAGTACCCCCGGCGCCCCCAGCGGGGTGGCGTTCGCCGTCAGCGCCTGACGGACTTGAGCAGGGCGTCGACCTCCGCGGGGATCTTGCCCAGGCCGCCCATATACTGCTTGAGGTAGGAGTTCTCCATCAGCAGCTTCATGGTGACCATGAAGTACTCGCGCTTGAACGGCGTCATCTTCGGCACCCGCTTGAGCTTGCCCATGTAGAAGCGCCTGTAGCAGTTGATGACTTGGTCCATGAGCTCGTCGGTGGCCATCGCCTTTGGTTTGACCACCGGCGCGACAAGGTTGTAGTCCTCGTAGTCGTGGCTGACGATGTAGGGTTCGAGGTCCTTGTACATGTCGGCATAGGGCCAGGGCGCTATCGTGAGGAAGAAGGCGAGGTCGGGGTCGTAGTGCTGCGCGAGCTGGAAGGTCGCCTCTATCGTCTCGGGGGTGTCGTCCGGTAGCCCGAGCACAAGCGACGTCTCCGAGATCATGTCGTGCGAGTTGATGAGGTCGATCGCGTCCTTACCCATCGCGACCTCGGTGTTCTTTTTGAACATGTCGAGGGTGGCTTGGTCCGTGCGCTCGACGCCCACGTAGATGTGGCTGACGCCAGCCTCCCTGTATCGGGGCATCAGCGCGCGGTCTCGCAGCACGTCGTCGACGCGCGTCTCCATCAGGATGTGCATCCCGACCTCGCGCTCCAGGAGCAGGTCGAGCAGGCGGTGCCAGCGCGCCTCGTCCAGTGTGGGCGTCTCGTCCGAGAACATGACGACGCCGACGCCGAAGCGGTCCCGCAACATCTCCATCTCAGCCACGACGCTCTCGGCGCTCCGGGCCCGCCAGGAGCGCTCCCAGAAGACCTGCTGGCTGCAGAAGGAGCACTCCTGGTCGCAGCCGCGCGAAGTCGACATGATCGCGAGCTTGGTGTCAGGCATGGGGAAGAAGCGGTACACGTCCCAGTCGACGAGGTCCCATGCGGCCGGGACCGTGTCGAGGTCGTGGATGAAGGGTCTGGCGGGTGTGGCGAGCACGCCCCCGTCGCGCTGAAATGCGATGCCGAGCACCTTCGCGGGGTCGTCGCCCGCGTCGAGGCACCGGAACAGGTCGGGAACGGTCAGCTCGCCCTCGCCGCGCAACACGTAGTCCACGGCGTCCCCGTCGCGCTCGAAGACCTCGCGGTACATGAAATGGCTGTGGACGCCGCCGATGCCCGTCACCAGGCCCGGCAGCGCCTCCTTGCATGCGCGCAGCATGCGGGCAGCGGCCGGATAGGACGGGGTGTAGGCGGTCGTGAGCACCGCGTCTGGCGCAATCCGCTCGACCTCCGCCACTATCCTTGGCAGATCGTGGTTGAGCGCCATCGCGTCGTAGATCACAGGCTCGAAGCCGGCCTCGCGCAGGGCGCCCGCGATGTGGACGAAGCCTACGTTGGGCCAGGTCCCCGCGCTCTCGACGACTCCGCTGTGATACGGCGGCGTCACCAGGGCGATCCGTCGGATACTCATGCGTCCCCTGTCCACTGGTCTAGAATCGGTAACGGCCCGGTCCGGCATGAGGGTCATCGGCCCGCCCCCGGGTACGGGATTCTATCACGCGAGGCAGGGACAGGCATGTCAGGCCGTAACCGGAGGCGGGTTGTGAGCGTTGTCACCGCATGGCGGCCGTCGTGAGGGGCGCGATGGACAGCCGGCACGTTGACAAGCTCGTCTCCCGGGCCGTCCAGGGCGACACGTGGGCCTTCGGGCGTCTGTACGACCTGTTCGCCGACCGGATCTACGGGTTCGTGCTGGTCCGGGTTCGCGACCACCATGACGCCGAGGACCTCACCGAGACGGTCTTCCTCAAGGCCTGGAAGGCCGTGGGTTCGTACGACCAGCGGGGCCTGCCCTTCGAAGCATGGCTGTTCCGTATCGCCCGCAACGTCGTGATCGACGAGGTCCGCAAGCGGCGACGGTCACCCGCCACGGAGGAGATCGAGGAGGCGCAGGACCTCGCTTCCGACATCCGGGTGGACGTCGAGGCGATCAGGTCGGTGGAGGCCGTGCGGGTGCGCGAGTGTGTCGCGTGTCTCGGGGACGAGCAAGCCGAGGTGGTGGTGTTGAGGTTCTTCTGGGATCTCGACGTCGCCTCCACCGCCGAGGCGATGGGCCGGACCCCGGGGGCGGTCAAGGCCTTGCAGCACCGGGCGATGCGCAACCTTGCGCGAATGCTCCGGGAGGAGATGGAAGATGGACGCGACTGACATCAAGCGCGGCGACGTGACGGATGCCATGGACGGCATCGCTCGCGGCGCGGCGCCCAAGATGGACGACCTGTCGCGCCGCAGGGTCCGCAAGCGGCTGATGCGCGGCATCCGCTCGGACGCGGCCGTCGTCAGGGCGCGCAGGATCGCGCAGCGCGCATCCGCGGCCGCGGTGGCCCTGACGCTATCGGCGGGCTACGTGCCGATGGCGGCCGCGGCTTCGCTGCCCGGAGAGCCGCTCTACGGGGTCAAGCGGGCGATCGAGGAGGCCAGGCTCAACGCCTCTTTCGGCGAGCACAGGGCTCTGCTCCTAGGGGTTGCGGCTGACGAGCGCGCGCGGGAGTTGGTAGGCTTGGTTGAGGGGGGTGCTGGCGAGGCGGGGGTGGATCGCGCCGGCGCAGAGTTCGACCGGGCGGCCGAGCGTGCGTTCGGCGAGTCGGAGAACGCCTGGGACAAGAGTCTTCGCAAGGCGGTGTCGGGTAAGCCCGAGAAGGTCAGCGACCGCGCCGTCGAGGCCGCGAAGAGGGCTCACGCCGCCCCGGGCGATCGTTCCGGAGCGGCCAAGAGGGACGGCGGGAAGTCCAAGGGCAAGCCCAACGGCGTTCCGGGCGGACGGTCGAGTGGAGGAAGGCCGTAACCCGCCGGGGGTGGCGAGCGTTGCCCCGTGTGGAATGCGACGGACCACTGATTCGCGGAGGTGCTCACGATGAGACGGATGACGACCTCGATACTGTGCACGCTCCTCGCTCTCGTGCTCATCGCTCCATCGGCGGCCTTCGCCGGGCCGGGCAACGGTCGCGGCAAGGACAAGGCGAAGGACAAGGCGCCGTGGGCTTTCGAGGCGGGCGAGGATGAGGGGGGCCCGGGCTGGGCGAAGGGCAGGAGGGACAAGCGGGAGAAGCCTTCGAAGCTCGAGCAGGGCCTCGAGGGTGAGGCTGACGTGCCGGGCGGAGAGCCTGCTGAGGAGCCCGTTGCCGATGAGGCCGAGGGCGAGGGCGGGATCGCTGGTGCGCTCTCCCGCATCCAGGCCAACATCGCGAAGGCTGAGGCGAAGGTGCTCGCCGGCACCAAGAAGCAGGTGCCGCCGGGGCTGCTCAGGGTGCTCGCGAAGTTCATGGGGTGGCTCGGCATCGTCCCTGAAGAGCCGCCCGCCGATGACGGCGCCGTGCCCGACGACGGTCTGCCGGGCGAGCTGCCCACTGAGCCGGACGGCTCCGAGCTCCCGACCGGCACGGTCGACCCCGACCAGCCGGTGGACCCCGAGCCTGTCCAGGAGTGACGGCCTCGCCCCAGGAAGGGGCGCCGATATCTCAAGAAGGCTGCCCTAGGCGGCCTTCTTGCCGTCTGTGGCCCTGATGGCGAAGGCGCCCAACGCCGCGCCCAGGACGTCCAGCCCCCAGTCCGCGATGTCGGGCATCCGGCCGGGCACGAAGGCCTGATGGAGCTCGTCGGTGACCGCGTACGCCGCAGCCAGGAGCACGGCGGTCGCCGCAGCGCGGAGATCGCGGCGCGTGGAGCGCACAGCCGCGTACAGGAGGGCACCGAGCAGCGCGTACACTCCGACGTGAGCGACCTCGCCGAAGCGGCTCGGCACGGCCGTCCCCGGTACAGAGGAGAGCGCGAAGATGACCGCCATCCATGCGACGGACATAGCCCGAGCGGCACGTTTGGCCGCCTTGGATGACAGGATGCGGTCGACGGTATCCACGGTGTGCGAGTCTAGCACCTTGACCGCGGCTGTCGGCTTGGCGAATGTGATGCGCGGGCGACTGATGGGGAAGGAGGCAAGGTGGACCGAAGGACCGCGCTGGTGGCCGTGGTCGTCTCGGCCGGCTGCTACGCGACCTTGGCGGTGCTCACGCGCCTCGCCTACGACGCTGGGATGCAGCCGCTCCCGTTGCTGGCGTGGCGGTTCGCGATCGCGGCGGCGCTGATCGCCGGGGTGCAGGCGCTCCGCCAGCCGGCGGCGCTCAAGGTGTCGACCCGGGACGTGGGCCGCTTCGCGCTTCTGGCGCTGGCCGGATACGGGATGGGCTCGGTCTGCTTCTTCTTCGCTCTCAAGCATGCCGACGCCTCCATCGTCGCCGTCCTGCTCTACGCCTACCCGACCCTCGTCGCCCTCGCCGAGATGCTGTTCGCCGGCCGTCGGCTGGACCGCGGCAGGAGCCTCGCCTTGGCCGCGACGTTCTCGGGGTGCCTGTTGGTGCTCGACCCGTTTCGAGGCTCCGTCAGCTGGCTCGGGATGACCCTGGGGCTCGCCGCCGCGGTGGGTTACGCGGCGTTCAGCTTCCTGTCAGCGAGATGGATAGGCGGTCGCAGCAGGATGACAGTGGTGTCGTACGTATTCTTCTTCTCCGCTCTGATCGCGGCGGGCGCCGCGCTCGTCAGCGGCGGATCGCTCTCACCTGCGGGGTGGGCGCCTCAGGCGTGGCTCCTCCTCGGCCTGATCGTCGCGGTGCCGACGTTCGCGGCGGTGGTGCTGTACCTGGACGGGGTGAGGAGGATGGGTGCGGCGCAGGCCGCGATGGTCTCCTCCTTCGAGCCGCTGTTCACCATCGCGCTGGCTGCCGTGGTCTTAGGCGAGCGCATGGGGATATGGCAGTGGGCCGGGGCCCTGCTGGTCGTCGCGGGCGTGTTCGTGGGAGAAGCAGGGGAGCGTCGACCGGCGGAGCACGCTCCCGTGTGACCCCTCAGCCCAGAAGGGGCAGGAGTATCAGGCCGTTGGTCACGAGCCAGCCCGCGAGGGCCGCCGCCGCTTCGGCGCCGAACGCCCAGCCGCACATCGCGAGGGCCTTCCCGCGGGAGGCGCCCGAACTCATGAGGGACCTGTAGGTCAAGACAGCCGACGCGGCGAACGCCGCGGTCCGCGCGGTCCCGCTGATCGCCACGGCGTAAGGCAGGGAGCCTCGTCCCCATGCGTACGCGACCGCGTCGGCCTGGACCTGCGGCCTGCCCGACCGCGTCACCGACAGCACAGCGTACCGGGCTACGGCCCAGGCCACCGTCGCGACCACGCCTGCCGCCGCCGGCGCAAGCGGCAGTCCCTGCGCAAACGCTAGGCCCAGGCGGGCAGCGGCGCCGACGAGGAGCGCGCCCGCGCCCACGGCCAGCGCGATCCGCGCCGCGCTGACCGAGGCGACGCCGGGCGGCCGTTCCGAGCCAGCGACCGTGCGAACGCTCTTCACCACCGCGCGGCCCGGACGCGCGAAGGATCGCAGGGCGCTCGCCAGCGCAGACAGCCAGGGGCGCACGAACCCGCGGACCCTACGTGAGGGACCCGCCGCGCGGTCACCCGTCGATGAGCGTGCTAACATCTGCTCGTTTACCCCCGCTGTTCCCGGCTCGGTCGTCGCTGGCGATAACAGCGTACCGCCAATCGGGAGATGGTGTGACCTCGACCCGGCTGACGCGAGTGCTGCGAGCCCTGTCCATCGTGACAGGCTTGATTCTTGCGATGTCGCTGGCAGCCGCCTTCTACCTTTTCCGGCTCTCGGAGACGCTGCCGGACCTCACGGTGGACCCTGCCTCGCTTCCGGCTCCGCGCACCTCGATCGTCTACGCGGCTGACGGAAGCGTGCTGGCAGAGTGGCACGGAGAGCAGGACCGCACCGTCATTCCGTACGACGCGATCCCCGCCGATCTGCTCGACGCGGTCATCGCCATCGAGGACGACCGGTTCTACGAGCACACCGGCGTCGACATGGCGGCCGCGCTGCGGGCGTTCGGACCCGCCTCCGACGCGAAGGCACCGTCGCCGGGCGGGAGCACGATAACGCAGCAGTTGGTCAAGCTGCTCTTCTCGCAGGGCGAGCGCACCTGGACGCGGAAGGTCCGCGAGGCGCTGCTCGCATGGGAGCTCGAGAACCGGACCGACAAGCCCAAGGTGCTGGAGGCCTACCTCAACTTGGTCTACTTCGGGCATGGCGCGTATGGTGCCCAGGCCGCCGCCCGCACCTTCTTCGGGGTCGAGGCGTCGGACCTGTCGCTCGCGCAGTGCGCGACGCTGGCCGGGATGATCAGGTCGCCTGGCCGCTACTCCCCCCGGGACAAGCCTGAAGCCGCCCTCGAACGCAGGGATCTCGTTCTTGCGAGGATGCGGGAGCAGGGCATGATCAGCCCGGCCGAGGAGAAGGCGGCTCGGGCCGAGCGTCTCGTGGTCGCGGCCGAGCGCGGCACCGGAGCGGTCCGCGCACCCTACTTCGTCGAGTACGTCAAAGCGCAGCTGATGGAAGTTCTGGGCGCCGAGGAGGTCTACGCCGGCGGCCTCAGGGTCCAGACGACGCTGGAGCCGGCCCTTCAGGCGGCGGCCGAGAGGGCCGCGGCCTCGTCTCTGCCGCGGACCGACGACCCGGAGGTGGCGCTGGTGTCGCTCAGGCACCGGACCGGCGACATCGTAGCGATGGTCGGCGGGCGCGATTTTGGCAAGGACAAGTTCAACCTCGCGACCCAGGGCCGTCGGCAGCCAGGCTCGGCGTTCAAGCCGTTCGTGCTCGTGGCTGCACTGGAGAACGGGGTCAAGCCCGACGACGTGTTCCTGGCGTCGCCCTACACGGTGCGGGTCGCTGACGGGACGTGGAACGTCCAGAACTACGAGAACCAGTTCACTTCAGGCTCCATGTCCCTCCGGGCCGCGACGAACTGGTCGGTCAACGCCGTGTACGCGCGCCTGATCATGCAGGTCGGTCCCGGCAAGGTGGTCGACGTGGCGCGGCGCATGGGCATCCGCTCGACCGTCGAGCCCAATCCGGCTATCGCACTGGGCGGGCTGTCGGGCGGCGTGTCGCCCTTGGAGATGTGTTCGGCCTACGGGACGATCGCCACCGGCGGGACCGCCGTGGAGCCCGGCGCGATAGTGCGGGTCTCGGGCCCCGGCGGTGAGGTGGTGTACGAGCCGGCGAGGACCCGGGCGGCCGCCCTGTCCAAGCCGGTGGCACAGCAGGCGGCCGCCATGCTCCACGATGTGGTCGAGCGGGGGACGGGCGTCGAGGCCCGGACCACGGCGTGGGCCGCGGGGAAGACGGGAACGACGCAATCGTATCGGGACGCTTGGTTCGTCGGGTACGCAGGCGACTTCTCCACGGCCGTGTGGGTGGGTTACCGTCGCGGGCAGGTGGCGATGAAGAACGTGCACGGCATCCAGGTGACGGGCGGGAGCTTCCCCGCTCGGATATGGAAGGCCTACATGGGCAGCGCGCTCGCTCACAGGCCAGCTCCCCAGATGTCCGAGCCCGCGTCGGGTGAGGGAACCGGGCCGGCCGTCGCGGTGGCGCGGCTCTGTGTCACGACGCGGCTCGTGGCCAACGAGCGGTGCCCCGACGTGGTCGAGATGGAGATCGAGCCCACGCTGGTGCCCTCCATCGTCTGCGGGGAGCACTGAGACCGATGAGCGACCACTATGCCGTGCTGCAGGTCAGCAGGGACGCCGAACCTGAGGTCATCGAGAAGGCGTACAAGGCTCTGTCGATGAAGTACCACCCCGACCGCGCCCCGGCGTCCGAGCGAGAGCGGGCCAATCGGCGGATGCGGAGGATAAACGAGGCCTACGCGGTGTTGGGAGATCCGGGCCGCCGCAACCGCTACGACTCATCGACGCCCGGCGCGGGCGGGGGAAGCGCCTGGGAGCAGTTCATGGACCATGGCCTCGTGGGCATGTTCCTCGACTGGTACCGGTCGCGTACGCCGTGACCCGTGCCTACTCGGCGAGCTCCGCCAGCCGGGTCAGCCGCTCCTGCACCGCCCGAAGGATGGCCGGATAGGATATGGCGCCGTCGTAGGTGGGGGCACCGTCCACGACCGTCACCGGCAGCAGCAGTCCGGCCGTCTCGATGCGCTCCGCAGTATCAGCGTGCTCCTCGCGCACACCAGGCGCGTCGAGGTCCCTGTAGTGGATCTCGGCGTTTTCGCCGAAGCGGTTCCTCATCTCTGAGCGGATGATGGCCGTGATCTCCTCCGGAGACCATGACGGGCCTCAACCCGACGCGAAGGTGCAGCACAACGAGGGCCGGTCGAAGACCTCTACGATGACCTTGCGCTCCACCGGGTCCCTCCTCATCGTCCCATCACGATCGCGCCACGGGGGCAGTAGCTGACGCAGATGCCGCAACCCGCGCACCGCCCGCTGTCGACAGTGTAGGCGCTCGAGCCGGGACGCGCCGTCGGATCCGTGGGCACTATGGCGTCCTTGGGGCAGACGCGCCTAGCCTGGCACCCGGGCGAGCGGTCGCACAAGTTCGCGTCGATCGAGACTTCGTTCATCTTCAGGGACCCTCCATGTCCGCGTCGTTATCCAGCAGTATACCCATTGGGGTATTGATGCGCAAGCCGCTCCTTCTCTCACCTCTATGCTGGCGCGCTGCTACAATCCACAGGGAGCCAGCCGACGTGATCGGAGGATCTGTGACCTCGAGCGAGAGCAGGGACCCGTCGACCGCACGGGCCATGTATCTGATGCTGGCCGCGGGGGCGTGCATCGGCGTGGCGTTCCCGTTGGTCTCGAGTTTCTTCGTAACTCCCAGAAGCGACGCCGCGCTGCTGGTGTTCTGGCTGCTGTGCATCGCCGCGGGACTGAGCCTCGGGTGGGCATGCAACGTCGTGGCGGTCTCGTCGTCGCGCGCCACACTGACTCGTACGCTGAGGAAGGCGTCGGCCAGTCTGGGCGTGTCCGCGAGGGAGGCCAAGGACGTCGCCGAGCTCAGCGAAGAGATCACCAGGGTGGCGCTGGCCGCGTCAGAGGGGCTCGACCGCGCACGGCAGTCCTACCAGCGGGTCAAGGCGCTCTCCGCCGACGTTCTGGCCGCGACCGAGCAGCAGGCATCCGGGGCGGCCGAGCAGGCGGCCGCGGTCACGGAGACCTCCGCCACCCTCGAGGAGCTGGCGCAGACCTCCAAGCAGATCGCCGACAACTCCGAGGCGGTCGTCCGCGTCGCCGAGCGGACGCTCGCTTCAGCCGAGGAGGGTATGACCTCCGTCCGTGACACCGCGGAGGGCATCGAGGAGATCAGGCTCACCACTCAGCAGGCATCCGACCGCATCCTGGCGTTGGGGGAGCGAAGCCAGGAGATCGGGCGGGTATTGCTGATCATCGACGAGATCGCTGAGCAGACGAAGATCCTGGCGCTGAACGCCGCGATCGAGGCCGCCCGCGCGGGCGAGGCCGGCAAGGGCTTCGCCGTGGTCGCCGAGGAGATCCGCAAGCTCGCGGACTCCGTCACGGAATCCACCCAGGAGATCGGCCGTGTGGTCCGCGAGATACAGTCGTCGAGCTCGTCGCTGATCATGTCGACCGAGCGAGCCGCCAAGAAGGTCGAGGAGGGGAAGTCCCTCGCCCGGGCCACCGCGGACTCGCTGGACAGGATCGTCGCGCAGGTGGAGGAGACCACCGACGCGGCCAAGCAGATCTCGATAGCCACCCAGCAGCAGAGGACCGCCTCGGAGCAGGTCGTGTTCTCGATGCGCGAGGTCGCGCAGGTCAGCTCCCAAGCCGCCGAGACGTCCCGGCAGATATCCTCGGCCATCCTCGAGCTGTCGCGCGTCGCCGAGGAGTGACCGATGGGTGTGGCGGACAGGTTGGCCGCGTGCGGTCTGCCGCTGCCCGAACCGGCCGCGGCGGTCGGGGCGTACGTGCCTGCGGTCAGGACCGGCGCGCTGGTGTTCACCTCGGGCCAGCTGCCCGTGGACCAGGGCCTGTTGATGGCTGAGGGAGTGGTGGGCGACACGGTCGACGTGGACGCGGCGAAGGCGTGCGCCGAGCGATGCGCGCTCAACGCGCTGGCGGCGGCGTCGACCGTCTGCGGGTTGGATGACGTGGTCCGTGTCGTCAAGGTCGTGGGTTACGTGGCCTCCGCGCCGAGCTTCGCCGGTCAGCCGGCGGTCCTCGACGCCGCGAGCGCCGTCATGGTCGCGGCGTTCGGGCCCGAGGCGGGTGCGCACGCGCGCGAAGCGGTGGGCGTCGCCGCGCTGCCCAAGGGCGCCCCGGTCGAGCTGTCCGTGGTTCTCGAGACGGTCTCGGAGTGATGTCGTCGGAAGGATGCCGGGGCGTCAGGCCGAACATGTAGGCGTGGCGTCTTGAGGGGCCGGGCGTTGTTGCCGCTCCGATAGCGTTCGGATACAGTGAGCGGCGTGAAGGGCCCCTGCTTAAGGGGGTCGCGCGTCGGCGTGATGGGGATGAGGAGAGTGCTATGGCGAAGTTCTCGCTGATCGGCGGCTTCAAGGACCCCGTTTCAAGGCCGAGGTACATCATCTGGTCCGGCGTGGCGGTCTTAGTGATGGTGGCCTTCGTCGTCGTGGCGCTCGGCGTCACATCGACGCGGTGGTTCTGCGCCGAGGTATGCCACAAGGTCCAGGACGACGCGATCGGTGCATATCGTGCGTCGAGCCACAGCGAGATATCCTGCATGGCGTGCCATACGCCGGTCAACGCCGGCCCGGTGACGTTCGTGCTCAAGAAGACCAAGGCGCTGGCCGAGCTGTACCTCACGGCCACCGAGAATTACGAGATCCCTCTCAATAAGACGTCGCATCTGGCGCTCTCCTACAGCTTCAAGTCGAAGCAGTGCACCCAGTGCCACAACCTTGACAACCGCAAGGTCACGCCCAGCGACGGGATCATCATCAGTCACGAGGCGCATGCCAAGGCGGCGCCGACGGCTCCCGCCGAGGAGGAGTACTGGAACAAGATTCACTGCACGTGGTGCCACAACCGCGTCGCGCACAACGAGGAGGGCTACGAGCCTCGGCTGGAGGATCCAAAGACCGGCGAGGTCGCGACGAAGCACGACGATTTCATGGGCATGACCGCGTGCTTCCGGTGCCACACGCTGACCGACACCTCCCCGAGCATGTACAAGGCGCCAGGCACCTGCGCCAAGTGCCACCCGGCCGACTTCGAACTCAAGCCGAAGAATCACGCGGACAAGGGCTTCTACCCCAAGGGCCACGCCGAGATGGCCAAGGAGGACAAGAAGTACGCCCAAGAGAAGGCCGAGAAGTACAAGCTCAAGGTCGAGGAGGGGCACGCTGATCCGCTCCCGCCCGTCGGTTCGGTCTTCTACTGCGCGACCTGCCATGTTGAGGACAAGTTCTGCATGAACTGCCACGGCATGGAGATGCCTCACTCGCAGGAGTTCAAGGAGAAGAGCCACCCTGCCGCATCCAAGAAGCAGGCCGACAAGTGCACCCTGTGCCACGCGACCGCGAAGACCTTCTTCTGCGACAAGTGCCATCACGGCGAGTTGTCGAACTGGGAGCTAGAAGCCAAGCAGCCGTGGCGCAAGCAGCACGCCAAGGCCGTCACCAAGAACGGCGTCAAAGGTTGTGTGGACGCCTGCCACAAGGAAGTCGAGTTCTGCGTGGATTGTCACACGGCCGACTAGAGCGAGTCGCTGTCGCACGCTGGCAGGGACCCCATGGCAGAAGGTCCACGGTCCGATGGTGAATAGGGACGGCGCGGGCTCACGCTTGAAGGAGTGCCTCAAGGCCGACTGCTGCGTGCAGTGCCACACGACGCTCGAAGTGCCCCGGCTTCTCGCAAGGGAGCACGGGCGCCCAATCCGAGAGAGGGTTGCCGCAAGGTCGACACAGGCAAGGCCCCGTGGGTGAACTACCACGCGGGCACGGTCAAGAAGTCAGGCGCGTCGACCTGCTTCGAGTGCCACGAGGAGACCTTCCGCTCCTTCTGTCACGTGCGACGGGCCCAGGAGTTCATCAAGCGCTGACAGCGAGCCGCTCGAGATTGATCGGAGGGGCCCGGCCGCAGGCGGTCGGGCCCCTCCTCTTCTCCTGATGAACGGGAAGCCCCCGTCGTCTCACGTAAGAATGGCGCATAAGGGCCGCCCGAAACCTGAAACCTCACG
>JBBIJK010000017.1:0-43935 GCA_037445995.1 Actinomycetota bacterium | reverse complement strand
ACGCCCGCCGCGGCATGCCGGCGCGATACTAGGAGATCAGGACCCGTACCTGAGTTGAAGGCGCTTGGCCTGCTCGAGGCGGTGAAGGCCCCTTTCGAGATCCGCGGGGTCGGTGATGTTCTGCACCGCCCACTTCACGATCTCGCGCGGCACCAGCGGGAAGCGCTTGCGCGCCTGCGAAACGGTCATCTTCGTCTCCTTCACTGCTGCGACTTGTACGGCGACTACTGCTACGAGACGACCTCTGGGACATGATTCTGCGCTCGCACAGGTGTTCGAGTCAAGAGACGGGGGAACTTGGCCGTCGCGCACAGACGCCTCAGTCCGAGGGCTCGGCGCCCCATCTGCCGAACGTCGCATGCTCGACGCCCAGAACATCCAGCACCTTCCCCGCGACATGCGCGACAAGATCGTCGACGCTCGAAGGCCGGTGATAGAAGCCCGGCATGGCTGGCAGCACCACCGCGCCCGCCTCCGCCAGCGCGGTGAGGTTTCGCAGATGGACGAGGCTCAGAGGCGTCTCGCGCGGCACTAGGACCAAAGGGCGCCTCTCCTTGAGGCACACGTCCGCGGCGCGGGCGGGCAGGTCGTCGGCGATCCCCGAGGCGACTCTGCCCGCGAACCCCATCGAGCAGGGCGCGACGACCATGCCGTCGAACCTGTCGGAGCCCGAGGCGATCCGGTCGAACATGTCGTCAGGGGCGACGATCCGAAGCCCCTTCCCCGCCGGAAGCCCTGCCGAAGCCCGCAGCCGGTCCTCGGCTCCGGGCCCCGGGAGCTCGATGCCCGTCTCGTATGCGGTGACCTGGCTTCCCATGTCGGTGGCTACCAGCGTCGCCTCGTGGCCGGCGGCCAACAGCCCTCGGAGAACCGCCAGCCCGTAGACCGACCCGGAGGCCCCAGTGATCGCCACGACGTAGGTCCCCATCAGATCGCCCTGTCGGCCAGCGCGCCGGCGAGCACGATGAAGGCGACAACCCCGTTGACGGTGAAGAACGCCGCATCGACGCGAGAGAGGTCCTCGGCCGAGATTATCGAGTTCTCGTACGCGAGAAGAGCTCCCGCGGCGGCGATCGCCAGATACCAAGGCCAGCCAGCGCCCATCAGCAACCCTGCGCCGCCGAGCAGCAGCACCGTCAACGCGTGCAGGACGCGAGTCGTCACCAGCCCCGCGCGAACCCCGAACGCCGCCGGAACGCTGCGTACCCCGTCGCGGCGGTCACACTCGAGGTCCTGCGTCGCGTAGATGATGTCAAAGCCCGCGGTCCACACCATCACCGCGGCGCCCATCAGCCATGGCACCGGATCACCGATCGGGCCTCCGACAGCCACCCATCCTCCGACCGGCGCAAGACCCAGACACAACCCAAGCCACATGTGGCAGGCCCAGGTGAACCGCTTCGTGTACGGGTAGACGAGGAACGCCACCATCGGGACCGGCCAGAGCAGCTGCGCCATCGGCGCGAGCTGCCAGACCGCCACGAGGTAGACCATCAGCGTCAGCGCCGCGAACGACCACAGCTCCCAAGCCTTGATCAGGCCGGCGGGCACGGCGCGACCAGCGGTACGCGGGTTCCTCGCATCGATCTCCTTGTCCACCGCCCTGTTGACGATGAACGCGAACGATCTGGCGCCCACCATGACAAGGGTGATCCACAGCAGCGCCGACATCGTTGGCCACCCGGACGAAGACACGAAAGGATCGTTCTCGAGGAAGACCACGATCTCCGCCGATCCGGCTGGCTGAAGCGCCCCGAGGGCTGCTGTGGCGCCCCAGACCGCCCCGATGTAGGCGTACGGAAGGGCGAACACGCTGTGCTCGAACTTGACCAGCTCCAGCAGCATCTTGGCCGTACCGAGCGCACCTCGCCCTCGCCCTGGCGCGGGCACGTTACGCTCCGCCGCATCCGGCGTCACAGCCCCAGCTCCCCCCAGATGGCGTCCACCCGTGCCTTGACCTCGTCGGTCATCACCATCGCGTCAGGCCATTCGCGCCCGTGACCCTCCTGCGGCAGCGGCTTGGTGGCGTCGATCCCCATCTTGTAGCCGAAGCTCTCAAAGGCGCTGGCGTGGTCGAGCTTGTCCAGCGGGCCCTTGCTGACAAGGACGTCGCGGCTCGGGTCGACATTGTTGAAACAGCGCCAGGCCACCTGCGAATAGTCGTGGCAGTCCACATCCTCATCTACCACGATCACGAACTTGGTCAGCATCATCTGGCCCATCGACCACGCGAAGTTCATGACGCGCTGGGCCTGACCGGGGAACTCCTTCCGGATACGGAAGATCGCGCAGTTGTGGAAGACCCCTTCCAGCGGAAGGTCGTAGTCGATGACCTCGGGAAGCATCGCCCGGATGACGGGCAGGAACAGCCGCTCGGTCGCCTTCCCCATGTAGCAGTCCTCCATCGGAGGCCTGCCCACGATGGTGGTCGGGTAGATGGCGTCGGAGCGCATCGTCATGGCCTCGACGTGGAACACGGGGAAGTCGTCCGCCAGCGAGTAGTAGCCTGTGTGGTCCCCGAAGGGCCCCTCCCGCCTCGTCTCGGACGGATCGCACCAGCCCTCCAGCACGATCTCGGCGTTCGCCGGTACCAGCAGGTCGTTGGTGACGCATCGGACCACTTCGACCGGCTCGCCGCGAAGCACCCCGGAGAACAGGTACTCGTCGATCATCGGGGGCACCGGCGCGGTCGCCGAGAAGGTGGTGCAAGGATCGCCCCCAAGCGCGACGGAGACCGGTACGCGTGAGTGCCCGGCTTCGGCCCACTGGCGAAGGTTCTTCGCGCCGTCGTGGTGCACATGGATGTGCAGGCCCGTGGTGTTCCTATCGAACACCTGCAACCGGTACATCCCTAGATTGTGGCGACCCTTGAGGTCTTTGGTCACCACCTGCGGGAGCGTGACGAACGGCCCGCCGTCGCCCGGCCAGGTGGTGAGGACCGGCAGCCGGGACAGGTCGACTTCCTCCCCCTTGAGGACGACCTGCTGGCACGGCGCCTTGCGCACCTCCCTGGGGCCGGCCCCAGCGAGGTCCTTCAGGCTCATGATCACGTCCAGCTTGCCCTTCATGGACGAGGGCATGTCCAGCGGCAGCATCTCCATCAGGCGCGCCGCCACCGCGTCGAGATCCCTCCACGTGCCACTCTCGCCGTCGACACCGAGCGCCCAGGCCATCCTGTCGTAGGAGCCCATCAGGTTTATCGCGACCGGCATGGAGTACCGGGTCCCGCTCGCACGGTCGACCGGGTTCTCGAACAGCAGCCCGGGCCCCATGCCCTTGGACACACGGTCCGCGATCTCCCCTATCTCGAGCACGGGGTCCACATCGACCCCGATACGCCGGAGCTGGCCCCTCGACTCGAGGAGCGCCATGTACTCGCGGAGATCGCGGAACGCCATACGTCACTCTCCCGGGAGATCGCCCTGCACTTTGGGCGCCGACGCGCGGCGCACCCTGGGATGATACAGGCCCACCGCGGTCGTGACGAGCGGCGTGAGCAGGGCGGCGAAGCCGACGGCGGTGGCCTGGACCAGGTCAAGGTTGTACTTGAACCCCCACTTCAGATCAGGCAACAGGGCCGTCACCTCGGACCCCCACGCCCAGATGTACCAGGCGACCTGGAGCCCCAACAGCGCGAGGACGCACAGGGCGGTCGCCGGGCCTAGCGAGAGCCAGCCGGGCAGGTGCTCTCCACGAGCGGACTTGGGATCGACACGGAAGTAGGGGTAGACGACACCCGCGAAGAGGGCACCGGCCAGGGTGGCGGCCGCGGCCTCAGCGAGACGCCCGTTCATGAACGACCCGATCATGTCCTCGGTGTTGAACGCGGACAGTGACCAGTGGTAGCCGTGGATCACGAAGAACAACACGTTGTAGATGGCGGTATAGGCGACAGCGCCGACCGTGGCCGCCAACAGCGCCGGCCTCGACGCGGCTCCGATCAGCCCGAACACGGCGAGACACGCGAGCGCGACGGCGGAGCCCGCCAGCAGACGCCCGTCGCGGCCGCGGCGCAGGAAGGCGGATTCGGCAGCCGCCATGGCGGCGGCCTCCTCGCCGGGGTTCATATCCTCCGCCGTCCCGCCCAGCTCCTCCACGTACATCCGCGCGAAGCGGGCGCGCTGCGCGGCGGCGCCCTTCACCGCCTCGGGGGGCAGCGTCGCCAACGCTGAGACCAGAACCTCGCCCTCCGAGTACGCCGGCGGGGCCACGCCCATCAGCGCCGAGACGGTCGACGCCACGTCCTCGAGCCGCCCCTCGCCAGAGTCCAGCGCCACCCCGGCGCCGCCCATGACGAGCCGGACGCGCACCACGTCCTCCTCCCACCCGCCATGACCGCCGGAGTCGATGTGACCGTGGTCGGAGACGAACACGAAGGCGGTGCGATCGTCCTGCGCGCCGACGACCAGTCGCGACAGGTCCGCGTCCACTCGCCTGACCACCTCCAGGTACTCTGCGGAGGCGCCGCCGGAGCGATGCCCGGCCTCATCGACGTCGGGGATGTGGAGGAGGAGCACAGCCGGATCCATCTGCTCGAGGAGGACCAGCGCGTCGTCGACCATCATCCCCCCGACATAGCCGCCCTTGGGCCAGTCGCGCAGCTGGGCCGCATCGGCTCGCTCCACGCCGTAGAGCGCGGACAGATCCGTCGGGCCTACGACCGCCGTCGTCTTGCCGGCGGCGATGGCGAGATCCAGGACCGTCGGGACGGCCACACGGCCTTCGTGCCAGTTCGTCGTCACGCCGGACACGTGAGGCCGCGCCCCGGACAGTATGGTCGTCCAGTTCGGATAGGAAAGGCTCGGCTCTGACACCACCAGGCTGAAGTCGGAACCGTATGCCTGCACGTTGTTCAGCGTGCTCATCTGACGAGCCGCGTCCTCGCGAAGGCCGTCGACGACGACCAGCACAACCCGGGCGGCGAGAGGCTCCGTCGCGGTCACCGTCACAGCTTCTGGGTCCGGCAGGTCCAGATACGGGCTGCGATAGCCGGCTACCTGGTCCCATGAGTACCCCGCGAGCACATAGGCTCCGTAGCCGAGAGCGGCGCATGCGAGCAACAGACCCGTCAGGGTCAGCCATCGCAAGATCGGAGCGCGACCCGGTCTCATCTCACGCCTCCAGTCCCAACGCCCGCTCCAACAGGGAGAAATCCCTCAGCGAACCGTCCGCGGCCCCGTCCCCGACCCGGTCCACCAGTACGGGGAGAAGCCCCGCCGCGCGCGCGCCGAGCACGTCAGCGTACTCGTGGTCACCCACGTGCGCGGCGCGCGAAGGCGACACTCCGAGGCGCTCGCACGCCAGCTCGAAGATGCGCGGGTCGGGCTTGCGGAGTCCCACGTCGGCGGAGGACAGCACCGTCTCGAAAGCCTCGCCGATGCCCATGCCCTGAAGGATCGCGGACAGCCGGCGATCCCAGTTCGAGATGACCCCGAGTCGAAGTCCCCTCGCCCTGAGGCGTTCAAGCGCCACAGGGACGTCATCAAAGGTCCTCCAGCGCCCCGGATCGCCGAACTCGTCGTACACCGCCCGTGCCAGCACCTCGGCGTACGATTCGATGTCAAGCCGCCGACAGAGCATCGCGTACATGCCCACCCACACGCTCGACGTCTCCTCCTCGCTGGTCCAGAAGGTGTCGTCCTCCCGGTAGCGGTCCTCGTAGTAGGCGTCGACAAGGGGCATGAGGTCCTCGATGGCGTCGAGACTGCGCTCGAACCCGGCGTTGGCGAACACCTCGCGGCAGACGTGCGACACGCTGGGATGCGGCCGGATCAGCGTGTTGCCGACATCGAAGAAGACTGCATCGAGCATCGCTCAGCCGACGATCTCCACGATGGCCGCCGAGTGCGGCGGCGCGAGCAGCTCGCCCGGCGCCCAATGGCCGCGCCGAACGGCGGCAATATCCGGAAACCCCATGTCCCGCTCCGTTCCCTCGTGGCCCGATGTTAGCGCACGCGGGGGCGGGACGCTCACCCCTCGGGTCTGCGAAGGTGCTTGACCAACCTGACGATGGTGCCGCCGCGCTCCCCTGACCTGAACTCGACGATGTCGGTCAGCGCGTGCATGAACAGCACGCCGCGCCCGCAGGGAGAGTACAGATCGGGACCGCACAGCGCTGACACGTCGAATCCTGCGCCCTGGTCCGCGACGTCGATAGCGACCCTGTCCGGATACGCGACGACCGTGACCGTGACCCGGTCCAGCTCGCCGCGAGGGGATCCGTGACGAACGGCGTTGGCGAGCGCCTCGCCCACGGCGACCTTCAGGTCGAAGACAGCTTGGTCGCTCATCCCAAGCGGTTCCACGAGATCGACCACCCTGGTCCGGAGGCCGGTCAGCTCCGTGATGTCGGCTGGCGCCTCGAAGGTTTCCGACCACTCCGGCTCGCTCTCCGCCTCCGCGATGGACAGAGACATGAGGGCATCCTCGGCGGTCGGCGCGGCACTGATCGTGGGCGCCACGGCCAGCAACCCCGAGATCTCCAAGATACGCGACACGTTGTGATCCGCCCCTGCCGCGATTACCCGGCCCCCGAACGGTGAGACCATGTCGTTGAGCCAGACGATGAGTCCCAGAGCCGAACTGTCCACGTAGACGACCCGCGAGAGGTCCAGCACGACGTTACCGCAGCCGCTCTCCAGCATCGCGGCCACCTGCGGCTTGACCACCTCGGCCATCTCAAGGTCCAGCTCCCCCTCGACCTCGACGACGCAGCATCCACCGTCATCGGCACGATGGACCTTCACCGAACCCACCTCGTGCCCCGGCAAGCGACTTCACCTCGTGTCCGTACGTCAGACCCTCCGGGTGACCGCGACCACCGCCACGTCGTCACGCAACACCCCGGGGGCGAACCTCTCCAGCGCTTCGAGGAGGCCTCGAACGCTGCCGACCGCATCCTTGTGCGACTTCATGACACGTCTGATGCGGCCCTCACCGAAGAATCGATTCCCTTTGCGAGCCTCGGTGACACCATCCGTGTAGAGCAGGAGCGTGGCGCCTGGCGGCATCACGAGGCTTCCGGCCTCGTACGCGGCTCCCTGGATGGCACCAAGGAGCGGGCCTGTGGGCTCAAGGCGATGGAAGCGGCCGGCGCCCTGATCGTACAGGAGCGCCGGCGGGTGCCCGCCGTTCGCGTATTCAAGCCCACCCTCGTCCACGTCTATCAATCCGAGCCACAGCGTGACGATGTCCGACGTGTCGCCGGTCTCCTTGACCATGTCGTTCAGCGTCCCCAGGGCCTCCGCGGGCGCCATTCCGGCCGCGATCAGACCGCGGACGCTGTACTTGATCATCGAGGTCTTGGTGGCGGCCACCACGCCCTTACCGCAGACGTCGCCGATGACCACAGCAACACGCCCGTCAGGCGCCGTGAACATGTCGTAGTAGTCGCCGCCGATGTCGGCGTCTGGCGAAGCAGGCCTGTACTCGCTGGCCGCCTCCAACCCATCGAACCTTGACAGCTCACCGGGAAGAAGGCTCGATTGCAGCATCGAAGCCACCGCATGCTCCCTGCTGAACAGGGACGCGTTGTCGATGGCCAGCGCCGCCTGCGAGGCGAACGTCATCAGAAGCTCAGTGTCCTCTTGGTCGAACGCATCGGCCGACCTCGACAGCACCGTGAGGACCCCGATGCTGCGGTCTCGCGAGACGAGCGGGACGGAGAGTAGCGACCGCAGGCCCTGCGCGCCCGCCAGTCCCTCCAGGCCCTCGTCGCCCGGCTCGAGGCGGCCGATCCTGACAGGGGTCCGGGAGTCGAAGACCGCTCCGGGTATGTCCTGACCGCGAGCCGTCTCGAGATAGAGCATGTCACGGCTTATCAGTCCTCGCGCCATGGCCGTCGCGATGGTCTTGCGCGCCGGGTCGTACGTCATGAGTGAGACCGCGTCGGCGGACAGGATCTTCTGCACGACGTCGAGTACCCGGTTGAGTACGACACGGCTCTGCAGCGTGGAGCTGACGGTCTGGCCGATCGTGAACACCGTCTCGAGGTTCGCGGCGCGCTTGCGCGCGCGCTCGAACAGTGAGGTGTTCTCCAAAGCGAGCGACACCTGCTTGGCGATCGCCGCGGCGAGCGCGATGCGGCGCTCGTCGGGGTTAGGCCCGCCCGCGAGGTACGGAGCCACCATGACCCCGCGCACGGACTCCTCGGCTACCAGTGGCACGACCAGCGCAGACTCGAAGCCTCTGCCCGACAACCATGCACGGATTTCGTCCGCGCCCGTGGCCCGGTCCACCCAGTGCGGCTCGAAAGAGACATCGCCCGCGCCTTCCTCCAACGCCCTCCAGAGCGCCATGCGCTCCTCCATCTCGGGCGGGATCGACGCTCGCTCCGAGCCTGCGGCCACCTGCCCGTCAAGGCCGAATCCCGTGCCGGGCGCCGCCAGCACCGCTCCGGCGAGACCACCCACCACGCCAAGAGCGTCGATGATCCCCGAGGGGTCGGAGAGACGCTCCGCCACGGCCCGGAGCATCTCAGCCTCGCGCCTCGACGCATGCTCGACCTCGAACAGCCTGGATGTGCGCACAGCCACGGCGAGCTGCGAAGAGAAGGTTCTGACCATCTCGATCTCGCCGTCTGTCAGGTCACGGGACGGGGTACGGACCACCAGCACGCCCAAGTGCTCGGCACCGAACAGCAGCGGGAAATACAGCACGCTCCCGGAGCGGGCGTCCAACCACGGTGCCAACGGTCCGGCGGCCGGGTCCGGGTCCTCGATGTCGAGCAGGGGCGATGCAGGCCCAAGAGCGCCAAGCACCTCCCCCATTCGCGATGCCTCGGTCAGCGGGACCTCGGACCCTTCCTGAATGGAGGGGTCAGTGACCCGGACCAGCCGCAGGGACCCCGGCGGGTCCGACGCGAGCAGAAGGGCGATCCTCGCCGCCGGGGCGATGTGCCGGAGCGACGCTACAGCCGCGTCAAGGACCTGGTCGAGGTGCGACGCCGCGGCCATGAGCTCCGTGACGTCGTGAAGCGCGTTGAGTCGCAGGACCAGGGAGTTGAACGCGCGCGTCATGCGGCCGACCTCGTCCTCGCCCCGGACGTGGAGCGGCCTGACATAAGCACCGTCCCGCACCTTGTGCGCCCTCACTTCAAGCTCCTGAAGCGGGCGGACGAGGTAGCCAGCGGCCACATACGTCAGGACCACCATCCCCGCACCCACCAGGAGCATCATCAGCGCGGCCGGAACGAGCGCCGCCCATGTCTCGCGCGCCGCAAGGCTCACGGGCTCCGCCACCACGACCGTCCACTCGACGCCGGGAAGGCCAGTCACACGACCCCACGCGCCCGCGAGACGGGTCGTCCCGATCTCGCCCACGCGGACGACGCCCTCGCCTGGATCGTCCCTGCCGGGTAGGTAGTCCGTCTTGTCGATGATTCCATGCGGCATTCCCGCAGAGGCCATACGGACGCGACCGTCCTCACCGACGAGCGCGGCCATGCGGCCCTGAGTGGCCCCTATGCGATCCAGCAGGCTGGCAACAGAGTCGAGCTTGAGCCTGGCGAACACCGCGTGACGGTCGTCGCGCGCCGCCGTGCGGTAGACCCACAGCGCCGGATTGCCCGAAGCATCCACGCTCTCCGCGAACCTACCCCTTACACCGGCCGACCCCGCGAGTCGGCTCAGTTCCGGTGACAACCCTTCCGAGGTCCGGCGAGGGTGCGACACCACGACGGTCCCGCTGGCATCCACGACCAGCACTCTCGCGAACGACTCCGAGCTCGAAGCGAAGTCCCTCGCGATCGCCACGGCATCCGGACGCCCCTCAGGGTCGGTCGCCACGCCGGCCGTGCGGTCGAGGGTGACGGCCGCTGCCCTACCCAACCCGGCGAACTCGCCGACCACGAAGCTCCTGTAGTCCTCGAGGCGCTGCTCATTCAGGCTGGCGGCGTACCGGTACACTCCCGTGAGCGCGGCGCCGCCGACCAAGACGAGGGTGCCCGTCATGAGCACTATGGCTAGACGGGCGAGCCTGCCCGCCAGGCCCCGCTGAGCATTCCCGCCAAGAGGCATCCTTCGATCCATTCACCGACGCCGGATCCACGCAGGAACATTGTAGACACCAGCGCCGGACTGTTCCGCCTGGCTCAGCCAAACGAGAACGGCAGAAGTGAGTCGAGGAAGAACCCTACGTCATCGAGCCTGCCAGCCAGCATCAGCAGCCCCGTCGCGAGCAGAAGAGCGCCAGCCACGCGGTTCACCAGCTTGGCGTGCCGCTGCAGGGCCCTCAGTGGAGCGGTCAGTGAGCCGAACAGGAGTCCCACCGCGATGAAAGGCACCGCGAGTCCGGCCGCGTACAGCGCCAGGAGGAGCGCACCCTGGCCGACCGTATCGGCGCGGCTCGCAAGCACCAGGATCGCCCCGTACACCGGACCCGCGCAAGCTCCAAGCGCGAAGGGGAAGAGCATTCCCAACACGAACGCCGTACCGCGGCCGAAGACCTTGGCGCGCGAGATGTCGACGCTCGCCAGCAGAGGAACCCGGACGATACCCAGCATGACCACGCCGAACGCAGCCAACACGACCCCCGTGACGAGCGTCAGAGGACGATCGAAGCGCAGGAGCATCGCGCCCAGCACCGAGGCCGTGGCGCCGCTCGCCACGAAGACCGCGGTGAAGCCGCTCACGAACAGCAGCACCGGTCCAGCGGTCTCCCGGACCCGGTTCCCAGAGCCCAGTTCCGTGAGGGACAGGCCGGTGATGAAGGAGATGTACGCCGGGATCAGCGGGAGGACGCAGGGCGAGAGAAAGGAGAAGACACCAGCCAGTACAGCTGCGAAGGGACCAACTTCACCGAACACGGCGGACTACTCCGCCTCCTCGGCGCCGTAACCCGCGCGAACGATCTCGTCGACGATCGAACGTACGTCCACCTTCGCCGGGTCGTACTCGACCTCCGTCACCCCTGAGGCCAGATCTGCGACGACCGAGTCGACTCCCTCGAGATCGCCGACGTTCATCTGGATCAGCATCGAACACGACATGCAGTGCATCCCCGTGGTCTTCAGCGTCACGCTCGCCATCTGGCTCCCTCCGGCGCACCGGACCTAGGTGCGGGCCCAAGTGTCAGGACGTGCCCCCTCCGAGCATGTTCCCACACTCCGGACAGAGCCTCCAGCCGATCCGGATGACGGAGCCGCAAGCGGGACAAGCGGGGTCGGAACTCCGTGTCTCCTCCGACGGAGCGGATCGCGCCGTGAGACCGAACGGCACCCCGATTATGATACCGCCGACCACGGGCAGCAGCCATTCGACCGCGGGGTGCATCGAGCAGCAGGCCAGGCTCCCTGGCCCCAACAGAGCGTGCGTCACGACAGACGTGACACCCACCATGCCGACCGCCACCGTGACTGTGGTGCCCAAGATGCGCCAGCGATCCGACAACGCGATCCTTCCCGTCCGCCTAAGACGCGGAAGTGCAATCGCCGTGCCAGACCACACCACCCTACGAAGGACCGCCGGGCAACCCGAACCTGACCATCCTCGCCTCAAGCGTCCGGACCGTCAGGCCCAGGAGTTTCGCCGCTTTCGGCATGCTGCCGCCGACCCGGTCCAGCGCCTGCCTCACCAGTTCGAGTTCCACCTCCTCAAGATCCAAGCCACCCTCGGGTAGCGCGAACCCGCGCGCGGCAGGCCGGACCGCACCTGACCCCGCGCGCACCTCCGAGGGCAGGTCGTCCAACCCGATCTCGCTACCCCGCGACAGGATGACGATCCGCTCCACGGTGTTCTCCAGCTCACGGATGTTCCCCGGCCACGAGTACTGCGCCATGGCCGCGAGCGCGTCCTGCGTGATCTGCCGGTCACCAGCCTCGAACTTCTCAAGGAAGTGAGCAACGAGCAGCGGGATGTCGGCGGGCCTGTCGCGGAGCGGGGGGAGCGTCATCGGGACGACATTGAGCCTGTAAAACAGATCCTCCCTGAACGCTCCATCGACGATGAGCTGCTGAAGGTCCTGGTTGGTCGCAGCGACGACCCGCACGTCGACGTCGATCGTCCTGGTGCCACCCAGCCTCTCGAACCGTCGCTCCTGCAGCACCCGCAACAGCTTCACCTGAACCGAAGGGGTGATGTCGCCGATCTCGTCAAGGAACAGGGTCCCTCCGTTCGCCAGCTCGAAGCGTCCGGGCTTGGCCATGCTGGCGCCGGTAAACGCACCCTTCTCGTAGCCGAACAACTCGCTTTCCAGCAGGGTCTCGGGGAGCGCACCGGCGTGGATCGATACGAACGGCTTGTCCGCCCGACCGGACAGCCTGTGTATCGCGCGCGCGACGAGCTCCTTGCCGGTCCCAGACTCGCCGTACACCATCACGGTCGCGTTGGTCTCGGCCACCTTCCGGACGGTCTCGAGCACCCCGAGCATCTGCCTGTCGGACGCCACGATCCCCTCGACGTCGTACACACGGTCGAGCTCCCCGCGCAGACGCTCGACCTCGGCGCGAAGGTCGGACAGCCTCGAAGCCTTCTCCAGCGCCAGCTTCACTTCTTCGAGATCGAAGGGCTTGGTCAGGTACTCGGTGGCGCCAGCCTTCATCGCGGCCACCGCGGTCTCGACGTTTCCATGCGCCGTCAGCATGATCACCGGCACCGACTCACCCTTGGCGCGCAGTCGCCTGAGGACCTCCATGCCGTCCGGCGCAGGCATCCGGTGATCCAACACGATGACGTCAGGTCCGTGCTCCTTGACCGCCGCCAGCGCCTCCTTGCCGTTCGACGCCTCGACGACCTCGTACCCTTCAGCGGTCAGGGCCTGGCCGAGGACCCATCGCATGTTCTTCTCGTCATCAGCAATCAGGACTCGCCGCGCCATGGACCGTCCTCCGTCTCCGCCCGATCGGGCCGTGCGGCCGGCAGCGTGACCGTGAAGGTCGCACCCGAGCCAAGTGTACTTCGCACCCCGATCCTGCCGTCGTGCTCGTCGATGATGCGGTGCACGATGGTCAGGCCCAACCCGGTCCCGTCCTCGCGCCGTGAGTAGAACGGGTCGAACACCTTGGTGATGTCCTCGGGCGCGATACCTGGGCCGTCGTCGGTGACGCGCACGGTCACGAACCCGTCATCCTCGACCCCCTCGATGGCGATCGACCCACCGACCTCGCCCATCATCTGGACGCCGTTGGTGACCAGGTTGAGGAAGACCTGCTTGAGCTGGTCAGCGTCCCCGAACACCTTCGGGAGGCCTTCCGGCAGCCTGACCACTATCTGCACGTCGGAGCGGTCGGCGAACCGCTGAGTGAACAACACCACGTCGGCCAGCACGCCGGCCAGATCGACCGGAGCCATGACCGGCGCCGTCGGACGCCCGAAGTCAAGAAGGGCCTTGATCACGCGGTCGAGCCGGTCTATCTCCTGCTTGATCACGTTCAGGGCTTCGATCCTGCGTCCGGGTGCGGCCGTACCGTCTTCGATGAGTTGCACAGAGGCCCTGATCACGCCCAGAGGGTTGCGGACCTCGTGCGCGACGCCGGCCGTGAGCTCCCCCATGGCCGCCAGCCGGTCTGCTCGAATGAGCTGCGCGGTCAGGGCGCGGACCTCGGAGAGGTCCTCGAAGGTGACCACAGCGCCCAGTATCCTGCCCCCGACCGCTCGCATCCTGGACGCCGCGACCTTGAGGTGCAGCGTCCTTCCCGCGAGGGTCGTCATCGTGATCTCCCTTGCGACCTTCGGGAGCCGCCCGCTGAGGATCTTCCCGAGATCCCTGCCAAGCCCTCCATCGTCCCTGAAGAGCCCGGACAGCTGCCGCGGTACGATCTCGAACTCCCTGAGCCCGATCATGCCCTCCGCCGCAGGGTTCGCCGTGGCGACCGATCCGTCCGGACCCACCGTGACGACCCCGGAGGTGATGGAGCGAAGGATGGACTGCGTGTAGTCCTGGATGTGGACGAGCTGGATGGCCCTCTCCTCGAGCTTCCGGTACGCCTCCTCCAGTTGCACGCTGACCAGTCTGAGATCCTCGGCCCGTCTTCCCTCCAGGTCCCGCAGCGCGCCGAACAACCCGCCCAGCGACAGGTACAGGGCGACCTCCACCAGAGTGCCTGAGCCTCCACCGCCGACGACCGCCGGGTCCACCAGCGTGTGCGCGAGACAGGCCACGGAGGCCACGATCGCCACCGTCATGCCTCCGCGTACTCCGAAGGCCCAGGCCGCGTAGAGTATCGGTACGTAGTACGCCCGGCGGTACAGGTCCTCCAAGCCCGCCATCGGGCCGCCTCCGACCGCGAGCGCGTGCACTCCGAACGACGCCAGCAGCAAGACCGTCACAACGGACAGGTCTCGCAACACGCTCGCCCCGTCTCGACGCGGGTTACCCGAAGCCGACTCAGGCGCCATCGGGGCTCACCTGCGCCTCCTTTGCCAGGAGGGCTCTATGCGAAGCTCGTCACGGTACTTGGCCACCGTGCGTCTGGCGATCCTGACACCCTCGTCGGACAGGCGCTCGGCGATCTGCTGGTCCGACAACGGCTCACCCGGATCCTCCGAAGCCACCAGCTCCTTGAGCCGTGAGCGCACGGTGGTGGCCGCCACATCCGTCCCGGTGACGGTCCGATAGCCTCCCGAGAAGAAGTGCCGGAGCTCGAACAGACCGTACGGCGTCGACATGTACTTCCCGCTGACGCCACGGCTCACCGTGGAGAGGTGGACGCCGACCTCGGCCGCCACGTCCTCGAGCCGCAGAGGCCGCAGCGGGCCCTTCCCGTCCTCGAAGAACTCGGCTTGGACCTCCAGGATGATCGAGGTGATCCGGGAGATGGTGTCCTTGCGGCGATCGAGGTTCCTGATGAAGCTCTGCGCGGAGCGGACCTTGTCTCTCAGGTAGCGCTTCGTCGTGTCGTCGACCCTGGAGTCGGAGCGCAACATCGACCTGTACTGAGGCGACACGCGCAGCGTCGGAATCACCTCGGTATCGGAGAAGACCAGCCAATCCTCACCCACTCGCCGCACGGTCACGTCCGGAACGATGTAGCCCGGTGAGGGGCCCGGCGAGAACGCCCCAGCAGGCCTCGGGTTCAGCATCCTGAGTAGGCCCGCGAGCCGTTCGACCTCTTGCTCGTTGATTCCCAGCGCCTTGGCGATCGTCCTGTACCTGCGAGAAGCGACCTCAGGAAGATGCCGCTCGGCGATGGCGACCAGCATCGGCTCGTCGAGACCAAGGTGGATCATCTGGATGCGCAGCGCCTCGACGAGGGAGCGGGCACCCACCCCTGGCGGATCGAGCTGCTGCACGGCAGCCAGGCCCGCCTCCGCCTCGGCCGGCGCGACCCCGGCCACCGCCGCGATCTCGGCGCAATCGCCGATGAAGAACCCGTCGTCATCCAGTGTGCCTACGACCGCTCTGGCCGCCTTGGCCACACCGGAGGGAAGGTCCATCATCCCGATCTGGGCGTAGAGATACTCCTCGAACGTCTGGATCCCGCCGACGAACTGCTCGGTGTCCACCTGCTCCGGGTCCGGCTCCCGCGGCACCAGAGGCTCGGAGGCCTCGAGGTCCTCGTACATCTGCAACCAGTCGTCCCAGGCCGCGTCCTCCTCGGCGCCAGACGGGGACTCCTCGGCGTCGCCACGCTCGTCGTCGGGCGACTCCTCTTCCGCTTCGAGCACGGGGTTCTCAAGCAGCTCCGCGTCGACCAGGACGCGGAGGTCTGCGATGGGCATGGCGAGCATGCTCAGGCCTTGATACACCTGAGGTGACAGCGTCACTTTCTGCCGCAGCTCCGGTCGCTGTCGCAGCTCCACAGGGACTCCTGTCGGCCCCGGAAGGGGCGCTTCGTAGCAAACGCCGTACCAGTCGAGTATACCCGCTGCGTGGCCGACTCATTCCGGGGGCGGCAGCGCCGATCCGCCCACGGGGATCTGAACGGCGAGGATCGCCGCGACGACGAGCAGGCCGCCGACGATCTGAGCCGCGGACAGGGACTGGGCGAACAGCGCCCACCCCCCGGCCGCCACGACGACAGGCTCCAACGAGGCGGTGACGCTGACCTTGGTGGCGTCCAGGACCCTCAGCGCCATCAGGTAGGCCCCGAAGGGAACGATGGTCCCGACGACGGCGGAGAAGGCGACCGACACGAGCGTGACCGGGTCGGCCAGCGGCGCGAGAACCGTTCGGGGGCCCAGTGCCGCCAGCCAGACTACGGCCGCCGCGCCCAAACCGTACACGAGCAGCGTCCAGGGGCCGAAGCGCCGAGCGGCGTACCTGCCGAGCAGGGAGTACGCTGCGAAGAACGCCGCCGATGTCAATCCCCATGCGAGGCCCTCGCCGCTGACGGACAGCCCCTCGCCCGGGCCGACCGCGCCGACGACCAATGCGCATCCGCCAAGCGCCAGCGCCACCCCGAGCGGCAGGGACCATGTCAGCCGCTCGCCGAGCATGGCCACGGACAGCACGAGGACGATCACCGGAGCCAGGTACTCGAGGAGTATCGCCACGGCAGGTTGCCCCGTGACCTCGATCGTGCGGTAGTAGGTGTACTGGACGCCCGCCATGCCCACCAGGCCGAACGCCGCGAGGAACGGCGCGTCGGAAAGCCGGATCCGGAAGGCCCGCCGGTCGACCGCGCCGAGCGCCGCCGCCAGCAGCACCACCGCCACGAGCGCCCTATCGGCCGCCAGGACCCTGGCGTCGATCGCGACCGACGGGGCGTCGACGCGCCACGAGCCCGCGTCGGACCCGGCGAACAACCAGTTCGCCAGCAGTCCGTTCGCCGCCCAGCACACGGCCGCCAGTACCGCCATCGAGTACCCACGAAGGCGATGCGCGCCCTCAGTCGTCCGCTCCACGGACCTCCATCTCGGTCTTGCCCCTCTGGTACTCGTCGTAGGGTTCGAGGTGGACTATCACGTCGGCCACGCACTCGAACGAGTCGACCAGCGCCCGTTCCGCCCTTTCCGCGATCCTGTGCCCGTCTTCTACAGTCAGGGAGGGCGCAACCTGGACGTGAAGGTCCACGAGGACGTCGGTGGACGCGCCTCGCGTGCGTATCGAGTGACAGCCTTGCACCCCTTCCACCGCGAGCACCGCGAGACGCACCGCCTCCTCGTCGAGCCGGGACCGGTCCGAGAGGGTCTCCTCGGCCTGACGGAGCACGGTGAACGCGGTCCATGCGATGACAGCCGCGACACCCAGCGCCACGACAGGGTCGGCCCACTCGGCTCCGGACCTTACGGCGACCAGACCGGCGATGACGCCGACGCTGACCACCGCGTCGCTGGCGGTGTGCAGCGAGTCAGCGGCGAGCACGGTGCTTCGCAGTCTGCGAGCCTCTCTTCGTTCCCACAGCGTGACCGCGATATTGACCGCGAGCGTCGTGAAGATGACCCCGAAGGACAGCGCATCGACCCTAGCCGACTGGGCGTCTCCGACAAGCTTGCCCCAAGCGCTGGAACCTACCTGCCACGCTGTGACCGCCAGGATGGCTCCGATCACCGCGGAAGCGTACGTCTCGTACTTCGCATGCCCATAAGGATGCCCGCGGTCCGCTGGCCGGGCGGCCAGCCCCAACCCGACTAGCGCCACGACGTTGGAGACTGCGTCGAACAGCGAGTGGAACCCGTCCGCCTGCATCGAGATCGACGACGTGATCAAGCCGTAGGCGACCTTCAGGGAGGCGACGCCCAGATTGAGCGCCAACACAACCCAAAGCACGCGCCTGACGGCGCGCGCGCGGGTGGGATCGTCCGATCGGCGACGCCTGTACCCCAAGTCGGTGGTCCCCCGCTTGCCGCTGATACCCCTCCGGGGTATAGTCCGAATGTCAGCCTATTCTACGCTAGGAGCTTGCCCGTGTCCGAGAACACCAGCAGCGGGGTAGCCGACGAGGCGGAACGCCGCTCATTGGTTAACCGCATCCGCCGTCTCGCGGGCCAGGCCAGGGGCATCCGCTCAATGATCGACCGTGGCGGAGAATGCGAGCCCGTCCTGACGCAGGTCCTGGCGGCGCGCTCCGCCTTGGGGCAGCTGGGGCTCCATGTCATCGGCTACTCCATGAAGCGCTGCCTCTCTTCCGGCGAGGACATCTCGCGAGAGGCGCTGCTCGATCAGTCGCTTGAGGTCTTCGTTCGCTACCGGCGCCTCGCCGTGCCCGTGGTGAGCGAGGCGGCAAGGGCCCCCCGAACCGGCCCGGACATGGCCGCCGGGCTCGAGGGCTTCTGCCGCGAACTCGAGGCGATCGAATCGGCCCTGGTGTCCGGAGGCTCCTGCGAGCAGCTCGTGACCGACATCGGCCGAGCGACCGGGACCCTCAACGAGGTGGCCTTGGGGGTCCTTGGGCACGCGATGAGCGCGTGCCTCGTCCCCGAAGGATCGGATCGGGAGGAGACGATCGACGAGGCCATGAGAGTCTTCCTGAAGTACTCCGCCTGCCTCAGGTGACTTGCGCCCCGGCACACTCGTCCACCAGCGCGGTGACGGCTTTCTCGAGCCGAACGTCCGCGCCGTCGAACTCGAGCTCGGGGAACATCAGCGAGGACAGGGTGGGCCGTATCGCGGCCACACGTACCTCGCCGCCCTCCATGTACACATGAAGCCTGCAGGGTAGGAGCGCCATAGCTTCGGGTCCGTCGAAGCACTCGTCATCGGTGAGCCACAGCTCGTAGACGCACAGAGGCTGTATCGGGAACCCCTTGGCGGACAGCGCGGCTTGCAGGTCGTGGACATGGCGGATCTGGAAGCCGTGCCTCGGCGCCGCGCACTCGACCGCGCTCCGCGTCTCGACGAAGCCTCCCTGGGCGGTCCTTCTGTACGTGTACTCCACGAGCCGCCTCTCTGACCCGACCGGGTCAGCCGCTCAAGCTCAAGCGATCCGCCGGGCGGGATCGCAAGTGGCTCCCGAGGAGCTTCGCGCCACAAACCCGCCTCCGACGCCGGAGACGACCTCGCGCGACCCGCACGCGGCACAGACCCTGTCCTCGTCCCGCAGGATCCGCTGGAGGAACAGATCCGTCACCGCTCCGCATTTCGCGCACTTCAACTCGTAGGTGGGCACCCTGGCGATCACACCGATCCTCGCTCGTTGGACACCGTCCATACTAGCCGACCGCAGACGATGCTGTCCCTGCGGCGGTGTCCTGCCCGCTTCCGATACACTGGCCGCGATGCACACTCGACGGGGAGGGTCATGCTCGCTTGGACGGCACTGGTTGGCGGCGGAGCGCTGGCGGGGACGCTGGCGGCCTTGGCGCTCTCGTTGGACCGGGGCCCGCGTGGCGTGACGCTGACGCTAGCGGCGCTGTCCGCCGCCGTGTCGGGCACCGGACTCGTGGTCGTCTCCGCGACCGACGCCGGAGCGCTCACGACCGCCGCGGGCGCGCTGCTCTCGCTCATGGGGGTGCTCGCAGGCTACGCGCTGGGGGCAGGCATCCTCCAGTCGCTCCCCGATCCGGCTGGGAACGCACCCAAACCGCCCGCAGCCGCCACCACGGAAACCGACGTACGCACGGCCGTCCTGCTGCTGGCTGACGTCGAGCCCGCGCGCTACTCGGCCAGGCACACCTCCGCAGCGATACGCGACCTGGAGGAAACGGATGCGGCAACCGTGCCAGCGCTGCTGATCCCCTTCTTCTTCGCCGCGCAGAACACGCGGTACGCGTCCTTGGGCGGCGTGAGCCCGGCGCGAGCGGCGGCGGGCGCCATCGCGGAACGCGTCGCGACCCTGCTGGACCCGCTGCTCTTCGCGGGGCCATACCCCGCCTTCTGCTCAGGTGAGGAGACGCTGGACCGCGTCATGGCCCGGGCGCGGTCCGCAGGTCACAGCTCGTTCGTCGTCGCGCCGCTCGGCGTTGCGGACAGCCGCCCCTTCGAGCGCGCTACCGAGGCCTCCCTCGACAGCGCATCGCAACAACATGTGCGCGTCGCTTCCGCGCTGTGGGGCTCGGACGAGATCGCCGTGACCGTGGCCGAGCAGGTGCTTGAGGTGTGCCGCGGCGCCGAAGTGTCCACGGGAGTGGTGCTCGTGGCGCACGGCCAGCCGCCCCAGTGGGAGGGGGCTTGGGCGGCCTTCGACGAGCAGGAGGTGTCCTTCGTCAACCGGATCCGCGAGCACCTGGTCGAGGGCGGGGTACCCTCCCATGGGATCCGGGTGGCATGGGCCGCATGGCGGGAGCCCGACGTCACCGAGGCAGTACGCCATGTAGCCGCACTCGGGAGCGAGCGGGTGCTGGTGGTGCCGGCGTGCGAGCCGGTGGAGTGCCTCGACACCATGATCGACCTGCCGCACGCGGTACGCATGGCCAGGGTGGACGTCCCTGCGCGGGTGCTGAGCGCGTGGGGAGATATCGAACCGGTGGCGTCCGCGCTGGCCGAGAGGATCCGCGAGGCGGTGCGCTAGAGGGTCAGCGCAAGCCCGCGACAGGCCGGCAGGTCTCATGGTTGAGCGCCTGCTGGCGACGGATCTGAGGCAGCCGGAAGGCGTAGCGCAACGCCATGTTCAGCGTGCTGCCGGGCCCGGCGTCGGCCCTGGTCTCGAGGGCGTCGATGCTGCGGCGGAGGTCCTCGGCCGTGGTGCCCCGGAACAGGGTCGCACCCTTGCCGATGGCGTCGAGCACATGAGCGTCCGAGCCGCCTGTGGCGGCGATCCCCTGCCCGCCCGTGAACATCCTGGCGGCCAGGCGATTGGCGTAGACCAGATAGGGCAGCGAGTTGTAGACCTCGAGGGCGTGGAAGGCCAGGTCGTTGAGCGCGTAGACGAAGTCCCCGGTCCCCTGCGGCCCGAAGATGCCGCGAGGCGAGAACGGGTGGGGTATCACCACGACGCCATCCTGCTCCTGGATGCGAGCGAAGGTCTCCGCGACGGTCAAGCCGGCGGGGATGGGACTCTCGAGGAACAGGCCGATCACGTGGCCTGAGCGGGTGGATATCTCCTCGCCGACGATGACCTCGATGTCGTACATGGACTCGATCGACTTGGCGAACAGCGCGCCCTCGATGGTGTTGTGGTCGGTGATCGCCACCACCCTGAGGTCGGTGTTCTCCTGGGCCCAGTCCAAGATCTGCGACACCTGTGCGAGGCCGTCGCTGTGGCAGGAGTGGATGTGCAGGTCCGCCCTGCTCCAGGTTTCCGTCACTCGCCCTCTACCCCCAGCGGTTCGTCCAGATCGTCCGCGGGAGAATAAGCAAACCTCATGCCCATTGGCGAGCGGGGACCTTACCCGATCTCTCCGTGGAGGATCGCCCTCTCGGTCAGAGCGATCTCCGCGCGGTCGCGGACGTACTGCTCGCAAAGGCTCTGCAGCGTCTCGGTGGTAGCGCGGAGGCGACCCGAGAGCGACTCGATCACGCGGAGTGCCAGGTGCGGGTCATCACAGAGCGCCTCGAGGAAGGTGTGCTTGTCGTACAGCGCCACTTCCGTGCGACCAGCCGCCTCCGCGGTAGCGGAGTGCGGACGACCGTCGACAAGAGCCTGCTCGCCGAACATCGTCCCGGGGCCCAGCTCGCCAAGGGTGGTCGTCACGAGGTCGCCGCCCTTGCGGATCACCACCGATCCGCTGAGCACGATGTACAGGTGGTTGCCCTCTTCGCCCTCCATGAAGATGGTCTCGCCATCCTCGAAGACGCGCATTTCGCCGCCGGTGTCGTGAAAGCCCATCCTCGCCCTCCGTCCACTTGCGCGCACCTTGTGTGATCGGTACGCGCACCGTCGCGCTCAAGCGGTACCGGACCACTCCCCCAGCCGCCTCACTCCTTCTTGGAGCCTCTCCGACGCGGCCGCATAGCTGAAGCGCAAGAAGCCCTCTCCGCCGGGCCCGAAGTCCACGCCCGGCGCGAGCGCCACGCCTGCCTCCTCGAGTATCCGCCGCGACAACCGCAGCGAGTCCTCGCCCCAAGCCCGTGCGTCCGCCAAGACGTAGAAAGCGCCGCGCGGCTCGACGGGGATACCAAGACCCAAACCGCGAAGAGCCGGGACCAGATACCGGCGCCGCTCGTCGTATACGGCGCGCATCCTGGCCACGTCCTCCTGCGCGTCCGACAGGGCCACAGCCCCGGCCACCTGGACGAAGTGGTTCGCGCACAGGAAGAAGTTTTGCTGTATGCGCTCCGCTGGCCGGACGAAGGTCGGGGGGGCGACGAGGTAGCCCAGCCTCCAGCCGGTCATGGCGTACGCCTTGGAGAATCCGTTTAGCACGAACGCCCGGTCGGTGAACTCGAGCACCGTGTGCTCCTCGGCGCCGTAGGTGAGCCCGTGGTAGATCTCATCACTGGCCAGGTAGACGCCGGTCGACTCGGCGATCGCCGCGAGCTCCCGCAGCTCCGCCGCGGACAGGACCGCGCCGGTAGGGTTACCAGGGGAGTTGAGCATCACCGCGCGAGTCCGGGGGCCGATCGCGGCGCGGACCTCGTCGGGCCGGTAGCGGAAGCCGTCCTCGGCGCGGACCCGCACCGGCTTGGGGACACCGCCAAGGAAGGTGATGTAGTTGGGGTAGGCCGGGTAGCAGGGATCCGGGATGACGACCTCGTCGCCGGGGTCAAGAAGCGCTCCGAACAGCAGCAGCATCGCCGGCGAGGTGCCCTGGGTGACCACCACCCGGCCCGGTCCTACGTCCACGCGGTACCCGTTCGCGAAGTGCGCCGAGACCGCTTCGCGCAAGGAGGGGATGCCGGCGGACTGCGTGTATCCGGTGTCCCCCTCCTCCATGGCTGACTCGGCCGCACGCCGGATGACCTCCGGCGTCGGGAAGTCCGGGTCTCCGATCTCCAGCCGGACTATGTCGCGACCGGCCGCCTCGAGCTCCTTGGCGCGCGCCACCACATCCATCACGACGAACGGACGGATCGCCTGAGCCCTTCTCGAGACCTCGCTCAAACCGTGCCTCCCTCGAGTCTCGCGCCGTGCTCCTCGGAAAGGACCGTGCCCGCCACCTCCGCGCGTCGCAGCGCCACGAACCCCATCTGGCCGGTGGCGACCACTTCGTGCGGCGGCTCGGGGTCGAAAGCCAAGCCGAGCTCGTCCGCACGGATGAACAGGTCCGTCCCGGGGAGCACGCGCAGTGTCGAGCATTGTATCTTCCACGGGTCCAGCGAGGTCACGAATCTCCACCCGTCGACCACGTCGTCGAATGTGTCGCCAGGCAGCCCCACGATCAGGTCGCACTCCACCGAGATGCCCTGCGCCTTGAGCGCGGTCACGCCAGCGACGAACCGCTCGCGATCGAACCGCCGTCGGCAGGTCTCCAGCGCGGTCGCGCCCACAGTCTGAGGGCCCACTTCGACGCTGGCCACCCCGGCACGGCGCAGCATGGCCGCCTGCTCCGGTCCCACCGCCTCGACATCCAGCTCGATGGTGTGGAGGCGCACGCCCCGCACCGCATGGAACGCCAGGTGCTCGCAGAGCCGCTCGAAGCGGTCTCCGGGGAGGTTGAAGACCGGGTCGATGAAGGAGAACGAGGTGATACCCGGGGTGTGGGCGACACAGTCGATCTCCTCGCGCACACGCTGCTCGGAGAAGCGCCTGACCCGCCCGTACCCCTTACCCTCGAAGCAGTAGCCGCAACTGTTTGGGCATCCTCTGTAGGTCTCCAGGTAGGTCGCGCCGTCCACCACCGGCATGACGCCAGCGAGGTAGGGGCTCGGTATGGAGTCCAGGTCCGCGATGAGCGGCCGGTCGTCCGCCGACACCACCTCCCCGCCGCGCCGTGCGGTCACGCCCTCGACCCGCCACAGTTCGCCGTCTCGCAGGAACGCGGAGAGCGCATCAGCGAAGGTGCTCTCGCCCTCACCCCGGACAACGGCTGTCACCGCGGCGTGACGACGAAGTACCTCCTCGGCGACCGGGCCGACCTCGGGCCCCCCGAGCACGATTGGCATCCGCGGTCTGGCTGCGGCAAGAACCCTGCATGCCGCGTGAACGGCATCGGCGTTCCAGCAGTTCACGGAGAGCGCCACGACGTCGGGCTCCATGGACAGCACCCTGTACGCCACCCACCACGGGCTGACCGCGGTGTCCATGTCCAGGGTCTGGAAGGCCACCCTGCCCGCGAGAGCGGGGTGCGCCTCGGCGTACGCACGCAGGTAGCCCAGCGCCAGCGATCGATACCCCGGCGAGTTCACGGCCACGAGCGCGACCCTGAGCGGCGACGCGCTCACCGCGACTCCCCACCGAGAAGCGCGGCGTGCTCGGCGTACCCGTCCAGCGCCGTCGCGGGCAACCCCTCGATGGTCACCCGCGCCCGGTTGACTGTGCCTGTGTCGCAGGCCGACCCTATCCATCGCATCGACCTGGGATCGTCCATGCTCGACGGTACCCTCAGCACCACCTCCCTGGCGCCAGCGGCGATCGCGTCGGCGACGGCGGAGGGCAGGTCACCAACGTTGTGCTCGCACACCGGGACCAGCGCCGAAAGGAAGGTGCGATCGCGTCCCAGCGTGGCGGCGTCCCTCCAGGCGGCCACGCCCTCCATGGCGGCGGCGTACAGTCCGGGAGACCCCGCGAGCGCGTCGTGCAAACCAGCGCTGCCGAGCAGGACCACGCGCATGTGGCGCACGCCCGCGCTCTGGCACCCCCCCGCGTTGCCCGCGACGCCCAGCGCCGCGCCGGAAGTCACGATGCGTACCCTCGCCGCACCGGCGGCCACCGCGCGCGCGACCAGGTCCGGGAGGCTCGGCAGGTCGAACGGTTCTCCACCCGAGAAGGACACATTCGCGTTCACCCCACCCGTCCAGGCGGCGACCGCCGCGTCGAGGGCGCGGAGCGCCTCCTCGTACGGAACCGGCGCGGCATCGCTGATGACGCCACAGCGGACGCAGCCCGCAGCGTCACCCGTACCAGTCTTGACCTCGACAAACGGCAGCACAACTTCCCCTCTCGAACCTTCCAAGAGGATAGCCGAAAGGACCTCTCAGTCCTTGAGCTCGGCCAGAGCCGCGAGCACCTCGGCGTCCGTCGTCTGCCGGAAATCGGCGTAGTAGGCGCCGACGGCCCCGAAGCCAGGCGGGACCGACAGGATCACGCATCCGTCAACGAGCCCATCCAACGCCGCCACGGCTTCCGCCGAGGCCACGGGCGCCGCCACGACGACCCGGGAGGCCCCCCGGTCCCGAACGCCCTCCACGGCCGCGCGCAGGGTCAGGCCGGTAGCGATCCCGTCGTCGACGACCACGACCTCGCGCCCCATGAGCGCGACCGGCTCCCGGCCGACTCGATACGCCGCCTCCTGCCTTTCGGCCTCACGGCGCTGGCGCCGACCCTCCTCCAGCAGCCAATCCTCGTCGATCCGCGCCTCGCCGAGTACGACCCTGCCCGACGCGTCTACCGCGCCCACGGCGTACTCGGGCTGCGACGGGTGGCCGATCTTGCGCGCGACGACAACGTCGAGCTGCGCGCCGAGATCCCGCGCCACCTCGGCGGCCACGATGACGCCCCCGCGGGGAACGCCGAGCACGACGGGGTCCACCGGGCCCGCCTGCCTGACGGCGTCCGCCAGCCTGACGCCCGCGTCCCTCCTGTCAGAGAACAAGCGCCCCCTCCAGGGTCGTCCCATGGCACACCGGACATCTTACGCCGTCCGTGACAGCGTCGGGCGCCACCGGCGTTCGCATGCTCCGGCGCGTACGGCCGCGAACTCGGCGGTGTGGAAGAAGTTGCATGCGCAGGGGCGGGACCCCACAATGGTGGCGACGGCGGAGGGGTCTGGTGGACGCTCGCACACACAACAAGGGCATCCGGATCGCGCAGGCGGGCGCGGTCGCGGTCTCCTGCGCGGCGGCGCTCACCCTGCTCCGATACACGGTAGGCTACCCGCTGTTCCACGCGACGGTGGAGATGTTTGCGATCTCCGTGGCTGTGGCCATCTTCCTCGTGATCTGGAGCACGCGCCACCATCTCGAAAGCGGCTACCTGTACTTCCTCGGCACCTCTTTGCTGTTCGTGGGGATCATCGACCTCGTTCACACCGTGGCCTTCGAGGGGACGGGTCTTTTCGACGGCCGGGACGGAACCGACACTGCGGCCCAACTGTGGCTACTCGCGAGGTTCCTCCAGGCGGGCGCCCTGCTCGCCGCGCCGCTCTTCGCCCGGCGCAGGCCCGACATACGGCTGTTGGCCGGCTCCATGGCGCTGGTCACCGCCTCAGGGCTGGCCGCGGTCCTGTGGTGGGACGCCTTCCCAGCCACGTACGTCGAGGGCGAAGGCTTGACCGGGTTCAAGGTAGCCTCCGAGTGGGCGGTCGTCCTGATGCTGCTCGGGGCGCTGGCTGGACTGAGGGCCGTCCGGGACGCGTTCGAAGCGGACGTCCTCAGGCTCGTGGCCTGGTCCATCGCGCTGTCGATCGCGTCCGAGCTTGCCTTCATGCTCTACGTCGACGCGGACGGACCGCTGAACCTCGCCGGGCACCTGATGAAGGTGGGAGCCTTCTTCCTTCTGTACAAGGCTCTGGTCGAGACGTCTCTGCGCCGCCCGATGGACGTGCTGTTCCGAGAGGTGAAAGCGTCCGAGCAGACCGCACGGGCTCTCTACGAGGAGCAGCGGGACGTCGCAGACGTCATCCAGTCAGGGATGCTGTCCATGCCCGCGTCACTTCCTGGAGTGGAGCTGGCGCACGAATATCGCTCCTGCTCCGATCTGGCCCGTATCGGCGGTGACTTCTACGACGCCTTCGTGGCGCCCGGCGGCCGCGTCTGCTTCATGCTCGGAGACGTGTCCGGAAAGGGTGTGGAGGCCGCACGGTTGAGCCAGCTGTCCCGGAACACGCTGCACGCGTTCGCGACCGAGGACCAAGCACCTCAGGACGTGCTCAGGCGCGCGAACGACGCTCTGGAGCAGCAACTGGCCGACGACCGCTTCGTCACGGCCGTCTTCGGATGCCTTGAGCCGGCTACGGGCCGCCTAACGCTCGCCGCCGCGGGCCATCCGCCGCCGGTCGTCTGCAGCCTGTCGTCATGCTACGAGCACATCCCGTCGGTCGGACCCCCGCTGGGGGCCTTCGCCGGCGCCACGTACGGGACCAGCGAACTGACGCTCCTGCCCGCGGACACCGTGGTCGTCTACAGCGACGGGCTTCTCGACGCGAGGCGCCACGGGGAGCCCTTCGGCGAGGAGCGCATCCGCGAGGTGATGGAGGCGGCCTCGCCGGACGGTCCGCGAGCTATCGTGCGCGCGCTCATGGCGGCTGTGGAGGCGCACAGCGGAGGCAGAGCCTCTGACGACATCGCTGTCTTCGCAATCAGGTGGCCCGGGCCCGGCGGCCGGCGCGGGACGGAGTAGCCACGCATCGCGAGTGGTGACGCAAGAGCCCCGGCGGTAGCCGGGGCCCGTGGGTCTGCTGGTGTCCGAGGCGAGAGTTGAACTCGCACGTCCCTAGGGACACTAGGCCCTCAACCTAGCGCGTCTGCCATTCCGCCACTCGGACAGGGCGCCCAACGGGCGCGGTCACGGAGTATAGCACAGCGCCGGCGCTCCCAGACCTGCCTGCGGGAGGGCCGTCAGACGACGCTCAGAGGAACTAGGCTCCGGCTCCGACCGGGATGGGACAGGGGGCGGCGAAGTGACATGCCGCAAGGTGCCCGGGGGCCACCTCGCGCAGCTCAGGGAGGCTCTCCGCACACTGCGGGAGCCTGGCGACCGGACAGCGTGTGTGGAACGCGCAACCGGCGGGGGGATCCACGGGGCTGGGGACGTCGCCTGCAAGGACGATGCGGGCCCTCTTGCGCTGTGCCACCGGGTCCGGCACCGGAACGGCCGAGAGCAGCGACTGCGTGTAGGGGTGGTGGGGCTCGCCGTACAGCGACCCGGTCGGGGCTATCTCCACGATGCGGCCCAGATACATCACGGCGACCCTGTCGGAGATGTGCCGGACCACTCCGAGATCGTGGGCGATGAACAGATATGTCAGCCCGAAACGATCCTGCAAGTCCTCGAGCAGGTTGACTATCTGCGCCTGGATGGACACGTCGAGCGCCGAGACCGGCTCGTCACAGACGATCAGCTTGGGTTTGGTCGCGAGTGCCCTCGCGAAACCGACACGCTGACGCTGCCCGCCTGAGAACTCATGCGGGTAGCGATCGACATGCTCGGGGTTCAGTCCGACGGTCCGCAGCAGGTCCTTGACCCGGTCGCGCTGCTCGTCGGGCGTCCCGATACCGTGTATCAGCAGCGGCTCGCGGATGATGTTCCCGACGGTCATGCGGGGGTTGAGTGACGCGTACGGGTCCTGGAAGACGATCTGCATGTCACGCCGAAGCCGCCGAAGCTCCTCGCGCCCGAGCCCGAGAACGTCCTGCCCTCCGTAGAGCACGCGACCGCCGTCGGCTCGTATCAGGCGCAGGACGAGCCGCGCGGTCGTCGACTTGCCGCACCCACTCTCCCCCACCAGGCCCAGCGTCTCGCCCTCGTTGACGGTGAAGGATACGTCCTCCACGGCGTGTACCGCGGCCACCTTGCGCCTGAGGACACCTCCGCGGACGGGGAAGCGCTTCACCAGGTTCTCGACGCGAAGCAGCTCGCGCGCGGCCGGCTTCATGCCCGCTCCCTCTCCGCCGGACCCTCGTCCCCAGCAGCGGTCTTCTCGCCGCCCGCGAAGCTCTCGGCGAAGTGGCACGCCGAGAGGTGACCGGGCGCGACCTCTCTGAGCTGCGGGTACTCGCTGCGGCACCGGTCGCGCGCGAAGGCGCACCGCGGGTGGAAGTGACAACCTTCGGGAAGGTCGATGAGCGAGGGCGGCACACCCTGGATCGGGACGAGGCGCTCAGGACGCCCGGCATCCAACCGCGGAAGCGAGCGAAGCAGCCCCCAGGTGTAGGGGTGCATGGTGCGCGCGAACAGGTCGTGGACCGGCGCGTACTCGATCTTGCGTCCGCCGTACATGACGAGCACCCTGTCGGCCATCTCCGCCACGACGCCCAAGTCGTGCGTGATCAGGATGATGCCCGATTCGTAGTCGTGCCGAAGCCCGTTCATGAGCGCGAGGATCTGCGCCTGTATCGTCACGTCGAGCGCGGTGGTCGGTTCGTCGGCGATGAGCACCCGCGGACGGCAGGACAGCGCCATCGCGATCATCGCGCGCTGGCGCATCCCTCCCGAAAGCTGGTGGGGAAACTCGTCGAACCTCCTGTCCGGCTCGGGGATGCCGACCTGGCAGAGCAGCTCGACCGCTCTTGCGCGATAGCTCCGGTCGTGGTCGATGCGGGCCTCGGAGGTCGCCCACGCGGTCGCAAACCACGCGAGCGCCAAGGCGGCCCACAACCCCAGCCGGACGGCCGTGCCGCCGGCCAGCGTCCATGAGCCCACCGTCATCGGCGGCACGGCGAGCCAGGGCATGACAACTTCCGGCGTCCCGATGGAGCTGGCCATCACGGCGGCGACGGCCAGGAACACCGTGAGGCCCGCAAGCACCCGCCCGGAGAACCGCAGGACCGCCGCGCGCCGGTCCCAGGGCTGGGGCTCGTGCACGCGCAGCGTCTCGACCAGCTGCTCGCCGACCGAGTACACGGGGTTCAGCGCCGTCAGCGCGTCCTGGAATATCATCGCCACCTCGCGCCCGCGAACCGTCTGCATCTCCGCAGCCGGAAGACCCAAGAGCTCGCGCTCGCCAAGCCTAACGCTTCCCTCCTGCACCCTCCCCGTCCCCGGGACCAGCCCCAGCACCGAGAGCGCCCCCACCGTCTTCCCCGAGCCGGACTCGCCCACGATCGCCAGGACCTCGCCGGCCTCGAGATGGAACGACACCCCGTCCACCGCGCGGACCACACCCTCGTCGGTAGCGAAATGGGTCTTGAGCTCGCTGACCTCGAGGACGCGCGTCCCCGCCGCAAGGAAGTCACGGCTCGCGGCGGTGCCGCGTTCCGCGATCATTCCTCGATCCTGACCTGCGTGGGATCGAGCGCGTCGCGCAGCCCGTCGCCAAAGAAGTTCACGGCGAGCACCGTGATGACGATCGACAGTCCGGGCGCCCAGGTCAGCCACGGGTACAGGACCATGGTGCTCTTGGCATCCGTCAGCATGTTGCCCCAGCTCGGCGTAGGGGGCTGTATCCCGAAGCCGAGGAAGGACAGGACCGACTCGACGATGATCGCGGTTCCGACCGCCAAGGTGGTGTTCACGACGATCGGGGCGACGGCGTTGGGCAGCAGGTGGCGGGTGATGATCCGCCAGTCCGAGGCCCCCATCGCGCGCGCGGCCTCGACGAACTCCTTCTCGCGAAGGGACAGGAACGAACCTCGTACGAGTCTCGCGACGCCCATCCACGTCAAGGCGCCGAGGATCACGACAATGCCCCACAGGCTGCCCCCGGTCGCGAGCCCCGCGACCATCAGCAGCGGCAGCAACGGCAGCGACAACGTCATGTCGACGAGACGCATCAGGGCGTTGTCCACCCACGACCCGTAGTAGCCCGCGATCATCCCGACCAGGGTGCCGATCCCGGCCGCCAGAGCCGCGACCACCAGGCCGACCATGAGGGACACCCGGCCCCCCATGATGATCCGCGAGAGCTGGTCGCGGCCGAGCTCGTCGGTGCCCAGCCAGTGGTCGGCCGACGGGGGCTGGGCGCCGGTGTACTCGATCTTCGCGTAGTCGTAGGGGGCGATGAGTGGTGCGAACAGCGCCATCGCGTAGAGGAGCAGGAGCAGCACAGCGCTGATCATCGCCAGCCGATGCCGACGGAAGCGCCGCCAGAACATCTGCCCCGGCGTACTGCCGGCGGTGTAGGCGGCCCCGTGCTCAGCCGACTGCGCCGCGACGTCATCGGGGCTGCGCCGACGCCCGACCCCGGGTCCCGAGCCGCCGTGTCCGCTCACCGCGCTCACTCGTACCTGATCCGCGGGTCTAGGAACCCGTAGACGATGTCGGCCAGCAGGTTGAACACGACCAGGATCACCGAGGTGAAGATGACGACGCCCATCACCATCGGGAAGTCCCTTTGCTCAAGGGCCTGGAAGAACAGACGGCCCATCCCGGGCCATGCGAAGATCGTCTCGGTCACCACCGCCCCACCCAGGAGGGCGGCCATGTCGAGTGCCACCACGGTGACGACCGGGATGAGGGCGTTCTTGAGGGCGTGCTTGCCGATGACCACGCGCTCGGGGAGCCCCTTGGCCCTGGCCGTCCGCAGATAGTCCATGTTGATGACGTCGAGCATCGCCGAGCGCTGGTAGCGGCTCCATCCCGCGATCGTCGCGAGGGACAGGGTCAGAACGGGCAGCACGAGATGGCGCAGCCTGTTGAGGATGTCGAACTCGGCGCCGGCCGAGTACATGCTGGCCGTGTAGAACAGCGGCTCCCGCAGATCCAGCCATTGCATCAGCTGGTAGCCCAGCAGCAACTGGAGTATCAGCCCGAACCAGAAGATCGGCATCGAGAACCCGAAGAAGGACAGCGCCGTCGCGGCGTAGTCGAACTTCGAGTACTGCCTCAACGCCGAGTAGATGCCTAAGGGCAGCGCGACCGCCAGCGCGAACGCCACACTGAAGGTGACCAGGACGAGCGTGTTTTGGAAGCGGTCCCAGATTATCGGGAAGACGGGTGCCTTATGAGTGAAACTACGCGACCACTCACCCTCACCCGAGACGGTGTCACCAAGCCAGTAGAAGAACTGCACGACCTTGGGCTGATCGAGACCCATCTGCGCCTCGAGGCGCGCGATGTCCGCAGGGGTGATGCGAGGGTTCATCCGGAGCCGGGCCAGCGGGTCTCCGGTCGCCCGGACGAGAGAGAACACGATGACGCAGACCATCGCCAACACGCCGATGCTGTACACCATCCGGCGCACGATGAACGGAAGAAGCTCCCGCATGTTGGCTATGAAGATGCGCAGCAGCCTCAAGTCGACGCCTCACCGTGCTGTCACGCGCACAGCCGCGTCACCCGGCTGTCGCAGCGAAAGGACACAACGTGCTGGGGCGGTCCCGCCTCCGCTGGCGGGACCGCCCCCTCTATCCGAACAACGGGCGCATCAGCGTCCGGCGAAGCTGATCACTTGGTCGCGGCGTCGCTCAGCCACCAGTCGCCGAGGTTCCAGAAGGGGCCCTCCAGCGTGGGGTTGTTGTCCGGGCCCTTGACCTTGTCCTGGAAGGATAGGATCTGCAGGCGCTGATAGAGCGGGATCAGCGGCAGGTCCTTCGCCATCTGAGCCGAGATCATCTTCGAGAGCTCGGCGCGCTTGGCCAGATCGAGCGAGGCATCAGCCTCGTTGATCCACTTGGTCACGTCGGCGTTCTTGTACCTGTAGTAGTTCTGCCCGTCGGGAGGCAGCTGCTCCGAGGAGAACAGTGTCTTGACCGACGGATCCGGCGAGGCGACCCACGCCCACTCGCCGACCTGGAAGTTGCCGTTGGCCGTGCTCTCACCAAAGAAGACCCCGGCATCCTCGAAAGCCAGCTTGACGTCGAAGCCGCTCTCCTTGAGCTGAGCCTGCAAGATCTGGAACATCTTCTCGCGGCCCTTGTTGTTGGCCGTGGTCTTGAACTCCAGCGTCACCTTCTTGCCGCCCTTGGCCCACATGCCGTCGGCGTCCTTGGCGTACCCGGCCTCGCCCATCAGCTTGTCGACCATAGCGGCGTCGGGCTTGTACATCGCCCATGCGGCGGAGTAGAAGTCGGCCTGCTCGGGGACGAAGATGTCATCGAGCGGCTTGACGACCCCAGCCATCACTTCGTCGACTATCTTCTGACGGTCCACGACGTAGGCGATCGCGGCACGGACCTTGACGTCCGACACGTCCGGCTTCTCGAGGTTGAACGCCAGGTGCTCCCAGATGGTGCCCGGGTCGGCCTGCACGGTGACACCGTCGATCGCCTCGAGCTGCGGTATGAGGCTGACATCGGGCGACGGGTTGACGGCGTGGACCTCGCCGGTCTTCATCTGCGCAATCTGGGTGTTGGTGTCAGGCACCCACTTGAAGACGACCTTGTCCAGGTAGGCGGTGCGGTCACCCCAGAACTTGTCGTTGCGCGCCAAGGTGATGCTGTCGCCATCCGCCCAGGACTCGAACACGAACGGGCCGCTGGCCACCGGGATGCTCTTGTTCATCACGGTGTTGAAGTCCTTGCCCTCCAGCGCGTGCTTGGGCAGCACAACGGAGGACGCGGACATCCACTCGCGATAGTTGGCGAGCTTCTTCTTGAACGTGAACTTGACGGTCTTGTCATCGATGATCTCGACGGACTCGACATCCTCGTACCCGGCCTTAGACAGTATCTTCCAGTCCGGGTTCATGATGGTCTCTTGAGTGAACTTGACGTCCTCGGCGCTCACCGGAGTGCCGTCGCTCCAGACGGCTTCCTTCTTGAGCTTCCAAGTGACCGTGAAGGGGTCCTCGGTGACACCGCCGTTCTCTACCGAGGGGATCTCCTCTGCGAGCACCGGCTCGTAGGTGAAGTCGGGCTTGATGCGGACCAGCCCGACGAGGACGTTCGAGAGGACGTCCTTGGTGGCCATCATGTCCCCGCCCTCGATGAGGGGGTTGAGGATGGATGGCTCCTGCTCGTACCCGATGACGAGCGTCCCGCCCACCACCGGCTTGCCGTCGGCCGCCGCCCCGCCGTCATCAGCGGTCTTGCAGCCGCCCAGCCCCACGATCGACACCGCAAGCGCGAGTGCGAGCGAGAAGGCCAGGGCCTTGCGCCATCTAACTGACAAGGGAATCCCGCCCCTTTCCTTGGTCGGCGGGTCCCTTCGCAAGAGTCCCGCGCCGGTCGGCCTCCTTCCGGAAGCACCCCGTCGCCGAACGCGTGCGCACCGACCGCGCGCCTTGAACCGGGGTCCCCCGCACCACGAGTTTGCACCTGCCAACGCCCAGGCGCAACCCCCGCTCCCCCGGACCCCGCAAGCACGAAGGCCCGGCGCTGGGGCCGGGCCTTCGTGTCGACACGGGATGCGTGTCAGCCGGTGACGCTGTAGGTGACCATCAGGCCGATCGCGGTGACGAAGAACGTGACTGCGAAGACGATGGTGATCCGGTCCAGGTTCTTCTCGATGACCGTGGTGCCCGAGACGTTGGACGAGAGTGCGCCGAACATCGACGAGACACCGGTCCCCTTCCCGCTGTGCAGCAGGACGAAGACGACCATCCCTATCGAGCTGATCACGTGCAGGACTAGCATAACTATGACGAACGGGCTCACTTTCGAGGACCTCCGGTCTTCCAGTCCACCCGCGCTCTTCCCGGCGTGGCGGAGGCATCAGTATAGCAGCAGGTCGCTACCCGTCCACTCGGGGGGAGCCTCGATACCGAGCAGTCCGGCCACCGTCGGCGCGATGTCGGCGAGGATCCCGCCGTCCCGGATAGCTCTAGCAGCGGTACCGATGGCGACGAACGGCACGTCACAGGCGGTGTGCGCGGTGAGGGGCCCACCGTCGGCCGCGATCATCCGCTCGGCGTTCCCGTGATCGGCGGTGACGAGGACGCTCCCGCCCTTGGCCAAGACGGCCTCGACGACCGCTTCGAGAGCGGCGTCGACCGCCTCCACCGCCTTGACGGCGGCTTCGAGGTCACCGGTGTGGCCGACCATGTCGCAGTTGGCGTAGTTGACGACGTAGAGATCGGCCCTGTCTTCGCTGATCGCACGCACCAGCTCTCGCGTGACCTCCGGCGCCGACATTTCGGGCTGCAGGTCGTACGTGGGCACCTTGGGGCTGGGCACGAGGATCCTCTCCTCCCCCGTCTTTGGGGGCTCCGAGCCACCATTGAAGAAGAAGGTGACGTGGGCGTACTTCTCCGTCTCGGCGATGTGGAGCTGGCGCAGACCGGCCTCGGCGACGACGTCGGCGAGCACACAGCAGGGCAGCTCCTTCTCGAAGGCTACCTCGGCCGGAAGCCCTGGGTCGTACTCCGTCAGGCACACGAACCGCACCGCGGGCCTTCCCGGGCGATCGAACCCGTCGAACCCGTCGTCCACGAAGGCGCGCGCGATCTGACGCGCGCGGTCCGGCCGGAAGTTGAAGAAGAGCACCGCGTCCCCATCGGCGATGGCCTCCCCGCCTCGAACGCAGACGGGCTCGACGAACTCGTCGGTCACGCCCCGGGCGTAGGACTCGCGCACGGCCTTTGCGGCGGACTCGACCTCGAGCGCGTCACGCAGCACCATCGCTCGCCACGCCCGTTCGACCCTGTCCCAGCGCCTGTCACGGTCCATCGCGAAGTAGCGGCCCATGACGGTGGACACCCGTCCGATGCCCGCCTGCCCGAGATGACTCTCCACCCGGTCGAGGAAGCCCGCGCCCGATGTCGGAGAAACGTCACGCCCGTCGAGGAAGCAGTGCACGAACAGCCTGACCGCGCCGCGCTCGCGAGCCATGTCCACGAGCGCCAGCAGGTGCTCGATGTGGCTGTGCACGCCACCGTCGGAAACCAGTCCCATCAGATGCACGGCCCTCTGGCCTGCGACGGACGCGTCGAAGGTGTCTCGCAGGACGGCGTTGGACCTCAAGCCGCCTTCCGCTACGGCGCGGTCGATCCGCGTCAGCTCCTGGTAGACGACCCTGCCCGCGCCGATGTTGAGATGCCCCACCTCCGAGTTGCCCATCTGGCCCTCGGGCAACCCTACCGCGAGCCCCGAGGCGGCCAGGGTTCCGGACGGCCATCGCGAGAACATCTGGTCGATGAAGGGGGTGTCGGCAGCGGCGACAGCGTTGCCCGGACCATCGGGAGCCGAGCCGAAACCGTCTAGCACGACCAAGCAGACCGGAGGTCGCACCATGCTCCTAGGGACTCATGCGCAGGGCCGCGTGCACGATGTCCGCGAACCCGTCCGCGTCCAGCGAGGCCCCTCCGACCAGCGCCCCGTCGATGTCGCTCTCGACGAAGAACATCCCGGCGTTCTCGGGCTTGACCGAGCCGCCATACAGCACCCGCACCTTCATCGCCACCGGCGGCCCGAACATCGCACCGATGGTGGCGCGGATCGTGCGCGTCACATCGTTCGCGGCCTCGGGGGTTGGAGTGCGTCCGGTGCCGATCGCCCAGATGGGCTCGTATGCCACGACGAGCCTCTCCGCCTGCTCGCCATCCAGCCCCTCCAGCGCCCTGCGGACCTGGTCGCGAACGAACTGCTCGGTCTGACCGGCCTCGCGGGTCTCCAGCGTCTCACCAACACACACTATAGGCGTCATCCCTGCCGCGAAGACCGCCCTGACCTTGAGGTTCACGGTGTGGTCGGTCTCGCCGAACATCTCGCGCCGCTCAGAGTGCCCGACGATGACGTAGTCGCAACGCAACTCTCTCAGCATGCGGACGGACACCTCTCCGGTGTAGGCCCCGTCCTCCTCCCAGTGAACGTTCTGTGCGCCCAGGCCAAGCTCGAGACGATCGAGCTCGATGATCGTCGAGGCAGCCTTCAGGCCGGTTAGCGGAGGGCAGACGACCACGTCCACCGCGTCCCACATGTCCGACACCTTCTCATCGAGGTTCTGGATCAGGATGGCGCCCTCACCGGACGTCTTGTGCATCTTCCAGTTGCCGGCGACCATCGGCTTGCGCGAGCGTTCCATCGGCGATCCTCCTTACAGGGGCTGGCCGGGCGGCCCGCCCGTCACGCCTCCAACAGGGCCTCGATACCGGGCAGCGGCGTCCCCTCGAGCAGCTGCATGCTGGCCCCGCCGCCGGTTGAGACGAAGGTGACACGGTCCTCGAGGTCGAACTTCTTGAGAGCCGCCACCGAGTCGCCGCCCCCGACGATCGAGACCGCCTTGGCGTTGCGGGTGACCGCCACCGCGACCTCTCGGGTCCCGTTCTCGAACGGTGTCATCTCGAAGACCCCCATGGGGCCGTTCCACAGGACCGTCCTGGCCTTGGCGATGGCTCCCTTGTACAGCTCCACCGTCGTCGGGCCGATGTCCAGCCCCATGGACCCCGCGGGGATCTCCTCGCGGCCCACGACGGCCGTCTCGGCGTCTTCAGCGATACATTCGGCCACGACGAAGTCCACCGGCAGCATCAGCTCGACACCGCGCTCCTCAGCGCGCCTTAGCATCTCCTGGGCCGGCTCGATCCACTCGTCCTCCACGATGCTGCGGCCCACGCCAAGGCCCTTGGCCACGAGGAAAGTGAACGCCATGCCGCCGCCGATCAGCAACGCGTCGCAGCAGTCGATCAGCCGGTCGATCACGCCGATCTTGTCGGAGACCTTGCTGCCCCCCAGTATCGCTACGAAGGGCCTCTCGGGGTCGGCCAGTAAGCCGGTGAGGGTCTCGGCCTCGCGGGCGAGCAGCAGTCCTGCGTATGAGGGCAGCAGGCGCGCCACGCCCTCGGTGGACGCGTGCGCGCGATGGGCCGCGCCGAAGGCGTCGTTGACGTAGATCTCGGCGAGCGCGGCGAGCGCGGCCGCGAAGGCGGGGTCGTTGGCCTTCTCGCCGGGGTGGAAGCGTGTGTTCTCCAGCATGAGTATCTCGCCGTCCACCATTCGTGAAGCGGCCTCCGTCGCGTCGTCGCCGACCACCTCGTCCACGAACACGACGTTGCGGCCGATCAGCCTCTGAAGGACGCGACGCACCGGCCGAAGAGAGAACCGTGGCTCAGGCGCGCCGGCCGGCCGCCCCAGATGGCTGGCGAGTATCACCCGCGCGCCGTGATCGACCAGGTAGCGGATGGTGGGAAGCGCGGCGCGGACACGGGTGTCGTCGGTGACTGCACCTTCGGCGAGCGGCACGTTGAAATCCACACGCACGAGCACGCGCTTGCCGCGGACATCGACGTCCTTGACGGTCTTCCTGTCGAACATCGAAGCCCCCTACGGAAGGACGCGCTTGATGAGGTCGGCGACCCTGTTGGAGTAGCCCCACTCGTTGTCGTACCAGGCGACGCACTTCACAAACGTCCCCGAGCCGCCGCCCATGACCATCGTCTGCAACGAGTCGAAGATGGAGCTGGCCGGGTTTCCGACCACGTCCACCGAGACGATCGGGTCCTGGCAGTACTCCAGGATGCCCTGCATCGGCCCGTCCGCGGCCTCCTTCATGGCTGCGTTGATCTCCTCGACCGTGGCCTCGCGGCCCAGCTGCGCGACAAGGTCGACGACGGACCCGTCCGGCGTCGGGACACGCATCGACATGCCGTCGAGCTTGCCCTTCATGTCCGGCATGACAAGACCGATCGCCTTGGCGGCCCCCGTGGAGGTCGGGATGATCGACATCGCCGCGGCGCGAGCCCTTCGCAGGTCCTTGTGCGGCAGGTCCAGGATGTTCTGGTCGTTGGTGTACGAGTGGATCGTGTTCATGAACCCCGCCTGCAGGCCGAACGTGTCGCGGAGCACCTTGGCGAAGGGCGCCAGGCAGTTCGTCGTGCACGAAGCGTTCGAGATGATGTGGTGGCGATCGGCGTCGTATTCGGCGTCGTTGACGCCTATCACGATTGTGATGTCCTCGTTCTTCGCCGGAGCGGAGATGATGACCTTCTTGGCGCCGGCGTCCATATGGGCCTTGGCCTGGGTGGCGTCGGTGAAGCGCCCTGTCGACTCGACGACCACCTCGCATCCCAGGTCCCCCCAGGGCAGGGCGGCCGGGTCCCGCTCGGCGAGCACCCGTACCTCACGTCCGTCGATGGAGAAGCAGCCGTCGCCCGCTGTGACGGTCTCACCGAACCTGCCGTGGACCGAGTCGTACTTGAGCAGGTGCGCCAACGTCGCGGAGTCGGTCAGGTCGTTGACCGCCACCACCTCGATCCGCGGATCGTTCTCGCAGGCGCGGAAGACGAGTCGCCCGATACGCCCGAACCCGTTGATGCCGACCCTGATGGCCACAGCAGATCCCTCCTCGGTCACGTCCTGAAAGGTCGTTTCGTGCGCAGCGGCCATGCTCAGCGGCCGCGGAAAGCCTGGCGACGGCCGCGCCGGGTTCCGCTCGCAGCGGGACCGCCCTCCACCCCCTCGCACAGTTCCTCGAGGCGGCGGACCCTATGATATACCGCAGACTTGGACAGCGGCGGGTCGGCGAGCTCGCCCAGTTCGCGCAGGTTGGCGTCCGGATGCTCCAGACGCAGCTCTGCGAACTCCCGCAGCGCAGGCGGCAGCGAGTCCAGTCCCTTCGTCTCCCCGAGGCGCCGGATGCACTCGATCTGCCCCATCGCCGCCTCGGCGGTCTTCTGAAGGTTCGCGGTCTCGGCGTTGACCAGCCTGTTGACATCGTTGCGCATGCCCTTGACTATCCGCACGTCCTCGGTGCGAAGGAGCGCTGTATGGGCCCCCGTGAGCGCGAGGAAGGTCAAGATGGGCTCGGCGCCCTTGAGGTACACAGCCCACAGGCCGCGGCGCCGGGTGATCCGGGCCGACACGTCGAAGCGGGCGAGCAGGCCGACGAGGTCGTCGGCGGCGTCGCGCGTCTCAGCGGTCAGCTCGAAGTGGAAGTCTCCGTGCGGATCGGCGATGAAGCCGCCGCCAAGGAACGCGCCGCGCAGGTAGGACGCCACGCAGCAGTCCCTCCTGACCATAGCCGGATCGATGCGGGACGCGACGGAGGAGTCAGCGCTCAGGATACCCATGTCCTGTAACGCGCCAGCCAGGGCTGGCTGCGTCGGCACCGTTATCAGATAGTTGTTCGCCTTGTGCAGTATCGACCGCCTGACCGTGAGCTCGGTCGAGAGCCCGTACAGCTTGTGCAGCAGCTTGATGGCCTTGCGCGCGACGGGCGCCGTCTCGGTGGCCAGCTCCAAGCGGAACCTCGCACCGCCGGCGAGGCTCAAGGTGCCCTCTATCCGCACCAAGGCCGCCAGCTCGGCCCGCGGACAGCAGTCCTTCGCGGGCTCGACGCGCGACAGCTCGTCCTTCACCTCAGCGGTGAACGACACCGAGCACCTCCCTGAGCGCCTCGCGCAGTGCCGCAGGCGAATGGTGGCACGGGTCGGCGGCGTCGATCAGGTCGGCCTCGTGCACCTCTATTCCGGCGGCGGACATCGCATCCAGGGCGACGGCCGTCAGAAGGACCGGCTCCACGCACCCCGGGACATCCTGCGACCCTCCGTGAACGAGAGCCACGTCCAAGACGCCTTCAGCCCCGTGCGCGAGGAGCGCGCGTGCGTGGTCTCCGACGTCCATCCCGGAGCTCTCGCCGCGCTGGTTGGCGACGTTGCACACCCAGACCCGACGACCGCGGCAGCGGGCCATGGCGTCGACCACGCCCTCCACGAGCAGGTTGGGTATGACGGAGGTGAACAGCGAGCCCGGCCCGATGACCACGGCGTCGGCCGCCTCGATCGCGGCCAGCGCCGGTGCGTACCCGCGGGGCGACTCCGGTTCGACGCACACCCGCGCCACCGGCCGGTCGCTGCGCGCCACGTTCGCCTGACCGCGCACCTCGACACCGCCGGCGTCGAAGGCGTGGAGCCAGACCTCCTCCAAGGTGGACGGGAGCACGCGGCCGCGGGCCCCCAACGCCTCACCCGCCACCTCCAGAGCCTGCGCGAAGCCACCGGCGGTCACAGTGAGCGCGGCGATGACAAGGTTGCCGAGCGCGTGACCAGCCAGGCCCTCGCCGCGATCGAACCGGTACTGGAACGCGTCGGCGAGGGCCGAGGCGGGATCGGCAAGCGCTACCAGGCAGTTGCGCGCGTCCCCGGGGGGGAGCACGCCTATCTCGCGTCGCAGAGTCCCCGATGAGCCGCCGTCGTCGGCCATCGTCACGACGGCCGTGACGTCGAGCCCCAGATCGAGAAGGCAGCGAAGCACTATCGGGAGTCCCGTGCCTCCGCCTATGGCGACCGCAGTCGTCACAGGGGTCACGCCGCGCCGCCCCTGCCGATGTCGCGGTGGTTGACGGTGACCGCCAGCCCCCTGTCCCGCAGGATGCGAGCGGTCTCCTCCGCCAGCACGACCGAGCGGTGGCGGCCTCCGGTGCAGCCCAATGCGATGGCCAGGTGGCTGCGGCCCTCGCCGATGTAGTGGGGAACGAGGAACTTCAGCATCCCCGACCAGCGACGGACGAACTCCTGGGTCTCCTTGCGCTCGAGCACGAAGTCCTTGACCGCGGCGTCGGTGCCGTCGAGGTCCCGCAGCCCGTCATCGTAGTAGGGGTTGGGCAGGAAGCGAACGTCCATGACAAGGTCGGCGTCGCCCGGGGCTCCTCCGTACTTGAAGCCGAAGGACGAGACCGTGACGGACAGCGCGCTCTTGAGCGACTCCCCGAAGAACCTGTGACGGATCTCGTCTCGCAGGCCCTGCGGGCTCATCCTGCGCGTGTCTATGACGACGTCCGCCAGCTCGCGCACCGCGACGAGCGCCTCACGCTCGAGGCGGATGCCATCGAGCACACTGCCGTCCTCGCACAGCGGATGCCTCCGCCGGGTCTCCCTGAAGCGCATGAGCAGCGTGTCGTCATCGGCCTCCAGGAACAGGACGTGCGTCTCGGGGATCTCGGCCTTGACCCGCCGTATCTCGTCGGCCAGCTCTCCGAAGAACTCCCGGGAACGCGCGTCGCAGACCACGGCGATGCGTCCGATGCGGCTGCCCTCGATGCTGGCGAGCTCGACAACCCTTCCGATGAGCGAGGGCGGGAGGTTGTCTATGCAGAAGTAGCCCACGTCCTCGAAGGTGTGTATGGCCTGGGTGCGTCCGGCGCCAGACATGCCGGTGATCACCGCGAGGGTCGGCTGCCGTCTCCCGGCCGCGTCACTCATGCTGTCGTCCATCGCTCCCCCGTCCATCGCGCCGGCGCGCGCCCGCGCACGCGGCCCAGTATAACGCCGGACCCCGCTCACTCCCGCCCGGCGGCGTCGCCGATGGGCCGCAACGCGGCGTACAGGTCTTCAGCGACTTCGCGAGGGATACCCGGGACCGCGGCGAGCTGCTCGACGGTGGCCTGACGCATACGCTTCACGCTTCCGAACTCCCTCAGGAGAGTCTGCCTGCGCTTGGGACCCACCCCCGGGACGGTGTCCAGGACGCTGGCGGTCATCGCCTTCCGGCGAAGCTCCCGGTGGTATTCGACCGCGAACCGGTGCGCCTCGTCGCGGATGCGCTTGACCAGGTGCAGGGAGGGCGACCCCACGGGCAGGACCACGGGCTCGGCCGACCCCGGGACGAACAGCTCCTCCTCGCGCTTGGAGAGCGCGGCGACAGGGACGCAGGCCCCCGCCCCCTGCACGGCCGCGAGCGCCGCGGAGAGCTGACCCTTCCCGCCGTCGACGATGACCAGGTCGGGTCTGTCGGCGAAGCGGTCCGGGGCCCCGCCGTGCCTCGAGAACCTCCTCGCCAAGACCTCGCGCATCATCGCGAAGTCGTCAGCCTGCCCGGACTCGAACCTCACCCTGAACCTCCGGTAGGACGCCGGATCCGGCCTCCCTCCGGTGAAGACGACCATCGACCCCACCGAATGGCGGCCGTGCAGGGTGGATATGTCGAAGCACTCGATCCGCATCGGGGGCGAAGGGAGCGAGAGCGCGCTCTCGAGCTGCAAGAGCGCGTCGTTGGTCCGCTGCTCGTCGTAGCGCGTCCTGTGCTTGTACCTCGCGAGGGCGTGCCGGGCGTTGGCCGAGGCCATGTCGAGCAGCCCTCGCATGTCGCCGCGGGCAGGCACGCGCAGCCGGACGCGGCGCCCGGCGCGTCCCGAGAGCCACACCTCGACCGACCCCACCTCCTCGGGCAGCGCCGGGAGCACCACCTGGCGCGGGACATGGGAGGCCTCCGAGTAGTACCGGGTCAGCAGGCCCTCGACGAGCTCGGCCTCGCCCACGTCCATGCCTCTGTCCAGCACCAGGTCGTTGACGACCAGGATGCGCCCTTCGCGCACCACCAGCACCTGCACCGCGGCGATGGTCTCCTCGCGGTGGATCCCTAGGACATCGGCCTCGACCGGACGTGGACTCACCACCTTCTGCTTCTCCAGCACCGACCGAACGGCCTCCAGCGAGTTCCGGAGGCGCGCGGCACGCTCATAGTCCAGCTGTGCCGAAGCCTCCCTCATCTGTCGCTCCAGCTCGGCGGGCACCTCGCGCTGCCTCCCGGAGAGGAACCGCGCGACCTGCGCGATGCGCTGGCCGTACTCCTCGCGTCCGATGGCTCCGACGCAGGGGCCCGGGCCCTTGCCGACGTGATGGTCGAAACAGGCTCGCCCTCCCGGCTGGCCGCCCCGCGCGTTCATGCGCTTCCACTCGACGCAGCTCGCCCTGCATATCGGATGGACCCGCCTGACCGCCTCTATGGTCTCGCGTGCCGCCCTGGCGTCGGTGTAGGGGCCGAAATACCTCACGCCCTTGCGGTGGCGTTCCCGCGTGTACTTGATCGCCGGGAACGGGTCGTCCAGCGTGAGCGCGATGAACGGGTAGGACTTGTCGTCCTTGTAGTCGACGTTGAACCGGGGTCTGTACTGCTTGATGAGGTTGACCTCCAGGATGAGCGACTCGACCTCGCCGTCGGTGACGACGTAGTCGAAGGACGAGACCTCGTCCATCAGCAACGGAATGCGAGGCCGCTCCTGACGTCCGCCCAGGTAGGAGCGCATCCTCGAGCGGAGGTCCTTCGCCTTGCCCACGTACAGGACCTCGCCGGCGGCCGACTTCCACAGGTAGACGCCGGTCGACTCCGGGACGCCGGCCAGCTGCCTGCTGAGCTCCTGCCGCGTCATCCGGACGCCTAGGGCGTCGGGTACGCGGCGGCAATCCTGCCCACGTTGCCCGAATCGACGAGGAAGGCGCGGTTCGTGACCGTGCCCCAGCCGCGGAGCGAACCGTCGGTGAGGGCCCACTCGCCCTGCTCCCCCGACAGCCAGTACGCCGCGCCATCGGCGCGACGGTAAGCGAGCCAGTCCGGCGGTGCCACTCGAAGCGAGCCGGGGGGGACGAGACCGGGCGTGTCGCCCTCGACGCCGTCGGCGTAGCGAGCCAGGACGCGGGCGACAAGCCCGGAACCGGATACGGACGCCGGGGCGTCCGCCGACCCCTCCCGGACGAACATCGTCACCACCTTGGCGCTGTCGGGAGCCCTAGGTGACAGAGCCGCCGCGAGCAACGCGTCCGCGAGCGGGCCCTCGCGCGGCACCTCGGCGCCGGCGACGGCGAGGGCGGCCCTTGAGGTGGCGGCCAGCACGCT
>JBBIJK010000016.1:0-44981 GCA_037445995.1 Actinomycetota bacterium | reverse complement strand
CTTTCGTGGCTTCCGTCTGCCGCCTCGGCCTGCGCCTGATCCTCCAAGCCGTCTCGGGAGCGGCGGCGCATCACGAGCAGGACGACCGCCAGCAGCAGCAGGATCAGCGGTATCGCGCACAGCCGCAGCGGGCCCACGAAGGCCCTGCGGGCGGCGCCTGGAAGACCTCCTCCGCTACCGACGATTCGCACGACCTGCGCACGGTCGTTCGAGGTGTCGGCGATGGCGAACCAGTCCCGGGCCGAATCATACGAGATGCCGGTCGGGTAGAAGAACAAGCCGTCCTTCGTGCCGTGCTCGCCGTACCGGCCGACCTCTGCGCCCTTCCGCGCCGGATCCAGGACTATGATCTGCAGGTTGAACGGGTCCACCAGCACGAGGCGTCCGCTGCCGTCGATCGTCATCCCGCTTGGCGTCTGGAACGGCTCTCCGGGCGCCGACTGGGTGGAGATGGCGCTGGCGTCCCGATGCGACTCCGGGAAGACCCACTCGAGCTCGCCATCCGGGGAGTAGGCCTTCACGCGGCGGTTGTGCGTGTCGGCGACGAACAGGTTGCCAAGCTCGTCCTGCGCGACACCGCGAGGCATGTCGAACTGCTCAGGTCCGGCGCCCCACGTTCCCACAAGGCCGATCAGCTCCGCATCGCGGGTGAACAGCGCCACCCCGCTGCGCGTCGACACCGCGATCCGGTCCCCGGTGACGTCCACGTCAAGCGGGAGTGGCACCTCCCACTCCCGGACCAGCGCGCCGTCCGGGCGGAAGAGCAGGACGGCGTTGCGGCCATAGTCCGCCACGAAGACGTTGCCGTCCTCGTCGACGTCGAGCCCAGAGGGCGCATACAGCTTGCCCGCCCCTTCGGCCGGAGGGCCGGTGTCGATCAGGCGACCGGTGTAGTCGCCATCAGGGCCGAATGCCAGGACCCTCCCGCGCTGCCCGTCCAGCACCCATATGGTGCCGTCGGGCGCTATGGCGGTATCGTTGGGTGCGATGATGTGCTCGAAGTCCGTGGGCCCATAGCCGTAGATGGACAGGATCCACTGCAGGCCCTCGGGCACCTCCTGCGCGGTGGGCTTCCCGGCGGGAGCGAGCACCCGCGCGACAAAGACACTCAATCCGATCAGGAGGAGGACCAGCAGCACCAGCACGACCGCTAGAACCGTCCTCAGCCGGTCGTTGCGGCCTTCGTCCTCATCGGCCGTGTGATCGGCGGTCGGCAACTGCTCTTCGGTCACTTGCCCTGCACCTCCTCGACCCTCTTGAGCCCCTCGAGGGCGGGCTCGAAGTCCGGGATGAACCTCAGCGTCTCCTCGAAATCATCCCTTGCGGACGCAGCGTCACCTAGGTCGAGATAGGCCTCTCCGCGCGCGGCCCTGATGTCGGCCTTCGTCCTGTCCAGGTCCAGGATGCGCGTGTACGAGTCGATGGCAGCCTGCAGGTCCCCGAGGTCACGCGTGACCGCGGCCCTGAGCAGGTGCCCGGCCACGAGATCGACCGGCTTGGGGGCTGCGGCCAGGCCCTTGGCGGCCGCCTCCGCCAGAGCCCTGTCGTAGTCCGCCTGCGCCTGGACCAGGGCCGTCTCGAGGACGGCCTTGGCGCCGCCGATGTCGCCTTGGGCGTGAAGCAGCCGGGCCTCCTCGATGGAGACGGCGGCGGCCGTACCCACCGAGGATCTCGCCGCCTCGATCGTCTTGGCTGCGCGGCTGAACAGCCCCGCGTCAACGAGCGAGTGGATATAGTCTGACCAGGCGTGAGGCGACTGGGGGTTCTGCTCTACGATCGTCTCGAGCTGCATGATGTCCCGCTCCAGCGCAGTGCGCGGGACCTTCGGGGCCACCAGGAGGCTGTAGGCGATGTACACAAGCAGCGCCAGCACAGCGATGGCGACGACCAGGGCTCCATAGGTCATCCAGCGCGTCAGGTCCGGTCCCCGATGTCGCGCGCGCGCGCGCCCGTCCTTCCGTGATTGCATCTTGCAGGTCTCCTTGATGTGGCTCGGGCCCACCGTGTGGGGCCGCTGCGTCAGGCTCGTATCCTACCGCACGATGGAGCGGACGTGGCAGCGCGCGCAGAACGTGGGCGCGTGACAGTCGAAGCACGCGCCCGCGCCCTTGTCCCGCACGGAGACGAAGTGCTGCGGCACCCAGGGCTTGGTCGGGTCGGAGCCCTCGTGATGGCAGGCGTTGCAGAACTCCGTGTCCGCTGTCGGTCTACCGCTCTTGTTGTGGCAGTTCGCGCAGACGCCCGGCTGGGCCGTCCCGGACTCGCCATGGTCGTCGGTGAACCCGTCGGGGTGAGGCATGGGGACCTTGTGGCAAGCGTCGCAGAACCGCTCCTCGTTGTGACACATCGCGCAGTAGGCCTTGTCCTGCTTAGCCCCTTGCGCGTGACCCGCCGAATCGCCAAAGCGCGTGTAGAAGCCGGCCTCGAAGTGACTGGCCGGGCGCAGCTCGAAACCGGCCGGATGGCAGGCCGAGCACTTGCCCGGGGCCTCCTGGGGGACGAGACCCTCCTTCGCATCGCCCTCCTTGGCGGCCTTCCCGTCCTCCTTGAGCTCACCGGGTGTCTGGGTGTGACACCTGAAACAGGCCCGCATCTTCATGAAGTCCTCGTGCTTGCGGTTGGGCTCGCCTGACTTGGGGTCCGTGAGAGTGAGCTCGAAGTTCTCGACGTGGGCGACGCGGTTGTGGCACACCGTACACCAGATATGCTTCTCGGCGTGGGCCGCGTGGTCGATGAGGATCCCCTTCGAGGGAGTGACCTTACGGTTGGAGCCGTGACACTGCGTGCACTGCCCCGAGCCCATCTCGTGCTCGTCCAGAGCAAGGTGGGACCCGTCGTTCAGAGGCAGGTGATAGGTGCCCGTGACCGTGAGGTACAGCTCGCCTAGGGCCTTGGCCTTGTGCAGCACGAACTTCACGGGTCCGGACCCGACCGGCATGTGGCAGGCCATGCAGCTGATCTCGGAGTGCGGCGACGCCTGGTAGGCCAGTATGGTGTCGTCCTGCACCTTGTGGCACCCCTCCGAGCAGAACCATCGAGTGGAGGTCACCCCGAGCGCCGCCACCGTCAGCGCCACGAGCGCGAAGAAGGCGGCGCCGGCCCATGCTATCGCGCGCGGCCGCGTGTTTGGATCTCTGAACGCCTTGATCAGCTGTCTCATCTGTCCTTCGTTTCGCGGGTGGCAGACCTAGTAGGAAGTGCCCACCGTGCTGTGGCACTGGAGGCAGAACCCGTCCCGACGCCAGACGGCGTCGTATGAGGTGTACTTGATCATCCAGTCGGAATCGTTCGTCCCGTGCGGGTCGTGACAGGTGCGGGTGCAGTTCATCCCCTGCCCGGAGCTCACGTCGAAGAAGGTCGGTCTGAACGGGTGCTTGTTAGCGCCGTCCACGGTCTCGGAGTGGCAGCGCAGACACAACTCGGGGTTGCGGTCACGCAGAAGCGGGCCCCAGTCGGAGCCGTGGGGCGTGTGGCAACCGACGCACAGCGTGCGGTTGTGCGCCGACGCGTCGTAGCTCGCCCGTATCGGCTCCGCGTGACACTCGTAGCAGAAGGAGTTGTCCCTGGCGGTCAGCAGGTATGAGTAGTCTGCCGCGTGCGGGTTGTGGCAGTCCTCGCACCGCAGGTCGACCGTGCCGACCGGGTGGTGGCTCGGACGCTCGAAGTCCCTTTCGATGGCCGGGTGGCAGTCGAAGCATAGCGGCGGCGTCCCATCAACCAGCAGCGGTGTGTGGTCCGAGCCGTGGGGCTCGTGGCAGCCGGTGCAGTTGTTGTGGCGGAACGGCTGGTGCTGCACCGCCTTCTGGGAGAGCGGAGCCACCGTAGGATGGCAGACGAAGCACAGGTCGCGCTGGTTGTCTACGAGTATGCCCTCCCAGTCCGACGAGTGCGGGTGGTGGCAGTTCAGGCAATGGCGCTCCGCCGCCGGAGGATGCACCTGCGACCTTGAGAGCTCCGCTCCCATGGGGTGACAGGTGAGACACAGGTCGCGCTCGTCCTGGGATAGCAGCGCCCGGTTCTTGGAGGCGTGGGGGTCGTGGCAGGTCGTGCAGTAGCCCTTTGCGAACGGGTTGTGCGGGTACTCCTGCCCAAGCTGCGGGCCCAGGTCTCCATGACAGATCCAGCACAGCTCGTCGGCCGCAAGAGTGAGCTGCGAGTCGGGCCCCTTCTCCTGCGAGGTCCCCCGCTCCAACACGCGACCGCCTTCGTCGACCGCCACCACGCCGGTGACGCTCTCGTAGGCCCAGAAGACGAATTTGAGAGGCAGCCACTCGAGCCACACCCGCATCCTCTGGAGGGTGCGGCTCGCGCCCTGCCGTACGGTGTACTCCACTTCCTTACCGTGCTCCGTGTGGCACACGGAGCAGTCCCTCTTGAGGAACGGGTCGTGCACCGACGGGTAGGAGAGCTCGGGGATGAGCTCGACGTGACACTGCAGGCACTCGAGGTTGCGCGCTATGAACCGCACCGTGTCGGGGTCGCGGTTGACCCAGACGTCCACCACGGTCGTGATGACGCACAGGAGGAGAAGCAGGAGCGCGACGATGACGATGGCGACGCGCGAGCGCGCGCCCCTGCCGTCTGCGCCCTCGTCAGCCGCTTGCTCCGCGGTCTCGAGCAGCTCCTGCGAATCAGTCAAACGGCCCTCCCTCGGCCGAGGCTCTTCTCCGGCGCACACGCGAGAACAGACGCCCTCGGCGACGCTGGGGCAAGTCTAGCACTCCCCTGTGCGACGTTGAAGGAACATTAACCGCCCATCAGCGGCGCGGGAGACCCATGCGAGCCTCCCGCTACGATCACCGCTTCGCCACACACTTCGTTACTGGAACACCCGAAGCTCCGCGATCCCGTAGCCTGTGTTGGAGCCCGACGTCTTCCTGCACTCGACCCTCACGTGGCGAGCGTCGCGCGCCGAGAACGTGATGGTCCTCGTACCCGAGCCGCCGCTGGTGGTGCTGAAGACCTCGGTCCAGCTGCTGCCGTCGGTGGAGGTGTGCACGCGGAACTCCCTGGCCCAGTACGAGTCGAACCACGCCACCTCGACCCGGGAGATGCGCTGGCGGGAGCCGAGATCGACCCGCAGCCACTCGGTGTCGTCGCTCCTGCCGTCCTTCTTCGACCACCAGTAGCTGGAAGTGCTCCCATCCCCGGCCCTGCCGGGCGCATATACCGAGCTCTCGTGCCTGGAGGCGGTGAACGTCTTGTTCAGCGCGAGGTTGGCGGAACTCGCGACGGGCACCAGAGCCGCATTCTGCGTCGTCGTGCCGCCGGCGGTCACCGAGACGCTCAGGGTCTGCGTCGTATAGCCCGACCTGGAGTAGGTGACGCTGGCCGTGCCGGCGCTCACGCTGCTGAGCGTGTAGTAGCCGCCGGAGTCGGTCGAAGCGCTCGGACCGCCACTCACCGAGACGCTGGCCGCCGAGATCCCTGCGCCGGTAGCGGAGTCCGTCACACGGCCGGTGATGGAGCCGGTCGTAGGAGCGGAGGCCAGCGCGAAGTCGAGCGTCGCGGTCTGGCTCGCGAGGATCGTCACGGACTTCGTCTGCGAGGTGAAGCCCGATCTCGAGGCGGTCACGGAGTGAGTCCCCGTCAGCACGCTCGGGAACGAGTAGTTGCCGCTCGCGTCGGTGGTGGTGCTGCCGCCGCCCGCGACGCTGACGGTCGCGGAGGAGATCGCCACGCCTGAGGCGTTCGTCACTTTGCCGCGCAGCGTGCCGTACGCGGGAGGCGCGGTGCTGGGCCAGACCGGCGACGGCATGGTGTCGTGGTGGTTGTCGCACGCCGCGTAACAGTCGCTCTTGCTCCAGTTGCCCGGGGTGTAGCTCCGCAGCTTGATCGCCTGCGTGCCGCCTGAGACCGTCCGGTAGGGCGCGGGGTCGGTCGTGTACGCGAGCAGGCGCGGCAGGCGCCACGAGTGCGGGATCGACGAGTGGCACGACACGCAGCGGCCGCCCTTGGTGAGTCCGCGATCGTCGTGCTCCTTGTGGGCCTCGTTGCTCCACGAGGAACCGTTGAAGAGCACGTGGCACTTCGCACAGATGACGCCGGACGGGAGACCGGGCGAACTCTTCGAGAGCACCGCGTCCGAGTACTTGACGGAGCGGAATGCCGGATCGATGTTGATGGTGACCGCGGACCCGTGCGGGCCTGCGGGGTTCGTTCCGAAGCTGTGACACTGGTTGCAGGTCACAAGCGACGACGTCGTCCAGCCGCTCCGAAGGAAGCTGGAAGCCGACGGTATCGACATCGTGTAGGTCAGGCCGTTGACGACGAAACTCGACCTCATGCCCGGAAGCGTCGAGTACGCCCGGTGTCCCGACGCGTTGCCGGGAATGAACTCCATCGTCTTCTGGCCAGCGTGACGATCGCGGCCGTTGACCGCCGGGTGGCACGCGTCGCACTGCCGCCGGTCTCCCGCGATCGCCGCGACGACCGCGGCGTTGGTCGACTTGTGGCAGGTGTCGCAGGTGTAACCGAGCTTGGTGTGCTCGTCGTCGAGGTAGACGAAGTGGCATCCCTGGCAGCCGGTGTCGATCACTCCGGTCGTGTTGTGCGATTCGTGGTGGTTCGCGCTCGAGCCCGCGTGACAGCCGCTGGCGAGGCAGTCGACCGTCGTGGCCGGCTGCGTCGCGCTCTTGTGGCACGTCGCGCAACTGCTCTTCGGCCCCGAGTGGATCTGCACCACATTCCCGATCGCGTGACATCCGGTGCCGCCGCACTCGGCGCGCGTCGAGGTGTGCCTCGCGTTCTGATCGCCGTGCCTGGCCGCGTGGCAGCCCTGCGTCTGGCAGCTCCTGTTCCAAGCCGAGGTGAACGCGTCGACCTTGAGCTCGTGACAAGCGACGCACCTGTCGGGATAGCCGGCCAAGTTGAACGCGGACGTCGTCTTGAAGTGTTCCGTCTTCATGTCCATCGAGTGGCAGCCGGAACACGAGCCGCCAGGCGTGAGCGTCGTGGGGGTCGCCGCGTGCCTGGTGACCGTGTAGTGGTTCGGGTCCTTGGGCGAGTAGTTCTTCGCGCCCACCTTGGTGGACCTGTGGCAGGTCACGCACTCCCGGGTGCTGCCTGTGCGCACGTTGGCCCATCCTCCGCCGCCGTGGCAGATGTTGCAGCCGTCGTTGGTCTTGCCACCCCGGATGGCGCCGATGGCGGCCGGCGCGTGCTGGTCCTGGATGTTGGCGCGTTCATGGCAGGCCACGCACTCCTGGCTCGCGGCCGTCTGGTGCGCCGCGCGGTGTCCGGTGGTCGTGGAGTGGCAGCCCGCAGCGGAGCAGTTGATAGTGGTCGCGATGTACGTCGGCGCCTTATGGCAGGTGACGCAGCTGGGCCTGGCTGTGTTGCCCGGGATCGAGTTGTTGTGGATGACCCCCACGTCCGCGACGGCATGGCAGCCCGTCCCGCCGCAACCAGCGGCGATGGCGGTGGCATCGTGCTTCCTCGCCGCCGATGCGTGGTACGCGGTGTGGCAGGCGGAGCACTTGGTGTCGTTGGTGACCTCGATCGCAGCCTGAGTGCGCACGCCCATGTCGCTCTCGCGGTACTCATGGCAGAGCGCGCACCCGCTCAGCACCTGTCCAGACACTGGCAGCGTGGCGGTCTTGCCCGCGTGGATCCCGGTCAGGTTGCCCGGATGGCACAGGGCGCAGTCGGTCGGAGAGGAAGCGAGATACGTGGTGCGGTGCACGATGGGTATCTCGGCATGGACCGGATGGCAGGCCTCGCAGTACGTGATGCCGGTGCCGGCGATGGCCGCCACGACCTTCGGGTCGGTCGACTTGTGGCACGAGTCGCAAGTCATCGGCAGACCGTTGCGGTCCTTGCGGGCCCACCCGATCCCGTTGATATGCTCCGAAACGAGGTTCGTAGGGTTGTACGCGTGGCACATGGCGCAGTCGGTGGTCTTGACGGTGGCCGTCGAGCCGACGGAGTAGCCGTAGCTGCCGGTGCCGTTGGCGTTGAGCAGACCGGGCTTCACGTCGTGGACGGTCATGTGCCCGTCGCCGCTCGTCACGCCGTGGCAGGAGCCGCACGAAGGCCGACCGAACGCGCCCGACACCGGCCCGTCCGACCGGATGGACACCGCGTCGACGTACGTCCATGCTCCGACGCCCATGCCTGTGTCGATCACACGCACGGTGTGCGAGCCCGGCCCCACGGGGACCGAGAAGACGCGGACCGAGTCCAGGCGGGTGGCGCTGTACAGGTCGACGTAGACCGCCGGGGCGTTGTTCACGACGATGGCGGCGATGCCGCCCGGCGACGCCTTCGTCGCGTAGACGCGCAGCTCGCCCGCTCCCTGGACGGTGAAGAGCGCCTCGGCCCCGGTCTCCGCCGTGGCGGCGAAACCGCCGCCGACCGCGAAGTTCAGCGACCCGAACTGCCACGATCCTGTGTAGCTCGCAGCTCGGTCGTCGACGAAGGTCTCGGCATTCGGTGAGTCGGCGTAGGCGGGCGCGTGACAGCCCGTGCGCGCGCAGCCCACCTTTGCGTCGTAGGTCGTGTCCAGCACGGTCGACGTGGGCGCGACCCCGCGGGTCACCCGCAGGGTCGGGGTGGCGGCCGCGCTGGCGGAGTGCCCGCCGTGGCGGCCGGTGTCCTGATGACACGCGTCGCACGCGGCCGGGGCGTGACAGGACACGCAGTTCAGGCCCCTACCCGTGATCGCGGCGCTCTTGGGCCAAGACCCGTTCACGTGGATGTCGTGCAAGCGCTCCGGGGAGGCGTTCACGGAGTCCTGGGAGGTGAACAACCCGTACGGGGTCTGCACCTGCGACTTGAAAAAGTCGGTCCTGCGGGGGAAACCAAGATGGCACTGGGCGCAGTTGGAGTCGGCACGGTGGACAGGGTGGTTGCCGATCCAGTGGCACTTGTTGCAGGCGGAGGCCTTGTCCACCGGGGCGACACCGAAGTCGATCCTCTTCGCGGAGGTACCGGCAGCGCCGTGACAGGCCAGACACGAGCCGTTGCCCTCGGAAGCCACGGCCGTCGCCGCCGGAGCGATCGCCAAGACCAGTGCGAACGCCACGATGACCAGCCAGCGCATCTTGCCCATCTCCATACCACCTGTCCCCTCTGAGCGCGCTTCCCACGCGCTGCCGCCCACGACGGGCGCCTCCGGTTCCTCGTATCCCCTGTAGACACGAAAAACCGGCCACAGGCGTATGGCCGGTTGCACCACTAGCTCCCCGCGATCCAGGTGCCCAAGTTGCGGACCGCGCTTCACAGCTCCCATATGCCGCTGTCCGGCCCCTCGGCAGGTGCGCCGCGGACAAGCTTGTGCGCGAGTGTGACAGGCGTCACATCGACAGTCAAGGCTCCTTAAGCGTCGCGCCCGCCGCACCCGCACCCTGGGGCACGCAGAACGGCCGGGGGCTGGTGGTAGACTCTCCCAATGAACATCGAGGTGATGGCCGATCGGATCGGCGCGGTGATAGCCCGAGGGACGGGCGGCGACCCGTCCGCCTTCGAGAGTCTGGCGCGCGAAGTCTTCGAGTTCCAGTACGCGAACAACGCGCCCTATCGCGCGTTCTGCGAAGCGGCCGGGGCCGCACCGGGCACGCTCGAAGGTTGGCGCGGCATCCCCGCCTACCCCACCGACGCGTTCAAGCAGGAGGTCGTTGCCTCGTTCCCGTTCGGACAGGCTGTAATGGCCCAGCTGACCAGCGGGACCACCTCGCCCAACCAGCGAGGCCGCATATTCCGCGACGAAGCCGGGCGGCGCATGGTCTTCGCGGCGAACCGCGTCATGACCAGCGCCTACCTCTTCCCGGACCTCGCGGACGGCGACCGCATGCGGATCCTCATCCTGGCGCCGAGTCCCGAGATGGCGCCTTCGATGGGTATGGCGATCGGCATGGACCAGACCCGCCGGCACTTCGGCACGCCCGACAGCGCCTTCCTCATGCGCAGGAGCGGCATCGACGTGCGCATGCTCGTCTCGGCGTTCAGGCACGCGGAGTCCTCCGGCGAGCCTGTCGCCCTGATCGGCGCCACCAGCGCCTGCATCTACTTCCTCCAGGCATGCGCGAGGAAGGGCTGGAGGTTCGTCCTGCCTCCCGGCAGCCGCCTGGGGGACGGAGGCGGCTACCGTGGGAGGTTCGGCGAGGTGACGCGCGAGGACTACTACGCCATGGTCGAGGAGAGGCTCGGGGTCCCTGCTTCGCATTGCGTGAACATCCTGGGGATGGCGGAGAGCGCGACGAACTACTTCGACGACACCCTCGCCTCGTGCGCGGCCGGCGCTGCGGGCGAGCGTCACAAGGTCCCCCCTCCCTGGACCCGGGTGGTCGCTGTTTCCCCGGACACCGGCGAGGAGCTGCCGCACGGGGAGACCGGACTGCTCAAGCACTGGGACCTCGCGAACCTGCCGACGGTCATCGCAGTCCAGACCGACAACCTGGGGGCGACCGACGCGCGTGGCGGTTTCGAGATCCTCGGCCGGGCGAAGGTCGTCGACGGCGAAGTCTCAGAGATGCCGAGTAACAGGGCGGTAGGCCCCATGGGCGACAAGCGCGTCTTCCGGCTGATGGAGGCGTACGTCAACTTCTCCATCGACTTCAAGATGGGCCGCCTGTCCAGCGACGCTGAGCGCACCGACGTGGTGCGCGCCAGACGCGAAGCGGAGGGCAGCGAGGATGCGCAGCCCTCCTGCCCGGTGGTGGTGGACGACATCGTCGCGGGCGCGGATGACCCCGAGGCGCGTGAGCGAGCAAGGCGCGCACTCGGGACGTACGGGAACCGGCCCGGGGACGGCACGGACGCCCCTGGGCGACCCGCGCCCTAGAACTCCCCGACGCCGGTCAGGTACGCGCCGTGAATGGAGTTGTAGACGATCGGGACCCCCAAGAGCGAGAACAACACCACCGGCAGCGCCAGGATCAGGGCCCAAGCCGCTTTTCGACCGCGCCAGCCCATCGTGAAACGCAGGTGCAGAACGAGGGCGTAGACGACCCACGACACCAGCGACCACGTCTCGATCGGGTCCCAGCCCCAGTAGCGGCCCCAGGCCTCGTTGGCCCATATCGCGCCAGAGGCGATCATGACGGTCAGGAAGATGAAGCCCACACTGACCAAGCGGTACGCGAAATCCTCGAGCATGTCGCCGGAGGGCAGCTTCTCGGCCAGCTCGGCAATGACCCCCCTCGCCCGGCCCCGGAACAGGTCGGCGACCGCTACCGTGAACGACGCGATGAACGCCGCGTAGCACAGCTTGGCGAAGGCCACGTGAATGGTCAGCCACCAGCTCGCAAGCCGGCTCGAGATCTCCAGTTCCGCCTTGGGCGCGAACATGGAGCCGGCCAGGAGCAGGAACGCCAGCGGCATCAGAAGGACCCCGGCGACGCGAAGCCTCGGGTAGCGCCAGGCGAGGAAACCGAGCACCAGGACGCAAGCGAATGCATACGAGGAGACGACCTCGTAGAAGCCAAGGTAGGGGCCGTGCCCGACGCGGACCCACCTTCCGGCGATGGCTGCCGCGTGGGGCACGAGGCCCAGCAACGAGAGAGCCGTCGCCGCCCTGAGCAGTGAGTCCCGCCGGAAGACCGCCCCCACCGCGAAGAGGACCGAGCCTGCGGCGTACACGCTCACCGCGGCCCACATCAGGACGATCTCGGTGCTCGCGCTCACTTGGGCTCCTCCTTCGTCGTCGCCCCGGTCCGACCCTCCACAGCCGCGCGCACTGCCTCCCTGAAGATAGCGTCGCCACGGGCGTGCCGGGTGCACACGCCGACGAACGGCCCGTCCGGGCCTTGGCCCTGCGCTACCACGACCCGGCGGTAGGGATTCAGCACCGCGACCGCCAACGCGAGTGTGCCCGCGGTCAGCAGAGCGTAGAGCCACGGCACGGACCAGTCCTGCACGACCGAGAGCACCGCGTGGGAACCGGCGTCCGAGAACCTGACCTCGCCCGCCTCGCCGACACCGGCCCTGTCGCCCTCGGCCAAGGTCGCCCTGTCCAGTGTCTCGCCGGTGGACGCATCGGAAACCTCGACCAGGACGGTGGGGGCGCGCTCGGAGAGCAGCCCCGTGACCGCCAGGACGAGCTCGTCCTCCCCCGAGTCGCCGGTCAGGGCCAGCTCGGCTGTGGGCGTGCGCGTAGCCTCGGTGCGGTCGAAGAACACCCGCTGGCTGGCGGACTGACCCGAGGGAGCGATGAAGGTCATCTCGGCGAAGACGCCGAGCGCCTTGTCGTGAACGGTGAGCGGGCCGTGCCGCAGCGGGTTGTTGGCGTGGACGGGCTGCGCGGGACGACCGCCCCGGTCATCGCGGGCTGCGACGACCGGGACGTCGCCACGAGGGACGCCGCCCGCCACATAGCCTCTGTCGATCCGAACGAGTTCAAGCTCCACGTCGTGGAAGCCCGGCGGAAAGACCGCCTCGTCCAGCTGGGCATAGGCCTCCCGCGCGTGAGCCACCGGCTCGCCGACGGGCACGATGACGAAGCCCTCGGAGCGCGTGAGCCGACCCGCCGCGACGACGATGAAGAGCGCGGCCAGCGCCCAGTGGAAGACCGGGCTCCCGAGCAGGCCCCACCTGCCCGCGACCAGAGCCGTAGCGCCCTCGGAGGCGGACTCGGCCTCGCGCAGGCCGGTCCGCCGAAGCGCGTCCAGGACCTCTTCGAAACGCACGCTCGGCACGCTCAGGTGCGGCCGCTCGAGCGCGCGGGCCGCCTCGGGCTCCGTGACCCCGCCGCGGCCCCAGACGCGCGCCGCCTCCCGGGTGCGTTCCCAGGCGCAGACCGCCGTCGCGACGCCGAGGTAGGCGAGCGCCGCCAGGAAGACGGGTGCGCTGAAGGCCGAGTCGAGCCCTGCGGCCGAGGCCAGCGCGGCCAGCGTCGGCCAGCGGGCCCCCCACGCCCGCGCCGCCTCGGCGTCGAGAGAGCCCTGCGGCACGACCGTGCCCAGCACGGCCCAGGCCGCGGTGGCCGCCAGGAGCCACACTACCGCCCTACGAGAGCGGAGCGCCCGCGTCAGCCGTCTCGCCAAGGCCTCAGGGCACCTCGCCCAGCGCACGGGCGTCGACCGAGTCGACGAGCCAACGGCCGTCAGGCTGCCGCAGCACCGTGTAGGTGACCTCGTAACTCGCTGTGTGGACAGGGCTGACGTACTCCAGCGTCGCGAGCGAAAAGTACCGGTAGCGCCACGTCTCACTCGCGCTGACCAAGGCGGTCCCCTCCACGCTGGACGCCAAACCCGCCTCGAACGCCAGGAGCTCCTGCTCGATCCCCCGCCCCTGCTGGCGGTTGAGCTCGATATACGAATCGACCCTGACCTCCTGGTAGGGGGTGTGGGTGTGCGTCGAGAGAGTGGAGTCGGCCATGCGGAAGGCCAGCGACGTCCAGTCGAGGTATGAGCGGACGGCCGCCTCGGGGTCCGCGAGTTCCGCCGCGGGCGGCCGGGCGGGGTCGCCCACGGTCTCGGGGGCGGGTCCGGACGCGCAACCCGCGCCCATGGAAGCGGTGACGAGCAGCACTGTCGCGATGATGATGAGGATGCGCATACGCGCGATTGTACAGGTAGGCGCAGAGAGGCCGCTGGGCTCCTACTGAGTTCCTTAGGGCATGATCGCCGGATTGTGACAGTTCGTGCACAGGTCGTCTTCAGTCTCGACCAGGAAACGGACGTTCTCACCCTCGTGGGGGAAGACCTGGAAGCGCGGCCTGTCAGCGGTATTGGTGCCGTCGGCGCTGTTCACCTGGAACAGTTCCGTGACGGCCAGCTGACCCTGCAGGACGTCGCCGACGTGGCGGGAGTCCTCGTGGCAGTGCTGGCACAGCGGGAAGTGCCCGGCCTGCTGCGCGGTCCTCGGCTCGGGCCACACGTAGCCGAAGCTGTTCTGCCCGAGCCCGAGGCCGTTGGTCACCGAGCTCGAGGTTGCAGTAGCCCGCGGGAACGTCTGGTAGAAGTAGGTCCCGGCAACCGCCGTCGTCTCGGACGGGTGGTTGTGGAGACCGGTGGTTCGCATCCGTCCGGCGTGGCACGTGCCGCACCAGTTCGACCCGTACTGGGTCGCGTCCACCGACCCGGCGGGCCGCCTGCGAAGCAGTCTGTTGCTGGTGTACCCGGCGGTGTCCGTGGCGATCCTGCGCCGGTCGCCGGTGAAGGACGCGACTGTGCTGGCGTTGTGTGGGCTGTGACAGTCCACGCATCCCAGGGTGCCACCCACGCCCCCCCGGAAGGCCCCGGTCGAGCTGCCTCCCGTGACGGGGTTGCCGCCAGGGACCGTGCGCGTGGAGTCGACCCTGTGCCTCGAGGCGGCCGTCACACCGCGCGCGAGCAGGACGCCGTATACGCCACGCCCCCCCGTGCCGTCGTGGCAGGTCTGGCAGGTTCCGGTGACGGTGGCGGACGGCAACAGCGAATAGCCTCCACCGGCGGCCTCGTGCACCTTGTGGCACACGGAGCACTTCTTGGTGGTGGACAGGTACCCCGCGTGCGGGCCCTGACGCTCGGTGTCGGTCCCGGCGATCGACACCGTGGAGGTGCCATGACACTGGTCGCATGACGTTCGCAGCGGTGAGACCGTGCCTGTCTCGTTGTACGCGTGGGCAGGGGCGGCGGCCAACATGGCCGCCAGGGCCGCTGCGACAACGAGGACGGTCTTCCACCTCACGATACGGACGTCCCCCGATCGACGGGATGCGGGCGGGAGCGAGCCCCCGCGCCCGGGCACATCATTGGGATTCTACAGTCACGAAGATTCCTTAAGCAACCGAACCGTTGGAGCGTAGGCGGAGTGGCGCGGATGGATCCGCCATCACTTCTTCACCACTCGCACCAGTTGGACCCGGTCGTTCCCCCGGTCCGCGATCACGAGGTCAGCGCCTTGGGCGTCGACGTCGTTGGGGAAATCCAGCTCGGCTGGCCGGTCGCCGCGACGGCCCAGGCGCGAGATGATCCGGCCTTGGGGCGAGACCAGGACCACCTCGAAGTTGAACGCGTCGGCCACAGCGACGCGGCCGTCTGCGAGCACGGCCACCCCTCTGGGGAGCCCCAGCCCCTCTTCGTCCGCGACGTCCGCGAAACCGATAGGGCTGCCGACGTTCCAAAGCGCGGTGCCCTCAGGCGAGAACGCCGTCAGCCGGTTGTGGTTCGAGTCCGCCACGTAGATCGTCCCGTCCTCCGCCACCGCGACGCCGTTGGGGTGGTCGAGGTCCTGAGGTCTGGGGCCAGGCCTGCCGAACTGACGCACGAACTCGCCGGCCTTCGTGAATATCACGACCTGGTAGGTGTCCGTGGCGTAGACCAGGTCGCCCCGGACGGACACGTCGGTCACGGCGATGCCTGTCCCGTCCTGACCCGCCGACCCTTGCCCCACAGGCAGGTGAGGATCGGGGAAGCGCCGCAGGAACCGCCCTTCGGAGTCGAACACCTGAATCTGGTCGTTGCGGAAGTCCGCCACATAGACGTCACCGTCCTCGTCCACGTCGATCCCGGTGGGGTAGTTGAGCCGGCCCGGCTCCCAGGACGCGGTGCCGCCGGGCAGCGGTTTGGCCACCCCGAATTCGCCGAACTCGAAGAGGAACCTGCCGCGGCGGCTGAACACAGCCACGCGGTTGTTGCCGGCGTCGGTGACGTAGATGCGGCCCTCGGGCCCGAAGGCCACGCCCATCGGGCGCAGGAACCGCGGCCTTGGGCCCTCGCCCGGGCCGCCGATCTGCAACACCGGCTGGAGGCCGTACTCCGTGTCGTCCCCCACGACCGCACCCGTGGGTTGAAGCGAGCTCCACAGCAGGTAGGCCGCGAGGGCCGCGAGCGCGACCCCCAGCGCCCAAGCCAGGACCGTGGCGGCCGTTCGCGGAGAGAGCCGGAAGCCCGGCCCCGGTGCGAGCGGGGGCGACTCAGCGGCTGCGGGCCGCTCGCTCACTGGCTCTCACCCAACCGATCCAGACCCTCGCGCGCCTCTTCCATGTCCGGGACGTACTTCAGGGCCAGCCGGTAGCGAGCGGCCGCCCAGTCCTTGCGGCCTAGGTTCTCGTAGGCCAGGCCGACGAGGTACTGGAGGTCGGCGGCGCTGGGGTTGGCCTCGACGACTGGCCTGACCGCCTCGAGCAGCGAGCGATAGTGGCCGCGATCCGCGTACATCCTCCCGAGCGCGGACGCGGCGAGCACGTGGCCGGGATCGACCTCGAGGACGTCCCACAGATGGTCCTCCGCGCGGTCCTCGAGATCCAGCTCGATGTAGATGACGCCCTTGTTGTACAGCGCGGCCGTGTCGCGCGGATCCTCGGCCAGCACGACGTCGTAGTTCTCGATGGCCTCGCGGTATCGCTGAGCCTGCTGATAGGCGAAGGCGAGCTCGAGCCTCGCGAGCATGTCCTCAGGAGCCGCCTCAACGCGCGCCTCCTTCTCGCGTATCTCTAACTGCGACTCGTTGGTGGAGGACCCGTCAAAGGCGCCTCGCAGCATCCAGCCGCCCGCGAGCATGACCGCCAGCAGCAGGACCAGGACGAGCGCGGCCAGCCAGAGCGGTATCGCGTCCGCGTCGCTTCCGCTGGTTCCGGCCCCAGCCGCTTCGGTCTCCTCGGTCAACTCATCCTCCAGATGGCAGATGGTAGGACAGGACCTGCATCTCCGACGCGATGTCGGCGTTCCGGACTACGACGCCCTCGGGGACCTCGAGCACCGTGGGCGCGAGGTTGAGTATCGCACGGACCCCAGCCTCCGCCGCCGCCGCGGCCACCTCGCCCGCCGCTGACGCCGGGGTCGCTATGACGACGATCTCCACGCCCCTGTCGCGACAGACCCTCCCGAGCTCGCTGACGGGCTCGACCGCGAGCCCGCCGGCGGGTGCGCCGACCTTGGCGGGGTCCGAGTCGAAGACGGCGACCGGGAGGAAGCCCCGGGATGCGAACCCGGGGTAATCGAGGAACGCCGACCCCAGCCTGCCGAACCCGACGACCGCGACCCGGCGCTCGGTCTCCACGCCGAGGAGCCGCGCCAGCCGGGCGGCCAAGGACTCCACGTCGTATCCCAGCCCGCGGATGCCCATCTCGCCGAAGTGCGCAAGGTCCTTGCGGACCTGCGAGGCGTTCGAGCCCGAAGCCGCCGCGAGCCGCTCCGAGTTCATCACCCGGACGCCCCCGAGCCGCGCCTCCCGCAGGCAGCGCAGATACGTCGGCAGGCGCTCGACCGTCGCCTCGGGCACTCGTCGGTGATCGTCTGCCGCCATGGGATCGGTCACTCCTGTGCGGGGGCTCCCTCGAGGGCCGCCAGGGCCTGCTGGAGCTTGGCGAGCGTGTCCGGGTCTGTGACTTCGGTCGCCGTCTGAGTGGCGATGACGCCTCGGTACATCTCGGCCAGCCCCTTCGTCCCGCCTTCGGCCTGCAGGATGCGCCCCAGGTGCCAGGCGGCCCAGGGAATCGGGTAACCGGTCTCGACCCAGCTCCGGAAGTGCGCCTCCAGTTCGCTTCCCGCGCCAGCGATCAGTGCCCGCTCGACCGCCGCGTCCCCCGCCTCCTTGAGTTGCTGATCGGTCCCGCGGAAGCGGATGGCCTGGAGGTAGTCCTCCACTGCCTCGCTGTCCCTGCCGAGCCGGACGCGGATGTCTCCGAGGAGCGCCCACGCTTCGGGGTACTTGAAGTCCATCGCCAGGGCGTCCACGATCTCCTTCTCGGCCTCCTCCAACCTTTCCTGGCCGACCAGAGCCGCAGCGAGCTGGTAGCGCACGGCCGGACCGAATGGCTCCACCTCGACGCCCTTGCGGGCCCACTCCTCGGCCTTCGCCCGGTAGGCCGGGTCCATGTAGTCGGCAGCGAAGTTGTAGAGGTTGGCGATGAACACGTAGTTGTCGTACTCCGTGGGCACGAACTCGATCACGGACTTGAAGGCGGCCTCGGCGTCCTGCACCGAGCGCAGCGCCTCCTGGTAGTAGGGGGTCGCATCCTTGCCGGCATCCTGCGCCTCGCGTCCCTTGAAGACCGCCGCCACCGCCATGTCCTGATGGGCAAGCCCCAGCTCCGCGCGGTACATGTCGTTGGTCGGGTTGAGCCGTATCGCCGTCTCCACCGATCTGACCCGCTCGGGGCCGCCCGAGGCGATCCTGGCGCGCAGGTAGTGGTGGTCCGCCACGAAGTAGACGATGTTTCCGATGATCAGGACGGCGCACAGCGCCAACGTGGACGCGGCGGCGAAGACCCCCCAGCGTGGGGGACTGACCGCGGTCGCCGTCGCAAGCGGCGAGAGCAGGAGCCCCATGCACAGCCACAGGAACACCGTCGACCCCGTGACCGACAGTCCGAACACGAGATGCACGATGTACGCCGCACACGCGGCCCAGACGCTGCCCTGCAGGAGCCTCATCTCGCCGCCACCCCTACTGAACGCCGTCGGCAGGCTCATCCATGCGGCCGCGAATATGGTCCCGTACACCAACAGGAAGCCCAGTATCCCCACACCGGACGCGAGCTGGAGCGGGTAGTTGTGGACGTTGTCCGCAACGGACAGGTACCCGGCAGCCTCCACGTACTCGTAGGGCTTGAACTTCGGGAACAGCAACCGGAACGTGTCCAGGCCCCACCCTTGGACCGGTCTTTCCTTGACCGCGTCCAGCGCCGCCTGCCATATCTGCGTGCGCGTCAGCGCGCTTCCCTCGTCGAACTTCGTGATCGAGGCGAGCCTGTGGCCGACGTTGAGAACCTGCGTCGTATTGCGAAGGCTCACCCCCACCACCGCCACCAGCGCGACGGTGGCCAGCGCCACGAAGACCCAGTCGACCTTGCGGGGCTTGATGCCCGAGCGCCACACCACCACGGCGAAGATCACCAGGCCCACCGCGCCGCCGATCCAGGCCCCGCGAACGAATGCGGTCACCCACGCGACGGCGGTGATGATCGAACCGAACCAGTACAGGCCGCGCCACCGCCAATCTGCCTCAGAGAGCGCGAGCCCGATGCAGATGATCAGAGGGAAGACGAGAAACCCTCCGAGCAGGTCGGGGTTGCCGTAGGTGGAGAACCCGCGGTGAGCCTCGAAAGGCAGGTTGCCCCACTGGATTATGTCGAGCGAGACCTCCGTGAGGCCTCTCTTGACGGCGTTCGAGATCACGGCGCCCATGTACACCGCCCCGGTGAGGGCCATCCCGCCCAGGACCGCCAGGAACCTCGCCAGCCGCTTGCGCTCGACGCTGCCGTCGTCAAAGAGCAGCCACAGCGCACCGGAGATGAGGCCGAGCAACAGCGCAGCAACGGCCGATCCGGTACGAACGCCGGTGGCGACACCCATGGACGCCGAACCGAAGTACTGCATGACCGCGTAGCCCGAGACGATCAGGTTCGAGAAGAAGAGCGTCCGCAGCATCGAGCGGATGCGAGACGGACGGTCCGCCAGCTGGACGACGAGGAAGAACACGACCGCGTAGTTCACGAAGGAGACGAGACCCTCGAAACGACGGTACTTGCCGAACAGGGCCGTCGGCGGGTGGATCGACGTGAGCGTGGTCAGCGCGAGCCACGTGAGCATCGCGAGCACTGCGAACTCGAACCAGGCGAACAGCTTGAGGGATGCTTCGGAGCCCTTCCGCACGAACCTGACGGACCCCCCTTTGACCAGCACGTGCCACGCCCATCCGGCGGCGGCCACGAGAGTCATGGCCCGCATCACGAAGATCTTCGCGATGTCGAACTGGTCGTAGGAGAGCGGCAGGACCCACAGGCCCGTCCAGGTCAGGTTCGTGATCGCGATCGGCACGAGGAAGACGAGCACCTGAAGCGCGGCCCACGCGATGCGCAAGGGGATGGTCGCGTGCGCGGGGGCGCGAACGCCGCCTGCGGCCGGGACCGGGGTCTTCGCTGGCTGCACGGGCGCCGGGGACCTGCTCTTCTTGCCCTTGCTCTTGGCCTGAGCCACCTGACCTCCTAACGGGCGCCGCGGCCCGCCAGGACCACGCGCAACGTCTCGACCAGTATCTGAACGTCCATCAGCAGGTTCTGATGATACATATAGATGAGGTCGTACTTGAGCTTGCGCTCCGGCGTCGTCGCGTAGGAGCCGCTGACCTGCGCCAGGCCGGTCAGGCCCGGCTTGACCCGGAACCTCTCGCGATAGCCAGGGATCTCGTCCACGAAGCGCTCGACGAAGAAGGGCCGCTCCGGCCTGGGCCCGACGAAACTCATCTCGCCAGCGATGATGTTGAACAGCTGCGGAAGCTCGTCGATGCGGTAGGTGCGCATGAACCGGCCCAGCGGGGTGACGCGCTCGTCATCCTGGGCGGCCAGGACCGGACCGGTGCCGGCCTCGGCGTCGCGGACCATCGTGCGGAACTTGTGGACGCGAAACGTCCTCATCTCTTTTCCAACGCGCTCCTGCGAGAACAGGACCGGGCGGCCCATCGTGGCCAGCACGGCCACCCCGAAGACGAGCATGACCGGAGAGGCCGCCACGAGCAGCAGCAGCGCCGCCGCCACGTCGACCGCGCGCTTCAGGGCGGCGAACCAGGGCTCGGCTGTGCGCCGCGTGATCTCCATCAGCGGGATGTCGCCGATGAGCGAGTCGACGGTGCCGATGAAGACCTCGTAAAGCTCAGGGACGACATCGACCCGGACGTCGGTCTCGTCGGACAGGGCGAGGTCCTCGACGAGCTCGCGAAGCGCCACGGGCGACACGACGATGACTCGGTCGACACCGTGCTCCCGCACGATCCGCGAAGTCTCCGCGGCCGTCCCCAGGACCGGCAGCCCGGGCGCGACCTCGGCGCCGCGCGCCACAAGCTCCCCCTCGTCGCGAGCGAGCAGGCCGACGACCCGGTAGCCCCAGCCGTGACGCTTGCGCATCTCCGCCGCGAGCTCGAGGGCCACGCCGCTGACGCCTATAACCAGGACGCGCTGCTGTGGCCAGTGGATGGGGGTGAGCCTGAGCAGAGAGAGCCTCCAGCCCGCGAGGAGAACGACCTGGAGGAGCCAGGCGATGGCGATCGCCAGACGCGAGAGGCGGATGAACTGCTCGCCCGCGACGAACGCGATCGCGAACGTGAGGAGCGCGCCTACGAACACGGCGGGCAGGACCGCCTGTATCACGGCCCAAGGGTTCTCGGTGCGCTCGGGCTCGTACAGGCCGTAGATGTATGCCGCCCCGACGTAGAGCAGCGTCAGGAGGGGCGCGAGGGTCAGCAGGGGCTGGAAGTTGAAGCGGGGCAGCTCGCCGGAGAACCTGATCAGGAACGCGGCGAGGAACGCGGCGTTGACGAACAGCGCGTCGAGCGCGACGGACAGCGCGATGAACCTGCTCCGCGACACCTCGCCTCAGCCCTTCGCTCCAAGGACGTCCCGGTAGATCGCAAGGACGTCGTCGACCATGCGCTCGACGGTGAACCTCTCGCGCGCCCGCCTCGCGGCGTGCTCGCCCATCCGCCGACGTGCCTCGTCGTCCGCCAGCAGCGTGCCGAGCGCCTCCGCCAGAGCATCCGGGTCGCCGGGCTCGACCGTCAGGCCGGTGACGCCATGCTCGTTGGCGAACTCCACGCCCGTGCCCAGCCGCGTGCTGACCACCGGCGTCCCGCATGCATGGGCCTCTATCTGCACCAGTCCGAACGCCTCCGAACGCGCGACCGATGGCAGACAGAACACGTCGGCGGCACGATACCACGCGTGGAGCTCGGAGTCGTCCCGCGGCGGAAGCAGGGTCAGGCGGTCCGTGACTCCCAGCTCCTCGGCGAGCGCCCGGAGCGCCTCGTCCAGTGGCCCCGAACCGATCATGACCAGATCGGCGTCGATCCGCGGGAGGGCCCTGACTAGCACCTCGCAGCCCTTGTAGTAGACCAGGCGGCCCACGAACAGCACTATCGGCCTGTCGTGAGCTGACCGCAGCTCAGAGGCGCGCGCAAGCGCCTCGGGAGTGGGGTCGAAGCGCTCGGTGTGGATACCGTAAGGCACGACCCTGACCTTCTCCGCCCAACCGGGGAGCACATCGGAGGTCTGGGCCATCTGGGGCGAGGCGGCGATGACGACGTCCACGCTGTCCAGCACGCGGCTCAGGAGGGGACGGTACAGCGCGAGCAGAGCGCGCTGCCGCACGATGTCGCTGTGGTAGCTGAGCACGGTCGGAACGCCGGTGCGTGCCGAGAGCCACGAGAGCTCCCCCCAGGGGTACGGGAAGTGGAGGTGGAGCAGGTCGGGTGGCTCGGCGGAGCGGGCCATCCGGCGCAGCTCGGCCCGCATCCCGGGCGCCACGGGCGTGGACGCGTACGCGAACGCGCGCCCGACGCGCGTCAGCGCCACCCCGGCCGAACGCTCGCGGACAAGCTCGCCGCCCTCGTTCGAGACGATCGCCCCGACCTCCACCCCGGGCCGCGCCGCGAGCCCCTCGGCGAGGTCCCGAAGATGGAACTCGATACCGCCAAGGTGCGGAGGGTAGTACTTGTTCAACATCGTCACGCGCACTAGCGGCCCCAGTCGTCCTCTACCCGCACGATGTCGTCCTCCTCGAGGTACGCGCCGACCGCGACCTCTACGACTTCGAGGGGTGTGTCACCGGGATTGGCGAGCCTGTGCGCCGTCTCGAGCGGGATGAACACCGACTCGTTCTCCGGGACCTCGATGGTCACATCCCCCCGTGTGACGAGCGCGGTCCCTCGCACGACCACCCAGTGCTCGGTGCGCCGGGCGTGCGTCTGGAGGGAGAGCCGCCTCCCGGGCTCGACGACGATGGACTTGATCTGGAAGCCGCTCCCCCGCATCAGCAGCGTCCAATGCCCCCAGGGCCGGGTCACCGTCCGGGCGCGCTCGACTTCGGGCGCCCGTTGCGCCCGCAGCGCCTCCACGACGAGCCGGACATCCTGCGCGCGGTCGCGGGTGGTGACCAGCGTCGCGTCGGCCGTGTCTACGACCAGGGCGTCCCGGAGGCCGAGCGTGGCTACGAGCCTGTCGGTCGCGTACACGGTCGTCCCGGTCGAGCCCACGTCGACGCACCGGCCGACGAGGTGGTTACCGGACGCGTCGACCGATGCCAGCCGCTCCACCGACAGCAGCGAGCCGACATCGGACCATTCGAGCTCCGCCGGTATGACCGCGACGCGGTCCGAGACCTCCAGGACCGCCTTGTCGAACGGCACGGCGGGCAGCGAGTCGAAGGAGTCCCGGGCGGCGTCTGCCGCCCACTCGTCAGGCTCCGTCGCCGCCACCGCGCGGGCCACCGCCGCGATCTTCGCTCCGGAAGCCGAGTCCGGGGTGGCCGCGCGAGCGCCGGCGGCTTCGAGTTCGGAAAGGACCGCCGCCGCGGGCGCAACGAGCATGCCTGAGTTCCACAGGTGGGAGCCGTCGGCGACCATCGCGGCCGCCGTAGGGGCGTCCGGCTTCTCGACGAACCTCGCCACCATGGCGGAGGGCACCGCGCAGGAGCCGTGACCCGCGACCGGCGCTCCGGCCTGGATGTAGCCGTATCCCGTCTCAGGGGCGGTCGGCCGCAGGCCGATCGTCACGAGGAAGCCGTCGGAGGCCAGGTGGGCGGCTTCACGCACGACCGCCTCCCACATCTCGCCTCCCTCGAGGATGTGGTCTGAGGGGAGCACGGCGATCAGGGCACCGGGGTCCATCTCCTCGACGTAGGCGGCCGCGAGCGCTATGGCGGCGGCGGTGTTCCGCGGCGAGGGCTCGGCGAGTATGGACACCTCGGGGCCTGCGGGGTGGTTCGCCAGATGGTCGCGGAGCTCCTCGCGGAGCGACTCGCCGGTCAGCAGCAGCACGCCGCCGCCCGCGAGCGGTCGCGCCCGCTCGATGGTCCGCACGACGAGCGACTCCTCGTCGAAGACGCGCAGCATCTGCTTGGGCGACAGGTCCCGCGACAGCGGCCAGAAGCGGGTGCCTGATCCGCCGCAGAGCACGACGGCGTGCAGCCGCTCCACCGGGGGCGGCCCGGCCGCCACCTAGAGCCCGCCCTCGGCCAGGGCGCGGCCCGCCGACAGCAGGTCGTCGACGACGCCGGCGGAGGACGCCTCCGCGTAGACGCGCACGAGCGGCTCGGTCCCGGAGGTGCGAAGCAGAAGCCACGCGTCGTCGGGGAGCAGGAACTTGACGCCGTCGACCCGCACGACCTCGCGTACGGTGAGCCCCGCCAGTTCCGCCGGCGCCAGCGAGGGCATGCGCGCCACGAACGCGTCCTTGACCTCGGGCGGGAGTTTGAGGTCCACGCGTCCGTACTCCATGGGGCCCGTCACCGCGAGCAGGTCGTCGACCAGCTCGCCGAGGCCCCTGCCGTGCTGCGCCATCATCTCGGCCAGCATCAGCGACATCAGCAGGCCGTCGCGCTCGCGAACGTGGGCCGGGATGCCGATCCCGCCCGACTCCTCCCCCCCGACGAGCACGTCGCCGGCGACCATCTCCTCGTAGATCCACTTGAAGCCCACCGGCGTCGTGACCACCTCCAGGCCGAGGTGCGCACCAAGCCTGTCGACCAGCACGGAGGTGGACAGCGTCTTGACGATGCGCCCGCGAAGGCCCCTGTCCTGGGCCAGGTGCCTGGCCACCAGGCAGATGATGCGATGGGGGTTCACGAACCCGCCGACGCGGTCGGCCGCCCCGATCCGATCGGCGTCCCCGTCGGTGACGAACGCCGCGTCCAATCCACGCTGTCGGACAAGGTCACGGACCGCGTCGATATGAGGGGGGATCGGCTCGGGATGCAGCCCCGCGAAGCCGGGGTTGTCCTCGCCGTGGATCTCATCCACCTGCACCCCGAGGTCGCCAAGGACCTGCGCCAGATAGCCTCGTCCCGCGCCGTGGAGCGGGTCGACGGCCACCCTGAGGCCGGCGGCGCGGATGGCCTCGGCGTCGACCGAGGACCGGAGCGCGTCGAGGTAGGGCCCCATGAGGTCGGCCTTCGCGAACCCTCCGCGCGACGCCGGAGCCACCGGGCGCAGCTCCCGCTCCACGCGGTCGGTGAACGCCACGGGCGCGGCGCCGCCGTCCGCCATGCGGATCTTGAAGCCGAGCCAGGGCGCCGGGTTGTGGCTCGCCGTCAGCATGACCCCGCCGACAGCCCTGTCGTCGTGAGCGACCGACCAGCACAACGCGGGCGTCGGGCAGTAGACGTCCGAGACCACCGCCTCGAGCCCGTGCGAGGCCAGGACCTCGGCGGCCGCCTCGGCGAAGACGCCAGCCCGGAAGCGGGTGTCGTAGCCGACCAGCACGCGGCCGCCCGGGGAGTCAGCCGCGATGACGCGACCTGTGGCGTCGGCGACGCGCCGCAAAGAATCGAAGGTGAAGTCGTCGGCGATCACCGCGCGCCAGCCGTCGGTGCCGAAGCGGATCTGGGTGCTCACTGCTGCCTCCTCGAACCGCGCGGCGCGCCACGCCGCGGTACGGGCGCTATTCTCGCACAGTGTCCGGGCCCCTGAGCCGGTCGAGCAACCCGGCCCAGACCGCGAGGTGCGACTCCCGCATGCGCTCGAGGGAGTACGCCGCCTCGACCCGGCGCCTCCCGGCGTCCCCGTACCGGCAGCGCAGGGTCTGATCATCGAGCAGGCGGCAGACGTGCTCCGCGATCGCGAGCACGTTCCCGGAGCCGGCCACCAGCCCCGTGCGCCCATGCTCGACGACCTCCGGGACCCCCCCGACCCCGGTGGCCACCACCGGCACCCCGAGGGCCATCGCCTCGAGCACCGTGATCGGCATCCCCTCCGAGACCGAGGTGAGGACGCAGACGTCCAGGCGGGCGATCAGGGCGACGGCCGGGTCCACCCAGCCCAGGAAGGCTACGCGGTCGCCCAAGCCCAGCGTCACCGCGAGGGCCTCCAGCTCCGGCCGCATCGGACCCTCCCCCGCCACCACGAACCTCGCCTCAGGGCTCTCAGCGGCCACGATCGCCGCGGCGCGCAGGAAGACGTCGACGGCCTTGACGCGCTCGAGGCGTGCGACGATCCCGACGAGGGGAGCGCCCTCGAACCCGGCCGGCAGGACCGCCCGGGGCTCCGCCTTGCGCCGGATCGACCCGACGTCCACGCCGTTGGGGATCACCCTGACCGCTCCGGCGTCGTACCCCGCGGACGGCAGGGCGCGGCCGACAGCTTCCGACACCGCCAAGACGATCGCGGGCCTCCGGGCGGTCGCGCGATCCGCGAGGCGTCGCGACACCCGGGCCGCCACACCGACACCGGACGCGGCGGCGGCGGCGGGATCAACGTGGACGGTGTTCACCAGGAGCGGTCCGTCGCCCCGGGCTGCGAGCCGCCCGAGGAGATTGGTCCAAAAGCCGGTGGTGTGCAGGATCTCGACCCCGGAAGCCCGGCAGTGGGACCGGATGGCGCGGACCGCGGAGAGGGTGTCCGCGACGCCCATCGGCGCCTCCACCACGGCGGCGCCCGCCGCGCGCGCCGCCTCGGCCGTCCCCGAACCCGGCACGCACACCACGCTGACCCGCATCCCCGCCGCGAGGGCCGCCGACACGAGCTCCAGCAGATGACGTTCTCCGCCGCCGAGCCCCGGGCCGGGGAAGTTGTTCACGAACGCGATGCCGCGTCCGCGCAGCGTGCTCACGGCGGGCCGTCCGAGGCTGGCGCCACGGCGCGCGACACGCTCGCCGCGAGCGTCGACCGCGGGGCCCAGCCCGTGTCCGAGCGTATGCGCTCCGGGCTGCCCACGCTGTCGGGCACGTCCGCTGTGCGCACGCGGTCGGGGTCGCGCACGACGCTCACATCGGCGCCGGACGCCGAGACGAGCATGTCGAGCAGCTCGCTCATGGCGATCGACTCGCCTGAGCAGACGTTGTAGACCGCGCCGGCCCTTCCGCGGGCCGCCAGCGCCACGAGCCCGGAAGCGGCGTCGGAGACATCGATCAGGTCCCGCTTCGCGCCAAGGTCGCCGAGCCGCAGCTCGCCTCCCGGACCCCCCGCCGCGGCCAGCCGTCTGAGCTGCGCGCACACGGCGCCGACGAACAGGTCCTCTGTCATCCCAGGGCCGATCATCCCGAACACGCGCCCCACCACCACGTCCAGGCCGCGGTTGGCCCAGAACAGCGCGCAGGTGGTCTGCCATGCCTTCGACAGGCCGTAGGGCGATAGCGGCGAGGGCGCGCGGTCCTCGCGGACGGGCAGGTCCTCCGCCGGCACGGCGCCGTACTCCGCGGCCGAGCCGACGACCACGACCCGCGCGGCTGGAACGGAGGCCGCCACGGCGTCGAGCAGGTGGTGGGTGCCGAGCACGTTGGCGGCGTACAGGTCGCCCAAGGGACCCGTGAGCAGACCCGCCAGATGCAGCACCACGTCGGGGCGGAGCCCGGCCACTGCCGACGCCGTCGCGCCGGGGTCCCGGAGGTCGAGGGCCACGGCGCCGCCGGCGCCCGCAAGGTCGAGCCCGACGACCTCGGCATCAGGCCACTCCTCGCTCGCGGCCCGCACCACATGGGGGCCCAGGAAGCCGCCGCTGCCGGTGACCAGCACTCGCATCGGTCGTCCCCTCCGCCCTCAGACGTTGTAGATGCCGGCCTTGTAGCCGGCCCTGTTCGCCGGGTCGCGAAACCACTCGACGGTGCGCGACAGGCCCTCGTCGAGGGCCACCATGTGCCGCCAGCCGGTAAGCTCCCGGACCAGCGAGACGTCCGCGACCAGCCTCTCCACCTCGCTGGCCTCGGGGCGGACCCTGGTCTGATCGAGAACGACGGGCGTCCCCGGGGCGATCATCTCGACGAGCCTGGACGCCACGTCGCCCACCGAGACCTCCGTCCCGGTGCCGAGGTTCACCACGCGGCCCACCGCGCTCTCGCACCCGGCCAGGGCGATGAAGCCCGAGGCCGTGTCCGACACGTAGGTGAGGTCGCGGGTCGGCGTCAGGGAGCCGAGCTCCAGGCGTTCACGCCCTTCAAGCAGCTGGGTCACGATCGTGGGGATGAACGCCCGCGCGGACTGCCTGGGGCCGTAGGTGTTGAACGGCCGGACGGTGACGACGGGCGTCCCGAACGCGCGGAAGAAGGCATCCGCGATGGCGTCGGCCCCGATCTTGGTGGCCGAATACGGGGACTGGGCCTGAAGAGGGTGCGACTCGTCGATCGGCACCCTTAGCGCGGTGCCGTACACCTCCGAGGTCGACGTCACCAGCACGCGGCCGACCCCGTGGTCCCTGCTCGCCTGCAAGACGTTGAGAGTGCCGCGGACGTTGGTGTCCACGTAGCTGTCGGGCGAGTGGTAGGAGTAGGGGATGCCGATCAGCGCGGCAAGATGCATGACCGTGTCGCGGCCCCTCACGGCCTCCCGCACGCCGTTGGGGTCTCGCACGTCGCCAGCGAACACCTCGATCGCGTCGCGCACCTCGGACGGGATCCGGTCGAGCCACCCCCATGAGCTGAACGAGTTGTACAGCACCATCGCGCGGACCTCGGCCCCCTCCCGCACCAGCGCCTCGGTCAGGTGGCTGCCGATGAAGCCGTCCGCCCCTGTGAGGAGGACCTTCGTTCCGCCCAGTCCCATCTCGCTACCTCTTCTCCCCGCGGCGGTGGGTCCAGCCCCGCCATGCGTACAACGCCGCTCTCAGGCCCGGCACTCGCTTGGCAGCCTCCTTGAGCGTGGCCCACCGGATCGCCCGTCGCAACGCCCGGTCGCCGTCGCTCGCTTGGCGCGAAGTCAGGACGCCCCGCGCTGCGAGCCCCGCGAGGGCGCGCCGCTGCTTGCGTAGCGCCACCCGGGAGTCAGCCGACGAGACCATGGCGGGGTGCTGCCTGTAGCGCAGCAGCGGCTCGGCCAGCCGTCGTATCCGGAAGCCCGCGGCCGTCACCCTTACCCAGTACTGGTAGTCCTCCACGGCGAAGATCGCCTGGTCCTCGTCCCACTCCCCGACCTCCGCCATGACTTCGCGCCTGACCAAAGAGGACGAGAGAGCCACCTCGTTCCGCCCGGCTAGCAGATCCTCGAGCGTGACGTCCTCGTCCATCTTCGCCCCGTACAGCGTGCCGCGGCGCCGCTCGCCTGAGGACCCCGGCTCGCCCGTGAAGAGGACGGCCTCGCTGCACACCACTGCGACGTCGGGCATCGAGCCGGCCAGCGCGAGCTGCTTCTCGAGCTTCGCCGGCTCCCAGACGTCGTCGTCGTCGCAGAAGGCGATCCAGCGTCCCCGCGCATGGGCGACGCCGAAGTTGCGGTTCACCGACAGGTTCCCGCCGTTGGCGTTGCGGTGGTATCTGACACGGCCGTCGGGCACGCCTCGCACGAAGGACCCTGTGTCGTCGTCGGACTCGTTGTCGATGACCAGCACCTCGAGGTCACCCATCGTCTGCCCCAGCACCGACGCCAGGGCCCCCTCGAGCATCGGTCGGCGGTTCCAGGTGAGCATGACCACGCTCACCAGCGGAGATGTGACCTCACCGGCCATAGAGATCCCGGTTCTCCCGGTACCAGGCGGCCGTCCTCGCAAGGCCCTCCTCGAGGGTCGTCGCCGCTCGCCAGCCGAGGACCTCCGCGGCCCGTGAGACGTCCGCTTCCTGCGACCACATCTCGTTGTCCCTGTAGGGGACGGCGCCGAACCGCAGGAGCGAGCGGTCGGCGCCCAGGGCGTCCGCCAGCGCCTCCACCAGTCCGCGAACGGAGACCGCGGTCCCGGCCGCGACGTTGAAGACGCCGCCAGCCGCGGCCTTCGCGGCTCGCGCCGCGGCGAGGTACGCCCCGGCGAGGTCGCCGACGTACAGGTAGTCCTTACGCTGCTCGCCGCCGGTCAGCGGCACCTCGCGGCCCGCCAGCAGCGACAGGGCCACATGCGGGACGAGCCGGGCGGGCGCCTCGTGCTCGCCGTAGAGGTTGTAGGGCCGCAGCACCGCGAGCGGGACGCCGCGTTCGCCCGCTACCGCGCGGGCTGCCAGCGTCCCGGCCGCCTTGGTCGCGCCGTACAGCGACGTCGGCCCGATGGGCGAGTCCTCGCCGGTCCGCTCGCGGGCGTCGCCGTACTCCGCGCACGTCCCCGTGTGGACGGCGAGACGCAGCGAGGCCGCGTGCTCGCACGCCGCGACGACGTTGGCGGCGGCGGTGACGTTGGCCGCGACCAGCGCGGGCGCGTCGGCGCGCGGCGACATGTCGATCGTGCCCGCCAGATGGAAGACGAAGTGGGGGTCGACCTCCGAGATCGCGTCACGCGCCGCCGCTGGGTCCGAGAGATCCGCCTCCATGCGAGGACAGCGCACGCCGGCGAGCCTCGGCGCATCCGCGCTGCCAGGCGCGTCCAGGGCGAAGGGCTCCGCGCCGACCGCGAGCAGCTCGCGGACCAGGCGGGCCCCCACGAAGCCCGCCGCGCCGGTCACGAGCGCGCGGGCGCCCCGAAGCGCCTCATGGGCCCCGGACGCCTCGGTCATCGGCGGACCGCCTCGCCCAGGTAGTAACGCAGGTCGACGACGGGCACCCCGGCCAGGTCGTCGATCCGCTCCCGGAACTCCGGCCACGCTGTGGCCACGGCGACGGCGTCCGCCGCGGCGGCGACCTCCGACACCGAGCCCAGGCACTCTACGGGCAGGTCGTAAGCGGCCGCGAAACCCTCGTTGGCCATCGGGTCGTAGGCCACGACGCGGCCGACGCCCCGGCGGAGCAGCGCCTCGATCAGCCTGGCTGCCGGGGTCTCTCGCACATCGTCCGATCCGGGCTTGAACGACAGCCCGAGGACGCCCACGGTCCCGCCCTCGGGCAGCACCGCCATCACCCTGTCCGCGGCGTGCTCGACCACACGGCGGTTCGCGTCGAGGACCGCGTCGAGGACCCGCGGCTCGACCCCGGCGTCGCGGGCGCGACCCGCCAGCGCCTCGGTGTCCTTCGGGAGGCAGTAGCCGCCGAAGCCCGCGCCGGGATAGGCATAGGAGGCCATCCCCGCAGGCGACCCGGTCCACCTGCCGTCGCGGTGGAGTATCCCGAACGCGGCCGGGACGTCCACGTCGCCCACCGCGTGAGCGATCATCGCAGTCTCGTTGGACCACGAGATCAAGGTGGCGAGCAGGGTGTTGGACAGGTACTTCACGAACTCGGCGGTGGTCAGGCTCACAAGGTCGATGTCGCATCCGAACGGCCGGTACAGTGCGGCCACCCGCTCGCCGGCATCCTGGTCGTGGCAGCCCACCACGACCCGGTCCGGACATGTGAAGTCCTCCCAGCTGTAGCCTTCGCGAAGGAACTCCGGGTTGTTGGCGAGCCCCGCGTCCTGGCCGGGCTCCCACCCGGCGGCGCGCATGACGTCCGCTACGTGCCCGGCGCACGTGCCCGGCGGGACGGTCGACTTGACCACCATCACGGGGGCAGCCTGGCCGCGGACGCCTGAGCGGTCCAGGGAGTCCAGCACGCCCGCGAGGGCCGCGTCTAGGATCGAGAGGTCGGCCCTGCCGTCGGGGCCCGAGGGGGTCCCGACGCAGAAGAACACCACCTCGGCGCCCGCCAGCGCCGCGCTGGCTTCGGTTTGGACCGAGAAGCGGTCCCCGAGGTGTCTGCCGAGCGCCTCAGGGAGTCCCGGCTCATGGAAGGGCACCTCGCCCGCGGCGATCCTCGCGCGCTTGGTCGCGTCCGCCTCCAGGCCCGCGACCTCGTGACCCACCTCCGCAAGGCCCAGAGCGGTGGTCAGCCCCACGAACCCCAGCCCCACCACGCACACCCGCGCCATCAGGCGTCGCCCCCCTCGGCCAGGAAGCGCAAGAAGCGCTCGACGCCCTCGCCGACCTCGACGCGCGGGTCGTAGCCCAGCGCCTCCCGCGCGTGCGAGATGTCGGGCCTGCGGCGCTGCGGGTTGTGCGTCAGATAGTCCGCCTCCTCGGGGGCCTCGAAGCGCGCCTGACCCGAGTACCCGTGCGTGGCCGCGCCGTGCCGGACGTAGAGGTCGGCGAGCTCGCGCACGGAGATCTCAGGGCGGTCGATGCCGATGTTGAAGGCGTCATACGATCCGTGGACCAGCGCCTTGAGGTATCCCGAGACCGCGTCGGCGACGTAAGCGAAGGTCCGCGTGGGCGTGCCGTCGGAGAGCATCACGATGTCGCGCCCCTCGACGACCGCCTTGGCGAAGTCGGCGGGCACCCGCTTGTCGTCCAGGCGCATGCCGGGGCCGTAGTTGTTGAAGGGGCGCGCCGAGACGATCGGCATCCCGTACTCGGTGGCGTACACCCACGCCAGCGTCTCGCCGAACCGCTTCGCCTCGTCGTAACAAGCGCGGGGCCCCGCGCACGCGACGTTGCCGCGGTAGTCCTCGGGGGTCGGGATTGCCCCGGGCGGCGGGTCGCCGTAGATCTCCGAGGAGGAGAAGAACAGGATGCCCCGGACGTCAGTGCCGCGGTATGCGTCAAGCAGCCGCCTGAGTCCCCAGACGTTGGCCTCCAGGGTCTCGACGGGATAGCGGCGGTAGAAGGTGGGCGAGGCGATAGAGGCCATGTGCATCACGAGGCCGGCCTCTGCCGCGTTGGGTATCGCCTCCACGGGGTCGCGGCCGATGTCGTGCCGCGCCACCACGACCCGCTCGCCGTCGGCCAGCGCATCAAGCCAGGCGGGCCGCGACAGCAAGAACGAGTCGGTGCCCACCACGCGACGGACGCCCAGCTCCGGGCCGTGCTCGGCCAGGAAGTGCATCACCGTGTAGCCCAGGAAGCCGGCGCACCCCGTGACGAGCACGGTGGCTCCGTCGAACCTCGAAGCCTGCTCGGCGGAGAGCGATTCCCTGATCCGCGAGAGGTCCTCGCGAAGTGTCGGCGTCAGCGGCATCCCTACTCCCATGTCTTCCAGGGGGCGGCGCCCTGGGCCCATCGGCGCTCGAGGTAGTCGCGGTCGCGCACCGTGTCCATGCACTGCCAGAACCCGTCGTGACGGAAGACGCGAAGGCCGCCGTCGGACGCGAGTTCCTGGAGCGCACCGAACTCCAGGTCGCACCCCTCGTCGGGCGAGAGCCTGCCCAGGAACGACCGCTCGAAGACGAAGAAGCCGCCGTTGATGTAGGCGCCGCCCTCGGCGAGCTGCGGTTTCTCCTCGAACCGGATCACGCTGTCGCCCTCGATGGCCAGCTCGCCGAATCGCGAAGGCGGTCTTACGCCGGTCACGGTCGCCTCGGCGCCGTGCGAGACGTGGAAGGCTTCGAGCTTGCCCAGATCGACGTCGCCCACACCGTCGCCGTAGGTCAGGTGGAAACGCTCTGAGCGGATATGCTCCTCAATACGCTTGATGCGGCCCCCTTTGAGGGTCTCCTCGCCGGTGTCCACCAGGACGACCTCCCATGGCTCGGCGGCCGCCCCGTGGACCACCGGCTCGACGTTGGGGTCCAGCGTGAGGGTGAGATCCGAGGAGGCCATCCGGTAGTGGAGGAACCACGACTTGATATGGTCACCGCGATAGCCCAACGCCAGTATGAACCGCTTGTGACCCGCGGCGGAGTAGTGCTTCATGATGTGCCAGAGGATCGGCTTGCCGCCGACCTCGACCATCGGCTTGGGCTTGGAGCCCGTCTCCTCCGCGAGCCGGGTGCCCTTGCCGCCGCACAGGATGACGACGTCGGTCACGTGCGCCTCCCAACCATCAGACGACCGCGCGCTCGCCGCGCTCAGTCGCAGGCCAGCAGTTCCTCGACGAGCGACCCGGGCAGTCTGGCCAGGCGCTCGAACATCAGCAGGTCATAGCTGCAGTTCACCATGCGCGACTCGTGGAACCCCACCTCGCACACGCCCGTCTCGCGGGTGTCGGGGTCATCCCAGCGACCGCTCGCAAGATTGTAGACGTAGATACCGCCCCTCTCCTCGTACTTGGGCTTCGCCGCCTCCCTGCTGCCGCGGCGCTCGCCTCCGAGCACCCGGGCGCGATCGCCCTCCACCTCCCACATGTAGTCGCGGTGGCCGTAGAGCGGGACCACGAAATCGCAGCCCAGCGAGGCGGCCATCGCCCGCGCGACCGTCCGCGGCCTCTTGAAGGGCGCGTTGGGGTAGAGGTTCAGGACAAGGTCGAAGGTCTCGCCGGCTTCCGAGAAGCGCGAAAGCGTCTCCCGCACGACATCCTCCATCACGACGTCGCGCTCGGTGAGCTCCTCGCCGCGAAGGAACGGGACTTCGACGCCGTGCTCGCGCGCGTACTCGGCGATGGCGGGGCTCTCCGTCGAGACGAACACGCGGTCCGCGAAGGGGAGGGCCGCGGCCAGCCGCAGTGTGTGCAGGAGCAGCGGATGGCCGCCCAGCTCCCGCATGTTCATGTGGTCTATGCCGTCGTTGCGCCCGCGCGCCGGTATCAGCGCCAGCACCCGCCTGCCCTCGTACACGGCTCCTCCCCGCCTACTCGAACTCGGACTCGACACGGTCGAGCAGGCTCACGGCCCGCTCGTAGTCCTCGGCCTGCCCGACGTCCAGCCACAGGCCGGACAGCGCGTGCGACAGCACGGGCCGCCCGTCGGCAAGCAGCCGCGCGATGACATCGGGCACGTCGGCCCGCCCGCCGTCCAGGTAGCCTAGGACCTCCGGGTCCACCACGTATGCCCCGACGGCGACGACGTGCTCGCGCGAGGGCTTCTCCTCCAGCGCGCGCACCAGGCCGTCGGATCCGGCGACGACCACGCCGTAGGGGACCTCGTCAAGGTAGGTCTTCGTCCCCACCGTAAGCCAAGCCCCGGCGGCACGGTGGGCGGCGGCCATCGCCTGGAAATCGGCCTCGAGCACGAGATCGGCGTTGACAAGGAGGAAGGGTTCGTCGAGCTCGGCCCCGATCAGCGCAAGCCCGCCCATCGTCCCGAGCCGCACCTCCTCGCGGTGCAGCTCCACGGACACGCCGTAGCGCTCGGCGTAGGAAGCGACCGCCTGCTCGAAGCGGTCGAAACGGTAGCTCGCGATGACGTGGAAGCCGGTCAAGCCCTGGGCCGACAGACCGCTCACCAGGTGCTCGAGCACGGTGTAGGGCCCCACCGGCAGCAGCGGTTTGGGGATGGCGTAGGTCAGCGGGCGCAGGCGCACGCCCTCCCCGCCGGCCATGATGACCGCTTGACGCAGCGCGCTCATGTCGGGATCACCCTCGGGTGGTTGGCGTTGCTGCCGTACTCGCGCCCGTACCTGGCCGCGATGGCTTCGGCTGTGGCGCGGACCAGTCCGGTCTCATCGCTCATGGAGCCCCCATGGATGCGGTACTCGAAGAAGGGGCGCTCCAGGTGCAGGCCCACGATGCCCTCCGACAGCATCCTGAGCACGAACTCGTAGCTTTCCAGCGTCGGGAGCGATTCATCGAAGGGTCCGACCTTGGCAAAGACACTCCTCCGATAGCAGGTCCCGCCGGATAGGAACTCGCCGCGCGCCGCGAGCTCCGCGGGGTCGAACGGGGGCAGCGCTTTGCGGATGCGGGAGCCCTCGGGTTCAATCAGGTAGTCGTAGTCGCCGTAGACGAAATCGACCCACGGCTCACCGCGAAGGGCCGCGCAACCTGCGGCGAGCGCCCCGGGCAAGAGCCGGTCGTCGGCGTCCAGACGCATCACCACGTCGCCGCACGAGGCCTCGACCCCTTGGTTCGCGGCCTGCGAGAGCCCGGTCCCGGCCTGCGTCAGGACCCGCACCCTCGGGTCGCCGACGTACCGCGAGAGGACCTCCTCGCTGCCGTCCCCGCTCGGCCTGTGGACGACGATCACCTCGAACCCCCCGGGAGGCGCTTCCTGCCTAAGGGCGCTGTCGAGCGCCTCACCCAACCAGCGCGCGTAGCCGTAGCTCGCTATCAGGACGGTCGCTTCCACCTACACCATGTCCCAGGTGATCGTCGTGTCCTCGCAGATGTCCACCCTCGCGGTCCTCCCGACCACGACGTCGGTGAACCTAGCGTAGATGCCCGTGCCGGGCCGCTTGACGGTCAGCATCTCGCGCGTGATAACCGACCCGGCTTCGATGTCGCGGGCTGCCGCCAGCGACTTGCGCGCGTACATCCAGGCCTTGCGCTCCGCGGGATAGGGGCCGTTGACGTAGGTCCCGCGCGCGGCCTCGATCGCGCGGACGTCGGACATGAAGCCCGCCAGCTCGTCCGCGGAGAGCGAGAGGCCATGGTCCGGCGAGTCGGGGAGCGACTTGTCCACCGTGTAGTGCTTCTCGATCGAGCGGGCGCCCATCGCGACCGCCGCTAGCGGGATCCGCGTCCCCAGTGTGTGGTCGCTGTAGCCCACGGGTACCTCAGGGAACACCTCGGCGAGCTTGAGCATCTTGACCAGGTTGGCGTCCTCGTCCCGGCACGGGTAGCTCAGGATGCAGTGCTGCAGGGCGACCCGGTCGTTGCCGGCGTCCCGGCAGACCTCCATGGCCTCCTCGATCTCGCCGATGGTGGCCGTCCCCGTCGACATGATGATCGGCTTGGAGGTCTCGGCGCACGCCCGGATCATGTCGTGGTAGATGAGCTCGGCCGAGGCGATCTTGAAGAAGTCGACGTCCAGCTCGATGAGGAACGCCGCGCTCTCCATCCCGAACGGCGAGGACGAGAAGGCGATGCCAAGCTCGGAGGCGTACGCCTTCATCTCGGCGTAGGCCTCTTTCGGCAGGTGGTCGACCTTCTTGAACATGTCGTACTGCGAGCCGCCGCCGTCGGTGTCCAGCTTCGGGTCCCAGTAGCGCGGGGCGGTCCTGGTGGAGATCTCCTCGGCGCTGTAGGTCTGGAACTTGATCGCGGAGGCGCCCCCCTCGGCGGCGGTGCGGATCAGCGCCATGGCCCGCTCGGGGTCGTTGTTGTGGTTGACGCCGGCGTCCAGCATGATCACGCAAGGGTGCCCGTCGCCGAGCATCACCCCGTTCCCAAGGTCCATCTCCCGCCGCATCCCCGACTCCTTCCCTCCGGCCGCTCAGGCGAACCGGATGCGCTCCCTGATCGCCGCCTCGGCCGCCGCGTCACGAACGGCCAGGGGCGGCTCAGGCAGTCCCCTGCAGTACGCCACCATTTCCGCAAGCGGAGGGAACCCGCCGCCCAGACTCTCGAGCGCCGTCTCGAGGAAGGTCAGATCCTCCTCGAGATCGACGGTCAGCCGCAACTCAGGGAAGCGTATCTTCCCGGGAGCCGGCCAGAGCTCGCACCGCACGAAAGGCGCGATCTCGAAGAACCACGTCATGTACTCGGTCAGCTCGGGTGCCAGCGTGCGCTCGTGGAGTTCGCGGAGCGTGTCCGCGCGCGCGACCTCGATGGCGGTGCCGAGGGGCACACCGTCGGGACGGGAGTAGTCGGCGCCGGCCGACTCGAGGTGCGCCAGCGCTTCGAGCATGGCGGGCACGTCGGACAGCGGGTTGTCGCCGGTGATGCGGGCCACGTACTCGCTCGGACGCGATGCCATCGCCCCCAGGAAGCGGCCGAGCACGTCCTCGACCGGACCGCGGTGGACGGGGGTGCCCCGGTCGCGGCAGTAGGACTCGATCGCATCGTCGGCCGGGTCCGTCGTGGTGCAGACGACGACCTCGTCGAGGGCGTCGCCGGTCGTGACCCGGTCGAGCACCCGTCCGAGCAGCGGGACGCCGCCCAGCGTGCGAAAGGCCTTGCCCGGCAGCCGCGAGCTGCCCGTGCGGCACGCGACCAGCCCCAGCAGCCGCATCACGTCAGCGCCTCCTCGGTCAGGGCGTCGCCCTCCGGCACCTCGCGCGCGAGCGTCCGGCCCAGCGCGCCGGGCAGCGCCGCGCGATGGATCGGCGTCTGGCCTTGGGGGACCGGCGCCCTCACGAAGACGACGTCCTCGGAGCGCAGCACGTGGCCGGCCGGAAGGGCGCGCGCCGCCGTGGCGGGCTTGCGGTACTCCAGCCGGTAGGCCTCCTCCGCCGCGGAAAGCGCGAGGTCGGGAGCGCCGGTGGCCTCCTTGGCCGAGACGAGGTGCCCCCGCAGCGCGTCCAGGGCGTCAGGCGAGACGGCGGACTGGAAGTCGTAGGGCGTCTCCCGCCCGGGAAGATAGACGTGCTTCTCGACGGACACCGCGCCGTGCGAGACCGCGACGCACGGCAGCACGAGGGCCATCGGGTCGTCGCCTGGGGAATGGTCCTGATAGCCCACCGGCACCCCGAAGCGCTCGCGCAGGACCGGAACCCTCGCCAGATGGGACTCGGCCACGGGCGTCGGGAACCGCTGGAAGCCGAGCATCAGGCAGAGCGGGCGACCCGCGGCGACCTCGACCGCCGCCGCGATCTCGTCCGGTGTCGAGCCCCCGCAGGAGATCGTCACCGGGAGCCCCGAGCTCAGCGCCGCGTCGAGCAGGCCGTCGTCGTCGGCGTCCATCGCGTGGATCTTGAGGCCGTCCGCGCCCGACTCCAGCGCGACCGCTAGCGAGGCGGGTCCGTAGACGTCGAACCACGCCTCCTTGCCGGCGGCCCGCACCTCCGCCGAGACGGACGCCCAAGCGGTCGCCTGGATCTGGAGCGACTCGAACACCCCTCTCATGGGGTGGCCGACCGAGCAGATCTCGCCAGCCGATATCGGCTGGAACTTCACCGCGTCGGCGCTCCCGGCGGCCAGCCGCCCGACGAGCTCGCGAAGATAGTCCTCGTCACCGCCGTGCGAGTTCGCGACCTCCGCCACCAGCAGCGGCCATCCTCGCGCGCTCACAGGTAGTTCACCTCGCAGTCGACGCAGGCATCTATGTCGTCGTAGCGGCCCTCGGCGTGCAGCGCGCGCCGCCGCTCCATCTCGGCCCCTCGCCACAGGCCCGCGAGCGAGTCGCCCGGAAGACGCCCCAGCGGGCTGGCGACCTGGTGGTCCCCGCAGCACATCAGCACGGTGCCGTCCCACAGCACGACGAGACGCTGCCACAGCTGGTGGCAGGGGAAGCGCAGCAAGCCCCTGTCCTGCGCGCGACCCGCCTCCCCTGTGGCGTTGTGCCCGGCGCGGTAGCGCGAGAACCCGATGCGGTTGGCCCGGCCCTCCCAGAAGTCGATGTAGCGCAGAACCTCGTCCCGGTTGTCCTCCATGTAGACCATCTGCACGCTGACGCTCGGCCGCGCGCCACCGGACGCGTCGCGCAGCTCTATGAAGCGCAGGATCCTAGGGATCGTCTCGGCATAGGTGGTCCCCTTGCGAATGGAGTCGTAGACCTCGGGGGTGACGGCGTCCACCGAGAACTTGATGCGGTCGAGCCCGGCGTCGATGAGCTGGCTCGAGAGCTCTTCGGTCAGGAGCGCGCCGTTGGTGTTGAACTGGACCTCGAGGACACCGGCCTCCTTCGCCCGCCGGACGAACTCCGGCAGCCGCGGGTGCATCATCGGCTCGCCGCGGAAGTTGAACTTCACGCTCGGGAGCGAGTGGTCCCGCACCTCGTCGAGCACCCGCTCGAAAAGCTCATCGGACATCCTGCCCCGCTCCATCTCCCTGAAGGGGATCTGGCACATGGAGCAGCGGAGGTTGCAGGTGTTGGTCACCTCGAGGTCGAGGTGCAAAGGGAAGTCCTCGACGACGCGGGCGAGCGGATTCTCGCGCCACTTGCGGCGGTACTCGGCGAAGCCCGGTCCGAAGGATGCGTTGGCGTCGGCGAAGCGGTCCGTCCCGAGCACCTCGAAGTGGTCGGGGCTGACCGCCACGATCCTGTCGGCGCCGACGTGGCGCTCCACGTCCTTGACCACGCGTCCGCTCATCTGTCCGCCTTCGCCGGGGGGACGAACGCCGCCATCGACTCGGCCGTGACCTCGCCGAGGTAGTCCTCGACGAACCTGCGGGCCTCGCGCGTCCGAGCCTCGTGCACATCGTCGGGCAGGGCGGCGAAGGCGTCCAGAGCGTTGGCGAGATCGTCGGCCCGCGCGACGGAGGCGTGAAGCGCCTCGAGGCCCTCCAGCGGGTCGGGCGAGCGCGGGTCGCCCAACCGGACGTGCACCGCCGGGACGCCGGCCGCCACCGCCTCGAACGCCACCGCGCTCGCGTCGTAGACGAGCGCCGAGCACCGTGCGAGGTCCTCTGCGAGGGGCCGCCCCTCCGAGACCGCCAGCCCCGCCCCCTCGGGGTCGAACCCGAGGAGGGCCTCGAGGCGCTCGCGAGAGGCTAGGGGGTGCAGCCGCAGGAGCACGCCGGTCCCGGGCCGGAGGGCCGCCATCTCGCGCACGATGCGGACCAGGCCCACCGAACGCCCCACCTCGCCCAGAGCGACCAGGACCGGCCCGTGGCGTCGCGCCACGGCGACGTCCCCCGTGGGCCGTGGCGTCCTCAGCGACGGGCCCGCCGCCACCATCTGCGGCGGGTATCCGCGCTCAGTGAGGCGCGCCGCGGTGAGAGCGCCCATCGCGACCACCCGGTCCGGGAGCCCCTCGAGGGCGCCACACGAGACCACCAGCGACGTGACGCCGTCCGAGACGGGCGCGTGCTGATACCCGACCACCCAGGCGTCCGGGGCCACCGAGCGCACCCCCATCACGAACTGCCTCTCCCACGCGTAGCCCTCGTGGGTGAGGACGACAAGGCTCGGGCGGTACCGTTCCGCGACGCGCCGTCCCACGAGGTGCGCCAGCCGGTTGGCGAACAACTGCGGCCGCACGTACTCCTCGCGTATCGCGGCCTCGATGTCCGCTGAGACGTCGCGTCCGCCCAGCGGCACCGGCCCGCGCGCACGCGGACGGCGAGCAAGCGCGGCCAGCACCGCGCGCAGCGGATCGGCCGGCCTCAGGAAGCGGTGCTCGGGCACCAGCCCCGCTTCGGCGGCGGCCGCGTAGACGGCGCGGTGCTCCCCGAGCGCGCCGACGACGGTCACGACCTCGTATCCGGCCCTCGCAAGCTCGCCTGCGAGCCCGCCGAAGCAGGGGTCGCGGAAGGACCCGCCGTCGAAGGAGGAAGGGCCGACCCACGTCCGCAGGATGGCGACGGGCCGCCCCGCTCGTCTCGCGGCATCGACACGCCTCGCGCGCGCCGCCAGCATCCGCGACCACGCCGCTGCCAGGAACCGCGCGGGCGCCGTGACTGCGCGGCAGGGACGCCGGACTCGAGCGACCGGGCGGCCCTCCAGCAGCGCGTCGACGGAGGGCGAGGAGAACCTGTCGCACACTGAGACCCCGGTCGAGTACCAGTCGGCAGCGCCCGCCGCGCCGCGGGACGAAGCCACCGCCGCGGACAGGCTGACAAGGTCGCTCGGACTGGTCTGCGAGAAGGTCATCCCACCAATGCCGCCAACCCCTCCCCAGTCGCGCGAAGGCCTACCGCAAGCAGGGAGAACGCATGCTAATGTTCAGTACATGAACATTATAGCGCCCACCTCGCGCGCGTCAAAGCGCGATGCGGCGGAGGACGCGCGGCGAGATGTGGTAGTCGAAGACGTATCGGACGAAGTCGCTGGCCAGAAGGTAGGCGTCCTGGACGATGTGGACGATCGTCGGGGTGGCGGGGTGCGCGGCGTAGCCCAGCAGACCGACAAGGCCGACAGCCGCGGCCGTCACGAGCGAGGCCGTCACAGGGCGCTTCCGATACTCGCGCACACCCGACACGACGAGCGCCCCGCGCGCCGTCGGAGCGCCCTGGCAGGTCCGGCACACGTCGGGCATACCCTTACCGGAGCGGATCGCCTGGAGCAGCGGGCCGCCGCGCTCCAGCATCCCCGCCAGCGGCTCCTTGGTCGCATCACCCATCGACAGGAGGTCCTCGTGCGCAAGACAGCAGGGCACAAGCGACCCGCTGGAAAGCACGGACAGGATCCGCGTCCCGCAGGGCTTGGTGGATCGAGCCGGCCTGAAGGCTGAGAGCCGCCTGCCGTGCACGAACCGCTTGACCTTGATCGAGACGCCCTCACTCAGGCGGAAGGCGCTCTGCTCGAGGTAGTCCCGGCCCAATCCCGCAAGGTACTCCTTGGCCTCCACCCTGTTCACCTTCAGCTCGGGCACCTCGCGGCCTATCGACTCGAGGACGTCGAGAACGTAGCAGGCCAACACGCGGATCTCGTCCCTGACGGACCGGTCCCCCATCTCCACGCCCAGCGCACCCCTCAGGAACCTCTGGGACGGAGTGAGGAAGTTGCACGCGAAGTCGATCGTCACCTGCGTGCGAGAGCCGGACGCTACGGCTTCCCTGAGGAACCCGATCACACTCAACGCGTACTTCTCATAGGACATGCCAGCGCCACGAGCGGAGTAGAAGCGCGCGGGGCTAGGCGTCTGGTAGGAGATCTTCACAAAGTCGGGCTCGGCGGCGAGGAGCCGCGAGACCGTCTCCCGGGAGCGGAACGCCAGGCCGTTCGTGATGACAAGGACCTTGAAACCGCGATTCCTGACCTCGCCGATAAGCCCGTAGATCCGGTCGTCGAGGAGCGGTTCGTTGTAGTGGCTCAGACAGACGTACTCAAACCCCGGGTCTTCGGGATCCACCTGGTCCAGGATGGAGAGAACCGCCTCGGTCGGCAGCCTCGCACCCTTGTCCGCGAGCAGTGGGTAGGCGCAGAACTCGCAGGCCATGTTGCACGCGAGCAGGGTCTCGATCTGGAGCACGGTGAACCCGTGGTCCGAAAGCCTGACCTTCGAGGGCGCATCCGGGGGCGGCATCTCGTCCGTCAGCGCCGACCCGCTGAGCATGTCCAGAGTGTCCATCGGCCCCACGACCCCGTCCCGACCGGCATCAGGAGAGAGACATCCGCCTTGCCGGGGGCGGTTCGTGCTCTCGGTCACAACAGGATTCTCGGCGGCTCGGGCCTCCGAGTCAAATCCGCTCCATCCGCGCTTCCCGCGCCCTCACCGCACCACCCGACCGCCACGGTCAGCCAGGAGGCGGTCAACGTCCCGGAGCCCGAATCTCGACGCGTCACCAGCGACGGTGTGGCACAGCGCAGCGAGGGCGACCGCGCGCTCAAGCACCTCGGCCGCCGGGCGCCCCGCAATCAGGCCCTCCAGCACCCCGGCCGCGAACGCGTCACCGGTGCCCACGCGATCGACGATGGTCTCCACCTCGAACGGCGGGGCGACCGCGGGCGCCTCCGCGCCTCGCTCGAAGCACGCCCCGCCGAAGCGGTTGCGCGACGCCGAGAAGGACTCGCGGAGGCTCACCACGACGCGAGCGAGACCCGGAGACCGCGCGAAACAGGCCTGGGCCGCCGCGCGGTAGCCTGACGGGTCCGAGGGGCCCGGGACCCGCAGCCCCAAGCTGTCAGCAAGATCGCTCTCGTTGGCGAAGAGCGTCTCGGCGCGCTCGACGAGCGGCCACATCGCCTCGGGGGCGCCGACTCCGCAGCGAGCCCACAGCGTGCCGCGATGATTCAGGTCGACCGAGAGCGCACATCCCTCGGGGCGCGCGTCGACGACCGCGAGCAGCGTCGCGAGCTGCCCCTCGCCGAGGGCCGCGGTGATGCCCGACACGTGAAGGCGCTCGACGCCCTCGAACGCGCTCCTCAGATCGAAATCGCCGGCGATGGCGGTCGCGAACGCCGAACCGTCCCGGTCGTAGTGCACGCCCGGGGCCCTCGGTCCGCACCCGGGCTCGGTGAAGTACAGGCCCACGCGCTCGCCGCCTCTGCTCACGCACGAGACGTCCACGCCGCTTCCGCGCAGCGAAGCGACGACGCGGTCCCCCAGCGGGCCCTCCGGCAGCCGGGTGAGGTGCCGGGTCGGGACGCCCAGCCGCGCCAGTGCGACCGCCACGTTGGACTCCGAGCCCCCCGGCTCCATCCGCCAGGTGTGGGCGCTTTCCACCCTCTCCCCCTGCGAGTCGGGGAACAGGCGCAACATCGTCTCGCCGTACGTCAGGACCCTCACGGCAGGTCCGCCCTGACGTAGTTCGCGATGCCCTTGTAGAAGCCCTCGTAGCTCGTGGGCGTCAGGATGTGCACGCCCTCGCCGCCACGCTCCTTGAGGAACTCATCGACCTGCGAGATGTAGCGGCGGTTGTCCCGGTGCATGCTCGCGATAAGCTCGCGGTCCTCCTTCTCCTCGGGCTCGCGGTAGAAAAGCCACTCGCCGTCGGCGCCCAGTCCCAGGTAGCCGTCCATCCCGACGGCGAAGACGGTCTTGGCGCCCATCACCGCGGCGACCCCCATCAGAAGCACCGACACCGTACGGCAGTTGCACGCGATGACGCCCCGCTCTATACCGAAGTCGGCGACGGCGCTGTCCTCGTACCAGACCGTCTCAAACTCGCGCTGGGTGTACTCGCGGACCAGCTCCTCGGGGATGTGCTGCCCGACCATCAGCGCCGACGAAGGGGACACCTCGTCGACGTAGCTTGTGAAACGGCGCTTGTTCGAGAAGGCGTGGTAGTCGGGGACGAAGAGCCCGGCGAGGTGGTTGGCGCCCAGCACGACCGGGTCGTACTGGGCGATGAAGGCGTCGATCTGCGGCTTGTACGTCCGGAGCGTGGGCCCGTTCCCGAGCACCAGGAAGGCGCGTCCGGCGTGCCTGCCCTCGTAGGGCACGGGGTCGGGCGCGGTAAGCGCCGACGCAGACGCAGACGCGCCGCCGGCAGCGGTGACATGGACGCCCGGTGACGAGATACCCTCGGCCACGATCTCGTCCACCAGCGATTCCGAGAAGCCGACGGGGTCGCGTCTCTGGACGGCCGTCAGCGCCCGCCAGATGTCCTCCATCGTGAACTCCCTCATGTCCACGAGGCGAGACGCGTAGTAGGGGTGGCACTTGAACAGCCCCGAGAGCATGAAGGGCAGCTGGTAGCCCCAACCCAGCTCGGCCTGCATCGGCGAGAAGTGCCGCGAGACCATGTCCAGCACGGGGATCGGGTTGAACTTGTCGGGCATCCGCTCCTGGAGCCAGGTCAGGACGATCTCTGTCGGAAGGTTGCCCGCGCCGCGTCCCATCCCGAATATCGACGAGTCCACAATGTCGGCTCCGGCCTCGATGGCGGCGATCGAGTTCGCGAAGGCCATCTGCAGCGAGTTGTGGGGGTGGAAGCCGATGCGCATCTCGGCCTTCAGGGGCAGCAGCGCCTCGATGAGCTCAGGCACCTGGTCGGGGAAGAGCGAGCCGTAGGAGTCCGCGACGTAGATGAAGTCGGTCCCGCTGCCGGCGAGCATGGCGGCGAGCTCCTCCTGCTCGGCCTTCGAGTACCCCGAGTAGCCCATCGCCTGCAGCGAGGTCTCGTAGCCCTTGCCCTTGACGGCCTGCAGGAGCGTCAGGGCCTCTCGCATCGCCGTCTTGTGCGCGGCGAGCCGCACCAGCGTGACGGGGCTCTCATCGGCGGGCGCGAAGTCG
>JBBIJK010000015.1:0-45433 GCA_037445995.1 Actinomycetota bacterium | reverse complement strand
GCGGGTGTAGCTCAGTGGTAGAGCTTTGGCTTCCCAAGCCAAGAGTCGCGGGTTCGAGTCCCGTCACCCGCTCCATGGACCGTCAGAGCCGCGCCCCGAGGCGCGGCTCTTCGTTTCGCCGATCCGCCGCAGGAATCGGCGCGCGCGCGTCGAACAGGTGTTCTATAGGAGCGGAGCCCCCTCTTCCGCCGTCAGGAGAGGGGCGTGACGCGCGTGAAGCTGTTCGTGGCATTGCTTGGATTCGTCCTGCTCGCCGCAGAGCCGGCGATCGGGCATGCCGGAGGTCTGCCGTGGCCCGTCGCTGGGCCAGTCGTCCTTGGCTTCGGCGAGCGCTACGGCTCCGGGGGGCGTCTGTCAACTCACAGCGGATGCGACATCGAGGCACCGGCAGGCGCTGATGTTCATGCGCCCTGCGAGGCTGAGGTGCTCTTCGCGGGCGCCGTCCCGGCCGGACCCGGCGAGGTGCGGATGGCCGTGACCATCCGGCTGGCCGACGGAACGCGGGTGACGTTCTCGCCCATGGAGGATCTGAGGGTCGAGACCGGCATGATGGTCTCGCCGGGGGCGGTGATGGGGGCGGTCGCGCCCACGGGGGACCCGTCCTCGCCCGGACCGCACCTCCATGTCAGCGTGCGGGACGCGACCGGGTATCTGGACCCCGAGAGACTGTTCGGGTCGGTGACGGGGCAACCGTCTCCCGAACCCGCTCCGGACCCGGAGCCGGTCGCCGACCGCCCTGTGGAGCTCCGGACGCCTCCGGCGGTGGCACCTCCGGTTGCGGTGAACGTTCCGGAGCGCGAGAGCGGGCGCACGGAGGCGCGAACCGCCAGCGCCCGCGCGCCGGTCGAGGTCACGGCGCCGGCGCCGCGGACTCAGGCCGTAGCGCAAGCGACCGGCGAAGCGGCTGCGGCGCCTCAAAGTGAACCGCGCTTGGCGGGCGCTTCGGTTGCGGGGCTCCCGGCGATCGCGGCATGGGTGGCCTCCGTGTCGGCTGTCATCGCCCTCGCCGTGGTCTCGGGGTTTCGCGGGCGCGCCTGCGAGGCGGCGTGAGGTCTTCAGGAGGACTGGGAGGACGGTCTCCCCCGCTGCTTTCGTCCGACCGTGCGGGAGTGGGTTGAGGATGAGGAAGGTCGGTGCTACTATTGCCGGGCTCTGAATCTCCTGCTCCGGGCAGTCGCCTTCGCGACCCGGGGCCGCATCAGACCAAGGGAGGTGAAAGATGAAGGCTTATGAACTCATGGTCATCCTCGACCCCTCGCTCGACGACGAGGCTCGTGCTGGCGCACTGGAGAAGATCCAGGGTCTGGTGACGAAGCCCGGCGGCACGGTGGACTCCATCGACGAGTGGGGCGCGCGCAAACTCGCTTACGAAATCGAAGGTCGCACCGACGGCTGGTATGCCGTCATGCGGATGCACGCTTCGCCGGAGATCGTGGCTGAGTTGGATCGCGTCCTGCGCATCACCGATCCTGTGGTCCGCTACATGCTGCTGCGCCGCGACGATCTGGACTAGGCGCGATCGGCTCGCGGGCATGCGGCCCGCTACCAGCGAGGTGGGAACCAATGGCTAACAGTATCAACAGGGTGGTCCTGACCGGAGGCCTGACGCGCGACCCCGAGTTGCGCTCAACGGGCTCAGGGATGAGCGTGCTCTCCATGAGGCTGGCGTTCAGCACTCGCGGCAAGAATCCGCAGAGCGGCCAGTGGGAGGACATGCCCAACTACATCGACGTGACCATGTTCGGCGACCGTGCCGAGCGTCTCGCGCCTCATCTCAAGAAGGGCTCGAGCATCGGCGTGGACGGCAAGCTCCGTTGGCGCGAGTGGGAGACCCAGTCGGGCGAGAAGCGCCAGGCTATCGAGGTGATCGCTGACGACATCGAGTTCATCGGTGGTCGCTCCGAGCAGGTCTCGCAGGAGGGTAACGCCGCACCGGCGGGCATCGAAGACCTCGGGGGAGAAGAGATCCCCTTCTAGGACCCGCGTGACGGACCGGTGGGCCCCTCCCGCCGGTCCCGTTGGGCGCCCTTGGGTTTTCCAGGGCCCCCAAGAGAGGAGGAACGGACGACATGTCCGATTACGCGCGCAGGCCGCGCAGGAAGTACTGCCAGTTCTGCAAGGATAAGGTCGACTACCTCGACTACAAGGATTACCAGATGCTCCGCCGCTTCATGACCGACCGGGGCAAGATCAAGCCTCGTCGGGTCACGGGCAACTGCACGCAGCACCAGCATCGGATGGCGATGGCGATCAAGCGCGCTCGCGAGATGGCGCTGCTTCCCTACGCGATCCCGGTCATCAGCACCAAGGTCGAGGGAAGGCGCGGCAGAGGCTGACGTAGTGGCGAAGGAGATGGACACCCTGAGGGCGATCGCCATGACTGTGGCCGGAGTGGCGTGGGCGCTGTTCACGCTGGTTCTTCCGGTCGTCAGCGTGCCGCTGGCGGCCGCCGCGTTGGCGAGCCTCGCTCTTGGCGGGCGACACCGGCTCGCGGCCGGCACGGCCGTCGTGGGGATCGGCGTCACGGCGGTCCTTTCGCCGCCGTCGGCGGTGTTCACCGCTCCGGCGCTGCTCGCTGGCCCCGCGTCGGTCTGGGCGCTCAGGCGCTATCGCGCGGCGAGCGTCCTTGTGGTCCTGACGGTCACGCTCTTCGCGGCGGCCGTCGGTTCGGATTCGCTGGCCCTGGCGCTGGACGGCCGGTCGATCGTCTCGGAGGCGAAGGTGGCGGCTGAGAAGGCCGCGACCTTCGCGGGAGACGCCGTGACGCGCCTGGCGGACGACTCGACCGCGCGTCTCGTGCGTGAGCAGCTCCATTCTCTGTCCGCCACGGTGTTCATGCTCTGGCCGGCCAGCTACTTCGAGACGGCAGCCCTGACGGCGCTGCTCGCCGTGCTGGCCGTCGGGAGGGCCGCCTCGCTCACCGGCGCATCGGTGAATCGCCTGCCTCGGCTGTCCGAGGTGGACGTCTCCGTGCACATCGTGTGGTTCGTGGCGGTGGCGATGCTCCTGTTCGCGGCCTCGCCCCTCGTCCCCGCCGGCTCGCGTCTGCTGGCAGCCGTGGCCGGCAACATGTTGCTCATGGCGAGACTGCCGCTGCTGGCTCAGGGAGCCGGAGTGACGGCTGCCGCCCTTGGCAGGTTGCGAGTCGGACGGATGGGTGGCGTCGTCGCATTCGTGTTCCTCGCGGTCGCCGAGATCGCGCTGTACGTGGTCAGCATCGTCGGGCTGGCGGACATGTGGATGAACTTCCGCCGCCTCCCGAGGGAGTCGGGAAGGGCGCCGGAGACGGCGCCGGAATGAGTTGGGTGCCGCGTGGGGCCGAGCGGTCGCCCGCGGAGAGACTAAGGAGTCACAGGTGAAGGTCATCCTTCTACAGGAACTGAAAGGGAAGGGCAGCGAGGGCGACGTCATCGAGGTGGCGCGCGGCTACGCGGTCAACTACCTGCTGCCGCGCAGGGTCGCCATCGAGGCGACCTCGGGCAACCTCAAGCAGCTCGAGGCGCGTCGCCACAACATCGACAAGCGCGACTCGGCCCGCCGCGACGAGGCCTCGGCCGCAGCGGCCGCCGTCGAGGGCAAGGTCCTGCGAGTCACCGCCAAGGCTGGCGACGAGGGCAGGCTCTACGGGTCGATCACTGGCCAGATGATCGCAGACGCCCTTGTCGAGCAGCTCGGCATCGACGTCGACAAGCGCAAGATCGACGTTCACGGGCACATCAAGGCGCTTGGCGAGCATGTCGTCAGCGTCCAGCTGCACCGGGACGTCACCGTCGATGTCGCGGTCAGGGTGGTCGCGGAGGGCGCCCCTGACGACGATCACGAGCCAACCGTCGCCGAGGTGCTCGAGCAGGTCGAGGCCGAGGAGACCGGGGATGGCGCGGGCGCTGGAGCTGAGTCCGCTGGGTCCGGCGGCGAGCAGGCCGAGCAGGCCGAAGGGGCCGAAGCCGAAAGCTGAGGCGGGCCCGTACGCGCCGACAACATCGCGAATCTGTGGATACTGTGAACGCCGCTGGTCCGGGCCGCTTGAGCCTGTGGACGGCGGCGTTCCGCGCGTTGAGAGTGTCAGTGCCCGTTGGTAGAATCGCGGCGCCGGTGGGGCCGGGAAGGGGCGAACGGGCATGTCGCGGCGAACCATGTACGACGAGCAGCTTCCGGTCGGCCGATCGGCCGACCGGGTCATGCCGCACAACCTCGAGGCGGAGCGTGCTCTCCTCGGAGCCATGTTCGCGTCGGTCGAGGCGATTGAGACGGCCCTCACCAAGGTCCACCCCGAGGACTTCTACATGCCCGCGCACCAGCGCATCTACGGCGCGGTCCAGCACCTGTACTCGCGCAATCTCCCTGTCGACCAGATAAGCGTCGCGGATCGCCTGGAGGCGTCCGGACAGCTGGGGGCGGCCGGCGGCAAGGACTACCTGCTCGACTTGGGTCTGGCTGCCTCGGCCACCTCGCACGCCTTCCACTACGCCGAGATCGTCTCGAGGACATCGATGCTTCGGCAGCTCGTCGGGGCGGGAAACCGCATCGCGGACCTCGGGTTCGACGCTCCCGACGACTCGGGCGAGATCGTCGAGGAGGCGGAGCGTATCGTCTTCGAGGTGACCGGGAGGAGGATCGCCGGCGTCTTCAGGCCCATTCGCGAGCTGCTCACCGAGGGCTTCGAGAGGCTAGAGGAGCTTTCGATCAGTCAGAAGCACGTCACGGGCGTCCCGACCGGCTTTGCGGATATGGACCGCCATCTGGCCGGGCTGCAGCGGGGCAATCTGGTGATCCTCGCGGCCAGACCCTCGGTCGGCAAGACCGCCTTGGCGCTGAACATGGCCGTCGGTGCGGCAAGGGAAGGGTGCCCGGTCGCGATGTTCAGCCTCGAGATGTCCAGCGACGAGATGGTGCAGCGCATCATCTGCTCCGAGGCCAGGATCAACCTTCAGGGCCTTCGCACCGGGCATCTCAAGGACACCGACTGGCACCTGATCAACCAAGCCATAGGCCGGCTCTCCCAGTGCGAGATCTACGTCGACGACACGCCGGCGACCTCGATCCTGGAGATCAAGGCGAAGGCGCGAAGGCTGTTCAAGGGTCGTCAGGACGGCCTGATCATCATCGACTACCTCCAGCTCATGCAGTCGGCGACCCGACGCAGCGAGAACAGGCAGACGGAGGTCGCCGAGATAAGCCGTGGTCTGAAGATCCTCGCCAAGGAGCTTCAGGTGCCCGTCGTGACTCTGTCCCAGCTCTCTCGCGCGGTGGAGTCTCGTGGCGGCAGACCGCGCCTGTCGGACCTCCGTGAGTCGGGCGCGATCGAGCAGGACGCAGACGTGGTCATCTTCATCCATCGCGACATCTACAACCAGCGGGAGGGTGACGACGACCGCGACTATCCGCCGCGCGGCGAGGCCGAACTGATTGTGGCGAAGAACCGCAACGGTCCCACCACCACCATCCCGGTGGTCTACCATCCCGAGTTCACGAAGTTCGGCGACTTGGCCCGGAGGCCCGTGCCCGCAGGTGAGCGGGAGTAGCCCATCTACGGGCTGGTTCCCGGGACGATCCGCGGTTGCAGGAGTCCCTTGGGGTGGACGTGAGCGAGGACTACGACGCGATAGTGATAGGCGCGGGCCCAGCGGGGATCTTCGCCGCTCTCGAGTTGTCGCGCTCAGGGGTCGACAGGGTGTTGCTGCTCGAGAAGGGCCGGGAGATAGCCGACCGGCGCTGCCCCGCTCGTGAGACGCACTGCGTGGGATGTCGCCGCTGCGACATCATGACCGGATGGGGCGGCGCGGGGGCGTTCTCCGACGGGAAGCTGACGCTCTCTACGCAGGTGGGCGGCTGGCTGGGGGAGTTCGTCGGCGACGGCGCACTGGGCGTGCTGCTGGAGGAGGCCGACGAGGTCTGGCTGGCCCACGGCGCCGACCCCCGGGTGTACGAGGCTGATCCCGAGGCCGCCGGAGCGCTTGTGGAGCGTGCTTCGTCACTTGGCATGAGGCTCGTGCCGATGAGGATCCGGCACATCGGCACCGATCGCGCGCCCGCGGTCCTGGCGGCGATGCGTACGACGCTGGAGGAGCGCGGCGTGGTGGTCCGGACCGGCGTCTCGGCGAGTCGCGTCGTGTCGGAGGGAGCGCGCGTGTCCGGCGTGGAGCTCGAGGACGGCACGCTTCTCTCGGCGCGGGCCCTCATCGTCGCGCCCGGCCGCGAAGGGTCAGACTGGCTCGCCGGGCAGGCGCGAGCGCTGGGGGTCGATCTGTCGAGCAACGCTGTCGACATCGGTGTCCGGGTCGAGCTCCCCGCGACGGTCCTTGAGCCGCTGACCGATCACCTTTACGAGGCCAAGCTCCTCTACAGGTCGCAGCGGTTCGGTGACGAGGTGCGGACCTTCTGCATGAACCCGCGCGGCGAAGTGACCACGGAATCGTATGGCGAGCTGGTCACGGTCAACGGCCACTCGTTCGCGGACTCCAGCACCGATAACACTAACTTCGCGGTGCTGGTGAGCCAGCGGTTCACCGAGCCCTTCGACGAGCCCATCACGTATGGCGCATCGGTCGCGAGGCTTGCGAACCTGCTCGGGGACGGCATCCTCGTGCAGCGGCTTGGAGACCTTCGGGCCGGCCGGCGCTCGACGGCTGAGAGGATCGCCTCCTCCAGCGTGGTCCCGTCGCTTCCCGGGGCGGCGCCGGGCGATCTGTCATTCGCGCTTCCCTACCGGCACCTGACCGGCATCCTTGAGTTCATCGAACGGATGGACGAGATGGTCCCCGGGGTCGCGTCCCCCGACACGCTGCTCTACGGGATCGAGGTGAAGTTCTACTCTTCGAGGCTCGAGCTGGATGGTGGTCTCATGACCACCATCCACGGGCTGTTCGCCGCGGGTGACGGCGCGGGCGTAACTCGCGGCCTGGCGCAGTCGTCGGCCAGCGGGCTCGTGGCGGCAAGAGCCGCCATCGACAGGTGCGCGCTTTCCTGAGCGCTCCGCGTGCGTCATACTTGGAAAGCGCCCGCCATCTTGCGGGCGCGTGAGCGTATCGCCCGGGACGGGGCGGGCGCCCGGTCCGGGAGCGGCGGCGAGGGTCCGCGGGACCGATCACTTCGAGGGAGCCAACCGCAGATGGCCGGTATCGTGCTCGTCGGCGCCCAATGGGGCGACGAGGGCAAGGGCAAGATGACCGACCTGCTCGCCGACGACTTCGACTACGTCGTCCGCTTCCAGGGCGGGAACAACGCCGGGCACACGATCGTGCACGGCGGCCGCACCCTCAAGCTCCATCTGATCCCATCGGGGATCATGTACCCGCACATCACGCCGGTGATCGGCAACGGCTGCGTGATCGATCCAAAGGTGCTCCTCGACGAGATGGACAGCCTCGAGGCTGACGGGCTTGCCACGCACAGGCTCCTCATCAGCTGCAACGCGCACCTGATCATGCCCTACCACCGCGACCTCGACGGCGCCTCGGAGCACCGCCTAGGCAGCCTAGAGATCGGCACCACACGCCGCGGTATAGGTCCGGCGTACATGGACAAGGCCTCGCGGATGGGGTTGCGCGTCCAGGACCTCACCGACGAGCATATCTTTCGCAAGAAGCTCGAGGCTGCGCTTGTCGAGAAGAACGACATCCTTGAGAAGGTGTATGGGATGAGTCCCTACACCGTCGAGGCCATCGCCGAGGAGTACCTGGGATACGCCGAGCGCATCCGGCCCCACATCGCTGACACATCCGCAGTCGTGAACCGGGCCCTCTCCGCCGGCCAGTGGGTCTTCTTCGAGGGCGCCCAGGGCACGCTCCTGGACCTCGACCACGGCACCTACCCCTTCGTCACATCCAGCTCGCCCACGGCTGGCGGCGCCTGCACCGGGGCGGGGGTCGGGCCACGGCGCATCGATCGTGTGCTCGGGGTGGCGAAAGCCTACATCACCCGCGTCGGCTCCGGCCCCTTCCCGACCGAGCTGCCCGATGAGCCCGGCGGGGTCGGAGAACACCTCACCAGCGTGGGTGGCGAGTTCGGCACCACCACCGGCCGTCAGCGCCGATGCGGCTGGTACGACGCCGTCATCGTCCGCTACGCGGTGCAGGTCAACGGGATCACGGACCTGGTCGTCACCAAGCTGGACGTGCTGTCCCAGCTCGAGGCGATCAAGGTGTGCGTGGCCTACGAGCACGAGGGGCGCAGGCACGACAGCCTTCCGTGTCATCAGACGGCATTCCACCATGCCAGGCCGGTCTATGAGGAGCTACCGGGTTGGGGCGCCGACATCTCGGGCTGCCGTAGGTTCGAGGAGCTCCCCAAGGAGGCGCGCGACTACGTGATGCTCCTGGAGGACCTCGCCGAAGTGCCTGTCTCGATGATCGCCGTGGGGCCTGCCCGCGAGCAGACCATCATGCGGCGGTGGGAGCCGAGGACGTAGGGTGACCGCTGGGCGGATCATGCACGAGATGTGACCTGCGTCACAGAGTTGTGCCGGCGCGCGGCCGATACTCTGACCCGGCGTCGTTCAGGGGGTCTTCCCCTGAAGAAAATGTGCGTGGGAAGCGGGGTACGGGATGCATACGGCGCTCCTCCGGCAGCGGGGCGCACGGCCGCTGTTCGGGCGCTTCGTACGGCTGAGTCGCTCGGCCATGGCCGTAGGGCTCGCCATGGCCGTGCTGACGCCCCCCGGGCAGGCCCTAGCTGCTCTGCGCACACACGTCTGGGACTCCGCCCAGGACTTCGCGCTCAACGCTTCTGCGTCCGGTGTGCGGGCGACGCGTTCCTGGCTCGAGATCTCGCCCGAGGGCTCCGTCGTCCTCGATTCGGACTTCCGGGCAGTGGCCGTAGCTGCTGGCTACGAGCACTCGGTCATTCTCCGCGAGGATGGCACGGTCGTCGCGTTCGGCGGGAACGACTGGGGCCAGTGCGACGTGCAGGACTGGACCGGGATCACGGAGATAGCCGCCGGGTACCCGGTCACGTTGGGATTGCGCGCGGACGGGACCGTAGCGGTCGCCGGGGCAAACGTCCACGGTGAGTGCGAGGTGTCGGGCTGGACCGACATCGTCGAGGTGTCCGGCGGGCACTGGCACTCCGTCGGGTTGCGCCGCGACGGCACCGTCCTGGCGACGGGCATGAACCGCGATGGCCAGTGCGACGTGTCCTCATGGGATGATGTCGTCGCCGTCTCGGCGGGGCTGTACCACACGGTGGGCCTGCGTTCCGACGGCACGGTGGTGGCCGTTGGCGCCAATGAGTCCGGCCAGTGTGACACGGAAGACTGGACCGACATCGTCGCGGTGGGCGCGGGCTCCGATCACACCGTGGGGTTGCGTTCCGACGGCACGGTCGTGGTGGCGGGCGCGAACACGGTCGGACAGAGCGAGGTCTCCGATTGGACGGGGGCCGTGGGCATCAACGTCGGGTACGCGCACACCTTCGGGCTGCGTCCGGACGGCACGGTGCTGGCTGCCGGTCACGATGTGTATGGCGAGATGAACGCACGCGAATGGACCGAAGTGGTCGCGCTCTCCGCGGGAGGAGGGCACGTTCTGGGGCTCCGCCCGGACGGCACGGTGCTGGCTACCGGCTGGAGTCGCGACGGCCAGACGCTGGTCTCGCATGTCGGCATGATCGGCGGTCTCGGGCGTTCGGTGGGCCTCAGGGTGGTATCCGACTCCTCGATGGAGCCCTATCGGCTCGAGTTCACGTCCTCGCATCTAGGCGAGGGCATGGCCGCGAAGTTCGCCATCCGCACGTCGAACGATGGCCGCGACTGGTCTCCTCCTCTCGGGTATGACGGGCGGCCGGTGTTCTGGGCGCACAACGTCGGCAGCTACCTGGGGCGGTCATGGGCCGACCCCATCCCGCGAACCGAGATCCGCGGCATACCGCCCGCCCGCTTCGTCGAGGTTGTAGTCCGGCTGGACTCCCTTCCTGGCGCGCCTTTCTCGGTGGATTCCGTGAAGCTCTACACCGTGGCTCAGGCCGATGTCTCGCGCCAAGCCGGCGTCGATCGCTACGAGACTGCGGCGCGGATCTCCCGCTCGGAGTTCGCGAGCGCTCCGGCCGTGGTGCTGGCGAGCGGCGCGCAGTTCGCCGACGCCTTGTCGGCCTCGGGACTCGCGGGCGTCCTGCGCGGACCGGTGCTGCTGACGCGCCCCGACGACCTCCCGTCGGCGACCCGCGAGGAGCTGGCGCGGCTGAATCCGAGCCAGGTAGTGGTGGTGGGCGGACGCAAGGCGGTCTCCGACAGAGTCATGGACCAGGTGCGCGCCATCGGCCGGATCGACGTCTCGCGGCTGGCTGGCGCCGACCGCTACGCCACCTCGCGCGTCGTCGCCCACAGGATCGCGGAACTGCAGGGGTACTCGTTCTCGCGCTGGGCTTTCGTCGTGCGAGGCGACAGCTTCGCCGACGCCCTCGCCGTCGCACCACTCGCCTACGCTTCCGGGTCGCCGATCGTGCTCACACGACCGGCCGCGCTGTCAGCCGAGGCCAGCGCCGCCATCGCTGGCGCCGGCGTCCGCCACCCGGTGGTGATAGGAGGACCCGGAGCGGTCTCGTACGCCGCCGAGTCCGCCCTGAGCGGGGTGTCCAGCGTGTCTGGCGCGGTGACCCGCGTCTATGGAGAGGACCGCTTCCAGACCGCGGCGCAGGTGGCCGCGTTCGGTGTGGCCCAGGGGTGGTTGAACTGGGGCAGTGTCGGGATCAGCTCGGGCGGCCGTTTCGCGGACGCCTTGGCGGGTGGCGCGAAGTGCGGCGCCGACGCGGGTCCCCTGCTCCTCACGCGAGCGGACCGGCTCCCGGAGAGGGTGATCCAGGCGATCCGTGACAACGACGCCGAGGTCGACGAGATCACCATCTTCGGTGGCGAGAAGGCGGTCGAGCGGGGCGTGCAGGACTACCTCCGCACCATGTGGTGACGCAAGCCCCACCGAACTCCTTCGGCTACAATCGTCATGCCCCAAGCGGGGCGTTGGACGCCCGGAGTGCCCGAAGGAGTCGATTATGCGCGTCCTGGTGCTCGGAAGCGGAGGGCGCGAGCACGCCATAGCGCTCAAGCTCAAGGAGTCGCCGCTGGTCAGCGGCGTTGTCTGCGCTCCGGGCAACGGCGGCACCGCGCGGGACGCCCATAACGAAGCGTTGGATCAAGAGAATCCCCGCGCAGTGGCGGAACATGCAGCGGCCGGAGGGTTCGGCCTGGTCGTGATCGGCCCGGAGGGGCCGCTGGTGGCCGGCGTGGCTGATGCTGTCGCGGAAGCGGGTATCCCGGTGTTCGGTCCGCGGGCGTCCGCCGCCAGACTCGAGGGCTCGAAGGAGTTCGCGAAGGGCGTGATGGAGCGCCACGGCATACCGACTGCCATGGCGCGGAGTTTCCGCGAGCGGGAGGCTGCGCTGGAGTATCTCGAGCAGGTGGGCGCGCCGATAGTGGTCAAGGCGGACGGGTTGGCGGCTGGCAAGGGCGTCACGGTCGCCATGGACCTCGCGACGGCGCGAGTCGCGGTCGAGGAGTGCTTCGACGGAAGATTCGGTGAGGCGGGCGCGGTCGTGGTGGTCGAGGAGTACCTCGAGGGGCCGGAGTGCTCGCTTCTCGCTTTCACTGACGGCAAGACGGTCGTTCCGATGGTCCCCGCGCAAGACCACAAGCGCGCTCACGACGGGGATCACGGACCCAACACCGGCGGCATGGGTGTCTACACGCCCGTCCCGGCGGTCGACGCCGATACCCTTGGTGAGATGGTCTCGATCCTGGAGAGGACGGTCCAGGGCTTGGCCGCCGAAGGGGTGGACTACTCAGGGGTCCTGTACGGCGGCTTCATCCTTACCGGCGAGGGTCCCAAGGTGCTCGAGTACAACGCGCGTTTCGGCGACCCCGAGACGCAGGTCGTGCTGCCGCTGCTCGAGAGCGATCTCGCGGAGGTGATGCTCGCGGTGGCCCAGGGTCGCCTCGCGGACATCGACGTGCGCTGGCGCGACGGAGCGGCGGTATCGGTCGTCCTCGCCTCGGGGGGCTACCCTGGGGACTACCGCACAGGCGTGCCGATCACCGGGGTGACGGAGGCCGACTCGCTGGAGGGTGTGACCGTCTTCCACGCGGGGACGAGGCTCGACGAGGATACCGGCGAGCTGGTGACGAGCGGCGGCCGCGTCCTGAACGTCACCGCCGTGGCGGGGACCATCGCCGCGGCGCGGGACAGGGCGTACGGGGCGGTGGACCGCATCTTCTTCGAGGGCGGCTTCCATCGCACGGACATCGGGTTCAAGGCGCTGGGCGGGGGTTCGTAGCCGGTGCTCGCGGAGCGTCTGCTGAGTACGGTCACGCGCCGTGCGGGCGATCGCTCTCTGCGGCTGTCGCCGAATACCGAGCCCAGCCTTCCTGCGGGTGTCGAGGGCAGGCAGTATCTCCTCTATGCGCACGTGCCCTTCTGCACGCGGCTGTGCCCGTACTGCTCCTTCAATCGCTTCCCGTTCGATGAGGACCGCGCCAAGGCGTACTTCCGCTCACTGCGGGAGGAGATGCGCCTTGTCGCGGGACTCGGCCACGCGTTCACCTCCCTGTATGTCGGCGGGGGGACGCCGACCGTCCTCGTCGACGAGTTGTGCGCCACCATCGATCTGGCCCGGGAGTTGTTCGACATCCGCGAGGTGTCCTCCGAGACGAACCCCGACCACCTCGTCCCCGAGGTGATCGACCCGCTAGCCGATCGGGTGCAGCGCCTCAGCGTGGGGGTCCAGAGCTTCGACGACGGGCTGCTCAGGCAGATGGACCGCTACGACAAGTACGGCTCCGGCGAGGAGATACTGGCGCGCCTTAAGTCCGTAGCGGGCCGCTTTCACTCCCTGAACGTGGACATGATCTTCAACTTCCCGAGTCAGACCCCCGAGGCGCTCCTTCGGGACGTCGAGATGCTCAAGACGTCCGGCGCGAACCAGACCACCTTCTACCCCCTGATGGCCTCGCCTTCGGTGTCTGATTCGCTGGCCGACAGCGTGGGCCGGGTGGACTACGCGCGCGAGGCCCGCTACTACGAGACGCTGACGGAGGCGTTGGAAGGGGACTTCGAGCCGGCCAGCGCGTGGACGTTCTCGCGCACGGGAGGCGGGATGATCGACGAGTACATCGTCGACTATGAGGAGTACGTGGGTCTTGGCTCGGGCGCCTTCTCCTTCCTCGACGGCGTCCTGTACGTGAACACCTTCTCCCTCGCGGAGTACGCAAGGGCCGTCGGGCAGCGCAGGACCCCTGCGATGCAGAAGCGCGTTTTCGCGCGCGGTGACAGGATGCGATACAGGTTCCTGATGGAGCTTTTCGGCCTGTCGTTGGACAAGACCGCTTTCGAGCGCGACTTCGGCGTGTCGGTGGACCGTGGCCTTCCTCTGGAGATGGCTTTCATGCGCGCATGCGGCGCGTTCGAGGGCGAGACGAAGGAACACCTCAAGCTGACCGCCAAGGGCCGCTACCTGCTGGTCGCGATGATGCGCCAGTTCTTTATCAGCGTGAACAGCCTCCGGGACCAGGCTCGGAGGACGCTCCACGCTGACGAGCGCGCCCTGCTCTTCGGCGAGGGGTGACCTCCCCGCCCGACCGTTCGTCGCGAGCCGCGGTCGTACCGGGGTGGTCCTGCGCCGGAGTGCGCGGAACCTGATCGGCGGCTTCCTCGTGGCGGGAGGGGAGCGCCCGCCGTGCCGAACGCCCGCCGTGCTATCGTTGCCTCTCCGCTCGAGCGAGGGGATGATCGTGACGGGCGTACCGGTGGTTGGGGTCCCAAGGGCGCTCCTGTACCACAAGTACTCGGTCCTTTGGAGCGTGTTCCTCGACGGCATAGGCTGCCGCCAGGTGGTCTCGCCTCCGACGAACCGGCGGATCGTCGAGCGGGGCACGGCGCTGGCTGTTGACGAGTCGTGCCTGTCGATGAAGGTCTTCCTCGGACATGTGGACGCCGTGGCGCCTCACTGCGACCACGTGCTCGTGCCACGCATCGAGTCGCTGGTCCGAGGCGAGAAGGCGTGCGTCAAGTTCATGGGCGCCCCCGACATCGTGCGCAACACCCTGCCGGAGGTTTCGGTGGTGTGCTACGACGTGGATGTCGCGGGCGGGTCCGGCGAGCGAGAAGCGCTGACTGGGCTCGGAGCGTCGCTCTGTGGTGACGTCCGCCGGGCGCGGCGTGCCTACAGGGTGGCCAGAGCGGCGCAGGACCAGCACGACGCGGCCAAAGCCGTCGCTCATCGCGCCATGCTCAAGGATGGTGCGGAGCGTCCGCTGGTCTTGGTGGTCGGCCACTCCTACAACCTGGCTGACGCGATGATCGGCGAACCCGTCATCGATTGCTTGCGCGCTGAGGGCGCAACGGTGCTGACCTCGGACGATGTCGATCACCGCGCTGCACGGCGTCGCGCCGGCGAGATCTCACGCAGCATCAAGTGGACGTACAACAAGGAGATCCTCGGGGCCATCCAGGCGCATCGCGGGGAGGTTGACGGCATCGTGTTCATCGTGACGTTCCCGTGCGGGCCCGACTCGCTGATGGTCGAGCTCGCGCAGCGAAGGCTCCCCGAGGTGCCGATCGCTATCCTGGTCGTCGATGAGCTGAGCGGCGAGTCGGGGCTTCGCACGCGTCTCGAGAGCTTCATCGACATCCTGCGGTTGCGGACGAGGTCATGAGCCGGAAGGTCACCTACCCTCACATGGGGGAGTACGCCATCGCGTTCAGGGGGCTCGCCGAGCTCCTGGGGGCCGAGGTCGTCGAGCCGCCCGGGATCACGCGGGCCACGCTAGAGTCGGGGTCCAGGCACAGCCCGGAGTTCGTGTGTCTGCCGTTCAAGTACAACCTCGGCAACTTCATCGAGGCGCTGGAGCGCGGTGCCAACGTCATCGTGCAGGCCGGCGGCGGCTGTCGCTTCGGCTACTACGCTGAGGTCCAGGAGCAGATCCTCCGTGATCTGGGGTACGAGTTCGAGTTCGTGACGCTCACAGGTGACTGGACGGTGGCCGGGTACGCGACTTCGCTCAAGCGCATCCAGCCTTCCTCCACGTACGCCACTCTGCTGCGGGCCTTCGGGGTGGCGTGGGCGCGTGCGAAGGCCATCGAAGCGGTGGAGGACTTCGTCCGCAAGAACGTCGGCTTCGAGACGGAGCGCGGGGCCATGCGCCGGATCGTGGCGCGGATGCTGCGCGACCTGTCGGCGGCCATGAGCCGGCGGGACGTCTCGGTCGTGCGCGACAGGGCTCTTGAGGAGCTCGCGCACGTTGAGCTGGACAAGCCCAAGCGCCCGCTGCGGGTAGGGGTCGTCGGCGAGCTGTACGTCGTGATGGAGCCCCATTCGAATCACCACATAGAGCGGAGGCTGGCCGAGCAGGGTGTCGAGGTCCACCGGTTCGTCACGCTCACGGGGTTGATCGAGCACGGCATCAAGGGCCGCCGGCACGTTCGGCGCATGGTCGACTTGGCGAGTCCTTGGCTCAACTACCACGTCGGTGCCGACGGAACCGAGAGCGTCGCGCTGACCTGGCGGATGCTGCAGGAGGGATTCGACGGGGTGGTGCACCTCAAGCCGTTCGGGTGCATGCCGGAGGTATCGGCGATGTCGGCGCTGCAGCGCATCGCGCGCGAGCACGGGTTCCCTGTGCTGTTCGCCTCCTACGACTCCCAGACCGCCGAGACGGGTATCGTGACAAGGGTCGAGGCCTACTGTGACATGCTCAGAGCGCGCAAGGAGGGCCGGCTGGGTGCGTGAGGGCTTTCTCGGGATAGACATCGGCTCTGTGTCCACCAAGGCCGTCGTGATCGGTCGCGACGGGTCGTTCTTGGCCGACTCCTACCAGTGGACGGAGGGCAACCCGATCGCCGCGGCCAAGCGAGTGCTCGGCGAGATCGCTAGGGGCCTGGAGGGGGCCGACGTCGAGGTCGTCTGCGCGGGGACCACCGGCTCGGCGCGCGAGCTGATCGGCTGCATCCTGGGTGCCGCCGTGGTCAAGAACGAGATAACCGCGCACGCGATGGGCACCCTCCACCTCCACCCCGACGCCAAGACCGTCTTCGAGATCGGAGGCCAGGACTCCAAGATCATCATCCTGCGCGACGGCGTGCCGGTCGACTATGCGATGAACACCCTGTGTGCGGCAGGGACCGGGGCGTTCCTCTCGGCGCAGAGCCAGCGTCTCGGCATCCCGGTCGAGGAGTTCGGTCATTACGCGCTCCGCTCCACGCGCCCGACCAGGATCGCTGGCAGATGCACGGTGTTCGCCGAGTCCGATCTGGTCCACAAGGCTCAGATGGGCTGCCCCGTCGAGGACATCATCGCCGGTCTGTGCCGGGCGGTCGTCTCGAACTACCTGAACAATGTAGGCAAGGGCAAGGAGATCAGGCCGCCGGTGGTGTTCCAGGGCGGTGTCTCGAAGAATGTCGGCGTGCGTCAGGCCTTCGAGGAGGCGACCGGCGAGAAGATGATCGTCGACGAGCGCGGTCACCTCACAGGGGCTCTCGGGATCGCACTGCTGGCGCGTGACTCAGGCCAGTCAGGCGGGTTCGACCTCGGGGTTAGAGAATTGGAGTTTGAGACCGCGGGTGATGAGTGCGGCGGATGCGCGAACGGCTGCGAGGTGGTCGTGGTCAAGCGCGACGGCGAAGTCCTCGACGGTTGGGGCAATCGCTGCGAGACGGGGCTGGCGCGGATCAGGAGCGCGCTGGCTGAAGATCGGGCCATGACGTCGCCATAGAGGTATCCTTATGGCGAGCGGCCGGAGGGGGGCTCGCGCGTGGTCTGGGACAGGGCGGTCGAGGATTGGACGGGGGAGTTTGACGAGCGCGCCCGCCGCATGCTGCCCCTCTACTGCAAGACCCTGTCGGATCTCGGATACGACGCCGTGCCCTACCCCGACCTCGACTCGCGCATCGGCGAGAGCATCTACGCGGGGGGCAAGTTCGAGGCGTTGCGCCATGCGCATTGGATGTGCGAGGAGGCGTCGCGTTTCATCCGGGAGGGCCGCCGCGCCAAGGCGTATCGCTGGATCGGGATGATCCAGGGCATCCTGTGGCTGGGCGGTGTGTTCTCGATCGCGGACCTCAAGACGCACAATGAGCTTCCCCCCGAGTACTGGGCGAGCGCGCGGCGCTAGGGCGAGCGCTTCCGCTCCAGCACTCCGCTGTGCTAGAGTGCGGCGGTGTCGTACGCTGCCGGCGGAAGGCCACCAGATGCTCTCCCTCGCACTTCCCAAAGGATCGCTCGAGGAGCAGACCCTCCTGCTGTTCTCGCAGGCGGACATGGAGGTCAAGCGCTCCTGGCGCGAGTACAACCCCACCTGCGACGACCCGCGGATTGAGCGTGTCAAGATCCTCCGCCCCCAGGAGATACCCGTCTTCGTGCAGGACGGATACTTCGACATCGGCATCTCCGGACATGACTGGGTATGCGAGTCGGGTGCCGACGTCGTCGAGGTCGCCGAGCTGCCCTACGCCAAGACGGGCACGGGTGTCGTGAACATGGTGCTCGCCGTCCCGCAGGAGTCCGACGTCTCCTCTGCTCGGGACATCGCACCGGGCAGTCGCATCACCACGGAGTTCCCGAAGACGACCAAGAGCTTCTTCGACGAGCTGGGCATCGACGTCGAAGTGCACTTCTCCTACGGCGCCACCGAGGCCAAGGTCCCCGAGATGATGGACGCCCTGGTCGACCTCACCGAGACCGGGTCCACGCTGCGCCGCAACGGTCTCAAGATCGTGGACACGATCCTGACGTCGACGACCAGGCTCGTCGCCAACAGGGCGGCTTGGGAAGATCCCGGCAAGAGGCGGGCCATCGAGGAGGTGCGGACGCTCCTGCTGGGCGTGATCGATGCTCGCGGCAGGGTGCTCCTGTCGATGAACGTGCCGTCATCCAGGCTGGAGGCGGTCATCGAGCAGCTTCCTGCGATGAAGCGACCGACCGTCAACCTGCTGTACGGCTCGGAGGACTACGAGGTAATGACGGTCGCGGACAAGGCTACGGTCAACCTGTTGATCCCCGCTCTCAAGTCGGCCGGGGCCGAGGACATCCTCGAGCTGCCGATCGCCAAGATAGTCCGCTAAGGACGCCAGCCGCTCCGCGCGGGCCCTCAGCCCGCCACGACGTGGGTGCCGGCGCGGCCGGCCAGCGCTTCGGTCACGTCCTCGGCGCGGCATATCACGCTTTCGCGGCCGCCTCTCTCGACGAACTCGCAGGCCGCCTCGACCTTCGGAGCCATGGAGCCCGCCGCGAACGCACCGGCCTCGAGGTGCTCCCGAAGCGCCGACGCCGGCACGCGACCCAGACGCCGGGCCTCTCGGGTCCCGTAACCCAGGTAGACAGCGTCCTCCTCCATGAGGATGGCGAGCACGTGTGCGCCCGTCTGTACGGCGAGAAGGGCAGACGTGCGGTCCTTGTCGATGACGGCGTCCACCCCCGCCAGCGCCCCGAGGGCGTCCTCGACGACCGGCACTCCGCCTCCGCCCGCGGCGATGACGATGTCGCCGTGCTCCGCGAGCCGCATCACCGTCGGGGCCTCCACCACTCTCAGGGGCTTGGGGCTGGGCACGACGCGCCGGAACGTTCCGTCCGGCTGCTCGGCGAAGGACCAGGCAGGTTCGTCGACCGCTATGCGGAAGACCTCGCTGGGGCTGAGGTGAGGGCCGATGGGCTTGTCGGGCGCCGCGAACGCGGGGTCGTGCGCGTCGACGACCACCTGGGTCACGACCGACACCACGGCCCGCGCGAGACGACGCTCTCTGAGCCTGTTATGGAGGGTCATCTGCAAGAGGAGCCCGATACCCCCGGCAGAGTCCGCGTCGTCGATGAAGAGGGGCATGGGGGGGATGCTGCCGCGCGCGCACTCGTTGCGCGCGACGATGTTACCTACGATGGGTCCGTTCCCGTGGGTCAGGATCAGCCGGTGCCCCCGCTCCACGATGTCGGCGACATGCCGCATCACGGCGTCAGCGCGAAGGAACTGCTCCTCGATCCCGCCGCTGTCCCCGCGCCGGAGTATGGCGTTGCCGCCCAGCGCGACCACCAGCCTCAGCGGCTCACCGGGCATGCGGTCCACGAGTCTACTCCCGGTCCAGGTATTCGCTCACGAGCCACTCCTCCACCAGCTGGCGGAGCGTCGGCTCTCCGGCGTCCACAACCTCGTACCTCACCCTGACAGCTGGCTGGTCGATCCGTATGACGTGGGACAGGTCGATCGGGGTCGCGACCACCACCACGTCGCACGGGGTCCCGGCGATGGTCGCCTCGAGATCCGCCAACTGGTCCGGGGAGTAGCCCACCGCTGGCAGCGCCTCGGTCAGGTGCGGGTAGTCGGCCAGCGTGCGCGCGATGGAGCCGACCGCGTGCGGCCTGGGGTCGACCAGCGTCGCGCCGTGCTCCCGCGCGGCCAGTATGCCGGCACCGAACGACATTCCGCCGTGCGTGGTGGTGGGGCCGTCTTCGATGACGAGCGCGCGAGCGCCCGCCAGGATCGAGGGGTCGACCGCGAGCCGCACCCTCGAGTCCGCGCGGACGACTCTGGCGTTCGGGTTGTGCGCCCGGGCCGCTTGCGCCAGCTGTTCGACCGCGGAGCCGTCGGCGCTGCCCACCTTGTTGATCACGAGGACGTCGGCTCGCAGGAAGTTGGTCTCGCCCGGGTGGTACAGGCGCTCGTGGCCGGTCCGGTGGGGGTCGAGCACCACTATCTCAAGGCCGCTGCGGATGAACGGAGTGTCGTTGTTGCCGCCGTCCCAGAGGATCACCTGGGCTTCCCGTTCGGCCGCGCGCAGGATGGCCTCGTAGTCGACGCCGGCGTACACGACTATCCCCTGCTCCACGAAGTGCTCGTACTCTTCGCGCTCCTCAACCGTGAGGCCGGCCGCGTCGAGGTCCCCGATGGACGCGAAGCGCTCGACCCTGGACGTCAGCAGGTCGCGATAGGGCATGGGATGGCGAAGGACTACCGGGGTGACGCCGCGGTCCCGGAGGACGTGGCAGACGTACTCGGTGACGCCGCTCTTCCCGGCACCGGTACGCACCGCGCACACGGAGAGCGCGGGCACGCGCGGCTTTAGCATCGCGTGCTCGGCTCCCAGGAGCACGAAGTCCGCGCCCTCCGCGACCACTGCCGAGGCCCGGTGCATGACCTCTGCGTGGCTGACGTCGGAGTACGCGAACACGACCTGGTCGACGTCGTGACGGCGGATGAGCGCGACCAGGTCACTCTCAGGGTGGACGGGGATGCCCCGCGGGTACAGCGGTCCGGCGAGCTCGGCGGGGAACACCCGGCAGTCTATCCCGGGGATCTGTGTCGCCGTGAACGCGACGACCTCCACCGATCGATCGTCCCTGAAGCGGACCAGGAAGTCGTGGAAGTCACGCCCGGCCGCTCCCATGATGATCGTCCTGGTACGACCCATGCGTCCTCCATGTGCTCAGAGGGCCCGATCGCCCATACGTTAGCAGCTTGCTGCCCGGCCGGGGCACTGGCACACGCTTCGCTGAGAAAACCTCTCCGGCACAGCGGAGAGAGGCCAGGATGTGAACCTGTTCGGGGCACCTGAGGTCCGGCCCTCGCGACTCAGGCCGGATATCGATCTGAGGGCGCCCGCCCGAACCTCGGTCGCCGCCTTCGCGGCAGGTTGATTCTGGGGACCCGAGGCCCGGTTCGGGCTCCTGGACGGTGTCGTCAGGACGAGGGTCGGGTACGCCGGTGGCGTCACCCCCTTCCCCCACTACCATCGGCTCGGTGATCACGCCGAGTCCCTCAGGGTCGAGTTCGACCCGGGCCGAGTGTCCTATGCGACGCTGCTCGACGAGTTCTGGGCGGCGCACGACCCCACCGCCCCGTCGTGGTCGCGGCAGTACATGAGCGCGATCTGGGCCCAAGACGACGCGCAACTCGCCCAGGCCCGTGAGTCCAGGGACCGCGTCGAGGCAGTGGCGGGCAGGCCCGTGCTGACCGAGATACGGATCCTCGAGACCTTCCACGACGCCGAGGACCACCACCAGAAGTACTACCTGCGCGCCGACGGCGGGCTGATGGACGAATTCCGCGAGATGTATCCGGACTTCCGCGACGTTGTCGCATCCACGGCCGCCGCTCGAGTCAACGGCATCCTTGGCGGCGCAGGCTGTCTCGCGGACTTGGTGGACGAGATCGGGTCGTACGGGCTCAGTCGACGCGAGACCGAGCGGCTGGCGGCCTGCCGCGGTCGAGGGTTTCGCGGTAGCATCGCCGGATGCGAAGGGTAGCCCTCCTCTCCGACGTCCACGGCAACCTGCCCGCCCTCGAGGCGGTGCTGCAGGCTGTCGCCGACGAAGGCATAGGCGAACGTTACTGCTTGGGTGACCTGGTCGGGTACGGACCCGATCCCGAAGGGGTGGTCGACAGGCTGCTCGCCGAGGGTGTCCCGACGGTAGCGGGCAACTACGACGTGGGTGTCGGCGCGCGAATGGGCGGCTGCGGCTGCCACTACGTCTCCGCGCAGGCGAAGGCCGACGGGGAGGCGAGCTATCGGTACACCGAGGCGTCGACAGGCGACGCGGCCGCCGCCAGGCTCCTGGCGCTCCCCCGCGAGCTCCGCTTCGAGCATGAAGGCGCAAGGGTGCTCTTGGTCCACGGGAGTCCGCGCCGGTTGAACGAGTACCTGACCCCGGACCGCTCCGACTCGCAGCTCTCGCGCTTGGCCGCCGAAGGGGGTGCCGACGTCCTTTGCGTCGGTCATGTGCACGTCCCCTACCATCGGTCACCGTCGCCCGGTGTGCACGTGGTCAGCGCCGGCTCGGTGGGCAAGCCCAAGGACGCCGACCCTCGCGCCTGCTGGGTCGAGCTTCTGCTCGGGACCGAACGGGAGGTGTGCGAGGCGGCCCCGGACTACGATGCCTCAGGTCCGGCGGGCGCGGGCGCGACGTGGTGCGCAACCTTGACGCACAGGGTCCGCTACGACATCGAGGCGGTCAGGCAGGCCATGCTGGCCGCGAACCTGCCTCCGACGCTGGCCGCCGCGCTCGGCGAAGGCCGCTAGGGCCTGGGCGTGCGCGGGTCTCGGCTCCCAGCGTCGGACCGGGTCCCGAGCGCCGAGCAGGGCTGAGCGCCCGCTGAGCGCCCGCTGAGCGCCCCCTTCCCTGTCACTGACCGACGGGGCTTCGCGTCTGTATAATCCTGCTGTTGCGCCGCTCCGCTGAGCGGCGACGGAGATGGGGGTTCGGTGCCCGCTAGGGGTGAGACACCGCAGGTGCCAGAGGCCGTAGGGCGGCTGGTCAAGCAGCTTGTCGTCACGCACAAGGCTGTCGGCCTGTACCCGACGTCCAGCGCCATACCCCGCGAGAACGCGTCCATCGCGATGGGCTTCCTCCGCTCGATACTCCAGTCCCGCGGCGAGATGCGTCTCTCTGTGACCAAGGAGGGTCTTCTCTACGAGCAGACCCCGGTGTTCCCCGGGCAACCGACCTACGTGGCGTTCGCCCTCGAGATGTACAACCGGAACCTGTCCGAGGTCCGGTTCCACGCTGGAGTGACCGAGCGCGACCTGCTGGCGTTCCTCGAGGTCCTCAAGACGCCACTGAACGAGCTGGTCCACGGTGGGGGGTTCGAGTCTCAGCTGTGGGAGCGTCAGGTCGACGCGGTCACCGTGACCGAGGCGACCACCCGCATCGTCGACAGCGATGACGCGCCGGGTGACGCTCCTCCCCCCGGCGAGCCGTGGCCGCCCAGCGTCGACCGCATCGACGAGATACTCGTCGGCGCGTTCGGCGGCCGTCCGCGGGACCAGCGCATCCTGGTCAGGGTGATACAGTCCCCCGAGCTTGTCCGCGACTACCTGATCGGCTCGCTGGCCAGCCGGGGGTCACGGCCGGCCGCCGCGCACGTGGAGTCGCATGTCGCCTCGCTCGCCCACGTGGTCAAAGGTGAGATGCCGGGAGATCAGCCCGAGCTGTTCCGATCGCTGGCCGAGGCCGTCCTCCAGTTGGACCCCGAGCTTCGCCTGGAGCTCATCCGCGACAAGCTCCTGACCGACGCCCGCCGCGACGAGTCCCTGGCCGCGGTGGTGCGCAGTCTACGGGTCGAGGAGATCTGCGACATCTTGGTCCAGGGCCTCGCAGGCCATGACTCCAATGTCGAAGGTGTCTCGCGGGCCATCCGGAACCTCGCCTTGATTTCGCTCGCAGGGCGCGAGGAGGTCATACAGGCCGCCAGCAAGGCGATGGTCGCCGCTGGCGTTGACGAGCAGACCGCGGCCGCGGTGGTCGAGAACGCTACACCCTCCCGGCTCAAGGTGAGGGAGCGGCCCAAGGTCGACGAGGCAGACCCGGTCGACAACGTGATCCGCATGGTGGACCTGGCTCCGGCGCAGCGAGCCGGCGCGGAAGACCCGGCGATCGAGTCGCTGCGCGAGGAGGCGCGCGCCGGGATCACCGACGCCGACATCATGGGCGCCCTCGTGACGCTCGTGACCCTGGACGTCAGGCCCGAGCCGTTCGCGGCGGTCATGGCCCTGATCGAGGACAACCTCGGCTCGCTTCTCGACAGGCATGAGTTCGCCGCCGCCGCGGACGCCGCCGCGGCGCTCCTGGACGCAGAGACCGACAGGCGGCTCTCCACCGCACAGCGCCGGCGGGTCCGCAACGCGCTCGCCAGCCTCGCCCGTACGGAGCAGATGCATCTGGTAAGCAAGGCCATGAGGATCTACGGTCAGGGCACCCGCGAGTACACCGCGTGCCGGAGGCTGCTGGAGATACTCGGGCAGCATGCGCTGGAACCGTTGCTCGAGGTCCTCGCCGATGAGCAGGACATGGCCACCCGTAAGGCGATGGTGGACCTCATCTCTGATGTCGCGCCCGCGCATATCGAGGTTCTGGGCGACAAGTTGAACGACCGGCGCTGGTTTTTCGTGCGCAACGTCGTGGCCATCCTGGGCAACACCCGCGCCTCCGTGGCGCTCCCTTATCTTGAGCGTACCCTGAGGCACGCCGACGCCAGGGTGAGACGCGAGACCATCCGCGCGGCCTCGTCCATCCGCGACCCACGCTCCGAGCAGATGCTGGGAGCGGCGCTGTCCGATGACGACCCGCAGAACGTGACCATCGCGGCGCGCTATCTCGGAGCCTCCGGGTCACGGTCCGCCGCCGCCGCTCTTGAGGTCGTCGCCAGGGGCGAGGGCAGCGGGAATCGCGAGGTGGGGCCACGAGTCGAGGCCATAGAGGCGCTTGTCAGGCTCGGCCAGACCTCATCGCTGCCCGTGCTCCAGGACATAGCGTCCAGGAAGGGCCTTCTCCGCCGGGAGTCCAAGGAGGTCGTCGCCGCGGCCGCCAACGGCGTGGCGAGGATACGCGCCAGGAAGGGGGGTGCGCCGTCGTGAGCGACGAGGAGGTCAGCGAGGACCCGATCCACTCCGCCGATCCGCCTGACGCCGACGTTGGCGACCCTTGGGCCATGGAGGGCCGGGACGAGCCCGCTGCCGGAGGCTGGGAGGACCTCGGAGAGCACCTGCTGGACCAAGACGACGAACCTGACGCCCCATCGGCCGAGGAGCCCCCTCGGCCGGATGTCGCCCGCGAGCCGACGTCGGAGGCGGACGACCTGGACGAATCCGTGCAGGCGCACGCGGCGGCCGCCCCTTCCGCGATAGCGTTCTCCTCTGCGCAGGTCGCGCGAGCGAGAGACCTCCTGACCCGGATGTACGCCCTGAGGCGTTCGGCGAAGTTCTATCCCCCCGAGCATCCCGCCGTGGATGAGTCCGCTCAGATGCTGTTCGAGGTGGTCGGACGCTACCACTCCGAGGGCGTGGACGTCCCCTTGGCCTTCTTCGAGGGAGAGGTGTTCCTGGGCGAGCGGTTCCTCGCCGAGGACAGTGTCCTGTTCGACCAGCTGGTGCGCGACATGACATCGATCGGCGCCGGCTCGGTGACCTTCCGGCGCGGGCTGACACTGGATGAGCTCCGGCGCGCTCTGCCCCTCATCGGCTCGGACTACGCGGACGTCAAGTCGGCCGGCGGGATCGAGGTCATTCAGGCGGCGGTCGGTACTCCTCATGTCGTCGTCGGCGCGGTGACGGTCATGGATGCGGTGAGCCGCATGGACCAGATCGAGGACCGGGAGCTGGCCAAGGAAGTCTACGGCGGAGCACTCGAGCTCATGCGAGAGCTGGAGCGGGTCATCCGGACGAACAGGTCGGTGTCGTCCTCCAGCGTGCGCGGCGTGGTGCGGTCGTTGGTCGACAACGTGCTGAATAACAGGTATGCGATGCTGGAGTTGACGGGCCTTCGCAACCATGACGAGTACACGTTCTATCATTCGGTTAACGTCGCGATACTCTCGCTGGCGCTCGGCTCCATGGTCACGAACGACTACAGGTTCCTGTCGTCGCTGGGCGTGGGCGCGCTGATGCACGACATCGGGAAACTCGCTATCGACCTCGAGGTGCTCAACAAGCCAGGAGCGCTCACCTCTGAGGAGTGGGCGCTGGTGCGCCAGCATCCCGTGTACGGCGCCGAGGTCGCTGCGGGGATGCCGGGCCTGGACAAGGCCTCGGTCGTGGTCATCCTCGAGCACCACATGAGGCACGACCTGACCGGCTACCCCGGCAGGATCCCCGCGCGCAAGCAGCACCTCGCCAGCCGTATCGTCGCCATCGCAGACGCGTACGACGCGATGACCTCCCGTCGTTCGTACAGCGCGGCGAGGCTGCAGGACGAGGGCATGTCGCTTCTGGCCAGGAACGCCGACGCGGCGTTCGACCCCGCGCTGGTCCGCCTGTTCATCACCCTGCTGGGCGTCTACCCGCCTCGCTCCGTTGTCAGGCTCTCCACAGGCGAGACGGCCGTGGTCACCGCGTCGAACGAGCACGACGTCCTCAGGCCCCATGTCAGGGTGATATCCAGCCCGACCGGCGCGATGGTCGAGCCTTTCGATGTCGACCTGTCCGATGTGAGGGCCGCCGGCGGCCGGACGATCGCGCGCTGTCTCGACCCTGAGGGTATGAACGTGGACGTGGAGGACTTCCTGTAGTCCATAGCCCGCCGCCTGACGAAGGGACCCGCAACATGCCGCCGGCTGCTCGCCCGCCGCTCTCCCGTGCGCTCGCGATAGGGGCCGCACTGCTGGTGTTCGTCGTTATCCCGCTGCTTGGCGCCGGCGCCACGTTCTACACGGACGCGCTGTGGTTCGCCGAGCTCGGTCAGACCGGGGTCTTCTGGACCACCCTCGCCAGCAGGGTCGTCACCGGAGGGGTCTTCGCGCTCGTCGTCGTCCTGGTCGTGTACTCGAACCTGAGGATCGCCCGCCGGATGGCCCCGCGCGTCGTACTCTCGGCGGTAGACGATCTCGAGTCGCCCGCCAGCGAGCTGCTCAGGCGGATCCGCTCGTCGGTGGACCCTTGGGTGGATCGTGGCGTCCTCGGCCTGACCGCGGTGCTGGCGGTCGTGCTGGGGGTTTCGATGTCCACGCATTGGGACGTGTTCAGGCTGGCTTTCGAGGGGGGCGCCTTCGGGCAGGTCGACCCGCAGTTCGGTCTGGACATCGGCTTCTACGTGTTCACATTGCCTGCGCTGCGCCTCGTGACCGACTGGCTGCTCTCTCTCCTGTTGGTGACACTCGCGGCGACGGTGGCCCTCCATGTGGTTGACGGGGCGATCAGGCTCACCGAGCGCTGGGCTGGTTTCGCCCCGCACGTAAAGTCGCACGTCTCGGCCCTGCTGGGCCTGATAGTCCTGACCAAGGCGGCTGACTACTGGTTGCGCATCTACGAGCTGGTCTTCTCCGGCCGCGGCCAGGTCACAGGCGCCTCGTACACGGACGTTCACGCGCAGCTGCCCGCCCTTCGGATACTTATCGTCATCGCGCTCGCGACCGCCCTGGCGCTCCTTGTGAACCTGCGGTTCCGGGGCTGGCGTCTCCCCCTGCTGTCGCTGGGTGTCTGGGCCGGGGCGTCCGTCCTCGTGGGCGGGGTGTACCCGGCCTTGGTCCAGCAGGTCCGCGTCGCTCCGAACGAGGTCGCGGCCGAGGCCCCCTACATCGCGCACAACATCGCGGCCACCCGAGCGGCGTTCGGCCTCGACCAGGTGGAGACGCGCCAGTTCGTCGCTTCTGCCGACCTGACCGCCAAGGACGTCGTGGCGAACCGGGGGACGCTTTCGAACGTGCGTCTATGGGATCCCGGCATCGTCATCCAGTCGTACCGGCAGCTCCAGGCCATGCGACCCTACTACGACTTCATCGACGTGGACGTCGACCGCTATCAGATAGGCGGTCAGCGCCGCCAAGTGCTCGTTTCGGCCAGGGAGATGAACGTCTCCCGGCTGGCCGATCAGGCGCGCACCTGGGTCAACGAGCACCTCGTCTACACGCACGGCTACGGCCTGGTCATGAGTCCGGTCAGCGAGGCCACGGGCCGCGGCCTCCCAGGCTTCGTTCTGCGGGACATCCCGCCGCAAGCCTCGGACGAGAGCATCGCGGTGAAGCGGCCCCAGATCTACTACGGCGAGGGTGACGGGGGCTACGTGGTGGTCGGCACCGGCATCGACGAGTTCGACTACCCGGTGGGGGACCAGAACGCCACCACCCGCTACGACGGCGCCGCTGGTGTCGCGGTCGGCGGGATCGTTCGCCGCGCCGCCTTCGCTCTCCGCTTCGGGTCCTGGCAGTTCCTCTTCTCCGACTACATCGAGCCGGAAAGCCGGGTGCTGTTCGCCAGACAGCTGAGAGACCGCGTCGGGCGGGTCGCACCCTGGCTGGGACTGGACAAGGACCCCTATCCCATAGTGGTGGACGGGCGCATCATCTGGGTCATGGACGGCTACACGATCTCCGCCCGGTATCCGTACTCCGAGCCGATGGGCGGAAGCGGCGGGGTCAACTACATCCGCAACTCGGTCAAGGTGACCGTCGACGCCTACGACGGCACCGTCACCCTTTACGCGTCCGACGACGACCCGATCCGCGACGCATGGTCGAGGGTCTTCCCGGGTCTGATCTCTCCGGGGGAGCAGATGCCCAAAGGCGTTCGCGAGCATCTTCGCTACCCGGAAGACCTCTTTCGGGTGCAGGCGGAGGTCTACAAGAACTACCACATGCTCGACCCGCAGGTGTTCTACAACAAGGAGGACACGTGGTCGTTCCCCGGGGAGGGGACAGACAACCAGATGGAGCCCTACTACGTTCTCATGCGGCTCCCGGGCGACCGCGAGGACGATTTCCTCATGATGATGCCGTTCACGCCCCGGACGCGAGACAACATGATCGGGTGGCTGGCGGCCAGGTCGGACCCGGGCGCGTACGGCGAGCGCATCGCGCTGAAGTTCCCGAAACAGCGGCTCGTCCTGGGCCCGCAACAGATCAGCGCCCAGGTCAACCAGGACCCCGTCATCTCGCCGCAGATCACACTGTGGGGTCAGGCGGGCAGCGAGGTCATCTTCGGCAACATGCTCGTCATACCCCTGGAGGACTCGGTGGTGTTCGTCCAGCCACTCTTCCTGCAAGCGCAGGAGACGGCGATCCCCGAGCTGACCAGGGTGATCGTGGCCTACGGCGACCACGTCGTGATGGAGGAGACGCTGGAGGAGGGGCTCCTGGCCATCTTCGGAGCAGAGGAGCGCGAAGGCTCCGGCGAGACAACGGCTTCTCCGCCCGCGGCCGACGCTTCGGTGGCCAACGACCTGTTCCGGCGGGCCGTCGAGGCACAGAAGCGCGGTGACTGGGCTGAGTACGGAAGGCTGATCGGCGAACTCGGGAGGATCCTCGAAGCTCTCGCGGGTCTCTCGGGCGAGGCCACGCCGACCCCGACGCCCTGAGGGGCCGTTCTCGGGGGACTGTGCGTTGTCGAACACGCGTTCGTGTAGCGGGGTGGCGTGACCACTCCCGCTGTGCTAGAGTCCTGACTCGAAAGCTGAAGTCAGCGGCATCCGATATGCGTGTGGCCACCTGTGGTCGGAGTGGTCACGGACCGGCGCCTCGGAAGCCTCGATCCGACCTGGAAGCGCCGCCGTCCCGATCCAGCATCGGACGCAGCCGGTGACGCGGCCAGTAACAGGCGACGCACGGTCATGCGCTCACAAGGGCATATAGTCAAGCCGTTAAGGTCAGGCGCGAGACGGCAAGTCCATCAGGGCCCCGCGCCGAGGCGGCAGGCAGCCGAACCCCCCACCGAAGCAGAGTCACGCTGTCGTGCAGCGTCCGTACGGACGCCAGCGCCGCCCCGCCGTCAGGACATGACCCCGACACGGAGGTTCATCCCATAGTGGCGATCGCAAGAGCTCTCGTTCGCACCGCAGGCTCAGCGGCCTGCCTGGTGACGGTCTTGGCCCTCGCATCGGTCATCCTTCTCGCTGGTGGCCCCGCAGTCCCCGCAGGCGCGGCGGGCCGCGCGGGTTCCGCGGGTGTGTTGGGACTCGGTCCCGACCGCAGCGCCCCTCCGGTCGCCTTCCGCGGCTCGGAGAAGATCGACCTTCCCGCCCAGCTCTCGGGCGCCGAGGACACGGCCATGCGCGATGTGGCGCAGCGCAGGGAGGTGCGCATCGACCCCCCCGCTCCGCCGAAGCCCGCCCGGCGCGCCCCGGTGAAGACCTCCAGGGGCGCTTCCGCCCGCGCGCAGACGGGCGAGTGGAAGACCGCCACGGTCTCATGGTACGGCCCGGGGTTCTACGGGCGCCGTACGGCATCGGGCACGATCCTGCGCACCGACAGTATGGTCGTGGCGCACAGGACGCTGCCCTTCGGCACCCGCATCGAGTTCGAGTACAAGGGGCGGCGGTGCGTCGCGGTCGTCGCGGACCGAGGCCCGTGGATCAAGGCCCGTGAGTTCGACCTCGGACCCGGGATCGCGCAGGCCCTCGGCTTCGGTGGTGTCGGGAAGGTCAAGTACCGCTTCGTGAAGTAGCCGCGGCGCCGCCGGCGCCGTGGCCCTGCCCGGCCTTGGGGTATCCTCCAAGGTGACAAGATTCGCAGTCCCTTGCGCGGAGGCACTCGATGTCCGAGAGCGACAGGCCGCCCGGCGTCTACGAGCAGTTCGTAGAAGCGGCGGCCGACCTAGCGCAGACCGCGTCCGACTGGCTGCGCCAGGAGGCGGAGACCACCGTGCGCGAGAAGCTCGTGCTTCCGCTGCAGCGCCTCGGACTCACGATCGTCGCAGCCATGACCGCGGTCACCCTGCTCCTGATGTCGCTGGCGCTGATCTTCGTGGCACTCCTTCTGTGGCTTGGCGATGTGTTCGGCTACCACGTGGTGCTCGGGGTGTCCGGTGCCGTGCTGCTCGCAGGGGCGGCGATCGGGTTCACGGTGATGGCGAGGGGGATTCAGCGATGACGTCCAGGGGGAGCGCCTCCACCAGCGTGTCCCTTGAGGATCTCAAGCTCAAGGCGGAGAGGCTCAGGGACCTGGCGGAAGCCGGGGTGCGGCGAGGGCTCGAGGAACAAGCTGTCCGGAACGTCGTGATCGTGGCGGGCGTGGTGCTGCTGGCGGTGGGCGCGGCCTACTTCGCCGGCTCCAGGCGCGGGTGCGACGCCCGACCCCGCCGCTAGGGGACTGACTCCTGCGCGCGCACCGGCTTGTCGGTATCGACTCGCTCGCGACTGGCGAAGGCCGGGTGACTGCCGTGGTCCGCGTCGACCCGCGCCGGATGCGCACGTCGGACGTCCCGGGCATGGCCAGCCGGGTGATGCGCCGGATGCCACTGATGGCGGGCCACACCTGTGACAACTCCGGCGGGCTGCGCTTCAGCGACGAGGCCGCGGACACGGAGGTCGCGCACCTGCTCGAGCATGTGGCCGTCGAGATCCTTGCGAGAACCGCTCCGCAGCGCGGATGCCGCGGTGAGACGGCTTGGGACTTCTCGCGTGACGGGCGCGGCGTGTTCCGAGTCACTGTCCACCACCGGGACGCAGACGCCGCCGCAGCGGCGCTGGAGCGCGCGGTGGACGTCTTGGAGGAGGCCGCCTCGCAGGTGGACGGCACCGCGCTGAAGCGGGACGATCAGCAGTGAACGCCGCTGCCGGGGAGCCGGTTGCGCATCCTCGGGGGTCGCGCGTATCCTGTTCGCCAACCCGATAGCGCAAGCAGGACCTGACGGACGAGGGCGCCATGAGCCCGGCCACCCGTCGCAAGTCCTCCGCCAGACCGCCGCCGGTGAGGTGTCGGGGAAGCGGGACGGCCCCGGACCGATACCCCGGAACCGAGGTCCCGGCCGTGTTGCCGCCCGGGACGAAGACAGGTGGTACCGCGACGCCCCCTCGCCCTGTCAGGCGCTGGGGGCTTTCCGTTTTCTGCGGGCCGGCGGCGCTCCCGGCCGGGAGGGTGATCGTGATGGGTACCGCCAGGGTGGTCTTCGACCGTTGGACCGGGAGGTACGCGGGGCGCATGTCCGACGTGCGCAGCAGCGCGGTCCGCGACCTGTTCGCAGCGGCCAGCCGTTCGGACATGATCTCCCTGTCCGGGGGGATGCCGGAGGTGTCGCGTGTCCCATGGCGGGCGGCGGCCGAAGCCGCATTCGAGGCCGTCTCCGAAGACGGCGCCGTCGCGCTGCAGTACGGCTCTTCCGAGGGAAGGGCGGAGCTTCGAGAGGTCATCGTCGAGCTGATGGCCGAGGCTGGGGTGCGGCTGCGCCGCGACGACCTCGTGGTGACGGCCGGCGCCCAGCAGGGCCTGGACCTCCTGGCCAAGGTGTTCATCGATCCGGGGGACACCATCATCTGCGAGGGTCCCACTTACGTGGGCGCCCTGCAGGCCTTTTCGGCCTACCAGCCCCAGATCAGGTGCGTTCCGATGGACGCCGGCGGCATGCGCACCGACCTGCTCGAGGAGGAGCTGGCAAGAGTCGGCCGTGGGGGCGCGAAGTTCATCTACACGATCCCGAACTTCCAGAACCCGGCGGGTGTCACCCTGACGGCGGAGAGACGGCGCAGGCTCCTCGAGCTCGCGCGCGAGTACGACGTCCCGGTGGTGGAGGACGACCCGTATGGGCGCCTGCGCTTCGAGGGCGGTCACGTCAAGCCGCTCCGGGCGCTGGATGACGAGGTAATCCACCTCGGGACGTTCTCGAAGATCTTCTCGCCGGGGTTGAGGCTCGGGTGGATGACCGCGCCGCGGCCGATACTGGCCAAAGTGCTGCTCGCCAAGCAGGCGGCGGACCTGTGCGGCTCCAACTTCTCGCAGGTGACGGCGGAGCGCTACTTCCGCGGGACGCGGTGGCGACGGGTGTTGCGGGACCTCACTCGTACGTACGCCGAACGCCGTGACGCCATGCTGGCCGCGCTCGAGGAGCACTTCCCGCCCGAGGCGGTCTGGACCAGACCCGAGGGGGGCTTCTTCGTCTGGTGCGAGCTCCCGCCCTTCGTCGACGCCAAAGCGATGTTGGCTGAGGCGGTGGAGCGCGGGGTGACCTACGTGCCCGGGGACGCTTTCTTCCCCGACGGGCGCACCGGTCGCAACTGCATGAGGCTGGCCTTCTGCTACGCTGAGCCCTCCGCCATCGAAGAGGGCGTTCGCAGACTGGCCGAAGTGCTAGAGGGCCGCTTGGAGCTCTATCGGGCGTTCATCGCGGCGGGTGCGCTGCCGGGACGGGAGGGAGCGGCGTGAGGGAGAAGGTCGCCGTCCTCATGGGCGGCAGGAGCCTCGAGCGGGACGTGTCGCTTCGCAGTGGTGAGCGCGTGTGCGCCGCACTGACCGGCCTCGGGTATCGCGTGCTCGGCCTCGACGTCACCTCCGACCTTGTGTCGACCCTCCGGGCCGAGCAGCCGGACGCGTGCTATGTGGCGCTGCACGGGCGCTACGGCGAAGACGGGACCATCCAGGAGCTGCTCGAGTTCTTGGGGATCCCGTATACGGGGCCCGGGGTGACCGCGAGCTCCCTGGCGTGGGACAAGGCGGTCTCGAAGCGGCTGTTCGCCCAGGCCGGCATCCCGACTCCCGCCTGGGTAGCGTTCACCGCTGACGCCTTCAAGGACGCGGGCGCGGCCACCGCGCTCGATCTCGTCGCCGCTTCGCTGGGCGGGTATCCGTTGGTGGTGAAGCCAGCCGAGCAGGGGTCGGCCCTCGGGCTGACCAAGCTGGCATCCCCGGTCGAGATGCAGGGGGACGCGGGCGATTCCCGCGGCGGCGTGTCGCACACGCCGGCGCCTCTGGCCGAGGCGCTCCTCGACGCGCTGTCCTACGGGGACAAGGCGCTGGTGGAGAAGTGGGTCGACGGCGCGGAGCTGGCGGTCTCTGTGCTCGGCGCCGGATCCGACATGCGCGTCCTGCCCCCGGTCGAGATCGAGGCCAAGTCTGGCCTTTTTGACTTCAACGCCATGTACACGATGGGCGAGACCGACTACTTCGTGCCCGCGCGGCTGGCGCCCGAGGTCCTGAGCAGGACCGAGGAGCTGGCCCGGTCCGTGCACGCGCTCCTGGGCTGCCGCGGCGTGTCGCGCGTGGATATGGTGGCCGAGCCCGATGGCGCCGTATGGGTGCTTGAGTGCAACACATGCCCGGGCATGACGGAGACCTCCCTGCTGCCCATGGCCGCCGAGGCCGCCGGGGTCGGGTTCGACGAGCTGGTGGAGACCATCTTGCGCGACGCGCTGGATAGGGTACGTTAGCGGGTAGAAACGGTTCGTGGAAGGTTCCCGGCGGCGCCGCGTACGGCGCCGCTCGCGACCGAAAGGTACGGCAGGAAGTCGTGCCCCCGACCGGGGGCCTGTGGACGGAGGGAACGCGATGTACGACTACGGGAGGCGGGCCTCGAGCGTTTTTGGCGCGTTCGTGCTCGGCGGCATCGTCGGGGGTGTCCTTGGGCTGCTGTTCGCGCCGCGCTCTGGCAGGGAGACCCGGGACATGCTCGCTGAGAAGGGTCGCGAGTACTGGGACGAGGGAGTGGACCTGTACGAGAAGGGCGTCACCCGTGCGGCCGAGATATACGAGACGGGCAAGGACAAGGCTGTCGAGATGTACGAGGTCGGCCGCGAGAAGGCCGCGACCGTCTACGAGAGCGCCACGGGGAAGGCCGCCGAGGTCGGCGAGGACGTCAAGGACAAGGTCGAGGCGGCCCGCGACCGGCTCAAGGAGAGCGTGGCCGAAGCCTCCAAGAGCGCCAAGCCCGTTGTGAGCAGGGCTGTGGAGAGTGCCAAGGGCGTGGCGGACGCGGCGGAGGCCAAGGCGCAGGAGGCCCTCGACTTCGTGGCCGACAAGACATCGTCCAAGGAGGCGAAGGCAGACGCGGGAGGTTCGCTTCCCGAGCTGTGAGGCTGCTGGGCGGTCCGCAGGGTTAGACTCATGGGGCCGGTCCTCCATACGGAGGGCTGGCCCTGTCGGCGAAGGAGGGAGCTCGCGGTGCCGCTCGTGCGTGACGTGATGGGCAGCGCCGTGACCGGCCCGGGCGGAAGGGCTCTCGGGGAGGTCAAGCGGGTACTGTTCCACCCGTCGGAGGCGCGAGTAGTGGGATTCGAGGTCGTGCCGCCACCACTGCTGCTGCTGGTGCCGCGCCCGGTTCGGTACCTTCCCATCGAGGACGTCGAGCGGTGGGGGGATCGCGTGCTTCGGACGCGCGCGCGGCGCCTGCCGTCGCGAAGGGCCGGCGAGCGGCGGCTGGGGTTCTCGTGGGATGCGACGGTCGTATGGCGCGGGATGCCCGTCGCCGCCGTCTCGGGGCGAGAGGTAGGGCGTGTGCACGACGCCGGCTTCACGAAGGTCAGCGGTTCCCTCACGAGGCTCAAGGTGACCGCCGGCGCGGTCAACGACGCGGCGTTCGGCACTATCGAGGCCCCCGCGGCGTCCGTGATCGGGTTCGACGGCGCCTCGGTGGTCGTCGACGACTCGGTCGCCCTGTCCGGGCCCGAGGGAGGCGCCATCAGGGCGGCGGGGGCCGCCGCGGCAGGGGTCGGCGAGATGGTCCGGCCAGCACTCGAGGAGGCTGCCGTGAAGACGGTCTCGGCCGGGCTGGCGGCGGCCAAGGTCGTGTCAGGCTCTCAAGCGGGCCGGGCCGCCGGTCGCGCATGGCATGGGGTGAAGGGCTTCGTTCGCGAGGCGCTCGAGCCGGAGCCCGACGCCGACGGCAAGCGGGAGCGTACAGATGAGCCGTAGGCTCCAGCCCCTCGCACCCGACCTGGTGGAGCGTCTGCCGCGCCCGTGCGCGGGATGCGTCTTCTGGGAGTCCTCGCAGCGCGCGGAGGCGCGTTGCGGCGCGTTCAGCGATGCCGACTCGCTCAAGGAGTGGATCCGGGATGTGAGCGAGGCATGGGGCGAGTGCGGGAAGGTGGCGATGGAGGACGGCGAGGCGCTCGGGTTCGTGAAGTACGCCCCGCCCGGGCACTTCCTCCAGACGGCGCACATGCCCGCCGGTCCGCCGAGCAGCGATGCGGTGTTGCTCGCATGTATCCACGTCGTGCCCGAGGCGCGCCAGCGTGGCTTGGGGAAGGTGCTCATGCAGGCGGCACTGCGCGACCTGACGGCCAGGGGAGAGCGCGCGGTCGAGGCCTACGGCGTCGCGGGGCGGATCGACTACACCAGCTCGCCGATGGTGGGGGTCGAGTTCCTCTTGCGGATGGGTTTCCAGGTCCAGCGGCCGCATCCGGACATGCCCTTGATGCGCCTCGATCTGCGGTCCCTCGCCTTGCTGAGAGAGGACCTCGAAGCGGTCCTCGAGTCTCTCCGCATACCGCTGCGTCAGGCGCGGCCCGTGCCGACCCCCCAGGGAGGTGTGTGAGTTGCCGGATGCGGAGACCCCTAAGGACCCCAGCCGGGCCGGTTCGCGACAGAGGGTTTGGGAGCTGCTGTCTGAGCGCGGCTGGACCGATCGGCTGGTGGAGTTCGAGCAGTCCACCAAGACCGCTCAGATGGCCGCGGACGCCGTGGGCTGCGAGCTCGGCCAGATCGTCAAGTCGCTGGTCTTCGTCGTCGATGGCGGCGCGGTGCTGGCGCTGGTCGCGGGTGACAGACGCGGTGACGGTGACGCGATAGCCGCCGAGTCGGGCGGGGACAGGGCGGCGATGGCCGACCCGGACACCGTCAGGGCGGCCACCGGGTACGCGATCGGCGGCGTCTGCCCGTTCGGGCTCCCCCGGGGGCTGTCGGTGCTCGTAGACGACTCGCTCGAGCGCTTCACTACCGTCTACCCCGCAGGCGGGACCCCCAGCTCGATGGTGCGCCTGACCTTGGAAGAGCTGCTGGAGGTCACGGGGGGCAGGATGGCACGCGTCTCGCACGCTTGCCCCTCGTGAAGACCTTCGAGGTACGACGTCCCGAGCGCCCGGATCCCTCACGTCGCGCCGCCGCCGCGGCCGTCTTCGTCGTGCTTGCGCTTCTCGCCGTCTCCTACCGGCCCTTTCTCACCTGTCAGGTCGTCCTGGACGGCGAGCACGTCGCCCTCGGGCATCCGGCGGTCGTGGCGGACCTGGCCGCAGAGGCCGGCGCCGCCGGGCTCGCCGGAGACCTGATCGCGGCCGATGACGGCTCCGTGGCGCTCCGCGGCGGAGGCTCGCCTGCCGTGATCACGAGGGCAGGCCGGCCCCTGGTCGCCGACGCCCGGGTGTGGCCCGTCGAGAAGCTGGCGAGTCACCCGGGGGCCGACCTGGTGGAGGCTGTGGTCACCAGGGAGATGACAGTGGCCCCCGAGATCGTCGAGGTGGGCCAGGGGCCGATGGCGCTGGTCGTGCGTGAGGGGGTGCCCGGTCGGGCGCTGGTCACCGTCGGGTCCGCGACGGGCCGCGAGGTGTCACGGACCGTGCTGACCCAGGCGGTCGACACGCGGGTGGTGCGCTCCGGCGGCCAGGCCCGACTCCATGTCGTCTCGCTGACGTTCGACGACGGGCCCTGGCCCGGTCAGACCGAGCGCATTCTGGAGATTCTCGCAGAGGAGCGGGTGAGGGCCACCTTCTTCATGTTGGGCGCCAACGCCGCCAGGTACCCCGAGCTGGTGCGACGGGTCGTGGCGGAGGGGCACGAGGTCGGCAACCACACCTGGTCGCACACCACCGACGGCTCGACGCCCGCGGCGGTCGCGGGTCGCGAGATCGACAGCACCCAGCGCGCGGTCTGGCAGGCCTCGGGCGTGGTGCCGCGCTGGTTCAGGCCGCCGGGCGGGCGGGTCGGCCCCGGTCTGGTCGAGGCCGCGAGGACCAGAGGGCTTCGCATCGTCTGGTGGACGGTGGATCCGTGGGACTGGAGCCGTCCGGGCGAAGCGGTGCTGGCCGAGCGCGTGGTCGGCGCGACCCGCCCCGGATCGATCGTGCTGCTGCACGACGGGGGCGGTGACCGCAGTCAGACCATCGTCGCGCTCAGGGACGTCATCCGGCGTCTCAAGCAGGGCGGGTACACGATGGTCACCCTGGACGAGCTGGCCGAGATCCAGTCCGCTCAGGCGGAGCGGTAGGCAGCGAGCCGGGACCCGGCCGGTGAGGTCGGTCAGCCTCTCCGCACCAGAAGGCTCGGGGTGACGAGGATGTCCATCGGGACGTCGTGCGCTTCCATCGGGACGTCGTCGAGGACCTGCTCGTCGAAGGCCACCCCCACCACGACCGCGCCGGCCCTGAGCGACGTCAGGAGGCGGTCGTAGTAGCCCTCGCCGTGGCCCAGCCGCGCGCACCTGGGGTCGAACGCGACCCCGGGGACTACGGCTGCGTCGATGCGAGACGTCTCGACCTTCTCGGCGTCGAGCGGCGGCTCGGGTATCCCGTAGGCGCCGGGGGAAAGCTCCTCGGGCCGGGCCAGGCGCAGGGACAGTTCGCCAGCGGTCTCCACGCGGGGATAGACGATCCGCGCGCCCCGGGCGGCCAGGCGCGCGAGCGCGGGACCGGGGTCCAGCTCGTCGCCGACGGCTGCGTACCCGAGCACTAGCCTCGCGCCCTCGAGCTCGGGGAGGGTGGCGACGTGGTCCGCGACGACCGCGCTGGCGGCGGTACGCGCCTCTGGCCCGAGAGCCGAGCGCAGCTCGCAGGCAAGGATTCGCAACGCGCGCTTGTCGGCTGCCCCGCTCATCCGACCCCCGGCACCATCGTGGCCAGCAGTCCGAGCGTGAGCCCGATCACTGCCGCGATGGTCGTCCACGAGATGGCGTTGTACGCGCGGCCGTTCACGTGCTGGCCCATGATTCCGCGGTCGTTCACGATCCTCATCATGAACACGAGCAGGAAGGGCAGGAGCACGCCCCCCACCACCTGCGAGAAGACCATCACGGCTATAAGGTCCAGCCCGGGCAGCATGACAAAGACCGCTCCGGCCGCTATCACGAACGTGTAGATGCCGTTGAACGCCGGCGCTTCGGCCCAGGACCTGTCGAGACCGCGCTCCCAGCCGAACGCTTCGCACACGGCGTAGGCGGCGGTCAGCGGGAGCACGAACGCAGCGAGAAGGGACGCCGCCAGAAGCCCGATGGCGAACAGGAGCGTCGCGCCGTCGCCAGCCACGGGCGCGAGAGCCGCCGCGGCGTCCTGGGCGCTTGAGATCCGCACGCCCGCAGGGTGGAGCACTGTCGCCGTGGTCACGACGATGCACCATGCGATGAGGTTGGCCGCGACCGTGCCCACCACCACGTCCAGCCGTTGGAGACGCAGGCCGGCGGCGGTGACTCCCTTGTCGACCACGTTGGCCTGAGCGAAGAACTGCATCCACGGCGCTATGGTCGTCCCGACCGCGGCTATCGCCAGCAGCAGGTAGGCCCGGCTTGGCTCGAAGTCCGGCACGGCTGTGGCGCGCGCCACCTGTGACCACTCCGGACCTGCGATCAGCGCGGCCGCGATGTAGGTGACGAACACCGCCGACAGCCCGAGGAACAGGCGCTCGACGCGCCGGTGGGTCCCCCGCACGAGCAGCACCCAGACGATCACGGCGGCGGCCGGCACGGCGAGGTACCGCGAGACGCCGAGCAGCTCGGCCGCAGCTGCGATACCGGCGAACTCCGAGGCGGAAGTGGCCGCGTTGCTGAAGAGCAGCGCGAGCATCGCCAGCAGCGTCGGCCTGACGCCGAAGCGCTCGCGTATCAGGGCGGCGAAGCCCTTGCCCGTCACCGCGCCCATCCGGGTGACCGTCTCCTGCACGACGACGAGGGCGATCGTCATAAGGGGCATGAGCCAGAGCATCCGGTACCCGAAGCTCGCCCCCATGACCGAGTAGGTGGAGACGCCACCCGCGTCATTGCCCGCAGAGGCGGCCACTATGCCGGGTCCCATGGCGGCCATGACCACGCCCAGCCGGGCGAGGCGCCCGGTGCGAGTGGGTGTCTCGGTCTTCGCTGTCATTGTGGATCGGGGCTCAGGCCGGCAGCAGGGTCATCAGGGTCAGCGCGACCGCGGCGAACACAGCCGTGCCCGCCGCGCCGACGCAGAACGACAGCAGGGTCGCGGACGCGGGCCTGTCGCCCGTCGCGCGGCGGGCCGCGGACGCCACGGCGCTGCCCAGAAGGGTCATGGAGGGTCCGGCGGCCAGGATGCCGGCGGCCGTCGCGGTGGCCAGCGAGAGCCCGGCTCCCACCAGTTCCAGCACCGCGAAGGCCAGCGCCCCGCCCGCCGCGCCGAGCGCGAGCCCGCCGAGCACGTCAGCGAGTACGCGGCGTCCGAAGGAGGGCCGCTCGGTCTCGCCTGGCTCCTCGATCAGGAGAGCGAGCGAGTGCCCCGAGACGTCCTCGGAGAGCCGCAGGACGAGCGGGACGAAGAACAGGGCGATCAGCGCCACGGGAGCCGCCTCGCCGAGGTAGGCTCTGGCGGCTCCTGCGCCCGCCAGCAGCAGAAGCGCCCACAGCACTATCCAGCGCATGCGGCGCGCGAGCCAGGGCAGAAGCCCGCCTGCGGCATCCAGTCCGCCCGCTGAACCCGTCGCCAGCGCCAGGTCTTCGGCGGATTCCTCCTCGAGAACGTCGAGGGCGTCATCGACCGTGACGATGCCCAGTATCCGGCCGCCCTCGTCGACCACGGGAAGCGCGAGAAGGTCGTACTTGCTCATCGTCTCGGCGACCTCCTCCTGGTCCTGTTCCGGATCGGCGGTGAAGAGGTCCCGCACCACGAGCTCCTCGACGAGTGTGTCCGGGGCGCTGACTAGGAGGTCTCGCAGTGACAGGACCCCGCTCAAGCGACCGTCGGCGTCCAGCGTGTAGACGTAGTAGATGCTCTCGTGTTCCGCGGCGGCACCTCGAAGGTGGTCGATGACCTGCTCGACCGTCATGCCCTCGGTCACCGTGGTCACCTCGGGCGTCATGATCCCGCCCGCGGTCTTCTCCTTGTAGCCCAGGAGCTTCCTGACCTGCCTGGCCTCGCCGACCCCCATCAACCTGAGCAGCGTCTCGGCCTTGTCGTAGGGGAGGTCACCGATGACGTCGGCCGCGTCGTCAGGGTCCATCATCTCGAGGATGTCGGACGCGCGCTGGTCGCCGAGGTCGTCGATGACGTCGGCCTGAAGATCGTCCTCGAGTTCGGAGATGGCCTCCGCCGCCTGCGCGTTGTCGAGGTGCTCGAAGACCCTCGCTCGCTGCGAGGGGCTGAGCTGCTCGAGGACGTCGGCGACATCGGCGGGGTGCAGCTCGTGCAGGCGCTTGTGTGTGACGGACAGCCGTACGTGCGACAGGTCGCGGTCGAGGAGGTCCATGTAGTTCCACGCGATGATGGTCTCGGGCAGCGCGCGGCCGAAGGCGCCCAGCACCGCGTCTGTCGCGCGCTCGACCGACGGGGAGAGGCCGCGCAGGATCCCGCGGACGCCCACCTCCGCTCCGAGCAGGCGGAGCTGGTTGCGCGACTCGGACAACTTGAGGTCGTTGACGCGGACGACCTTCATCCCCTGGGTGTCGACGATCTGCTTGTTGAGCAGGTCCCTGTGGAGGAGAACCTCCTGGGGCTGCAGGTACGAGAAGCGGATTTCTGAACGCGGGACGTTCAGGACGACCCTGTCAGCCTCGACCTCGGCCACGTATTTGCGCCAGGAAAGCATGAACGGTGTCTTGTCGGGCCCGAGGAACGCAAGCGAGGTGACGCGCGGGAAGATCTCGCCCGTGGCGATGGCGACGTCATGGATCGAGCCGATGTTGACGCCCGCGGCGTCCACCACCGGTCTGCCGAGCATCCGGGTCAGGTAGATCATGGCGCTCCCTCCCTCAGGGCGGCCGCCATGCGGCGGCGACGCCTGCAAGGGCGTTCGTCGGGTCCTCGACCCCCGACGTTCCGGGAGCCGGGACCTAGGGACTTGAAGGTCTCACCCAGGTCCTCTTCTGTGAGGCGACATTCCCCGGGCCCCAGGGGCCCGAGCATGACAAGACCCCTGCGCCCGACTGCGGACGAGGGGTCAGGAGGCGGGCTAGGTGCCCGCTCGCCGACGCGCGACGACCCGCGCGCCGTGCGGCCCCTACCCCTCGTCTAGGATTTGGCACTGACCGACGTACTGCCCGAGCGAGCGGGCCAGCCACCTTAGCCTTCCCCTTAAGCCGGGGAGGGCTGTTCTACCCATTGGCGTCTCTCGACATTTCCGGGCAGTGGCCTGTGTTCGGACAGGAGCCGCACCCAACGGATGGAGCCTGTCGTGCTTTCAACCGCGCCCACCGGGCGCCTCGGGTGATTGTAGGCGCGCCCGCGTCCGGGACGCAAGGCATCCCCCTGACGGAAGGCGGACGGACGCGGCCGGGAGCGGAGTAAGGGTGGGTGCGGGAATACAAGCGATACGGCTGCGAGGCTGGCCCGTACGCGCCGCTTGGCCAGGAGGTGGACGAGATGCCTGACCGTCGCACGTTCCTTCTCGCGATGACCGCGCTCCTTGCGGGGTGCGTGCCTCGCGAGTCCGACGATCCCGGTGTGGAGACGGCCTCGCAGGTCGGCGGCGAGCCGTCCGGTCCCCGCCAGGCCGACGCGGCTGACGCGTTGCTCGGCGCGATCGATCGCCGGCGCTCGGTGCGTGACTTCGCGGCGGATCCCGTCTCGGGCGAGGGCATCGCGCTGATGCTGTGGGCCGCCCAGGGCGTGACCGCTCCCGCGGCCGGATTCCGGGCGGCTCCCTCGGCCGGGGCGCTATACCCGCTTGAGCTGTACGCAGCGACGGCGGAGGGCGTGAGCCGCTACGTTCCCGCGCGTGACGAGCTATTGGAGGTCGGCGGTGGCGACGTGCGACGCGCGCTGGCACTCGCCGCCTTGGCCCAGATGTTCATCGCCGCAGCCCCCGTGGTCTTCGTGATCACCGGCGTCTACGCGCGCACGGCCGCGAAGTACGGCGGCCGCGCCGAGCGCTACGTGCACCTGGAGGCGGGTCACGCCGCGCAGAACCTGCTGCTCGCGGCCGCGCATCTCGGTCTGGGCGGCGTGCCGGTCGGGGCGTTCGCCGACGAGGCCGTGAGGCGCGTGATCGGCGCGGCCGGGGACGAGACGCCGCTGTATGTGATACCCGTGGGCACCCCGGCGAGAAGCTGAGCGGCGGGAGAGCGACTCAGGCCGACGTCAGGCCTTCGCGGGCCTCGAGCCACACGGCGGCCAGCTCCGCCCATCCCTCGCCGCGGGCGCGGCGGGTCACCGCCACGTTGCCGCGGCCCGCCGCGGACGCTACCGCGCGGGGGTCTTCGAGAGCGTTGGCCACCAGGACCATCAGCGAGACGGACCCGGCCATCCCGACGTCGGTCTCGGAGTCGCCGATCGCGACGGCGTCCTCGCGTGACATGCCCATCAGCTCCAGGTCGCGGCGCACCGCGATCTCCTTGGTCACGCCGAGCGGCGCCAGGTGGTAGGCGTGGATCTCCTCGCAGCCCACGAGGGTGTGTCGCGGGGGACGGATGACGCCGTTGTCCACGAGGCCGACAGGCGGGTCCAGCGACGCGAGAGCGGCTGCCCCCGCGTCGACGTCGATGTCGCCCCGGAGCACGTGCGTGGCCTCGCGGCCAACGTTCCAGGGGGTGTGCGGCTCGATGCGGCCGGGGAACATCTCCAGCAGCGTCGCCAGGGCCCCCGTGCGCTCTATCGCCTCAAAGGGCGTCTCGTCCGGCCTCAGTGTCTCATCGGGCCAGTCGCCGAGGAAGTAGACGGGAGGCTCTGCCCGGTCGCGCACGATGACGCATCCCAGCTCGGCCACGTAGCCTCCCCAGCCGCACAACCGCACCACCTCGAGGAGTTGCGAGCGGCTCCTGCCCGAGCAGGCTCGCACAGTCAGCCCAGCCCGGTTGAGCGCCACCACGGCCTCGGCCGCGACGGTCGAGGGAGAGCCGGACGCGTCGGCCAGGAGGTTGCCGCCGCGCGCCAGGAGCGTGCCGTCAAGATCGGTGTACAGCACGGACGCTCCGGCCAGCGCCCGGCGCGCCGACGGGTTCCCGGCCAAAGGGGTCAGGGTCTCCACGGTCCTCCCACGATGGGGTCTACGGTGTCATTGTAAGCGTCTGCGGTATCCCGCGCTCCCGGTGAGTGGCGGGTGACGCGCGCGCCGGGGTGGTAGAAACACCTCAAGGCTTGGCATCTCGCACACCCATGAGAAGAGGACCCGTGCACGACGAGGACATGGACGCTCCCTATCCGCAGTATCGCTGCCCGGTCTGCGACAAGGACCTGCCGCTCGACAACGCGCGCATGACGATCACCTGCGCCGAGCATCTCGGGAACGACAGGATGGAGTTCGCGGTGCGCCCGGCGACGCCCGGCGACACCCGCGCGATCGAGGAGATCTGCGACCAGGCCTGGGGCGAGACCGACATCGACGTGTTCGGGAAGACGTTCGACGTGCTGTCGGGCATCAACCTGGTCGCGGAGGCGGAAGGTGAGTTCGCGGGTCTGTTGTCGCTCGCGCTCGACGGAGGCGAGCTTGTGGTGGTTCTGCTCTCCGTCTATCCGCGGTTCCAAGGGCAGGGTGTGGGCTCGGCCCTGCTTGGCCTCGCCGTCGAGGTCGCACGGGAGAGGCGGCTGCCCGCGGTCCGGGTCGCGGTCTCCAACGACGACATCCCGGGCCTGGACTTCTATCAGCGTCAGGGCTTCGTGATCTACGAGGCGGCTCTGGGTCTGCTGGCCGACGCCATGGGTTCCGCGGCGGCCGGCTTCAGCGGCATCCCCGTGAGGGACGAGATCAGGCTCCGGAGGAGCGTGGAGTAGGCCCGAGCCCTTTCCGGCGCCGCCCGGGGACCAGTAGGCCCGCCGCCGCTGGCAGCAGGGCCCACAGCGAGGGCTTGACGAGGCCGCCCCAGTACCCCAACGCGACGGCGGGCTCTCCGGCGGCCAGGGACCCCGACGGGCCGATCAGCAGGAAGACGGCCGCCGGCAGGAGCACCGTCGCCAGCCGTGCGTCCCTGTTCCGCCCCGCGAGGAGTCCCGCCGCCGCCAGCGCCGCCGCGACAGCCGAGAGCAGCGGGGTCCCCAGCAGCCAGCGGTCCCCTTCCGCGAGCACGACGCTCGCACGGTCGAGCGGCGATCGGAGCCACGACGCCGGTTCCAGGCCGCCGCCCAGCATCGCGCCTCCTCCGACGACTGCGAAGTGAGCGGCGTATGCGGCGGCGAACAGGGCGAGCGACAGCGCCCATGCCGCTTTCCTTCTGCGGCCGTCCCGGCGGTCCGAAAGCCAGGCCGCGCCGAAGCCCCCGACGAGCGCGAACGCGGCGAGCTCGCGGGTCAGCGCCGCTGCAAGCGCGAGCCCGGCAGCGGCGGCGAGCCATGTGCGGTCCCCGTCACGCGACAGGTGGAGGGCCCAGGCGGCCAGGGAGCAAAGCACCAGCGCTCCCGCCCACCACTCGCTGAACGCGACGGTGGTCCGCGACGCCGCGGCGGCGAACGCGGCGGCGACGCATGCGCTGGACGCAAGAGCGATGGGCGGGGGCGCGAGCGTGCGCCCCAGCGCGTAGGCCGCCAGCACCGCGGCGGTGCCGATGGCCAGAAGTCCACCGATGAAGGTGGCGGGCGGAGGGAGCGGAGAGGCCGCCCAGAGCCAGAACAGCGTCGGCAGCCGGAAGCGAACCGCGCCGCCCGATTCCACCGGCTCCTCCGGCGAGGCCTCCTGCCGCGCGGTCATCGCCGCCGAGTAGTAACCCTCACCCTCCCGCATGAGCTGCGTGATCCGGATGTAAAGGTCGGCGTCGCGTTGCTGTGTCATGTCCGGAATCGCGGTGAGCTGTCGCGAGGTGGACGGGCCAAGGACGCTGTCCCGGTGCGCGGCGCCCCATGCCGTGGTCCACATCCCGGCGACGATGAGCGCGAGGGCCGCTGCCGTCGTCAGCTCGAGGGCGCGGCCACGCCGCGCGAAGGCCCAGGCAGCCGCCGACCCGGCGGCTGCGGCCGTTAGCGACGACGCGAGCGCGAGCGGGGCGAGCCGGAGCACGGCGCGCCCGAAGGCGGCCGCGTCCCCCGCTGAGCCCGCCAGAGCCGCGGCCAGCGACACAGCCAGGACCGAGGCGACTGAAGCCGCGGCGCCTGAGCCGGGCCGGCGGAGCACGCCGCCCGCGGCTACGCCGGTCACGAGGCCGGCCAGCGCCGCGGCGGCCCACGAACCCCGGAACAGGTAGGAGGCGGCTAGATGCGCGAACAGGCCAGTGCCGATCGCGGCTGTCAGACGCGCCCGCTCGCTGGGTTTCATCGTATGGCCCTC
>JBBIJK010000014.1:21127-45759 GCA_037445995.1 Actinomycetota bacterium | reverse complement strand
CGGGATTGGCCTGTACTACTCCCCGTCAACGCCAATCATCGATATCCATCCCGCTCGCGCGGTGTAGGACGGGAGTATAGGCCAGCGGGTCGGGTGAGGCAACGGGCTCCATGCGCTCGAGCGGATCTAGGGCCGCGCCCCTTCGACCACTTGCAGTCGCGCGGTCCCGTCCTTGCGCACCTCCATGAGCGCCGTCGGATCCCCCTGCCCGGCGTTGCCCTGGATGAACAGGATGCGCTGGCCGTCGGCGCTCCAGCCCGTCGGGTAGTCGTCGCGGCGCACCGACAGGTACCGCCTCCCCGACCCGTCCCAGGCAATCGTCCACATTCGCGAGTACCCGTCGTCGCCGGTCTCGGCGTACGCGAGCCACTTACGGTCCGGGGAAACCCGCAGCCTCGAGAACGCCACCGGCCGGCTCCCGCCGTAGGTGTCCAGGCGCGCGGCGCCCGAGCCGTCCGGCGCCACCCTGTTGAGCATCGCCGGACCCGGACCGGGCGACGCGTAGACGAGCAGGCCTTCCGTGACCCAATCGTAGTCCCCGACGAGCTGCACCCCCGGGACGATCCGGCCGCGCCCTCCCACCGGCGCCACCGACAGCCTCGCGGTGCCGGCCTCCAGGTACGCCACACTCCTGCCGTCAGGCGAGATGCGCGGGCCGGTCCCGTCCGCGAGGACGCGCCTTCCGCTTCCGTCGCGTTCGACCCGGATCACCTGCACCTTGGGCGAGTCGATGGTGAACGCCACCCAGGACGAGTCCGGGGCCCAGGAGGGCTCGAGGTCCATGACACGGCCGAACTCCACGGTCGTCTTGGACAGGACGTCGACCAGGACCAGCACGCCTCTAGCGGCGTCGACCGCGGCCAGGACGCCTCCGTCGGGAGAGAGCGCGAACGCGCCCTCGCGCGCCTCCACGACACGGATGGCCCCGCGGCCGTCCTCGCCCGACACCCAGAGCGCCCCGTCCGCGCGATAGGCCACGAACGGCTCGCGTCCGGCGGCGGCTTCAGGCCCTGGGGGCTCGGTCGGGCTTCCGGATGCCCCCGCGCCCACGTCCGCAGAGGGCGTGTCTCCTGTCGACGCCGGTGGATCCGCGGCGGGCCCCCCCACCACCTTCCCGGCGACATCGGCGCCTTCGTCGGAGCCTCCGCCACTGCTCAGGGCCCACAGCACGACGGCGGCGCCGAGGAGGACCGCGGCGCCCGCCACGACCACCAGGACGATCCGGCGACGCGAGGCGTCCAGCGCCGCCCAGTACCCGCCGGCCCCACCGCCGCTCGCGGGCTTCGGCGCCCCGGGGGTTTCTCGGGTGGTGGCCATGGCGGCTGCTAGAGCGCCTCGCAGAGAGCCTCGGCGTAGGCGCGCGTCCCAACGGCGCCGTCGGTCGAGCCTGTGGCGGAGCGCCTGATGTCGTAGGTGACACGCGAGCCCTCGCCGATGACCTTGCGCACAGCAGCCTGCACCCGGGCCGCCGCGTCCGCCTCGCCGAGGTGGTCGAGCATAAGGGCCGCGGACAGGATCTCGGCCGTGGGGTTCGCCATGTCTTTGCCGGCGTAGCGCGGAGCCGAACCGTGGACCGGCTCGAAGACGGCGACGTCCGCGCCGATGTTGGCGCCCGGGGCGATGCCCAATCCGCCGATGAGGCCGGCCGCGAGGTCCGAGACGATGTCGCCGTACAGGTTCGGGAGCACGAGCACGTCCCACCACTCCGGGTGCAGCACGAGCTGCATGCAGGTCGCGTCGACGATATAGTCCTCGAACTCGACGCCGCTGTCCGCGTACTCGCGCTCGTACAGCTCATGGGCGACGCGCCTGAACAGCCCGTCGGAGTGCTTGAGGATGTTGGCCTTGTGGACGGCCGTCACCTTCTTGCGACCGTGCGCGACGGCGTAGTCCAGCGCGAAGCGCACGACCCGCTCGGTGCCCGCGATCGAGATCGGCTTGAGCGAGATGCCCGAGTCCGGGCGGATGGCGCCAGCGCCCTCGGCCGCAGCGAACTCGATGAGCTTGCGCGCGCCCTCGGACCCCTCCTCGAACTCGATCCCCGCGTACAGGTCCTCGGTGTTCTCACGAACGATGACAAGGTCGATATCGTCGTAGCGCGCGCCCGAGCCCGGGATGGAGAACGCCGGCCTGAGGCACGCGTACAGGTCGAGCTCCTTGCGAAGCGCGACGTTGACGCTGCGAAAGCCGGTCCCGACCGGCGTGGTGATCGGGCCCTTGATGGCGACGCGGTTGCGGCGGCACGACTCGATCACGTGCTCAGGCAGGGGCGTGCCGTACCTGTCCATCACGTCGGAGCCCGCCTCGGCGACCTCCCACTCGATGTCGACCCCGGTGGCCTCGACGACCGTCCGCATGGCGTCGGTCACCTCCGGGCCGATGCCGTCGCCAGGGATGAGGGTCACGGTGTGCTTGGCCAATTCGATTCCTCCTGGTCTGCGGGCCCGCGCCGAGCGGTTACCCGTGGATCCGCCGTCGGCCCTTCCCGGGCCCCTGCCTCACGCCTTCTTGCGGGCGCGCTTGGGCTTGAGCGCGACGATCTGCCTCGCACGGCGCGCGACGGCCCGGTCCGGGTCGCCCGCGTCGGGCTCGAACAGGACGGCCGCATCCTTCTTCACCTGGTCGCTGGCGGCCCCTTCGAGAAGCGTCACGACCCCTGCGAGGAAGGCGCCGTACTCCGGGTCGCCGTGGTAGATGCGGGTCGCGTCGGACATCAGCGGCCAGACTCGGTCGGCCCTGCGCTCGGTCGTGGCGCCCCAGCGCGCCAGCACCCTGAAGGCGGCGACGCGCACGCGCGCGGACTCGCCGTCGTGCAGGCACTCGACCACCGGGGTGACGGCCTTCTCGACCAACCGCGTGTCGACCGCCACCAGCTCACCGAGCACGTCTAGGACCTCCCAGCGGGTATGGGGCTCGGGCCTGTCGAGCGCGTCGATCAGGGCCTCCCCGTGCGGCACGAGAGCACGCGGCTCGGCGCAGGCGACCTCGTGCAGCGCGCTGGCCGCGAGCGAGCGCTGCGACCGGTCCGCCCCGCCGAGCGCGGACACGAGCGCCTTCATGACGCGCTTCTCCTTGAGGGCACGCCGCCCCAGCTCGCTCTTGTCGCCCTCGAGCCCGATGTCGGCGCTCACGCTCTTCCTGGTTGCCATCACAGCTCCGATCCCCGCCTCGTTCATTCCCGTCGGGGGCCGCGACTCTCGCGGTCGTCTAGAGGTTGAACCCCCCGTGCTTCTTGAAGTGCTCCACCAGCCCGCCGTCCGCGAGCAGCTGCTCCATGACGGGGGGTAGTGGCGCGAACGGGATCTCAGTCCCTTTCGTGAGGTTCCTGACCGCTCCGGCGTGCAGGTCCACTTCGAGCTCGTCACCGTCGTCGATCAGGCCGGTGTCGCACTCCACGACCGGCAGGCCGGTGTTGATGGCGTTGCGGAAGAAGATCCTCGCGAAGCTCTTCGCGAGGACCGCCCGCGTCCCGGAGTGGATGAGGACCAAGGGCGCCTGCTCGCGGCTCGAGCCCATGCCGAAGTTCTTCCCCGCCACCAGGAACCCGCCCGAAGCCGAGACCTTGGCGTGGTAGTCCGGGTCGAGGTCCTCCATGGCGTGGACGGCCATGGCCTCCATGTCGGCGGACTTGAACTTGTACTTGCCGCTGATGATGTAGTCGGTGTTGATGTCGTCGCCGTACTTGAACGCCTTGGCCCGGAGCTGCATTCGGGAGCCCTTCCCTATCCGAAGTACCCGCGAGGGTCCGTGATCCTGCCTTCGATGACGCTGGCCACGACCGTCGCCGGGCTCGCGAGGTGGATGAATGCCTTGCTGTTGCCCATCCGGCCCTTGAAGTTGCGGTTGGCGGTGGAGATGACGTTCTCGCCGTCCGAGGGCACTCCGTTGTGGGTTCCGACACACGGGCCGCATCCCGGCGTGACCACGGCGGCGCCCGCCTCCACCAATGTCGAGATGTAGCCAGCCTCGATGGCGTCGAGGAACACGCGTCTGCTGGCGGGCGCGACGATGAAGCGCACGTCGGGGTGAACCCTGCGGCCGGCGAGCATCCCGGCAGCGATGGCGAGGTCCTCGAGCCGGCCGTTCGTGCACGTCCCCAGGACGCCCTGCTGGATCGGGGTGCCCTCGCAGTCCTCGATCGGACAGACGTTGTCGACGGCGTGCGGCAGGGCGACACGTGGCCCTATGGCGGAAGCGTCATAGACGAGCTCCTGCGAGTAGACGGCGTCGGCGTCGGGCTCCACGGGTGCCGAGCGCCTGTCCGAACGGCCCTCGAACCACTCGAGCGTCTTGGCGTCCGCGCGCATCAGCCCGGCCTTGGCGCCCACCTCAATGGCCATGTTCGAGATGGTCATCCGCGCCTCGACCGACATCGCGTCGATGACAGGGCCGTAAAACTCGATCGCCTCGTACGTGGCGCCGTCCACCCCGATGCGGCCCGCCAGGTCCAGGACGAGGTCCTTGCTGAACACGCCCGGGGACAGCTCTCCCTCCCAGACAACCTTGATGGTCTCGGGAACTTTGAACCACAGCTTGCCCGACGCCATCGCGGCGGCGCCGTCCGTGGAACCGACGCCCGTCGAGAAGACGTTGAGCGCGCCGTAGGTGCAGGTATGCGAGTCACAGCCGACCATCAGGTCGCCGGGGACCACGTGGCCCTGCTCCGGGACGATCTGGTGGCACACGCCCTCGCCGATGTCGTAGACCTTGGCCCCGGTGCGCGCGCCGAACTCGCGCATCATGGTGTGCAGCGCGCTCACTCCCTCCAGCGGGCTTGGCGAGCTGTGGTCGATGACCAGCGCCACCTTGGCCGGGTCGAAGACGGACGTGACCCCCATGCTCTCGAGGGCCCGGATGGCCAGAGGCGACGTGCCGTCCTGCCCCATGACGAAGTCGACCTCAGCGACGACGATGTCGCCGGCGCGGGCGTCCGTCCCGGAACGGGACGAGAAGATCTTCTCTGAGATGGTCTTGCCTGGTATCGCTACCACCCGCTCCTTCACGCGCGAGCGCGGCGCCCTCATCGGACGCCGCGCGGTCCTTCGTCTCGCGGCGAGACCCGGATCAGGCCTCGGCCGCCCCCTTCGCCCTCTTGGGCTCCTTGTGCCCGGTCTTCTCGAGGATCCAGTCCTTGTAGATGTAGAGGAGCTCCTTGTCGAACAGGGCCCTCTTCAGCTCGACGGCTGCGGAGCGCACCCTTGGGAGCATGTCGGCGGCCTCCTCGTTCGTCAGGTCGAGGCCGTACTCATGGAACTTGAGCATGATCGCCTTGGAACCCGAGTGCTTCCCGATCACGATCTGCCGCTGAAGCCCAACCTCGTCGGGCGCGAACACCTCGTAGGTCTTGGGGTTCTTGATGACGCCGTCCGCGTGGATACCCGACTCGTGGGCGAACATGTTGGTCCCGATGACCGACTTCCACGCCGGGATCTGCCGGCCGGCCGCCCCCATGACGTACTCGCCGATCTCGCGGAATCGCGCGGTGTCGTACTCGACGTCCACTCCCTCGATGTGGCGCAACGCCATCACGACCTCTTCGAGAGCGGCGTTGCCAGCCCGCTCGCCGAGTCCGCCGACGGTGACGTTGACCCATGTCGCGCCAGCGTGGATGCCCGCGATGGCGTTCGCCACGGCCATGCCGAAGTCGTTGTGCGTGTGCATCTCGATCTCGAGCCCGGTCTCCTCGATGAGGTGCTTGATCAGCTGATAAGTGCGGAAGGGCTCCATGACGCCGATGGTGTCGCAGAAGCGGAGGCGGTCGGCGCCCTCCTTCTTGGCGATCTTGGCGTACTCGACGAGGAACCCGATCTCGGTGCGGGAGGCGTCCTCGGCGTTGACCGAGACGTAGATGTCAGGATTCCCGTCCTTGGCGAAGGCCACGCACTCCGCGATGGTCTTGAGCACCCAAGGGCGGTCCTTCTGCAGCTTGGTCTCGATATGGATGTCAGAAGTGGCAAGGGAGATCGCGACAGCGTCCACGCCGCAGTCGAGCGAGGTCTTGATTGCGGCGGTCTGGGCGGGATTCCACCCGAGCACCGAGGCGTTGAGGCCCAGGTGGGCGATCTCCTCGATGACGTCCCGCTCGTCCCCGCCCATCGTGGGGATCCCGGCCTCGATCTGCTCGACGCCGATCTCGTCGAGCAGCTTGGCGATCCTGACTTTCTCGTGGTTGGCGAAAACGACACCGGCGGTCTGCTCGCCGTCGCGCAACGTGGTGTCGTCCAGCTTCACCCGCGTCACAGCGAGCTTGCTCTCGACCGGCATGTCGTAGGCCATAGTCTGGTCCACGCTCTGGTTTCCTCTCAAGTCCTGACTGCAGGCGGCGATGACGGGACGCGCCTTAGGGTTGGCCGCCTGCCCGCCGAACGGCGGAACAAACATCTTACGACACGGACCCTTGCGTGTCATCGTGTCTGGTGGCGCGACCCACGAATAGGGTACAACTCGGGCGTCCGCCCTCGGCCAGCGCGTCCAGGAGGGATCAGATGCGGCAGACCGCCCTGGTCTATGACCCGTCGCTTGCCGACTACGACCTCGGCCCCGGGCACCCGCTCCGACCCGAGCGCGTGACGCTGTCGGTGTCGCTCATGGATGCATACGGGCTGCTCGGCGAAGGTCCGGGCCAGGCTCGCGTGATCTCGCCGATGCCGGCGTCGGAGCGCGATCTCGAGCTCGTCCACTCCCGCGAGTACGTCGAGGCCGTCCGCAGGGCCTCCGAACCGCCGTTCGGCCCCGATCATCGCCACGGGCTCGGCACCGGCGACAACCCGGTCGTGCCGGGGATGCACGACGTGTCCTCGCTCATCTGCGGCGGGGCCATCCTCGGGCTGGAAGCGGTGATGGACTCCCGGTTCGCGCGCACGTTCAACGTCGCGGGCGGGTTGCACCACGCGCATCGCGACAGGGCCGCGGGGTTCTGCGTCTACAACGACCCCGCCGTCGCCATCGCCGCTGCGCAAAGAGACCATCCCGGATCGCGTTTCGCGTACGTCGACATCGACGCCCACCACGGCGACGGCGTCGAGGAAGCGTTCTGGAGCTCGGCGGACGTGCTCACCGTGTCGGTGCACGAATCGGGACGGCACCTCTTCCCGGGCACCGGCTTCGCGCGCGACACCGGCGTGGGCGACGGCGCGGGTTGCGCGCTCAACGTGGCGATGCCGCCCGAGGCAGACGACGAGTGCTACGCCCTGGCGTTCGGGCGGGTGATCGCGCCTGCGATCCGCGCGTTCGCGCCCGACGCCATCGTCGTCCAGTGCGGCGCCGACGCCATCCTGGAAGACCCCCTGTCGCACCTGGGACTCTCTCTCGCGGGTTACCGCTCGCTTGTCCGGTCGATCGTCGGGCTGGCCGACGAAGTCTGCGAGGGCAGGATCGCGGCGTGCGGAGGCGGCGGGTACGCCTGGTGGTCGGCGGTCCCGCTCGCATGGACCTCGGTGATGGCGGAGCTGCTGGGGGCGGCGGTACCCCCGTCGCTGCCCGCGCGATGGCGCGAGGAGCTCGAGCGGCTGAGCGGCCGCCCAGCCCCGCGAGAGCTGTCAGGGCACCCGGCCGCGCCCTCTCGCCACGTGTCATCGGCGGGGCTTCTCGCTATCGTGGAGCGCGAGATCGATGAGCTGGCCCGCCACACCCACCTGCTGGAGGCATGAGTTGGAGATCCGGACACGCCCCGCCACGCCCGCGGACGCCGCCGAGATCACGCGGATCTACAACCAGTCCGTGACCGGCTCGACGGCGAGCTTCGACCTCGAGCCGCAGAGCGCTCAGGACAGGGCGGCGTGGATGCTCGCCCACGGCCCCCGTCACCCGGTCATCGTGGCCGAGGCAGGGGGCGTATTGGCGGGATGGGGCTCTCTCTCGCAGTGGAGCGCGCGAGGCGCCTACGCCGACACCGTGGAGATAACGGTCTACGTCGACGAGAAGCACACGGGCCGCGGGGTCGGCAGGGTGCTCGACGCCGAACTCCTGAGGCTGGCTGCCCGCCACGGTCACCGCGCCGTCATCGCACAGATAACCGCCGGGAACGACGCCAGCGTTGCGCTCGCGGAGAGCCTCGGCTTCGAGCACGTGGGCACCTTGCGGGAGGTCGGCCGCAAGTTCGGCCAGACGCTGGACGTGCTGCTATACGAGAAGCTCGTCTGAGCCGGGCGGGGGTCCTCAGCGCTCCGCCCACGCGGGAACCAGCGCGCGGGCCTCGCTGAGTCTCGCCCTGGCCGACGCCAGGCCCTCGTCGCGGCGCCCCAGCTCGGTCCAGAAGGCTGGCGAGTGGTCGGGGTGCACGGTGTGCACCAGCTCGTGCAGTAGCACGTGCCGCACCAGCCCAGGCTCGAGGAAGAGCAGCGCGCGGTTCAGCGACAGCGAGCCGGTCCGGCTGCAACTCCCCCACCGCGAGCTCTGGGCCCTCACGGTCACCCGCTCGTAGCGGAGGCCCTCGCGGCGGGCCACCTCGTCCAGCATCGCCGGAAGGCGGGACCGCGCCGCTCGCGACAGCCATCTCGACAGGCCGTCGACGCACAGGCCGGGATCGTCGACCGGGCCTCGGAGCGTCAGCGAGCGAGCCGACTCGGTGACGCGCACGACCTTCGCGCAGGAGCTTCGCGCCTCCACCTCGAAGACCTCCCCCGTAGCCGCGAATCGGACGAGGCCGGGAACCTCGGAGGCCTCCGCCAGGCGGGAACGCCGCTCCTCGAGACGGGCGACCGCCCACTGGCGGTTCTCCTCCACGAACCGCTCGATGGCGGCGGTCGGGACGCGCGGAGGCGACGTCACCACGAGGCCATCCCTCCAGGTGACCCGCATCCGCAACCTCCTCGCGCGGGGATGGGTCCGTACCCTGAAGCGCAGCCCGGCTCCCGCTGTCTCGCCGCTCACCGGCCGACCTCGATCCGCCAGCACCTGTGGATCCTCGGGTCGCGCGCGAAGTCGGGCGGGATGGTGGAGGCCGTGATGTCCTGCGCCCCCAGTTCGGCCGCGAGCGACTCGTCAAAGCGAAGGCCGCGCAGGTTCGTCGAGAAGTACAGCACTCCCCCGGGAGCGAGCAGCCTGACGGCCGCCCGCATGAGGGACGGATGGTCCCGCTGGATGTCGAGGACGCCCTGCATCCGCTTGGAGTTGGAGAAAGCCGGGGCGTCCAGCACCACGAGGTCGAAGCCGGAGCCGGCGGGGTGCCGGTCGAGCCACCCGCGGACGTCCTCGCGCACGAACTCGTGTTTAGGGCCGCCAAGGCCGTTCAGCTCCATCGACCGGCCAGCCCATTCCAGGTAGGTCCGCGACAGGTCCACCGTGGTGGTCGATGCGGCGCCGCCGACGGCGGCATGGACGGTGAACGCTCCCGTGTATCCGAACAGGTTCAGGACCCGCCGACCTGCCGCCTCGGTTGCGACCCGCGCGCGCAACGGGCGGTGATCGAGGAACAGGCCGGTGTCCAGGTAGTCCGAGAGGTTCACGAGCAGCAGGGCCTCGCCTTCGGCCACGACGCGCACAGCTCCCTGGCGAGAGAACCGCCCGTACTGCGCCTCACCGCGCTGCCTTCGCCTGACCTTCACGAACACCTCCCCCGGGTCCACCCCGAGGACGTCGGGGATCACCGACAGCGCGGCGTCGAGACGCGCCGTCGCGAGCTGGGGCTCCACCTCCCGTGGAGCCTCGTACTCGGCCAGGTGCACCGATAAACGGCCCTCATCGGGACCGGCGCCCTCGTAGCGGTCGATGGCGAACGCGAAGTCCGGCAGGTCGGCGTCGTAGACCCGCCAGCAGGTGACGCCCTCGCGCCGCGCCCATCTGCCCAGACGCTTGGCGTTCTTGGACAGGCGGTTCGCGAACTCCTCGGCCGAGACCTCACGGACCGGAGCGGCCCTGGACGGACGCGGCGCGGCACGAAGCGGCGACCCGACCATGAGTTTGACGTCGATCGCGCCGTTCCTCAGCGGATGCTCGCGCTCCCACCTCGCTACCGACGATACGGCGAGGTCCTCCGCCGGCGCCAGCATGGCCACGCGCCACCCGCCGAACCTCTCGGAAAGGACCCTCGCGGTCTCGTCTCGCAGGCCTGCGGGCACGGACAGCCGCTCCCCGTAGGGCGGGTTGAACGCCAAGAGCCCACGTCCGGCGCCGTCGGGCGGCGCGCAATCGCGAGCCCGGCGGACCTCGAACCTCACGTGCGCCGCCAGGCCCGCGCGCTCGGCGCAACGCCTCGCGATCTCGACCGCCTCGGGGTCCGCGTCCGAACCGACCATGGGCGTCGTCCGGCCGGAGGCGGCCTCACGCCGGGCGCGAGCCTCGTCGAGCACCTCGGCCCAGACTCCCGCGTCATGCCCCCGCCACCTCTCAAGCGGGTGCGCATCGCGCAGGAGCCCCGGCGCGACGTCCAGCGCGATCATGGCGGCCTCGATGACGAGCGTGCCGCTGCCGCACATCGGGTCTGCGAACGCGCCGCCGCTCTCCGCGATGCGGCGCCATCCGGCAAGCTGGAGGACGGTGGCGGCGAGGTTCTCCTTGAGCGGCGCCTGAGCCTGCACGCCCGGCTCGCGGTATCCGCGCCTGTGCAGAGGCTCGCCTGCGAGGTCCACCGCCAGGCTCACCCGGCCACGCCTCACGCTGACGTTGACCCGCAGGTCCGGCGACCGGGCGTCCACACTGGGGCGGCGGCCCGCCCTGTCGCGCATCCGGTCCACGATGGCGTCCTTGACCCGCTGTGCGCCGAACATGGTGTTGCGCACGCCGGTCATCGAGCCGGTGAAGTCGACGGCCAGCGTCCCGTCCGGGGCCACGTGGTCCTCCCACGGGACCTGGCGGGTGGCCTCGTACAGCCCATCCGCGGTCTGCGCCTCGAAGCCCGAGACCCCCATTAGCACCCTGCTGGCCACCCGCGACCCGAGGACGACGCGATAGGCGACGTCCGCGGGACCCTCGAAGGACACACCCGCGCGCACGGGTCTCACTGCAGAGGCCCCTAGGGCCTTCAGCTCAGCCGCCAGCGCGCTCTCGGCGCCACGCGGGCATGTCGCAAACAGGATGTGAGCCATGACGGGGACGCTATCACACGGGCGGGGCGCCCGGGCTCACGACCCCATCCCCAGCAGGCGCGCGATCTGACCCCTGACCGTGCTGCTGACCGCTCCGAACCCGCCGAAGCAGCGTCCCTGCACGATCTGGGGCGCGAATGTCGCAACCGTGCTGGCCGGGGCGCTGTGCAGGTAGGTCGCGGGCGTCAGCAGCAGAGGCGCGCCCAGGGCGCCCTGCATCACTCCGCCAGCCAGCGCGTCGGGGAAGGTGCTGCCGGTCGCGAACCCCAGCCCCTGCCACGACATCCCCTCGTCCACGCAGTGCCGCGCGACAAGGTCGGCGGTCTCGTAGCGGTCAGCGCCGGCTATCCGGTCGACGACCGGCACCACTTGGGCGACCATCGATTCCACCTCAGATGAGATCGAACCCGTCCCGCCGAGGACGACCACGCGACTCGGTGCGAGCGACGCGATCGTCGAGCGCACCTGAGCTGGCATCGTTCCGGGCTTGGACAGCAGGATCGGGCGGACGAGACTCGCGGCCGCCGGGGAGGCCGCGAGAGCGTCGGGGAACTTGACGCCTGACGCCACGTACACAGTGCCGTCAGGAGCGCCCCCTCTCGCCTGCGACTCCCGCACGGCGGCCGACGCCACCATCGACGCGGTGGCGTAGCGGTCGGCGCCGCCGATGCGCGTGACCGTCGCCAGCATCGAGGCCAGAGCGCGCTCGACTCCCTCGCCGACGGCCCGGCGGCCGCCGATCACGATGGCGCTGGAGGCTCCGGACCGCACGACCTCGCTGGCGACCACCGATGGGAGCTCGTCGGGTTTGACCAGCAGCACCGGTCCGCGGACCGCCCCGGCCAGCGCGGCGGCGCCCAGGGCGTCGGCCCACCCGGCGCCCGAGCACACCACGACCGTGTCGACCGTCCCGGTCTCGAAGGCCCGCCGAGAGGCCGCTACGGCGGTCTCGTACCTGGTGGCGCCCCTGATCGGCTCCAGCCACTCGGGATAGTAGTCCTGGATCCGCTGGTACCGGTAGGGGAAGAACCCGACCGGGTCCCAGAAGGGGTAGGGCACCTCGCGGAAGACCGCGCCGCCCGCGCCGCCGCTCGCGTCGTAGGCCCAGTAGCGGGTCTTGCTCTCGTCGCTCCAGCGCGCGAACACGATCGCGTGGCCGTAGGCCGCTCCGGGATAGGTCCTGGAGCGGTTGATGATGTCGCCGGGGCGCAACTCGTCCCGGGTGATCGGCACCAGCACCTTTGTGATCGTCGAGGAGTCGTGCGAGAGCGGCTGACCGTTCGCGTGTCGGAGGTCGAGGCAGTACGATGCCATCCCCGAGCAGTCCCGCCGCCAGCCCATGGTCGCGGAAGGGACGATGTCGCCCTTGGCGTCGGCCCATCCCCGCTGGCTGTAGGGGACCCTCTTGTCGACCCAGACCTGCCCGCGGGCGAGGACCGTCTCCCTGTCCAGCCCAAGAGCCACAGGCGTCGCCGCGAGCAAGACGATGAGCGCGAGCGTCGCAAGCGCAAAGAGCCGGGATGCCGCTATACGTCCGGGCACGAGGCCGCTCCCTTCATCCCTCAGGGATCACTGACGTCCGTGAGCGGGCGCCCTGATTTCATGTTCGGCACGCCGGGGCCCTGCCCTGAGTGAGCGGAGGCACGTTCAGCCTACGGGACGGACTACTTCGCGAACCCGTCGACCACGTATGTGCCGCTCCGCTGGTCCTTGCGAAGGGTGATGAAGCCAAGCCTCTGCGCGTCCTCGAGGAGCTGCGTGAACGACTTGTAGCCGTACGCGGACTCCGTGAAGGATGGCTGCTTGCGCTTGATCGTGTCCTTGAGCAGAGACGAGTGCATCGCCTCGACGTTCTCGCGCTGCATCGCCTCGATGGTCTCGAACAGCAGCTTGAAAGCGGGCCGCTTCGCCCGGGTCACCTTGTCGCCGACCGTCGGCGCTCCGGCGGACACGCCGATGTCCTCGTAGTAGATGAACTCGTCGCAGTTGGCGGCGAGGAGGTCCGATGTGGACTCCTTCATCCCGAGGCCGATGACGGTCTTGCCGTTCTCCTTGAGCTTGCCGGCGAGCGGGGTGAAGTCGCTGTCGCCCGAGACGATCACGAAGGTGTCGATGTGCTCCTTGGCGTAGCTGAACTCCATGGCGTCCACCACGAGCCTGATATCTGCCGAGTTCTTGCCCGACACCCCCCGTTCCGGGATCTCGATGAGCTCGATGCCGAGCTCGTGCAGCGGGGTGACGTACTCGGGGAACCTCCCCCAGTCGCAGTAGGCTCGCTTCGCGACGATCTTGCCCTTCTCAACGAGGCGCTCGAGCACACGCTTCATGTCGAACGTCTCGCCGTTGCGCTTGGTTCTTCTGCGCCCGGTGGACTGCTTGGCGCCGAGCGCTAGGTTCTCGAAGTCTACGAAGACCGCGAGGGAATGTGCTTCTTCGGGCATCTGTGATCCCCCTCGTCAGGTGTCACGACACTGGTCCTTGGCCCAGCGTCCACATCGACGATGATGACACAGACGACACACATTGGCTTGTCGGGGTGGCTCCACGCCCTCGCCTGCGCTAATCTAGAGTGCGCTCACTGCCGATACTCCCATAGCCGCTCGAAGAACGGACTCAGGGGGGCACAGGTGAATAGTCGAAGCCTCATTCCCAGCACAGTCGCACTCGCCCTGGCCGCGGCAGCCCTTTCGGGTTGCGCGCTACTGCCGTTCGGGTCGCAGCAGCAGGCGGCTCCCGATGCCCCGGCTCCCGGGGCCCCTCCAGCGGCTCCGGCGACCAGCTCGGTCGAGCCGACCCCTGCTCCGGCTCCCGACACGATGGCCCTCAAGGGGCCTGACGCGGTGGTCTTCGCCGCCAACGCCAGGATCGTCAACGTGGACGACCGGCCCGACTACCGCATCGAGCACGTCGACGGCGCCACCAACGTCCCCCTCTCCGACCTCGCCGACGCCTCCGCCGGCTGGGACGAAGAGGAGCCTGTCCTCGTGACCAGCCGTAAGACCGGACGCGCCAGGTCAGGCGCTAGGCTGCTGCTGAACAACGGCTTCAAGGAGGTGGCCTTCCTCGACGGAGGCCACGAGGAGTGGACGGGCGCCTTCGCGGGCAGGAGCCCGCGGGACCCGCGCGAGCGCGCCAAGCTCTACTACATCCACAGCGGATGGGCGATGCTGCCCAGAGCGGTCGACTACGAGATGCAGGCGGACATTGCGCTCGCGCAGTTCATCGCAGACGGATACAGCGAGATCCAATCGCGCTTCGACGAGGAGATCGATTTCGAGATCGTCGACGCGTCCGCCCGCCCGACGTTCACGAGGACGCTGCTCCGGGACACCAAGGCCCCTCTGGCGGCCTTCGAGTACGGCCTGGACCACCTCATACCCTGCTGGATACTGGTGGACAAGAACGGCCGCACGCAGTTCCTCTACGGCGTGCCCGACGTCGACCAAACCTTGTCGATAGCCCACGGCTGGCTGACTAACGAGGCTGGTCGCCGTCCCGTCACGGAGCCCATACAGTCCATCCAGACCCCGTAGTCTCCACACCGCGCTACTTCGCGCTCTGGGAAGATACCTCTCGACGAACCATCGAGAGGAGTGCCCCATGACGCACCTGCGTGTCGGCGACCCGGCCCCCGACTTCCGTGCGCCCAGCCATCTGGACGCCGACGTGTCCCTCTCCGATCTCCGCGGCCGCTCGATCGCGCTGATCTTCTTCCCGCTCGCCTGGACGCCCGTTTGAACCGGCCAGATACCCTCATACCAAGCGGAGTCCGCAAGGTTCGAGGGTATGGGCGCCAAGGTCATTGGCGTGAGCGTCGATCACGTCCCCTGCCTGAAGGCATGGTCCGAGTCGTTGGGAGGGATACGCTATCCGCTGCTGTCGGACTTCTGGCCGCACGGGGATATCGCAAGGTCGTTCGGCGTGTTCCGGGATGAAGGTTACTCCGAGCGCGCGATCTTCGTCATCGACCCTGACGGCGTCGTCACGTACGTAGACGTGCACGACATCGAGGACCAGCCTGACAACGAGGTGCTCTTCGCCGAACTCGCCAAGGTCGCACCCCCCGGGTTCGACCCCGACGCCGTCGCGCCGGACCTCTGCGAGTACGAGCCGCCAGCCGATGCCGGGCTGGTGATGTACTGCACACCGTGGTGCCCCGACTGCACCGCGGCGCGCAAGTGGCTGGACGCGCAAGGCATCGAGTACCTCGAGGTCGACGTCTCAGCAGCCGGTCCCGCGCGGAAGAGGGCCGCGGCACTGAACTCCGGGGCGCTTCACACGCCCACCTTCGAGCTCGGTGGCGAAGCCTGCGTCGACTTCCGGCCGGAGCGCATCACAAGACTCCTGCGAGGAGGGGACGCGTGAGATCGCACACGGTCTACAAGACGATGAAGGTGGCGGAGCGACGCGCTTTCGTACGGATCACCGAGGACGTGGCCGAAGCGGTGGCGGAATCGGGAGTGCGCGAGGGGCTGGCCCTCGTGTCGGCGATGCACATAACGGCCGGGGTCTGGGTCAACGACGACGAGCCGGGCATCCAGCAGGACGCCCTGGAGTGGCTCGACAAGCTCGCGCCGCCCTCTTGGGAGCGGCCGGCCAACTCGGTGGCCCACCAGCTCATGCCCGGCCCGGGCGACTACCGTCACCACGCGGGCGGTGAGGACAACGGCGACGCCCACCTCAAGAACCTGCTCGTGCACCACCAGGTGATCGTCCCGGTCACCGACGGGAGCCTCGACCTGGGCCCATGGCAGTCGGTCTTCTACTGCGAGTTCGACGGCGGAAGGCCCAAGCGGCTGATCATCAAGGTTCTGGGCGAGTAGGGGCCGCGCAGCCCTCAGTACCGGCGGCGTCGCCTCACGGAAAGCCTGATCCCGACGAGTCCCGCAGCGCCCGCCACGAGCCCCACCACGCCCTTCCACCACTCCACGCGGTGCTCCCGGAGCGAGCCTATCCGAACGATCTCCACCGATTCGGCGTGGACGTCGCGATCTCCCCCGTGCTCGTCGCAGGCCAGGTTGAAGATCCCGACTATCCGCAACGTGTCGCCGTTTCTCCGGTAGTCGCCGAAGTGCGTGATGGACCTGGCCTGCCCCTCCTCCATGACCACGCCGATAGGGGCGTCCTTCGCGAGGACGTTGACCCACCTGCGTCCCTCCGGCGCCCGGAGCGCCTCGCCGATCGCCTCGGCCTCGAAGACGACACGAGCGCCGTCCTCGGGAGGTGTGAAACCGGCGAGGTCCGGGACGGTCACCTCGATCGGGCCGGCCCACGCGGGCACGGCGGCCGACAGCGCCGCCACCAGCAGCACGCACGCCACGATGGACCTGCTCACAGCGGCCTTCTGTCGTTCATCGGCGACGTCAGGTATACGAAGACGCCAGCCACGAGCACGAAGAACGCGATGAACTCGAGCCTCCCCGTCCACATCTGCACGATGTAGAGGACCTTGAGCCCGGTCGGCATGCTCGCGGACGTGATGCCGGCACTCAGCCCGACGTTGGCCGTGGCAGACACCGATTCGAACAGCGCGGTCAGGGGCGAGTATCCGTACGCCGCCCCGATGAGCCCGCCGGTGACATACGCGAGCACGTACAGGATGGTGACGGTCAAGGCGGCCGTCGACATCCTGGACGTCAGCTCCCTGTCCCGAAGGTGGTGGTAGTGCACCCTTACGACCGCCGATGATGGCGAAAGCGACTGCTTCACCTGCTTATAGACGGACTTGAGGATGACGGCGACGCGCATCGCCTTGATGCCGCCAGCGGTGGAGGAGACGCTGGCGCCGAAAGCCATCGCCAGGACGATCGCGAAGGTCGCGCCCGCCCCCAGGATGCCCTCCCACGCCGCCGGATGCAGCGTCTGGTGCCCAGTCCCGGTATGCGCCGAGACCACGTGATAGACGCCCTTTCGAACCACCTCTGACGGCGTCCCGTAAGCCGCCGACGCCGCCAAGGCCACAGCGGTCACCACGGTCAGGATCAGGATATTGGCCGCCAGTATGCGAGTCTCGATATTCCGCGCGAGTTCCCGTCTGTCACCGCCCCAAACCGCGGCGTGGAGATTGAAGTTCAACCCTCCCGCTATCATCAGGACCATCGTCACCGCCTCGAACGCCCAAGAATGGTAGTAGAGGGCGTTGAGCGCCTGGGGGGCGAAGCCGCCGGTGTCGTAGACGGCGATGGTGATCCAGAACGCGTGCAGCACAGACCTCAGGGGCGTCATGCCCGAGTAGGCGTTGACGAGCAGCAGGGCTAGCGTCCCGACAGCGACGAACACCGCCGTGACCAGCCAGATGAAGCGGGCGGTGTGCATGACGTTGGGCAGGATCTTCTCATCGCGGCCCTCCGCCACATACAGGGAGAACGCTCCACCCCGCAGGCCGACGGCCATCGAGAGCGCCGCGACGATGATTCCCTGACCGCCGAGCAGATGAGTGAGATGGCGCCACATGTTGTGCGCGTGCGCCATGTGGTCGAGGTCAACCACAACCGTAAGCCCCGACGTCGTGAACCCCGACATCGAGTCGAACAGCGCGTCGAGGTAGGACAGGTAGTTGCCCGAGAACGCCAGGGGGACCGCACCGATCACGGCGGCGGTGAGCCACCCGAGCGCCGAGATCACCATGGCGTGACGATGGTCCAGGGATCCTCTGGCGGGCCGAAGGGACATCAGCGCGCCACCCGCCGCGAGCCCGGTCCCCATGCCAAGGACGTAGTCCATAGCAGCCGCCCACTCCCCCAGCGCGATCGCGGTGGCGAGAGGAACCGACATGCACAGGGCCACGCCTGCGGCCAGGACGCCAGTGTAGTAGGCGACCTGCCTGACATCATCGGATGTCGGGCGGATCCACACCTAGACGAGCACCGCTATCAGCGCGCCGACGCCCATCAGGAGCAGGACGAACAGGGTCGCGGCGCACAGCTCGGCGAACAGGCCGCTAGGCCAGTGCGCGTAGAGCCTTCTGAGCGGAGACTCGAGCTTCAACAGCACTCCCTGCCAGCGATATCGCTACCGTGCACGAGGATACCCCCCGCCCGGAAGGGGCGGCAACCGCCAGGGGCCGTCAGTCCAGCCGGACCTCCACAGGATCGGCCATCGCTCCGGCCTGGAGGAACGGCTGGAACCGCAGGACGAGGCCGGAGGGCACCGGGGAGGGGGTGTCGTAGACGATCCGGATGTTCCGGGTCTCCCCGGCTTCGATGGGCTGCGGAGTGTTGAAGATGAACTCCTCGCCGATTGTGGGCACCGCCCGGTACTCGGCGGAGCCGGCGTCCGTCAACCGGAAGTCGACCTGGCCGATGTGCCTCGGCTGAGCGGCGGTGTTGGTGAGCTCGAACTCGACGACGACCAAGATGCGTCCGTCGGACGCGGTCGCCCCCCCGGCCGACTTCGCATCCGCTACCGTGACCACGCGGATTCCCCAACCGCCGGTCTCCGCGAGCTCCCCGAGCGCGACATCCCGAGCGGGGTCGACCACCGCCCCGCCCCCTCCGGCAGCGGTCGGCTCCTGGGATCCCGTCTGACCCGGCGCCTCCTTGACGGCCTCAAGGTCTCCCCGGCCACAGCCTCCTGCGACACCGGCCAAGCCGACAACCGCGATCAGCACAGGCAACACAACCGTCCGGACCATCAGCGCCTCCCTGCGAGGGGCCATCGTCATACGGACCGGTCGACGAACGCCGCGATCGCGCCGCCCGCTCCCCGGGAGTCCTCCATCGGCACCACGTTCAACGACAGCCTGCGCCGCCATCCGCTGGGCCACTCCACCGTCACGGGCACCTGGCGCAGCGGCTTCCCCTCGAGGAATCCCGAGAAGTCGGGTCGCGGCTGGCGCGCCGCGTAGCGCTCGTCCCGCACGACCCAGGCCGGATGATCCTCGCCATCCTCGCACTCGGCCAGGTCGAGGCACTCCCTCGCGGACTCGTTGGCGAAAGCGATCCGTCCGGCGGAGTCCAGGACGATGATCCCGGCTGGCGTTGCGTCCACCAGGTCCATCACGAAGGCGTGCGACCGCTCGAGCGCCCGATGGGCTTGAAACAGGTCGTTCTCCCTATGTCGAAACGCGATGGAGTACGCCGCGTAGACGATCGCGGTGGGCAGCAGGATCTCGATGTAGTCCTCAAAGGGATCCAGAGCGCTGGTGGCTCCGGCGTGCTCGAGAACGTTGGACAGACTCGCGAACGCCGAAGCCGCACCGACCGCGACAAGCAGCCACTTGCTCACCGCGTCGAAGCGTCCGCCGTCGCGCACCGGTAGGGACACGAACAGCCCCGCGGCGACGGTGAACACCACGAAGGCGAACGCCTCCACCGCGGTCGTGTAGGTGGCGGTCAACGCGGGGGCCCCTTTTTTCGCTCGGAGACCCGGAAGCGCCAGGCGGCGAAGCAGAGCGCCAAACCGGCGAGGAGGATCGATGCGTGCTCGAGCAGATCGAGCCACTCGTCCACCGAACCGTCGGGGCGCCCCTCCGCCACCGTGAGCACCCTGGCTGCGACCAACGCGGCATACCCCACGACGAGGGCCATCATCCCGGCCCCGGACGTCGTTCGCCAGACGGCGACCGCCAACAGGGGCGTCAGCGCGATCGCGACAGCGAGCGAGACCAGCTCGGTGGTCTGATACAACGGGCACGACCTCCTCGCAGTCGCGACGGTCACTTCGCGACGCCGACCTGCGCCCCGCATCTTCCAAGAGTATACAAGCACACACGACATCCCGCAGGCCGGCCGGCGTCGCGGACACCGGCCACCCGCTCGCGCACCCCGGCGCTCTGGACTTCCGGCCCGACTGTGCATATCTTGACGATGCAACTGCATAGCGGAGAGAACCACGACCTACCGAAGGAGCAACGACACCCGTGACCTCGCCCACACAGACCCCCGCTGACCTCACCTCCGCAGCCATCGAGCTCGACGAGAGTCACGGCGCTCACAACTACCACCCGCTGCCCGTGGTCCTGGCCTCCGGTGAGGGAGCGTGGGTCACCGACGTCGAGGGCCGACGCTACCTCGACTTCCTGTCCGCATACTCCGCGCTCAACTTCGGACACCGCCACCCTGCCCTGGTCGCAGCGGCGCAACGCGCACTGGGCACTCTGACGCTCACCTCGCGCGCGGTCCACGCCGAGGGCTTTGGTGGCTTCGCACGAGACCTCGCCGACCTCTGCGGCATGGAGATGGTCCTCCCGATGAACACCGGCGCCGAAGGCGTCGAGACGGCGATCAAGACCGCGCGCAAATGGGGCTACGATGTCAAGGGCGTCGAGGCGGGCAAGGCCAAGATCATAGTGTGCGAGGGCAACTTCCACGGACGCACGACCACGATCGTCTCCTTCTCCTCGGACGCCACGGCCCGCACCGGGTTCGAGCCGCACACCCCGGGCTTCGTCTCCATCCCCTACGGCGACGCCGCCGCCTTGGCCGAGGCGATCCAGGATCCCGACGTCGTCGGGTTCCTGTTCGAGCCCGTGCAGGGCGAGGCCGGGGTCGTCGTACCGCCGACCGGCTATCTGCGCCATGTCCGTGACCTGTGCGACAAGCACGGCGTGCTGATGATCGCCGACGAGATCCAGACCGGGCTGTGCCGCACCGGCCGCACTTTCGCCTGCGAGCACGAGGACGTCCGGCCGGACATCTACATCCTGGGCAAGGCGCTGGGCGGAGGCATACTCCCGGTCTCAGCCGTCATCGCGGACCGCCGGGTGCTGGGAGTGCTCACACCGGGAACGCACGGGAGCACCTTTGGCGGCAACCCGCTGGCCTGCGCTGTGGCCAGCGCGGTGATCGGCCTTGTGCGCACGGGCGAGTACCAGGAGCGCTCTCGCGCGCTGGGCGAGAGCATGCACCGCCGTCTGCGCGAAGAGGCACCCGACCAGGTCGAGGCCGTTAGGGGGATCGGCCTGTGGGCCGGAGTGCAGCTGAGGCCAGAGGCCGGACCCGCGAGGGTCTACTGCGAGCGCATGCTGGACCGCGGCGTCATCGTGAAGGACACCCACGTGACGACGTTGCGGCTTGCGCCGCCCCTGTGCATCGAGCCTCGCGACCTCGACGACGCGCTGGACTCCCTGTTCGAGACGGTGTCCGCTCGCTGAGTCCGTCTCCCGGGCGAGCGTCGGCGCCAGCGGGCCTTGAAGGCACGCGGCCTACCTGAGCACGTCGGCGATGCTGCCGCGGACCGCGCTTGAGACGGCGAGCGTGCCTCCGAAGTACCTGAGGAGGGTGATGCTCCCCTTGCGCGCGGCCAGTGCGCTGCCGACGCCGGGGTCGACCGAGCTGGCTGTCCCGTTGGTGAGCAGCAGGAACGAGTTCGATCGCGCCTGCATCGGGCCCGCCGAGAGCGCATCCGGGTACTTGAGCGAGGTCGCCACCCCCACACCGTCCATCGTCATCCCCCTGGACTCGGCGTACGAGGCCACAGCCACCGACATCGCAGGCGACCCCACTGTCGCCAGCCGGGTCACGTTTCCGTCTCCGAGGGTCGACTTGAGGTAGGCATCGACGCTGAGCGGCACGCGCGCCCCGCTGTCGAGCACCCTGGCCGACGTGACCCCCAGCGCCGTGATCGTAGAACGGGTGCCGGCGGTGAGTCCGCCTGTGTCCGACAGCAGGACCGGTGTGCGGTAGCGATAAGCCAGCGGAGAAGCGATCAGCGCGTCGGAGAAATCCCTGCCCGACACCACGAAGGCGTCACCGGGCAGGCTTATCCCCCGGCTCGCGAGGACCGCCTTGCCCTCCTTGGCCACCAGGTCCGCCGTATCGAAGCGGCTGGCCCCGCCGATCCTCTTGACCGTATTGACGCCCGGGAACGCTCTGACGGCGGACTCGATGCCGGCGCTTACGGCCAAGGTCCCGCCGAGTATGACGATCCTGCTGGGTCCGAGCCTCTGGATCTCGATCGTCAAGGAGGCCGGGAGGCTGGCGTTCTTGCCCGGCACCAAGAGTATCGGAGCCTCGTAGGCCCCTGCGAGGAAGCCGCCGCCCAAGGCGTCGGGGAAGTTGACGCCGGTCGCGAGCACTACCGTCGCCGACCGCGTCGGGAACGAGCTGCGGGATATCGCGATGGAGGTGTCGTACCTGGAAGCGCCGGCGATCTCGACGAAGGTGACGCCGGCGCTGCCCACGGTGAACGACAGGGTCTTGGTGGCCTCGACGTTGCCCGCGACATCCTCCGACCAGTACAGCAGCGTGTGAGACCCCTGCACGTCGGTGTTGACCAGCGTGCCGACGATCACAGGACCGCCGTTGAGACTGAAGCGGGTCTTCGAGACCCCGGAGTGCGCGTCGGTCGCGCTCAGGGTGACGGTCCCGGTGTTCGAGGAGTTCACCGCCGAGGCGTTCGTCACCGGTGCGGTCTTGTCGATCCTGGCCGTGAGCGTCCGAGTACCCTCGACCCGGCCCGAGCGGTCCTCCGACCAGTAGGACAGAGCGACCGTGCCCTCCCTCGAGAGCACCACCGGCGCCGCGTAGATCGAGACCCCCCCCGAGTCGACACGGTACCGCGTGGCGGCCGGCCCGCTGCCCGCGTCGAAGGCCGACAGCGTCACGCTGACGTTGGACCTCGACCAGCCCGCGGGTACCCCTGAGGCTGCCGTGGACGGGTCGGCCTTGTCGACCCGCACCGTCGCGACCTTTGGGGCCTCGGAATTGCCGGCGCGGTCAACCGACCAGTACTGGACAGTGGTGGAGCCCTCCGCCGACACGGTCACGGGTCCCGAGTAGACCGTCACCGGCCCGCTCCCCAGGCGGTATCTCGTCTCATGGACGCCGGATTGCGCGTCCGAAGCCGAGATGGTGAAGGTGACATCACCCCAACTCCATCCGGCAGGCACCCCGGCCACGGTGCTGGTGGGCGGCGTCGCGTCCAGGACGATCACATCCGAGAGGGTGCGCGTCTGTCCGAGAACGTCGCGATACTGCGCGAAGACCGTCTTGGTGCCGTCGCCCGATGGCAGGACCGCGGTCACCGAGGCCGCGTACGGCGTCCACGCGGAGTACCCGTCGCCCTGGTCGACACGCATCTCCATACTGGAAAGGTCGGTCACGAGCGAGTCTACCGTCACGGTCCGCGTGGCGGTCCACGTCACCCCTCCGGCAAGAGCCATCGACCCGGCCGGCGCGGCGGTGTCCAGCACGATGGTTCTGGAAAGCGTGCGGGTCAGACCAGTGCCGGAGCGATACTGGGCCCGGACGGTCTTTGGCCCGTCGCCCGTCGGCAGCTGGGCGTCCACGCTCGGCGAGTATTCGACCCATCCACCGAAGGTGCCGGTACCCGGGTCCACACGCATGTCCACAGCACCGGTGACGGTCGACTCCACCGTCACGGCCCGGGTTGCGATGTGGCTCGCGCCGCCGCTGAGGGTCATGGTCCCGTCAGGCGCGCTCAGGTCTAGGATGATCGAGTCGGACAGCGACAGCGTGTTCCCCGCCTCGTCGCGATACTCGACGAGCACGGTCTTGGTGCCTTCGCCGGTCGGCACCAGCGTGGCCACCGAGGACGCGTAGTGCTCCCAGGCACCCCATCCGGAGCCCGCGTCGTAGCGCATCTGAAGCGAGGTCATGTCCGAGACGGAGGAGTCGATGGTGACCGTGCGAGTGGCCACGTACGCGCCTCCGCCGCTCAGCTGCATCGTGCCGGCGGGGGCGGAGCTGTCAATCCGCACCCATGCCGTGCGGGTCGCCTCGACGTTGCCCGCAGCGTCGAGGGAATGGTAGCCGATGGCTGTGAGCCCCTCCGACGTCACGGCGATCGGAGAGGAGTACGTGTTGTAGAAGGGCGTCCCCGACGCCACGAGCGAGCCGACCACGTCCAGCGCGTCGAGCCCGACACTGTAGCCTGAGGACAGCGGCGACTTGAGCCCGGTCCACTCGATCTTCAGCACGTGACGGCCGTCGGTCAGACCGCTCCGGCTCCAGGCGACCGCCCTGTCCTCGAGTACCGGCGAGTACAGGTCGACGAGCTCCGGCGGTCCGCCGTCCAGGGTCACGCGAGCCAGGCCCCAGACGGCGGCTCGGCGCGTGAGATAGCTGACGGCGGTGCCGTCGAAATGGATCTCGGCCCCGATGTCACCGTTGCCGAAGGCGAAGGAGCCACCGGAGTAGGAGCTCCCGTTGGCGGTCGTCCACACCCCCCACAACGACACCAGGGGGTCGTTCTGCTCGTAGCGAACGGGCACCGTCCGCGTAGTGGCCTGCCACCAGCGTGTCGCAGCCACACCCGAGTGTGCGTCGGAAGCGACGAGGGAGACCATCACCGGCGTGGCGCTGACCCAACCCGAGGGTGCCGTGTCGGTCGAGGCCGGTTTGGTCACATCGATGCGCACGGTGGCGGTCCGCGTGGGCTCGACATTGCCCGCCGCGTCGGTGGAGAAGTACCGCAGCGTCGTCGTCCCCTCAACGGAGACCGTCACCGGCCCGGTATAGGTCGTCAGCGCGCCGCCGTCGACCGAGTAGCGGGTGTAGGCCACGCCCGAGCCCGCGTCGAAGCCCGCGAGCGCCACCGACACCGGCGACGTCGACCAGCCCGCCGGGGCGTCGTCGGTCGTGGTGGGAGCGACGGTGTCGATCCGCACGCTGGCGGTCCGGGTGGGCTCGATGTTGCCGGCTGTGT
>JBBIJK010000014.1:0-21027 GCA_037445995.1 Actinomycetota bacterium | reverse complement strand
GACAGCGTGACGAACACCGGCGAGGTGACCCATGCGCCCGGTGCGTTGTCCGAGACGATCGGCGCACCTGTGTCCAGCACGATCGAGGCCGAGATCGCGATCACATGTCCCACGGCGTCGCGGTACTGGGCCGTGACCGTCTTGGTGCCGTCCCCCGAAGGAAGCAGCGTAGCGACCGTGGAGGCGTACGGGGTCCATGCCGAGTATCCGCTGCCAGCGTCGAACCTCATCTCGAGAGCGGTCAGGTCCGTCACGGTCGAGTCGACGGTGATCGCCCGGGTCGTCGTCCAGGAGGCTCCGCCGGACAGCGTCATCGACCCGCTCGGCGGGGTGGTGTCGAGGGTGGTGCCGCGAACGAAGGAGACCGTGGTCCCGGTGCCGTTGCGGTACTCGATACGGACCGTCTTTGCGCCATCGCCCGCGGGCATGGAAGTCGTCACTGTCGACGTGTACGCGAACCAGCCGCCGAACGAGCCGGTCCCCGGGTCCACTCGCATGGAGACGGCGTTGGTCATCGTCGACTCGATGGTGGCCGTCCGGGTAGACACGTAGGCCGCCCCCCCGTTCAATGTGACGACCCCCGAGGGCGCGAGCGTGTCAAGGATGATCGTGTCCGAGATCGTACGCAGGTTGCCCGCGGCGTCGCGGTACTGCACCGTGACCGTCTTGGTGCCGTCGCCGGCCGGGACCACGGTCGTCAGGCTCGAGGCGTAGGGCACCCATGCCGAGTACCCCGCTCCGGCGTCGTAGCGCATCTGCAGCGAGGTCATGTCCGTGACGGCCGAGTCGATCGACACCGTCCGGGTGCCCACGTAGGCGTCACCGCCGTTGATCGCCATCGTTCCAGTCGGAGCGACGGAATCGATCCTGACCAGCGCGGTCTTGGAGGTCTCGGCGTTGCCCGCCACATCGGTGCTCCGATAGACGATCGTGTTGGTCCCTTGAGCGGACACCGGAATCGCCGCGGTGTAGGTGGTCAATGCGCCACCATTGAGCGTGTAGCGCGTCACGGACACCCCCGAGACGGGATCCGAGGCTGTGAGGCTGACCGCGACCGGAGTGGCGCTGACCCATGAGGACGGCGCGTTGTCCGTGGTCACGGGCGCTGTGCGGTCGACCCTGAGGGTGGCGGACTTCACAGGCGTCTCCACGTTGCCGGCGCGGTCCACTGACCAGAACTCGACGGTCAACGTGCCCTCGTCAGCCACGAAGACGGGCGGCGTGTAGAGGACGCTGCCCTCGGAGTTGACGTCGTAGAACGTCTGCGAGACCCCGCTCGACGCGTCGGAGGGCACGAGGATGATCTCGCCTGTGGTGGACCATCCGGAGGGCATGCCCGACGCGGTACTGGGCGCTACGGTATCAATCCTGACTAGGGCCGTCTTGGTGGTCTCGACGTTGCCCGCCCGGTCCGTGGCCCAGTACTCGATCGTGTTGGTGCCCTGAGCGGAGACCGAGATCGGAGCGGTGTAGGTGGTGACGGTGCCGCCGTTCAGCCGGTACCTAGTCGACCCTACCCCCGACATGGCGTCGGATGACGCAAGCGTCACCGACACCGGAGAGGTGTTGCGCCACCCGGCGGGAGCGTTGTCGGTGGTGGCCGGGGCGGTGAAGTCGAGCTGCACGGTGGCGACACGGGAGGGGCTGACGTTGCCGGCGTTGTCACCGGCCCAGTAGGAGATGGTGCTGGTCCCCTCCGCGACAACCATCACGGGCACGGTGTACGTGGTCGCGGGACCGCCGCTCAACCGGTACCTGATCCAAGCGGTGCCGCTCCCGAGGTCGGTCGCGGACAATGTCACGGCCGTCGGGGCTGAGCGCCACCCCGACGGCGCGTCGTCGCCGGGCGCGGGAGCCGTGGTGTCCAGCAGTATCGTGTCGGACACCGTGAGCGTATAGCCGACGGAGTCTCGATACTGGGCGCCGACGGACTTGACCCCGTCCCCCGCTGGCAGCTGCGTGGTGACGACGGCGGCGTAGGGGAACCAGGCACCGTAGCCTGAGCCCGTGTCGATGCGCATCTGCATCGGAGTGATGTCCGACACGGTCGAGTCGATCGAGACCGTACGGGTGGCGGTGTATGCGGCACCCTGCGCGAGAAGCATCCCCCCCGTGGGTGGCGAGGTATCGAGGGTCACCTGCTGCTGGAGCGACATCGTCAGGCCGGTCCCGCTCCGGTACTCGACACAGACGGTCTTGACCCCGTCGCCGGCGGGCAGGTTCGTAGACACACTGGCCGAATACGGGAACCAGCCGCCGTGGATGCCAGTCCCTCGGTCCACCCTCATGTCGACCGCACGGGCCACCGTCGACTCGATCGAGACCGGCGTGCTGGATGTGTAGGCGGACCCCCCGTTGACGGTCATCGTCCCAGCCGGCGCGTTGGAGTTGAGCACGATCGTGTCCGAGCGCGTCAGGAGGTTGCCCGCGGAGTCGCGATACTGCGCGGTGACGGTCTTCGTGCCATCACCCGCGGGTACCGTCACCCACACTTTGACCGAGTAGGGCGACCACCCGCCGTAACCGCTGCCCGCGTCGACCCGCATCTCCAGAGGCGAGATGTCGACGATGGCGGAGTCGACGGCCACGGTCGTCGTAGCGGTGTACAGGTCGCCGTAGTTGAGCACCATAGTCCCGGTCGGGGCGACGCTGTCGATCCTGACGAGCGCGACCCGTGGGGCCTCGGAGTTACCCGCATTGTCCACCGCCCAGTGCTGAAACGTCGTCGTCCCTTCAGCGCTGACCGGCACGCCCCCCGTGTACGTGGTCACGGCCCCGCCGTCTCGCATGTAGTAGATGGCGCGTACGCCGCTGGTGGCGTCAGTCGCCGACATGGTGACGGTGACTGGTCTGCTCGCGGTCCACCAAGGCGGAACTGTGGCGGTGCTGACGGGGGCGGCGAAGTCCAAACGGACGGTCGCGGTCCTAGTCATCTCGACGTTGCCCGCGCGGTCCACAGACCAGTAGGTGAGCGTGGTGGTCGTCTCCGCGGTCACCGGGATCGGTCCGGTGTAGGTGGTGACCGCTCCGGCGTTTCGCCGGAAGTAGGTGGTCGCGACGCCGCTGACCGCGTCACTGGCCGTCAGCGAGACGTCGACCGGCGAGGGCCACCACGAGGCCGGAGCGTCGTCGACCGTCTGCGGCCGCTGCGTGTCTATGCGGACCAACGCGGTCTTGGTCGCCTCGACGTTGCCCGCGCGGTCGACCGACCAGTACTCGAGGGCGCTGGTCCCCTCAGCCGAGAAGGAGAGCGGCGCGGTGTAGGTTGCGACGGCCCCGGAGTTCACCCGGTAGAGCGTCGCCAGGATGCCCGTACCCGCGTCGGTCGCCGTGAGGCTCACCGAGACGGGACCTGTAGTTCGCCACCCGGCCGGGGCGTTGTCGGTTGTGACGGGGGGAGTGTAGTCGGCGTAGAACACCTGCACCCGGCTGTTCCCCGAGTCGACCACGTAGATCCGCCCCTTGGAGTCCACGGTCAGGCCTGTGGGGCCGGAGAACTGGCCCGCGGCGGTCCCGCTGCCACCGAACTTCGTGATGAACGCGCCGGTGGCGAGGTCGAACACCTGCACCCGGTCGTTGCCGTGGTCGGCCACGTAGAGCCGCCCGTCGTAGGCGGCCACCCCTCGCGGCCCGTCGAACCAGCCGTCAGCGCTCCCGGCGGCCGAATACCCGGCGAAGATCTGCGCCGAGCCCAGGGTGTTCGCGGTGTTGGTGAACCTGACCACGGAGTTGTACGTGGCGCCGCTGCTCACGTAGCAGTAGGCCGCCGACGCGTCGAAGGCGATGTCGTAGGGTGAGAGCAGGACGGCCGTGGCGGACCACCGCTTGTTGTCGTAGTTGCCATTCATCCTGAAGCGCTGGATGCGGTCGAGACCCGAGTCCAGCTGCCACATCCGGTCCGAGGCGTGCACTATCTGCGTCGGGGAATTGAGGTTGCCCCCCTTCCTGCCCGTGCCTGGATCGATCTCGGTTATCAGGCCGAGGTTCCGGTTGAGCTTGAGGATCCGGTTGTTGCCGGTGTCGGAGACCCAGACGTCGCCAACCCCGTCGACGCTCACCCCGATCGGTGCGTTCAGCGCCGAAGGCGCAAGCGCGAACGTCGAGACCTGCGTCTGGTAGAGGTGCGGCACGGAGGCGTCCAGAGAGGCGAAGCGCTGGATGCGGTTGTTGCCGGTGTCGGCCACGAGGACGTTGCCGCTGGCGTCTATCGAAATCGCGTTAGGCGCGCTGAACTGGCCGTTGCCGGCGCCCGGCGCTCCCCAGCCCGCCAAGAAGCCGTACTGCTGCGTGGCGGTCGCGGAAACGACCCCCGACAAGGCCAGCCCGGCTATGATCGCCGCCGACAGTAAGGCGGACGCGACCACGACGCGCCCTCTCACTCCCACTACTCCAATCCGGCAGATAGCTAAGTCACGGCGCACCGATAGAATCGGCGCGCCCCTGCCATAGAACAGTATCGGCCGTCACAACGCGCGGCGTGAACGGTTTCCGACGAGCGGCCCGCTCGGGGACGTCGCGACATGCCGCCACGAGCGCCCTCGGAGCCGACCGCCCGGGCTTCCTCGAACGTTCTATGCTATCTACCCCCGGAGGACGGGTGCTGACCCCGCAGCACCCGCTCAAGGACATCGTTGACGATGCCGGGGTTGGCCTGCCCGCCGGTCTCCCGCATGACCGCCCCGACGAAGAAACCAAGAAGACCGGTCTTGCCGCCGCGATACTGCTCGACCTTGTCGGGGTTTGCGGCGACGACCGCCCGGACGACCTCCTCGATCGAGGAGAGGTCTGTCATCTGCCGCATGCCTCGAAGCTCGACGATCGCGCCGGGCGCCTCCCCGCTGTCGACCATCGCGGCGAAGACCTCCTTGGCCTGCTTACCCGAGATGACGTCCGATTCGGTGAGCCCGACCAGCTCGGCGACCATCGCGGGGGTGATCCTCGATCCGGAGGTCGTCGTCGACTCGGCGTTGAGGTGCGCTGTCAGGTCGTTGACGCACACGTTGGCGACCGCTCTCGCGCTCGAAGTGCCGGCCAGCGCCACCGCCTCCTCGAAGAAGCCGGCCATCTCGGCTTCGCCAGCGAGAACGGACGCGTCACCACCGGGCAGCCCATACATGTCCATGAACCGACGCCTGCGCTGTTCGGGCAGCTCGGGGAGGCGCTCCCGTACCAGCTCGACGTACTCCTCCCCCAGCTCGAAGGGGACCATGTCGGGCTCGGGGAAGTAGCGGTAGTCGTGCGCCTCCTCCTTGGAGCGCAGCGCGCTCGTGCGTCTCCGGCCGGCGTCCCAGTGCCGTGTCTCCTGTACGACCCTGCCTCCACCCTCGATCTCGTCGGCCTGCCTCACGACCTCGCAGGCGAGGGCATCGTGCAGCGCCTTGAACGAGTTCATGTTCTTGATCTCGGACTTCACTCCGAGACCATCGTCGCCACGGCGCCTGATCGAGACATTGGCGTCGACTCGCATGGAGCCCTCCTCCATGTTGCAGTCCGACACGCCCAACGCGAGCCACACGAGCCTCAACTGCTGCGCGAACCTGCGCGCCTCCTCGGGGGTCCGGAGGTCTGGCTCGGTCACCAGCTCCATCAGCGGGGTACCCGCGCGGTTGAAGTCAGCAAGCGACCTCGTGGCCCCGCCAAGACGCCCCTCGGCTCCGCCGACGTGCACCATCTTGCCGGTGTCTTCCTCCAGATGTATGCGGGTGATCCCGACGCGGGTCCGGTAGCCTTGGTCGGGAACACTGGCAGAGTCGTCCCCGCAGGCGACCTTGCGGTAGGACTCCCGCGCCTCCAGCAGGTCCCGGCGCTGCTCGACCCGCCCGCCGTCGACCTCGATGTCGACCCAGCCGCGCTCGCAGAACGGGCTGTCGTACTGCGAGATCTGGTAGTCCTTAGGCATGTCCGGATAGAAGTACTGCTTGCGATGGAACTGGCTCCAAGGCGCTATCTGGCAGTTCGTAGCGAGTCCTGCCAGCACGGTCCACTCGATCGCCGCGGCGTTCGGGACCGGCAGAGCGCCAGGCAACCCGAGGCAGACCGGACAAACGCGGGTATTGGGCTCGCCGCCGAAGGCCACCGGGCAGCCGCAGAACATCTTGGTATCGCACGCGGTGATCTCGGTGTGGACCTCGAGCCCGATCACCGGCTCCCAGCGCTCGAGTACCTCGATGAGGCGGTCCTTCGACATACGGGGGCAGCTCCGTTCGGTCGCTGGAAGATGCAAGCGGCACCAATGATGATAGCGAAGGACCGCCGTGGATGTGTCCGAATGCGGTCAGCCGTCGACGGGGTCCGCGGAGCACCCGCCGAGGCCCGTAGCCTCGCCGACGTCCTCCATCGCGAGGACCCGCTCGTAGAGACGCATGGTGGCGCCTGACGGGTCGAGACCAAGGTCGTCCACCAGCCTGGTGCGGCACGCGAAGTACGTCTCGACCGCGGCGCTCCGCTGCCCTAGGTCTATCTGCGCGCCGAGCGCCGCCTGATAGAGGTCCTCGCGCCAAGGGTCCTGCGCCAGGCCCGCCTTGGCGAAGCGGAGCGCCTTGGCCGCCTCGCCAAGTTCGAGCGCCGTGGCCGACGCCGAGGCCATCGCGGAACAGAACTCGTGACGATAGTGCTCGCGAGGTTGAGCGAACCAGTCGTCATAGGGCTCGCCGGGCATCAGCTCGCCGCGGTACGTTTCCACGAGCTCCTCGCCAGCCGCGACCGCGCCTCGCAGGTCCCCGGTCTCGAGCGCGCGATTGAGCGCCGTCGTCTGCGCGTCGAAGTCGTCCAGGTCGCTGCGCACCGCCGAGGTCATGCGACACACCCCGCGGGTGTGGGTCGCGTAGGGGCACTGCTCCACGCGGGGAGTCCCCGGGGACAGCACCCCTTTCATCGCGCTCCAGACCACGTGGAAGTTGTTGCGGGCGCGCTCATCTTCCATGTCGGGCCAGAGGTGGTCCGTCAGGACCTCGCGCGCGACCTCCTGCCCTCGCTTCAGCACCAGATACGCAAAGATCAGGCGACCCTTCCTCTTGCGCCATGCGTTGTCAGCCAGCCGCCCGGACGGCGTCTCGATGTCCAGCCCGCCGAACAGGCGGACACGGCAGGAGGCTGGTCCTTGAGCCGCTGGAGCGCCGCCGCTTCCTTTCGCCTCGGACGCCGCGGTCTTGGCCCTACCGACCCTGTCGGCCAGGACACCGGCTTCGTCGGCCGAGAGAACCTCCCGGGCCTGGTCGAGCATCGAACCGACGTCGCCGTGCGCTGCCATCACCAAGAGCCGTGAGGGTACTTGCGAGGCGCCGACAGCGCCGGCCAACAGTCCGAAGAGCCCTGGGAAGGCGCAGACGAACATCGACGCGTACCAGTTCAGGCTGCCCGTCAGGATGTACTCGGCGTGCGCGCCAAGCCGCTCGATGGCTCGCCGATGCTCACCTTGCCGACGGTCAACCTCTGCCAGCACGAGGTCGGCTAGCGCCACTACGCGGGCCGCGCCGGCGCCTACCGCCCACTCACGAGCATCACCCACCAGCCTGCCGGCTTCCGCGTCCCCCAGGGAGAGGAACGCGGCCCGGATCATCACCGATGCGGTGTTGACGCGGACCTGCACGCCGGACTCCAGCGCCAGCTCCAGCGCGTGCTCCGCGTCAGCCAGCGCCTCCTCCCCTCGCCCCGAGCCCAGCAGGACTGCCGCCCTGACGATGAGGTTGTCGCACACCGAGACGTCGTCACCCGCCTCAATGCACGCCTCGATGGAGGTTCTCGCGAGCTCCGCGGCCTCTGCGAAGTCGCCGCGTCCGGCGCGAATAGCGGCGTCGATCACCAAGAAGCTCGGCGCAACACTCAGAGCAAGAGCTCTCTGATGCTCCGCGAGCATAGCGTATGCGCCTTCGGAGTCTTGGAGCCTTCCCATCTCCACGCAGCAACCCGCGATGTTCCCAAGAACGTACTCGCGCGTCTTGGCGGACGCTCCCCGTAGGCGTAGCGCACGACGAAGACAGCCGAGCCCCTTGTCGCTTCGGCCCCATATCAGCGCCCATGCCACAGCGCAGTAGTTCAGCACTCGCGCTCGAACCTCCGATGTCGCTCCCGCAGGTTCGGAGGCATCGAGGGCTCGATCGAAGTGCCGCCTGGCCTCCTCGGGCGACCCGGCCAAAGCGCGGACTATCCCCACCCCGGCGTGAGCGAAAGCCAGAGAGTCACGGTCCCCATTGAGCAGCCCATCCCTGAGCGCCTCCTCCAGGAGCCCGGCCGCGTCGAGCGGGCGGCCCATCGACAGGTGGACACGCGCCAGATGCAGTCGCGCCGCGACCTCCACCTCGCGATCACCCACCTCCTTGGCCATCCGGGCGGCCACCTGCGACCTCCTGGCGGCGGTCTCGAAGTCCTCCCGGTCCGCGGCGGCCCTGGCCGAAAGGAGCAGCAGCGGCGCGCGCATCAGCTCGCCGGGGGGCAGCGAGTCCAAAGCGTCCTGAACACCGTCGAAGAAGCCCGCGTCGAGAACGCTTGGGCCGTGCTCAGTCAGCCAGTCGGCCCGCTCGGCCTCGCTCGCATGCCCGACGACGATGTCCAGCGCCCGCCCGGGGACTCCCATTTCCATCAGTCGTGTCGCCACGAGTACGGCGAGGTCGGCTGGAACCGCCCCTCCCCAACCCGATGCTTCGCGCATCACCAACTCGCATACGATGTCGTGAGCGGTGAAGCGATCGGGCCTGCCACGGATCTCCCCCAGGCGAACCAGCGGCAGGCAGCGGCTGATACGCTCGACTGCAGCCGCCACCCGCTGCTGGAGGACAGCCTCCACATCGGACACCGTGCCGGCCTGCAGCATGGCCAGCGTCAGCAGAACACGTTGCTCACTGGCCTCCAGCTGCTCTCGTATCAGCTCCGAGACCAGACCCGAGATGTCGGGTGCGACCGCGAAGCCAGTCTCGCGATGGAGCGCGCCACCGTGACGCGCCAGCAGTGCGACTAGCGCGACCTGACCATGAGCGGCCGTGCAGACCGCCTTGAGGGATCCCTCATCGAGGCACGGGGAGACACGGCCTGCGACCTCGACCGCCTCGGATTCGCTGAGGCGAAGGTCGTCCACCCCGAGGACACATCTGCTCTTCGAGCCGCGGACGCCCTCAACCCTGGTGGTCACCAGCAGCAGACTGCGTCGCGGCGCCCGCTGCCTGAGCGACCGCCCCAACACAGTCAGCCACTCGTCGGGGTCCTTGATCGTCAGGTCGTCGAGGACTACGCAGAGGCTTCCGTCACGCCTCCTGCCGCGCACAGCGCGGCCGATGGCAGCCAAGACCTCGGACTCGTCGATCTCGACCGGCATGAGGGCGTCGCTGCCCCGATGTGCGGACTCGACTCCAAGGCGCCCGGCCACCAGTGCTGTGGCATCGAGCCGCCCTGGAGGGGCGTCCGACATCCGGATCCACACCGCGTCATCGAACAGTTCGGCGGCGATGCTCGCGGCCAGCACGCTCTTCCCATAGCCTGACGGCGCGGCCAGCACCAGCACATCGTGGCTGACACCCTTGGCTACGCCCATGAGGCGCCCGAAACGGACGACGTCCCCAAAGTCAGGGACGGCGTTGCGGCCCGCGCGCGGACTGGTGGTCATCGAGGACCTCTCCTCCCTAGGTCCTCCCGAGGGGCACTCGGATGACGTGCACGATACGTTCAGTCGGCCTCGACGGCAAGCCCTCCCGCATCACCGTGACGCATAGCCCAGACGATGAACGCGACTACACCCACGAGCATGAGCACGTCTCCGACACTGACCAGCAGCCCGAGGCCCGGAAGCGGCATCACGTCCCCCAAGATCGGCAGTCTGGTCGACGGACCAGCCGCCACATGGAAGGCGGATGCGGCGAGGCGCTCGCTAAGGGCATCCGCGGTGTCGCCTGCGCCCCGGAGATCGACGGGCATCCCGCCGTTGGCGAGGATGACGGCTGCGTTGGATGTCAGCCCCGCCCCCAGCACCCCGATGCCCGGGGTGCGCAGATTGAGCCAGGACAGCCAGACAAGCACGCCTATGCCCACGGCCCAGACGGCCAGCAACGCCGGGTGCCAGCGCGCGGGAGCTTGGTCGAACAGCCTGGGCAGCAATGCGGTGGCCAGTACTAGGGCCACCAGCGTCGATTCACCTCTCAGACGCGTCCCGGCCAAGCCGCCGAGAGTGCCGCCACTCAGGAACCCCAGCGCCAGACCGAGGCCGATGGAGGCGAGGAGGATCAAGCCTCCTCCCTCGCCCCAGGGGTCAGGAGCCTCCAAACGGCGCGCTCCACCCGCTCGCGCTCCTCGACTGCGAGAATCGCCTCGAGATGGCCGTGGTCGTACACGCGGACCGCCGCGCGCTCGTGCGTGATGAGCTCGTCGACGTTGCTCGCACGGCACACCACGTAGGCCAACGTCCGGTCAGCGGGCGCGGCGAGGGCTCCAAGGCCGTCGCAGACAGCCAGCACCGGGACGACGTCCTTGAGGAAGCCCACACCCGCAAGCACCTCGGATGCGCGCGACGGCGGGGTCGCGGGGTCGCCTGGCTCCGACCCGATCAGATCCACGTCGTGGAGGAGCGCGGCGTAGCCGAGACGCTCGAGCTCACGGCCGTGCATGCCGAGTTCCATGCCGATCGCCCTCGCCAAATCGGCGACCCTCTCCGCGTGCCCCTGCCGCCTCGGGTCGTGAGCCTCGAGCGCGGCAGCGAGCGCCTCCATGGTGGACCGGTAGGCCTGCCGGATGTCGAGCAGATAGGCGAAGGACTGCCTCATGACCACGAGCAGCCCCATCATCAGCAGGAGACCCCAGACGTGCATCTCGGGAAAGAGAACGGCCGTCAGCGCGCTCACCGACACGTATGCGCCCCACATCAGGCCTTGCAGGCGCAGGCTGCCCATGAACAGCCTTCCCATCGACTGGCGCTGCCTCGACGCAGCGTACGCTTGGAGCAGTACCGCGTCGACAAGGACGGCGACCGCGCCCGCCAGGACGTAGGAGACCAGCGGCCACTCAGTGCCGAGAGGCGTTTCGACGAGCTCTAGCCAGACCAGGGCTCCCGTCGCGAGCGAGATGACGCGCCTCGCCAGCAGGTGCAGGAGCTGGTCGGACCTCTCAAGGCGATACCGGAACACATGTGCCGCCAGTCGCGACGCCACCGCCACGCCCATCGCCGGCACCGGGCCCATGACGAGCATCGCGCCGACGGCGAGAGGCGCGGCTATGTCGATGCTGTCTCCGTGCGGCAGCCACACGTCGAACACGCTCAGCAGCGTCATCACTATCGCGAAGCTCAGGACCGCCGACAACGCCGGCGTCTCCATCTGCAGGCCCGCGGCGACAAGGATCGCCGCGGCGGCCGCCAAGCCCTCGAAGAGAAGGAACGACCGCCCCAAGCTAGGCATCCTCGACCACCACCGCGCCCACCGCGGCCTGCTCGGCGTCCTCCGCCACCCGGCTGGGCAGACCCAGCGCGGCGAGGAAGTACTCCACGACCGTCGGATCGAACTGGCGGCCCGCATCGGCGCGTATCTCGGCGACGGCCCTCTCCTGAGACAACGCCTCCCGATACGGACGCCGCGTGATCATGGCGTCGAACGAGTCGGCGACCGCCAGGATCCGAGCCTCGAGCGGCACCGCGCCGCCGCGCAAGCCCTTACCGTAGCCGCCGCCGTCGAACCGCTCGTGATGGGACAGGACGGCGGGGACCACCTCGGACAGATAAGGAACCCGCGCGAGTATGTGCGCACCGATCGACGGATGCTTTCGTATCTCGTCGAGTTCCGAGACGGTCAAGCCGCCCTCCTTGCCGAGGATGCGCCTCGGGATGCCAATCTTGCCCACGTCATGGAGGAGTGACGCGAAGACGATCCGCTGCACCCGCGCGTCCGGCAATCCCATCGAGCGTCCGATGGAGGCGGCCGTCTCGGCCACCCGCTCGGAGTGGCCTCGAGTATAGGGGTCCTTGGCCTCGATGGCGGCGACAAGCGAGCTCACCGTGTCGAGGTAGGCGTCTTTGAGGTTGATGAAGCGCTGGTAGAGCTGCCGGGCCACGATGAGCGGGAACACGAAGAGCAACAGACCCCACTCGCCGAGGAGCGCGACCACCTGCGCCAGGGCCACACCCAGGAACGCGAGCGCGAACTGCGGCGCCAAGGACCACGAGAACATCGACGACCAGACGCGCCTGAGCGGAATCCCCCGGTAGAACGAGACGCCTACCGCCACCAAGAGGACGTTGACCGCCAGGCTCGTCGCGGCCAGCGCGACCATCGGAAGGACGAACGAAGACAGGTCTTCGCTCCGTAACGGGCCCTCCGCGAGCGCGCGCCCGCCGAGAACGAAGTGAAGCCACCCTGCGGCCAAGGCGGTCAGAACGAGCTGGCACAGGTTCCCCGCGACGAGCGCGGGATGCCGACGGGAGCGAAAATCCTCAACAGACAAGGAACTGCCAGACACCACAATAGCGCCGCTGGTCGGCCCAAGAAGTATTAGCGCGGCGACCATCACAGGAAACGACAGCGAGGTCGTCGCCCCCGTGGGCAGCCGAACTGAGAGAGCCTCAGCTGCCACCACAACGATGAACAGCAGGACCAACCTGCCGTCTAGGACTGCAGGCCACGCACGCCAAGACACAACGGAGGCCGTCGCGGCGACGGCGAACAGAACCAGGAGGTAGACATGGAATCCGCGGGGGATGCGCCCATTACCCTTCACGCGCGCATCCCCCGCGAGAGCCCCAGAGGGCCAGGCGCGCAGGCGGCTAGCCAATCTTGTAGACAGCCCCGCCGGAGAGAACGGCGGTGGCAAGAGCGCCTAGCAGGATCACAACTCGCTTCATGTTGAGAAGACCCCCTTACATGATGCACAAGGTCTTCTCCCATCCCGCTAGCGACGGAAGAACGCTGTCCGCTCCGCTCGATCGTGTGCCGACAGTGTCCGGTGAGGAAGCTCGCACGGCGCTGGCCCGAACTGGACTATCCGGTTGTCAAGAAAGGCATGCGACGGTTGACCGCGTCAAGCGTCGCGCGGACGATCGAGTCGTTCTCGTTCTGCCTGACAAGCGCAGAGCCGCAAAACGCCTGCTCCCCCAGCGGGGTGACCAGCTGCACACACGCGACGGCTACCCGTTCGCGACCAAGCTGGACCACGCTGACGTCCTCGAGCGCGAAGCGAACCGCCCCGTGGGCGTAGTCCTCCAGCGCGTTGAGCGCGGCCTGGGCGACGAGCCGCATCCTCCCCGTCTGGCTTCCTGGGCCCGACGCCTCCCCGACGTAGAGCTCCTCTTCGAGCTCGAGCGTCACCGAAGCGCCAGCCTGGAGGCCGGACACGCTGGCATTGATCGAGTGGATGCGCGCCCGTTGCCCCTCGGAGAGCACCTCCTCCTGAGGCAGGGAGGCCTGGCCGAGCTGCGCGATCGAGATCTTCCTGTGGTCGATCGGCACCCCGAAACGCGCCATGATCGCCGACTCGATGTCGCGCACGATCTGCTTAGGGGTCTTGTCGGGCAACGCGAGCACGTGAACCTCGAGCACTACGCCGGACGGCGACGCGACGACCCTCGCAGCCTTGATGCCCGAGATCTCGCAGAGCGCCTGTTCTATGTCGTGTACTGCGACCGGTGCTACGTCTTGTTCCACTGCCGGCCCCTCTGCTGCAAGTGTGACATCCATCACACCTGCCTGAGTCTATGTGGGCCACTCCGCGGGTGTCAAATACGCCCCGCCACGTCACCTAGCCCACGCGCGGCTGCAGCAGGCCGTAGTCTCCGTCCTTACGCCGGTACAGCACGTTGACCGCGACCGAGTCCTCCTCGGTGAACAGGAAGAAGTCGTGGCCGAGCAGCTCCATCTGCAAGATGGCCTCCTCGGTCGACATCGGCTTGAGCTCGACCGCCTTTGTCTTGGCGATGACGCGCTCCTCGGACGGAGCCTCCTCGGGCTCTGATTGGCGGAGCCCCGCCCTCTTCTGCCCGTTGTGCCTGTCCAAGACCTTGCCCTTGAGCTTGCGCGCCTGACGCTCGAGCTTCTCAGACACAAGGTCGAGGGCCGCGTACATGTCGGTGGCCGCCTCGCGGGCGCGGATCACGTGGCCCTTGGTCCTGACCGTCACCTCGGCCACCTGGCTGTTCTCGATCTTTGGATTGCGCTCGACGAACAGCTCCACCTCGATGTCCATGATCATCGCCTCGAGGATCTTGTCGACCTTCCCAATCTTGTCCGTCGCGTAGTCGTGGATGGCGGGAGTCACGTTGAGGTGTCGACCCTTCACGACGATGTTCATAGGTACAGCCTCCTAGTGTCCGGCTACCTGATACAGAAGATACCCCTCGGCTGCGACAGCCTGTGCGGCGCGAGGACGGTGCTAAGAGATGTGACCGAGGAAGTCCTTGGTGCGCTCGTGGGAGGGCTGGTCAAAGACTCGTTCAGGCGGCCCCTCCTCCACGATGACGCCGCAGTCCATGAACACCACGCGGTCAGCCGCCTCTCTCGCGAAACCCATCTCGTGGGTGACTACGAGCATCGTCATCCCACCCGCCGCCAGACTCTTCATCACATCCAGCACGCCCCGGACCAGCTCAGGATCGAGCGCCGAGGTCACCTCGTCGAAAAGCATGACGTGCGGATCCATCGCCAGGGCGCGCGCGATCGCGACACGCTGCTGCTGACCGCCGGAAAGTTGTGAGGGAAAGTAATCGATCCTATCGGCGAGACCGACCTTGGTCAGCTGCTCGACGGCGTTGACCTCCGCCTCCTCCTTCGAGCGTCCAAGCACTCGCCGCTGGGCGAGCATCACGTTGCCCTTGGCGGTCAGGTGCGGGAAGAGGTTGAAGCTCTGGAACACCATCCCGATGCGCTCGCGAACGTGGTTCATGTCGGTCTTGTGGCCGTTGACCTGCACGTCCTCAAACCACACCTCGCCCGCGGTCGGCTCCTCGAGGCGGTTGACGCAGCGGAGCAGCGTGGACTTGCCCGAGCCCGACGGGCCCAGGATCGTCACGACCTCACCCTTGTCGACCTCGAGGTCGACACCGCGCAGGACCTCGACGGGGCCAAACGACTTGCGCAGGCCCAATATCCGGATGACCGCTTCGTCGCTCTGCTTCATCATCCGCCTCACCCCGCCCCGTCAGCCGCAGCGGGCTGCGGACTCTCAGCTGGCCGACCGTCCCCCGCAGCGGCCTGCACGCCGCCACCCTCGGACTGTGCGAGGCGGTCTTCTAGGCGCTGGACGAACCTGCCCAGCGGGATGGTGATCACGAGGTAGAACGCGGCAGCCAACACGTATCCGGACTGGTTGAGCGTCGACGCGGCGATCTCCCGCGCACGCAGCGTCATCTCCGCGATCCCGACGGCCGCCAGCAGCGCGGTGTCCTTGAACAGAAGGATGTACTCGGACATCAGCGTCGGGAGTATCCGCCGGATCGTCTGAGGGATGATGACGTAGATCATCGCCTTGGGGACCGTCATTCCCAATGACCGCGCCGCCTCCAGCTGCCCCTTGTGGATGGACTGGATGCCGGCGCGGAAGATCTCACACAGGTACGCGGCTGAATTGAAGGACAGGACGAACATGCCTCTGGCCCAAAGGGTGAAGTCCAGCCCGAGGAAGAACGGCTCCTTGCTCCACGGGTTGGCCCGAACGAAATCGCCGTAGACAGGCAGGAGGGTCAGCCCGAAGTAGACGATGAGGATCTGCAGGAACAGCGGGGTGCCGCGGACGAGATCGACATAGAGGACCGCCGGGAGCCGCACCCACCGGCGCTTCGACATCTTCATGAACGCGAGCGCCAGGCCGGCGGGGATCGCCGCGACAAAGGAGATGACGGCGAACGTCAGCGACACCGGGAAGGCCTTGGCGATCACGGGCAGTGCGCGACCGATGACCTCGACCGAGAAGAACAGGCGGGTCAGGGTGTTCGTCTCCCACCACTGCAGGAACGCTTCCACATCGTCTCCCGTTGCCGGGTCGGGGTCATGCATCGGGCCGGCGGCCTGTGGCCGCCGGCCCGTGTAGTCTAGCCGTTGTCAGCAGCGAATGCTCTACTGCGTCTTCTTCACTGCCAGGGACTGGTTGGAGTTGATGTAGGGCGCCGAGAAGTTGATGGACTCGGCGCGCTTCTCGGTGATGGTCATGGCCGAAGCGATCATGTCGAACTCGGTACCGGCCTGCATGCCCGTGATCAGGGCGTCGAACTTGTAGGTCTTGAACTCGGCGGTGAGGCCGATCTTCTTCGAGATGGCTGCAAGCAGGTCGACGTCGAAGCCGACCGTCACGCCGTCCTCGACGTTCTCGAAGGGCGGGTAGGCGGTGTCGGAACCGACGAGGATCTTGCCCGCGGTAAGGGTCTTGATCTCGCCAGTCGGCTTGACGCCGGCGGGCACGTCGGGCTTGGACATCGGGGGCGCGCCGAACCACTTCTCGTAGATGGTGTCGTACTCGCCGCTTGCGATGACCTCGGCCAGACCCCAGTTGATGGCGTCACGAAGGACTGTGTTGGCCTTGTTGAACGCAAAGCCGTACGCCTCGTCGGTCTTGATCTCCTCGACGACCTCGACGCCGCGCGCGGGGTCCTTGACGATGTCCTGCGAGATCGGCAGGTCGTTGATGACACCGACTACGTCGCCCGCCTGGAGAGCGGCGAACGCCGCGAGGACGTCGTCGTACGGGATCACCTCGATGCCCTTGCTGACCAGGTTCGCCTTGGCCCACTCCTCGCCGGTGGTGCCGGACTGGACACCGATCTTGTCGCCTTCCTTGAGGTCGGCGACCGACTTGATGCCCTGAGCCTTGGGCTCCTCGGGCTTGGCCTCCTCCTTGGGCTGGCAGCCGGCCAGCGCCATGACGCCCATCACGAGCGCGAGGACCAGCGCGAGGGACAGGTACTTGTACGCCTTCCGCATCATGCCTCCTACACTACGACGTCTTCCGGGACTCCCGGAGCATGTGCGCCGGGCCTTACGCGAATCCACGATAGCGCATCAAAGCCCCATGAGCATACCGGTGGGGCGTGTGGTCACTGCCCCCGAGGCACAGCGAGCTCGGGAAGCGGGGTCGCCCACTTCGAGCGCAGCTGCCCCAACACGCCGTCGGCCGCGAGGGAGTCGAGAGCTCCTCGCACCGCCTTCTCGAGCTCGCCCGAATCCTTCCGGACCGCCACTCCCAGCGGTCTGGCCGGAGCTGCCTGCCCCGCGAAGGCGACACCGGGGAAGTCCCGGGCGATGTAGGAGCCCACGATCCCGTCAGCGACGACAACGTCGACCGTGCCCGCCTCCAGCGCGAGGAAGGCTTCCCGCACCGACTTGAACGTGGTGGTCGCCCCCTCGCCCAGCACGTCTTCGAGCATCCAGAAGGACTCCGAGCCCTGCTGCACCCCGATCGTCCTCCCGCCGATGACCTCAAGGGACAGCGTGCCGACCTCGGAAGCGGGTGCGAAGAAGACGGGGCCGTCGGTCACGTAGGTGCCGGCGAAGGTGACGTCGGTCAACAGGACGTCCGTGATGGGAAGTGCGGCGGCGACCACGTCCACCTTGCGCGACTCCAGCGCGCCGACGAGGTCCGACGCGGTCACGCTGACCACCTCCAGCCGCAGGCCCAGCCGGTCCGCGATGGCGGCGGCTACGTCGAGGTCCAGACCGGCCTGAACGCCCTTGTCGGTCCCGCCGAAGGGCGGGTATCCGAGGTCCACGCCGGCGCGGAGGACCCCGGCCTCAGCGACGACCGGCGGCTTGACGCGCGGCGTCATCGCCTCCTCCGGCTTCGGAGCGCACGCGGAGAGCGCGACCGCTGCTGCCAAGGCGGCCGCCAGACACGTCCCCACCGCCGCTTGCCTCATGACGCCTCCGTTCCCCTCATGACTCCCGCCCGGCTGACCTGGTCTTTGGCCCCACACTCGCGTACCGGGGCTTTCGCTTGATGTCATCTCACTAGCGGCCCTCTCGCCCTCCCGAGGGAGGGCGGTACGACTTACCCCTAAGACGCGCCATGCTCGCGCGAAGGCTTGGCCTCCGGCTTACGTGGGTCCCTTCGGCCGCGTCTACCTTGGACTAGGACGCCTGAGCGCCCGCAACCACAGACCCGGACGGGAGCAAGGTGAAGTCTAGCACGCGCCGCGACCGCAGGCCCGCGCCACGGCGGCCGCCGTGACCTCGGTCGCGCCGCACTCCAGCAGCGCCGCGGCTCCGGCGTCGAGTGTGGCGCCCGTGGTGAAGACGTCGTCCACGAGCAGGACGCGACCGTGGAGCGGCTCGACGACGGCGAAGGCCTCGATCATCGCCCTTCCTCGATCCAGTCTGCCGAGACGCCGCTGGTCGTGCGCGCCCCTGCGCGACAGCGCCCTGCGAAGCGGGAGGCCGAGCGCGAGCGCGACCTGCGTCGCGATCGCCTCCGCGTGATCGAACCCGCGCCGCCTCAGCGCACCGGCCGTGGCCGGGACGAAGGCGACGGCGTCCCAGCGCGCTTCGCTCCGGCCCGGCAGCGCCTCGGCCAGGAGCGCGCCGAGCAGAGGGCCCAAGCGCCGCTCGCCGCCGTCCTTGTGCAGCACGACCATGCCCGAGAGCGGCGGCTCCAAGCGGCCAAAGCAGCGTGCCGACGCGAACGCGAAGCCGCTCCCGTGGCACTCCGGGCACCGCCCGCGGCCTCGCGGGGCGCCGCACATCCCGCAAGCGGCCCTGGCATCGATCCGCGGCAGGGCGCGGGCGCACGCCGGGCACAGCAGCGTGCCCGGGAGCTCGCACCCGGCGCACCGGGTGGGCGAGACCATCTCGGCGATGTCGTCGAGCCAGGCCACGGCACCCCTCCCGCCCGAGGCCGGTCTCGCCTAGCCGGCGAGCAGTTGAGCGACCGGTATCGTCGCCACGCAGGCGACGGTCGTGACGACAAGCGCCGATGCGATGAAGCCGGTGTCCAGGCCGAAGCGCTCCCCCACCACGAGGGTCAGCATCATCGACGGCATGCTCGCCTGGAGCACGACAAGCGAGGTAGCCTCCCCCAGCCCGAATAGCGTCGCGGCCGCGAACGCCACCGCGGGCGCGAACGCCAGCTTGACGACGGCCGCAGCACCAAGGGCTGCGGGGGAAGTGCGGAACCCGCTCGCAGAGAGCGACAACCCGAGCGACACCATGATCAGCGGCACCGCCATTCTGCCGACAAGCCCTGTCCACTCGATTACCGGGGACATAACGCCCTGCGGGATGGGGACGAGCCGCAGCGCGAGCGCGAGCAGAAGCGCCACCATCGCGGGGAAGGTGAGCAGCTCGCGAAGGGCGTCGACCGGGCCCTCGCCGTGGTCGCCCATCCGGCTCGCGACCGCGACGCCTAAGGTGAAGAGCACAGCGACCGTCCCGAAGACGTCGTAGAAGATTGCGCGGGTGAGGCCCTCGTCCCCCAGGAGCATCTGGGCCACCGGGTACCCGATGTAGCCGGTGTTGCCGACGGACGCCACCAAGACGAGGCTGGCGGCGGTCGAGCGCGGCAGGGCGAGCGCACGCGCGACGAGCCAGGCCACCGCCATCGATGTGGCGCACACCACCCACGCCACGGCCACAACATGCGCATGCGACCAGGCCAGCTCAGCGGCGTAGGCGCGCGAGAAGATCAGCGCCGGCAGCGCCGCGTATACGATCACGGCGTTCAGGACGCGGGCGTCAGAGCGCGCGAGCAGCCCGGTCGCGCGGAGCGCGAGGCCGACCAGCGCGAGCGCAAGCAGCTGGCCGATGGTCGAGAGCAGCGCCGAGGCGTCCATGGCGACGGCCCCGGCCCGGGTCTCAGCCCAGCTCGTGCAGGGAGCCGCTGCCCTCGCAGACACCCGCCAGCGACTCGCCGTAGGGGGCGCGAGCCACACCGCACTCGGTGATGATGGCGGTGACCAGCTCGGCGGGGGTGACGTCGAACGCGGGGTTGTAGACACCGACGCCCAGCGGGGCCACCCGGGCCCAGCCGTCGAAGCGGAACCCGCCGCCCTTGCGCGAGATGTGCAGCTTGTGACCGCGGTCCACATCGAGCGCGTAGGTGCCGCCCGCCGTCATCGCGTCGAGCAGCTTGGCGGCCTCGGCGCCGGGGGCGTCGAAGGTGGCCGACCAGGTGACGCCGGCGACCTCCTCGGGGTCGCGCTCCTCGATCGGGATGCCCTCGCCGCTCTCCACGGTCAGGTCCACTGTGGAGGTGGGGGCCGCCACGTAGAAGGGGATGCCGTGCTCCTTTGCGAGGACGGCGAGCCCGTAGGTGCCGATCTTGTTGGCGACGTCGCCGTTGGCGGCGATGCGGTCAGCTCCCACGATGACGGCGTCCACCCCGCCCTGCTTCATCACCCACGCGGCCATGTTGTCGGTGATCAGCGCGTGCGGGACGCCCGCCATCCCGAGCTCCCATGCGGTCAGGCGCGCGCCCTGCAGCACCGGCCGGGTCTCGTCGACCCACACGTGCGCGACCTTGCCCTGCTCGTGAGCGGTGAAGATCACCCCGAGCGCGGTGCCGAAGTACGCGGTGGCCAGCGAGCCGGCGTTGCAGTGCGTCAGGACGCGGGCCTCGTCGGGCAGGAGCTCGGCGCCAGCCGCCCCGATGCGGCGGTTGCGCTCCTCGTCCTCTGCGGCCATGTTGAGGGCCTCCTGCACCACGAGGTCCTTGAGCCCGTCCAGGGACAGGTCGGCATTGTCGCGCGCGAGCCGGACGATCCTGGCGGCCCCCCACATCAGGTTCACCGCCGTGGGCCGTGTGTCCGCGATGTCCTCGGCCACGTCCTGCAACCCGCGAAGGTAGTCCTCCACGCTCGCGTAGCCCTCGGTCTCATTGCGAGTCCAGAGCGCGAGACCGAGCGCCGCCGCCACGCCGAGCGCGGGCGCACCGCGGACGGCAAGCGTGCTGATGGCGGTGCAGACGCCTTCGTAGGTGTTGCACACGAGGACGTCGCCGACGAGGGGCAGCCGCGACTGGTCGACAAGGTGGACCCGGTCGTCCTCCCACCAGAGGGTGCGAGGGATGTTCTCTATCGGCATGGGTCCTCCAGGAAGGCGCGTCTTGTGACGGACGCCAGTATACGCGAGGCCGGGATGGCGGTTG
>JBBIJK010000013.1:0-46924 GCA_037445995.1 Actinomycetota bacterium | reverse complement strand
CATGGTCGGGCTGACAGGATTTGAACCTGCGACCCCTTGACCCCCAGTCAAGTGCGCTACCAAGCTGCGCCACAGCCCGAGATCCGCCGTCGGCGGCGGACGCTAGTGTAGTGCGGCGACGCGCAGCGGGCAACAGGTCATTCGCTCGCACCCACGACGGCGGCGAGTCGGTCGCACAGCACCCGGGCGATTCGGCGCTTGTCCATCATGGGCAGCTCTTCGACCGAATCTGCGCCTACCAGCCACACCCTGTTGGACGCGCTGCCGAACCCCTGCGCCGGGTCAGAGACGTCGTTGGCCACCACAAGGTCCAGGTTCTTGGAGCGCAACTTGGCCTGAGCGTTCCGGAGGACGTCTTCGGTCTCGGCTGCGAAGCCGACCAGGTACCTGCCGCCCTTCTTCGCACCGAGACGCGCGAGAATGTCGGGGTTGAGGGTCAGTCGGAGCGAGTCAGGCGCGGTGGCTTTCTTCATCTTGGACGGGCTCGGGTCGGCCGGGCGCTGGTCTGAAACCGCGGCGGCGGCCACCACGCAGTCGCACCAGCCGTAGGCGCTCTCGACGGCAGCAGTCATCTCACTAGCGGTCGTGACCCGTATCGTTCGCACGCCGAACGGGTCGGGCAGGCACGTCGGACCGCTGACCAGCGTCACCTCAGCCCCGCGACGCGCTGCCTCCTCCGCCAAGGCATACCCCGTGACCCCGCTGCTCCGGTTCGAGATGTGCCGAACCGCGTCGATGGGCTCCTGGGTAGGGCCGGCGGTGACGAGCAGCCTGAGACCCGCCAGGACGCTTGAGCGACCGGCCTCGGCTTGGACCGCGTCGGCGATGTCGGAGATGTCAGCGAGACGGCCTTCGCCCTCTTCGCCGCAGGCCAACTCGCCGCTCGCCGGCCCGACCACGACGGCTCCCCGCGCAGCGAGCGTGGCGACGTTCGCCCGGACGGCCTCGTCGCGCCACATGTGGACGTTCATCGCGGGGGCCAGCACCAGCGGCGCCTCTGTAGCCAGCACCGTCGTGGAGAGCAGGTCGTCAGCTCTCCCGTGCGCCAGCTTGCCAAGCACGTTGGCGGTGCAGGGCGCGATCACCACCACGTCGGCCTCCTGCGCGAGCGAGACGTGGTGCACCGGCGCGCCCGCCTCGTCCCACATCCCTGCGGCAACCGGCTCGCGCGTGAGCGCTCGGAACGTGGTCGGTCCGACGAACCGGGTGGCGTGCTCCGTCATGACGACCTTGACCCGCATGCCACGACGGATCAGCTCGCGAGCGAGCTCGCAGGCCTTGTAAGCTGCGATGCAGCCCGTCACCCCGAGGACGACGACTGGTGTGGGTTTCTCGTTCACGGTGCGATTATGGCACTTCAGGCCAGTGAAGACCCTGAGCGGGGGTATCTACCGCGAGGGTACACGAGGAGAGGACGGCGATGGACCGTACGCCATACGGCACATCTTCTGAGGTGCGAATACGAATCGGCGGCCCAGCGGGGGCCGGGATCAAGGCCGCGGGTCAGACGCTTGCCAGGTCGTTCGTCGCCGCGGGACTCCACACCTTCGACCTGACCGAGTACCCCTCGCTCATCAAGGGCGGCCACAACACCTATCACGTCCGCGTCTCTCCGGACGTCCTGTTCAGCCACGTATCCCCTACTGACGTCCTCGTCGCCTTGGACTCCGCCACTGTGGACCTGCACGCTGCTGAGCTCGATGGAGCCGGAGCGATCGTTTTCGACCCCGATGACGCCCCGGCGGGTGGCTACGCGGTAGAGGGTGCCTGCATGGTGGAGGTTCCCCTGGGGCGCATCGTCAGCGACGCCGGTGGCGTCCAGGTCATGCGCAACATCGCCGCCTTGGGGGCGGTGCTTGGGCTCATGCGCTTTCCCCTGGTGCATCTTGAAGAGTCGCTACGCGCGCAGTTCGCGTCCAAGGACGCCTCCGTGACCGCCCAGAACGTCGCCGTGGCGGCGGCCGGCCACGCCTTCGGGCAGCAGGCGGCATGTGACTTCCCCGTCAGCCTGAAGCCCGTGAATGACGCCTCGCAAAGGGTGCTCGTGGATGGCAACGAGGCCGTCGGCCTAGGCGCGCTTGCCGCCGGCGTGGGGTTCTATGCGGCCTACCCCATGACGCCCGCTTCCTCGCTGCTGCACTTCATGGCCGCCCGCGGCGAGGACCAGGGAGTGGTGGTGAAGCACACCGAGGACGAGCTTGCGGCGATGAACATGGTGGTCGGGGCGGCTTTTGGCGGCGCCAGAGCGATGTGCGCGACCTCTGGTGGCGGGTTCTCTCTTATGAGCGAGGCCTTCGGCCTTGCCGGCGTGAGCGAGAGCGCGGTCGTCGTCGGGGTCTTCACCCGACCCGGGCCAGCCACCGGTATGCCCACATGGACCGAGCAGTCGGACCTGAGATTCGTCATCCACGCGGCGCAGGGCGAGTTCCCAAGGGTCGTTCTCGCCCCCGGTGACGTCACTGAGGCATTCGATCTCACGTGGAGGGCCTTCAACCTCGCCGACAGGCTGCAGACCCCGGTTGTCATCTTGGGCGACGCCTACCTGTCCGATCACCGACAGAGCGCGCCGGCGTTCGATCTGGCAGGGGTGACGATCGAGCGAGGTGAGCTTCAGGTCGAGGGTGAGGTGCAAGGTTATCTGCGCTACAGGGAGACCGAGGACGGCGTGTCGCTTCGCGTCTTGCCCGGAGTGATCGGCGCTCAGCAGATCGTGAACTCCTACGAGCACGACGAGCACGGCTGGGGGGCACCGGGTGAGGATGCACGCGTGCGAAAGTCACAGAACGAGAAGCGCATGCGGAAGCTGGCGCTCGCACGGACCATCGTCCCTCCGCCAGCGAGGTTCGGGCCCGACGACGCCGACGTCTCGGTAATCTGCTTTGGCAGCACCAAACGTCCCGTACTGGAAGCGATGCGCATGGTGGGAGAGCTTGGCATCTCCGTCAACCTCCTCCAGACGGTGACGGTGTGGCCGTTTCCGGCACACGAGGTCACGGAGTTCATCGATTCGGCCACGAGGGTGGTGGTCATCGAGGGCGACCACGACGGCCAGCTGGAGGGGCTGATCCGCGAGCAGTGCCTTCGCGAGGTCCACGATCGCTTGAGACGGTATGACGGCAGACCGTTCGCTCCCGAGCAGGTAGCTCGCTTCCTGGAGGAGGTGGCCGGTCGTGACTGAGCAGACCTCGTTCGACACGCCCCTGAAGCCGACCTGGTGTCCAGGTTGTGGAAACCACGGCATGTTCAAGGCGCTCAAGACAGCGCTTACCGACCTGGGATGGGAGAAGCACACCTTCGCGATGTTCTGGGGCATCGGATGTCACGGCAACGGGGCTGACTTCTACGACGTCCAAGGGTTTCACGCCCTGCACGGGCGCTCGCTTCCGGCGGCGACGGGATTCGCACTCAGCAGGCCGGACATGCGAACAGTGGTCATCGCCGGCGATGGCGACGGCTACGGGCTTGGGCTCGGCCACTTCGTACACTCGGTACGCCGCAACGTCGACATCACCTACATCGCACATGACAACCAGACCTACGGACTCACGACGGGTCAGACCTCCCCCACCAGTGAGCATCTCGCACCATCCGTGTCCACCCCCGGAGGGGTGCTGGAGCAACCCGTGAACCCGCTCGGCCTAGCGCTGGTGCAGGGCGCCACCTTCGTGGCCAGGGGGTTCGCCGGGGATGTGGCCGGACTGACCGAGTTGTACCGCCTCGCGCTCACCCACAAGGGGTTCGCGATGGTGGATGTGCTCCAGCCCTGCGTCACATGGAACAAGCTCAACACCTTCAAGTGGTTCCGCGACCGCGTCTATCAACTCGAGGGGTCGGGTCACGACCCATCCGACCGTCAGTCCGCCGTCGCGCTGTCGATGAAGACGTTTCGGGAGATGTCGTGCACCCCGGATGAGTGCACGATACCGATTGGGGTCTTCTACAGCGAGGACGGGGTCCCGACTTATCAGGACGGACTTCCTCAGTTGGATGACGGGCCGCTGTGGAGGAGAGCGGTCCAGCCCCGGGACGTGTCTGGGCTCATCGAGGTCCACGGTGGTCCACGATGAGGCTGAGGCGCTTGGCGGCCGCGACGGCGGCCGTGGCGGTGCTAGCGCTCGCGGCCTGTGCGCCCCCGGTGCCGCCTGAGGGCTCGCCAGACATCCGAGGGTCGATCGAAACGGTCAGCGGCGCATCCGGGTCCGGTGGCGACACCGTCGAGATCCTGGTTGCCGGCGACAAGCAGGCCGACACGGGGTACGAGCGAGCCGCGGTCAGCCTGACCTCGGCGACACTCGTCCTTGTGCGCACCTCGGGGGGTTGGGAACCGGTCGACCGCGGGCGACTCGCTCCCGGCGACGTCGTCGAGGTGTGGTTCACCGGACCGGTGCGCGAGTCCTACCCGGTAGGCGCGACGGGCGAGGCTGTGGCTGTGTACCCGTGACGCGCGGACGGCCTCAGTCGAAGCCGAGCGCCTCGCGGGCTTCCGCGAATGCGTCGAGCGCTTGACGGATGTCCTGCTCAGTGTGGGTCGCCATCAGGCATGTGCGAAGACGGTCCTGCCCTTTGGGCACGGCGGGGTGGACGATGGGGCACACGAAGACCCCTCTGTCGAACATGAAGCGGGTGAGGTCCATCGTCTTCGCTTCGTCGCCCACCAGGACCGGGACGACGCAGGTCGTCGAGTTCATGGTGTCCCACCCCATGGCGCGCAGGCCGTCCGCGTAGTCCCGCTGCACCTGGTGGAGCATGGCGACCCGCCAGGGCTCGTCCTCGATGACGTCGAGGGCTGCGATAGCGGCGGCGCACTGCGCGGGGGGCAGAGCCGCGGAGAAGATGAACGGGCGCGAGAAGTGACGCTGGTAGTCGACGATCTCGTGCGACGCGGCCAGGTAGCCTCCGACGCTCGGGACCGACTTGGACAGCGTGCCCATCTTCAGGTCGATCGAGCCGACCATGTCGAAGTGCTCCTCGATGCCGTGGCCTGTGGCGCCCAGCGAACCGATCGAGTGGGCCTCGTCCACCATGAGGCGCGCGCCGTAGCGGTCGCACAGCTCGCGCGTGCGCGGCAGGTCCATCACGTCGCCGTCCATCGAGAACACCGAATCCGCCACGACAAGGACGGTGCCGTGGCGCCCTGTGGCCTCCGACAGAAGCTTCTCAAGGTGCTCCATGTCGTTGTGACGGTACGTCTTCCACTTCGCGCCTGAGAGCAGCGTCCCGTCGACGATGGATGCGTGGTCCAGCTTGTCCATGAGCACGAGGTCTCCCGGGCCCGTCAGACCCGTGATGATGGCGACGTTGGCGACGTAACCCGACGAGTAGACGCACGCATCCTCCCTGCTCGCGAAGGACGCTATTCGTCGCTCCAAGCGCTCGTGCAGGTCCGTGGTGCCGGTGAGAAGGCGCACGCCGCCAGCGCCGGTGCCGTATTCGTCGATGGCCGCCTTGGCCGCCTCGTCGATGCGAGGGTGACCGATCAGGCCCAGGTAGCTGTATGAGGCCAGCATGACCATCTCGCGTCCGTCGGCGAGTGCCACACGATGGTTCGTGGGTCCGGTGATGGCCTGGAGGTAGAAGTAGCGGTCCGCGGACTTGAGAGCTCCGGCCCGCTCGAGATACATCGCGACGCGCTCGTCGATACCGTCCCTGCGTGCGGTCAGCGTCTCCGTCATGGCTCTCCCCTGCTCTCAGACGGCAGTGACATGTGTACAGGAATGTACACAGCATACCACCTCGCGGCAGGCCGGTTCAGAAGCCGCCCGGTGTGCGCCTGTCGACGATCCCCGAGGCGATAACCTCTCTGAACACCTCGTCGGGTATCGAGGCGTCCCAGTTGCCGGTGATCTTGGCGACTCCCCAGACTGCAAGCCAAAGCCCCACGGCCATGACGACCCACATCTCGGGAGACACCCTGATTCGGCCGAAGAATCGGGGCGACAGGCATCCCTTCACGGGGCAGGCGCGGACGCAGTCCATGCAGCCGTCGCACTCCGCGTCGCTGACAGTCAGCCGCTTCTCGACATTCACGAACGCGTGACACGCCTGGGAGCATGCATGGCAGTGCGTGCAGCTTTCGGGGTCGCGGTGGACCTTGCCCAGCGACAGCACGCCGAGCGGCGCGTACCAGCCGCCAAGCGGGCACAGCCACCGGCACCAGACGGGCCCCAGCGCCATCGACACCACGAAGGTGAGCGCGATGAGCGCGAGGAAGAGCGGCTCGGTGAAGTTGGTGAGGATCTTGATGTCCGCGGTCCACATGTAGTGAAGCTCCCGGAACGCGAGCGCCTCTTCAAGCGGGACCATCAGCAGGAACGCGAGCGCCGCAGCGGCCAGCAGATAGCGGAACCCTCGTCCTGCGAGGTCGACCCAGCGCCAAGGTCTGGGTCTCCCGCCGAGCACACGCGCGCCCACCCATGCGGCCGCCTCCCACAGCGCGCCCAGTGGACAGACCCACCCGCAGAAGCCGCGCTTGAATACGAGGCTCAGCGCCAAGGCCCCGATGATGATCACGAGGCCCGCCGGGAGGATAGTGTCCCAGCCCCCGCCCTTGAGCCATGCGAAGAAGCTGGTGAAATGGCCCACCGGTAGAAGTCCCGCCACCGCTTCGGGCCGGTCGACCTTGGGGCCCATGTCCCGCGCCCAGGCGTAAAAGCGCCAAAGCTGGATGCAGGCCCATACGAAGAAGACGCCGAACGCGCCCTTAATCACGAGGCGAGAGGTCAGCTTGTTCATGGCTTGCGAGGCTGGAACGTTCATGCGGTTTCTCCAGTGGCGTCCCGAGGGCACGCCATGCTATCACGCGGCCGGGCATGTCGGGGACGGGTATACTCCGGCGGGAGCGGGCCACACACGGGGGTTCGAGAACCGGGCCCGCGGGATGCGAAGCGCCGTCGGATCATCGGAGCTGAACGAGAGGAGCTGGCGAAATGAACATGCATCGCTGCCGGATCTGCGGGGAGATGTATCTCGGGAGCGAGGCTCCCTCGCAGTGCCCGTTCTGCGGGGCCCATCGACAGCACATGGTCGCGCCACAGGAGTACCCCGATAGGATCAACGACATCGACCCGACCGAGGTCGAGAGGGCCGACCTTGAGGCGGCGATCGAGGTGGAGCGGAGCAACACCCGCTTCTACCTGGGGATGGCGCAACGCAAGGACAACGACACTCTGCGCTCCGCCTACAAGCGCCTGTCCCGGATAGAGGCGGAGCACTGCTCGCTGTTCTGCAAGCTCCTTGGAACCGAGAAGCCAGCGGACATCGGCGAGCCCGGCGAGACGACGGGCTCATGGACGAGCGACATCGAGGACTCCGTAGCCCGGGAGACGCGCGCCAAGGCCCTGTACATCGAGTTCGCGGCCAGGGCGACAAGCGAGCGGCTCCGTGAGGTGTTCGGGGCCGTGGCGGTCGTGGAGAACGACCACCTGGAGCTCGACGACATCGCCAAGGGCTACGTCTAGACGTCCGCGGTCCGCACCGGGCCTTCGCCCCCGCCGAGTGAGAGCACGCGCTGCTTGAGTCCCTCAAGGAGGTCGTAGACCACCGGTACCACGATCAGTGTGAGCAGTGTCGAGCTGGTGAGCCCTCCCACCACCACGATAGCCAGGGACTGGGACATCAGGCCGCCCTCCTTGATGCCGAAGGCCATCGGGAACAGCGCGAATATCGTGGTGAGCGCGGTCATCAGGATCGGGCGCCAGCGGTTCGTGCCCGCATCGAGCAACGCCTCCCTGCGGGTCATCCCCTCCGCGAGCTTCTGGTGGACCCTCTCGATCAGCATGATGGCGTTGGTGGTCACGATGCCGATGAGCATGAGGGCGCCGATCATGGCGGGCATGTCCAGGGGGATGCCGGCCAGAAGCAGCCCCAGGAACCCGCCCACCACCGCCAGTGGCAGCGAGAACATGATCGCCAGGGGTGCGATGGCCTCGCCGAAGGCCAGCATCATCACGAGGTAGACGGCAGCCACGGCGACAAGCATCGCTAGTCCGAGCTGCCGGAAGGACTCGCTCATCATGTTCGCGACGCCGCCAAGCTCCACTTCGACACCGTCGGGAAGGTCCAGCGCGGCGATCTCCTTCTCTACGGCAGTGATGACCGAGCTGGTGTCCCGGTCGGTGATGGACGCGGTGACGGCGGCATACTCCTGACCGTCGAAGCGATATATGGAGACCGGCGTCTCGACCTGTTCGACCGTGGCAAGCTGACCGATGCGGACATCGTCACCCAGAGGCGTCGTTAGGGTCCGATCGGCGATGTCGGCGGCGGTAGAGACTCCCTTGAGTTCAGTGATGTAGAGCAACTCGGCGTCACGCCCCTCGATCCTGACCGACCCCGCGCTCTGGTGAGCCACGTAGCCCCGGATGGCCCCGGCGACCATTCCCGCGTTCATGCCGTGCGAAGCGGCGGCTGCCTGATCGACCTCGGCGGTGACCTGTGGCCGTCGTTCGGCGATGTTGCTCGTGACGTTCTCGAGGCCCGGCAGTCCGCCGAGCGCCGCCAGCAGCTTCTCTGCCGCGCGCTCGACATCCGCCATCTCTCGGCCGGTGACCACCACCTCGATCGAGCTGTCTGAGCCTCCGGCCATGCTCACCTGCGATACGGTGACCTTCGCCCCGGCGGTCTTCAGTGGCGAGGCGAGTTGGTGGACGCGCTTGAGGGCCTGATCCACATCGGCCTCCTCTTTGAGTTTGAGGAAGACGTTGCCCGCATTGCCGCCCGTCGCCCCACCCTGCATCACGTTGAACCCGGTCGACTGCGCCACGTTGGCGGTGTACAGATCGACGTCGGGATCGTCTCGCAGCGAGGACTCGAGGCTCCGGAGCGCCTCGTCGACCACTAGCGGCGATGTGCCTGACGGATACGAAACATCGACACTCACGAACTTCTCGGTGGCTGGCGGCATGAAGCCAGCACCCACCATCGGAAGCAGCGCCACGGAGCCGGCGAAGATCAGTGCGGCGCCCGTCATCACGACACCCGGGTGGTCGAGGCTCCATTCGAGCCCCGCGCGATATACGCGGCTGGTCCTGGACACCCTCTCGTCTCTTGGCTTGACCGCTGAGCGGAGCAGGGACCACTTCGCCAGAAGCGGCACGATCGTGACCGAGACGATGAGCGAGGCGAGCAGAGCCAGCGCGACTGTTATGGCGAACGGGGTGAAGACCTTGCCGACGATGCCGCTGACCAATGTCATCGGCGCGAAGACGGCCATAGTCGCCAGCGTGGAGGACGTGATCGCGCCCGACACCTCCTTGGTGGCGGCCTGGATCATCTCGGGTGTGCGCTCCGCGCCGGCCTGCAGGTGGTTGTAGATGTTCTCGATCACGACGATCGAATCGTCGACGACCCGACCGATCGAAACTGTCAGACCGCCCAAGGTCATGACGTTCATGGTCACGTCGGCGAAGCGCATGAACAGCAGCGCGAACACGATCGACATCGGGATCGAGATCGCCGCTATCAGGGTCGATCGCCAGTTCTGCAGGAACAGCAGGATCACGACGAACGCCAGCGCCGCGCCCATGTAACCCTCGTCGAGCATGTCGGAGATGGAGCGCTCGATCTGGACGGAGCCGTCGTACGTGTAGTCGACCCGGGAGCCAGCGGGAAGGCGGGACACGACGTCGTCGATGGTCTCGCGCACCTCCTCGACGACCGAGACCGTGTTGGCGTCCTGGGACTTGACTACACTGATCAGCACGGCTGGCTGTCCGTTCGCGCGCGAGTAGACCGCGTCCGCTTCGGTGCCGAACGAGACCGCCGCGACGTCGCCCAGGCGCACGACGCCGATCGACGGCTCCTCCATCGAGACGCCGGCGCTACCGGCCGCCGGGCCGGGCAGGGCACCGGCCTTAGGTGCGGAGGCCTGAGGCCGCCGAGGCGCAGAAGCTCCTGCCTCCGCAGCCGCCTTCTGTGCGTCGGCCAGTCTCGCCGCGACCTGCGCAGCGGCGGCATCCAGCGCGGGCAGCGTAGCCTCCAGCTCGGCCTTGGCAGCCTGCGCTTCCGCGTACTCGGGGGTCGCGGTCGCTCCGGCAGCCTCGAGGTCGCGCAGGATCGAGTCGGTCGACGCGAGTCGTACCTTGACATCCGAGATCTGCGAACGAAGCTCGGACAGTGCACTCGAAAGCCCGACCTGCATGCCGAGGTCGGCTCCGAGCCGGGCCGTGCCCTCGCCGATGGAGCCGACCGCGCCCCCGAGCTGACCCACACCGTCCCCCAGCAGGCCGAGCGCTCGACCCAGAGTACCCATCCCGTCACCGACGGCCTCGAAGGCGTCCGCGAACAGCTTGTTGCTGTCGGGATATACCGCGACGTTGAACTCCCGGATCGATTCGACGGACGACAGTGTGCCGCTCACGCGGAGGGGCTGATCCAAGCCGCCCAGCTCTACCGAGCCCACCGGGAACGACAGGTTTGCGGCCTGCAGCTGCTGTATCACGGCCTGTTCGGTCAGGCCCTCCTCTTCGAGACGGTCGGGATCAAAGCGGATATAGACGTCTTTGCTGTGCTCGTTGGCGACGTTGACCTCGCCGACGCCGTCGATCGACTCGATCGCTGGAACGAGCCGGTCCAGCACGGCGGCCTGCAGCTCCTCAGCGGAGACCTGTCCCGAGATGGCGAAACGGAGGATGGGCTGCGATCCCATGCTCACACGGGAGGTGATCGGCTCCAGCGCCGTCTCGGGGAGGTCCACCCCGCCCAAGGCGTCCTGGATTCCGCTCTCAGCCTTCTCCATGTCCTGCGAGTAGCCGAACTCGGCGACGATGATGGACACCGAATCGTTGGAGACGGAGTCAACGCCTTTAACTCCAGGTACGCCCATGATCGCGGACTCCATCGGTCCCGTGACCTTGTCGGCTACATCGGCCGGCGCGGCTCCTGGATACGGGGTGATTATCGCGACGATCGGGATGGTCACATCGGGCATCGTCTCGCGCTGCAGTTCGCTGGCTGAGTAGAGGCCGCCCGCGGTGATGAGCACCGCGATCAGGACGACTACGGCGGCGTTTCGCAGGGAGAAACCGGTGATGAGATTCACGTTCTTCCTTCTTTGCAGGTGTCATCCGCCGAGGCTGCCTCAGCGAGTTTCGATTGGATCCGAACAAGGCTGCGAAGTTCATCCAGCGTGAGTGAAGCTGTGTAGCGCTTGGTGAGTTCCCGACGCAGCCGCTCGGCATGTTTGGTGGCTGTGCGCCCACTCTCGGTCAACGACACCAGGATGGCGCGGCGGTCGTCCGGGGCGTGGTCGCGCGTGACAAGCCCGCGCTCCTCGACCGCCTGAAGGAGCATGGAGACCGCAGGAGTCTTGACGCCGAGGGCGGACGCGATGTCGGACACGCGGACCGGACCGTGCTGCTCGACGGTGCGCAAGAGCATGTACTGCGGCAGGGAAAGCCCGTCGGGGCCTGCTCCCTCGGCATAGCGGAAGGTCATGAGACGGCCCATCAGGAAGATCAGCGCTTGGAGCTCGTCGATGAGCGCGTCGTGCTCGGTTGCGTCGTCCTCCGGCACAGCGGCCGAGGTAGGTAGCGTGTTTAGTTCAGCACCTGAATCATTCATGGTGCGAACCATATACCGACCGTTCGATCCGGTCAATCGCGGCATCATCTCACGAGGACGTTCCCTCCGCGCCCGGTGGGCGGATGGTAGTCTACCGTCAGTACCACGCTTTCACACGACACGCACGGAGTCACAAGTGGAGGGGGGCCTTCATGCGGGTGAACGGAAAGACGGTGGCCGTCACCGGCGGCGGCAGCGGCATCGGCCGGGAACTCGTGCTCGAACTGCTGAGAAGAGGCGCCTCAGTCGCGGCGCTCGATGTAAGCGAGGCTGGCCTCAACGAGACCGCGAGACTCGCCCAATCCTCCGAACGGCTCTCCTTGCACGTAGTCGACATCACCGACCGATCGGCCGTCGAGACGTTGCCCGAGGCGATCGGTTCGGCGCACGGACAGATTGACGGGCTCATCAACTGCGCTGGCATCATCCAGCCCTTCGTGCGCTTCCGGGACCTCGATTACCCCGCCATCACGCGGGTACTCAACATCAACCTGTGGGGCACGATTCACACCCTCAAGGCGTTCCTGCCCGCGCTGATCGCCCGCCCCGAGGCGCACATCGTGAACATCTCGAGCATGGGCGGCTTTGTTCCGGTGCCTGGACAGACGATGTATGGCGCGTCGAAGGCGGCGGTGAAACTCCTCACCGAAGGTCTGCACTCAGAACTCGCCGACACGAACGTGCGCGTCACTGTGGTCTTCCCCGGTGCGACGGCGACGAACATCTCGGTCAACTCCGGCGTGGCGACTCCAGGAGACGCAAGCGCCCAGAGAGAGTCGTCGAGGATCAAGATGACATCGGCGAGCGACGCGGCCAAGATCATCCTCGATGCGATGGAGCGCGACGCTTACCGCGTGACGGTCGGCTCCGATGCGACGTTCATGGACCGACTCTCGCGCTTGTCGCCCAGCAGAGCAGCCACCCTCATCTACAAGAACATGAAGGACCTTCTGCCTACGTAACGCGCCGGGTCCGTGCGATGCTGTCGCCGTGCCGCGCACAGCAAGCGACTCCAGCGCCTCGTTGCCGACTAGATCTCCTTGCGAGCGAACGCGAGCGCGGCTGCCGCGACACATCCTACCGCCAGTAGCATCCCGGAGAGCAGCGGACCGGCGGCGTCGAAGGGCCGGCCCGCAAGCGCCGCGGAGGGCGCCAGCATCAGGCCGACGGGAGTGGTCGCCGCCACTCGCGGAAAGGCGCTGAGTGCCGCGGCCGCGACGAGCACTCCGAAACCGGCGCCCGCGGCTCCAGCCCCCGATCGAATCAGCGTGGAGAGCAGCGTCATCACGGCCAGCAGCACCATGGCGCCTGCTAACCAGTAGCCGGTCACCACAGCGAGAACGGTCGCGGGAGCCTCGCCGAAGGTCGAGTAAGTCAGCGCCAACGTCAGCACCGCTCCCAGGATGGTGACCGTCACGAGGAGCGTTGCCGCTGAGGTGATCTTCGCGAGGACGAACGCAGTGCGCGAGAGAGGCTTTGTCAGCACCAGCACCCCGGTGCCCGAGCGGATCTCGCCCGAGACCAAGCCGCCGTAGATGATCACGATGGCGAACGTGACGATCTGCGAGAGGTTCTTCACCCACTGAGCGTAGGCATCCTTCCACGTGGGGTCGGGCATCTCGATGACGAGGCCCGGGGTGGACGCCCCCACCGCGTCGATGATGGCAGGCGTGACGCGCGCCAGCGGAGGTCCGGTCACCGCGAAGAGAAGCACCAGGCCGGGCAGAACCCAGATGCGCCACGTCCTCACGGTCTCGAGAAGCTCCTTGCCCAGGAACGCAGTGAACCCCCTCATCGCCCTCCCCCTCCGCCCTCCACTAGACCCAGGAAGACCTCCTCAAGCGACGTCTCCAGGGTTTCGAACCTGACCAACGGCAATCCGAGTTCCGAGACGATAGCCGGGACTTCGCGCTGCGGGGCGGTGCCGTCGTCTGCGGTCAGGCTGAGGGAGTTCCCCTGCCTTGATATACCGGCGAGCCAGGAACGTTCGCGCAGAGCCGACTCGATGCGGTCGGCTCCATCCGACACCTCGAGCACGAAGCGGTGCACCCCGCGCGGCATGGTGAGGCTCGAGAGGGGACCTTCCGCGACGACCCTTCCACTATCGAGGATGCCCACCGTGTCGCAGACCCGCTCGACGTCGGTGAGTATGTGCGTCGAGAACAGCACCGTCGTGTGACCCCTGAGGGACCCGATCATGTCGAGCACGTCGCGGCGACCCATCGGGTCAAGGGCCGAGGTGGGTTCGTCCAGCATGAGGAGGCGCGGGGCGTTGACCAGAGCCTGAGCGATACCGAGCCGCTGACGCATGCCTCGCGAGAAGCCACCGATCCTGCCCCTGACGCCGGATAAGCCCGAGAGGTCCAGCAGTGCGTCGACCCGGGAGTCGAGCTCCTGACGCGCGATCCCGAACAGTCTTCCGCTGAAGCGCAGGAACTCCCTGGCCGTCATCCACGGGTAGAAGCCTGGGACGTCCGGAAGGTAGCCGACCTCGCGCAAGGCCGCCGCGGGCAACCGCTCGCCGGCGTCGTCCCCGCCCGCGACGCTGACGCCGAGGACCTGCGCCTCACCGCGGCTCGGACGTGACAGCCCCGATAGGATGCGAAGTGTGGTCGTCTTGCCGGCCCCGTTGGGGCCCAGGAAGCCGTAGACCGCGCCCTCGGGGACGGACAGGTCTATCCCGTCCAGCGCCCTGTGGGCGCCGTACTCCTTGGTGAGTCCGCGGACCCGGACCGCCAGTGGGCGCAAGCTACCCCGCTCCTCTCCCTCCGGGCGAACCCGACGCGGTCTGCGCGTCCTCCTGACCCGGGTCGACACGAGCGGCGAAGACAGCCCCGGCGGCCCTCTCCGCTTCCGCCGGCGCGACGCGCACCTCGACGTGGTCTTGTTCCCTCGAAGCGAGCCTCGATCGCCCGATTGCGAAGTAGAGTAGCGGTCCCAGCATGTTCACCAGCAGGGCGACCAGCAACCACACGAGCTTCTCGCCGGCGATCGGCCCCGGCGTTCTGATCAGCGACACCAACGCAGCCACGGCGAGGCCTACCTGCACGACCACAAGCAGGCCCACGATGGCCAGCAGATGCGCCTCAATTGCCAGGATCTCGTCCAAGCAGGCGCCTCCTCTCTCGTCGAAACTCAGCCCTATGCTATCGGTCCGACGCCCGCGCAGCCAACGTCCTCAGCGCGTCACGCCATGACGGGAGAAGCGCCTGGGCGGTGAAGGACTCCGAGATGGCTCGCGCGCTACCCGGCGACGGGCGCTCCGACACCAGAGCGCGAAGCTCCGACAGCAGACCCGCATCGCCAGAGTAGCGGAACGCCAGGGGGTACAGCTCCGGGTAGGCCAGCCGGTCCGGGACCAGTGGATGGCATCCTGCATGGCAGGCTTCGAGCATCGCCAGGCCGAAGAACTCGTTGTCGGCGGTCGAGATCGCGATGTCAGAGCAGGCCAGCAACCTTGCGTAGTCAGCTCGCGATGCGGGCTCGTCGCAGTGGACGAGCCTGTCTCCGAGGGCTTGGGCGGATGACCGCATCAGGTCGGAAGTCTCCCGGAAGGCCTGACCCACCACGGCCACCTCAAAGTCGGCGCCCTCCGAGGCGAGAGCGGTGACAGCGGCGAAGAACCGGTCCGGCCGCTTGTCGTGCTCCCACCGGTGCGGCCACACGATCCGCGGTCGGGGGCCGCGCGGCGCTGACGCGACCCCGCACGGACCCACGGCCTCATCGATCTCGAGCGGGTCGAACGGCGGTGACAGCACGCGACACTTAGTGGCCACGCGGCTGCGCACGTCCCTTGGGATGTGGTCTGGGAAGCGCGCCAGAAAGGGGGCGATGCCTTCGAGGAATGTTTCGGCGTTCCAGCGGGTGTTGAACCAGCACTCGTCCGCGGTCAGCGCCGTTGTGATGTTCGTCAGCGGGAACTGAAGGTCCCACTCAGCCTCGTGGCGGTTGGGGTATACGAGCTGGTTCTCGTGGAAGTACACCACGCGAGGCACGCCTGCCACGGCCTCACCCGCGAGCGCGACGAACTCCGCGAGGTTGATGAAGGTCGAGGCGAGCAGCGCGTCCCAACGCACGCCCGCCGTGTGGAGCGCTCGGACCTCCTGCGCCATCGTGATCGCCGACCCTCGCATCCGCCACTTCCACTTACGGGCGGGCAGGGTCAGCACGTCCGCCTGCCACTCGGGAGCGAGCCGGGGAAGCAAAGTCTCCAGAACCGCCCTGTGCGACCCGCCGTAGTAGGGCTCCAGGACGAGCAGACGCCTGCCCTCCGGGCTCCTCACCTCGCGGACCGGTACGCCGGGCACGGAAAGGCCGTGCGGGTAGCGGCTGCGACCGCCTCGCTGACCATGCGATCGACGTCCAAAGCCCGCTCCGCCTCGCGCACCTGCTCGACATTCGCCCGGGTGGCGGGGTTGCGAGGCACGAACAGCGTGCAGCAGTCGTCGTGGCGCTCCGTCGACAGCTCGAACGTGCCGAGCCGCCTGGCCTCGGCGATAATCTCGATCTTGTCCATGCCAATCAGAGGACGGAGGACCGGCAGGGTCGCGGCTTCGTCGATGGCGGCGACGTTCTCCAGGGTCTGTGAAGCCACCTGGCCCAGGCACTCCCCTGTCGCAAGAGCCTTCGCACCCTCCTTGGCCGCGATCGTCTCTGCCACTCTGATCATCAGACGCCTGTACAGGACGACGCTGAGCTCAGGGGGACAGGCGAGGGAGATCTCGCGCTGGAGGTCGCCGAAGCGGACGACCTCGACAGCGGCAAGACCGCCAGACGTGCTCAGCACCTCCCCGATCCGCATCACCAGGTGACTGGACATGTCGGAGGTGTAGGGCTGGCCGGAGAAGTGCACCCCCACCACCACCGCCCCTCGCTTCATCAGCCGCCAGGCCGCGACCGGTGAATCGATGCCGGCGGAGAGCAGGGCGACGACTCTGCCTGAGGTCCCCACGGGCAGCCCGCCCGGTCCCGGTAGCCGGCGGGCGTGGACGAAAGTCCTGCCCTGTACGACCTCCACCCGGACCTTGACATCGGGGAAGCCAAGGTCGACGCCCATGCCGGTGGCCGTGCGAACCGCCTCGCCGATCCGGACGTTCATCTCGCGGCTCGACTCGGGGTGGTCCGTGGCCGACCGCCTGGCGTCCACGGCGAACGTGTGAGCAGGCCCGACGGCCCGAGCTACCGCCACGGCGGCCCGCTCCATCTCCGCAGGATCGCGGCCCGTCACGTACGCGTCGGACACGTGCGCCACGCCGGGGATGCGTGCGACCGCGGCGAGAATGGCGTCGGCATGTGCGGGGTCGGGGACGCCTACCATGATTCGGCTGGCGAACCGGTCGACCTCTCCAGCGGGCAGCGCGGCAAGCGCGGCCCTGATGTTGGCCGCGAGCCGGCGTTCGAAGAGCGCGCGGTTACGCCCCTTCAGCCCGATCTCGTGGAAGTGGATGAGTGCGGCGCGCTCGAACATGGCGCGCCCCTACTTGATGCTCTCGGACTTCCGCTCGTAGGAGACGACGTCGTCGGCCATCTCGTCCAGCGCCAGAGCCAGCGGCTTGGTGCGGTTGATGGTGGCGAGCTGCGAGGGCGCCATCGTCAGCAGCGCCTGATCGCGCACGCCGTGCACCATGCTGTTGATCTGACGGGCACGCTTGGCGGCCACGATGCAAAGCGTGTACTTGGAGTCGACCTTTGAGAGCAGCTGGTCGATGTCTGGCTGTGTGACCAAGGGGTCTCTACCTCCCGGAGTGACTGTCAATTATCGAAGCGATCTCGTCCGCGGCGCGGGACACATCGTCGTTTATTACCACATGGTCGTACCCGCCCGCAAACCCCATCTCGGTCTCGGCGACCCGCATCCGCGCCGCCACCTCCTCCGGGGTCTCGCTGCCGCGGCCCTCCAGGCGACGTCGCAGCTCCTCCCACGTGGGCGCAGTGACGAAGATCAGCACCGACCCGGGGACGAGCGCCTTGACCTGTGAAGCTCCCTGTGGGTCGATCTCGAGAACGACCTGCATCCCCTCGCGGACCCGGCGCTCGACGGGTCCGCGAAGCGTGCCGTAACGATTCCCGTGGACCTCGGCCCACTCGAGGAACTCGCCCGCCGCCAACCTTCGCTCGAACTCCTGCGCGGTGAGGAAGAAGTAGTGGACGCCCTCTTGCTCGCCAGGGCGAGGTGCGCGTGTCGTTGCGGATACCGACACCCACACGTCCGCGATGTGCGAAGCGAGGTGTCGTACGACCGTTCCCTTGCCGGCGCCCGACGGACCCGAGACTATGTAGAGGTTGCCCTTTCGCATGCGTGGCGGGAGCCCGGCAAGGCTCCCGCCACGCATGCGCAGCGGGCCGCGCGGGCCGTAGGCCGGTCCTAGCCGAGACGCTCCATGAGCATCTCGAGCTGGCGCGCGCCGAGTCCCTGAACGCGACGGCTGTCGGAGATGCCGAGGTCCTGCATGATCTTGGCGGCCTTTGCCTTACCGTACCCAGGCAGGCTCTCAAGCAGCGTGGCCACCTTCATCCGGGCCACGATGGGGTCGTTGGCCTTCTTCATGACATCGGCGAAGCTCGTCTTCCCGCTCTTGATGTCGGCGCGAAGCGCCGCACGGGCCTGGCGCGCCTTGGCCGCCTTCTCTAGCGCGGCCTTCCGATCAGCCTCAGACAGGTTGGGCAGGGGCATGTCTCCTCCTCGCTCTCCGCTCTTACCGGCCGCCGCGATTCGTCCGCGTACGGCCGTTACCTTCACGCACGGATGAATCCCGACCCCTCACACACATCGAAGTTACCCTTGACCTGCGGATATGGCAACCCCCGTTCAGGCCAGTCCGCGGCTGCCTGGCTTGTCGACAGGCCGGTCGGAAGCGCACAACGCGCACTCTGAGGGGTCCCACGATTCGACCTCAAGTCGAAGTAGAGCCATCGATTCGGTACCGAAAGCCTTCTCGCCCCCGCGGTCGATGATCGACACCGCAAGTACGGGTTTCGCACCGGCGTCGATGACGAGCGCTTCGACCTCCGCGATGCTGCCACCCGTCGTGACCACGTCTTCCGCTATGAGGACCCGCGCGCCTTCCGGGATGGCGAACCCGCGACGGAGGGTCATGCGGCCATCCTGGCGTTCACTGAATATGAACCTGACGTTAAGGGCCTGAGCCACTGCGAAGCCGAACACTATCCCGCCGACGGCCGGCGCAACCACGAGATCCACTCGCCGTTCGCCGATTCGCTCGGCGACGGTATGCGCCAACCTCGTGGTGAGCCCCGGGTCCTCGAGAACTCTGGCGCACTGGACGTACCGGTCGGAATGTCGTCCGCTTGTGAGCTGGAAATGCCCCTCCAGGATCGCGCCCGCGTCTCTAAGTGCTCCTAGCACCTCGTCGGCTTCCATGACATCGTGAGTCAACGCGTCCACTCCCCTTCTCGCAGACCGGAGACGATCTCGTCGAACGCAGCCACCGGATCGGGAGCCTCGGTCACCGGACGGCCTATCACCACATGCGAGGCGCCGGCTATCAGCGCCTCGCGGGGGGTGGAGACCCTCGACTGATCACCCGGCGCGCTGCCTCCCGGACGCACTCCCGGAGTCACTACCAGTGCCTCATCGCCGAGGAGCCGTCGCATCTCCTTGGCCTCGAGCGGAGAACAGACGACGCCGTCCGCACCGCCGTCCCTGGCCACCTGGGCAAGACGGAGTACCTGCTCCGCGGGAGCATCGGTCACACCGGAGGCCGCCAGGGAGGACGCGTCCATGCTCGTCAGGACCGTGACACCAAGCAGCCGCGGGGGTCGCAGCCCCACCTCCGACGCACCCTCGATCATGCCATCCCTCGCCGCCGTGACCATTGCGAGTCCGCCTGAGGCGTGCACCGTCATCATGCCCACACCAAGCCGGGCGACCTCCCGCGCCGCACCGGCGACCTGATGAGGGATGTCGTGGAGCTTCAGGTCGAGGAAGACTTCGAAACCATCGTCTAACAGTTCCCTGACGATCCCCGGCCCGCTCGAGTAGAACAGCGTCATCCCGACCTTCAGCCATCTCGCTCTGCCTCGAAGAGATCGGGCGAGGGCCGTCGCGGTCTCGGCGTCGGTGTCCAGCGCCACGATCATGCGTTCGTCCACGGTCAGCCCTCCGTCACGAGCGCGCCGGTCAGGTCCGCGACGCGCTCCACAGCGTTGTCGCGGCAGTACGCCTCAAGACCGCTCAGGATACGCGTGGTGGAGGCGGGGTCGACGAAGTTCGCGGTGCCTATCGCCACCGCTGTGGCGCCGGCGAGGAGGAACTCGACGGCGTCCTCGGCGGACATGATGCCGCCCATGCCAACGACCGGGACGCGGACTGCCGCCGCCACCTGCCAGACCATGCGGAGGGCGACCGGCTTGACTGCCGGGCCGGACAAGCCTCCGACGACACGGGCAAGTCTCGGACGCCTGGTTGAAGCGTCGATGGACATCCCGAGAAGGGTGTTGATCAAGGACACCGCGTCAGCCCCCTCGGACTCGACCGCCTTGGCGATGGCGGCGACGTCGGTGACGTTGGGCGACAGCTTCACGATCAGAGGGCGGGAGGAGGCCCGCCTGCAAGCACGGGTCACCTCTGCTGCGGGAGCGCACTCGGTGCCGAACGCCATGCCGCCTGCGTCGACATTGGGACAGGAGATGTTCACCTCGTAAGCGGCGACAGACTTCTCGCGCTCGAGGCGTTCGATCACGGCGACGTACTCCTCGACCGAGTGTCCACTCACGTTGACGATCACCGGAACGTCGATATCGGCAAGCCACGCGAGGTCGCGCTCGCAGAAGACCTCCACGCCCGGGTTCTGTAAACCGATGGAGTTGAGCATGCCCGATGCCGTCTCCGCGATCCGCGGACTGGAGTTGCCGCGCCACGGGCGCAACGACACCCCCTTGGTGACCAGCGCGCCGAGTTTTTCAAGATCGACGAAGCGGGCGTACTCCCTGCCTGATCCGAAGGTGCCCGAAGCCGTCATGACCGGGTTGCGGAGTATCAGGCTCCCGATCTTGGCGCTCATGTCGACCATCGCAGCCATCCTCGGTCAGTGCCCCGGCGGAATCTCTGAGGGGTCCCACAGCACGTCAGCCGCGTCGAAGACCGGGCCCTCGAAGCACGCTCTCTCGGGTCCTCGAACGGTGCCTACGACGCAGCTCAGGCAGGCACCCACACCGCAGGCCATGAGCCGTTCGAGGGACACCTGGCAGGGAACGCCGGCGGCGAGAGCCTGGCTGGCCACGGCACGCTGCATAGCCTCGGGACCGCACGCATAGACGATGTCGGGGGGATGCGCCTCCAAGAGCCGGGCGGATACTTCGGTGACCAGCCCGCGCGAACCCTCGGAGCCGTCATCCGTCGAGCACTCGTAGCGCCGTGAGACGCTCTCGAACAGCCCTCTTGCGACGAGACGGGATACGTTCGGCGCACCCTGGGCGAAGCTCACCGCCACCCCGCGCTGCGAGAGGCGCTCGGCGAGCATGCCCATCGGCGCGGCGCCCAACCCGCCGGCCACCAGCAGAGCGTGGGTCAGCCCATCCGGCATCGTCCAGCCGTTCCCCAGCGGGCCTATGGCGTCCAGAGCGTCACCCGCTCCCCTCAGGCTGAGCTCGCGGGTCCCACGTCCCAGCACCTGGTAGAGGATCTCGATGGCGTCACCGGACGCCCTGTGCACCGAGAATGGGCGGCGAAGAAGGACGCTGGTCCCGGAGCCCACCTTGAGGTGGACGAACTGTCCGGGCCTTACGCTCGCCGCGATACGAGGCGCCGCCAGCGTGACGATCCCCACGCCCTCGCAGATTCTGTCGTTTGCGAGGACTTCCATCCGCTCCAGGAGCGCCGCGTCTTCCGCCCGCGCGCACATCAGCCCGCGCCATGTCCGGGCAGATCCTGCAGGGCGATGACACCGAGCCTGTCCTCCTTGGCGGCTTCGATCGCGTGCACGACCGCCTGTGCGGCCTGGAGGGTGGTGATGTTCGTCACGCCGTGACGCACCGCCGCGGTCCGTATGTGGTAGCCGTCCGATCGCGTCTGAAGACCAAAAGGAGTGTTGATGACGAGCTGGACCTCGCCGTTCTTGATGGCGTCTACGATGTTCGGACGACCCTCCTGGACCTTGAGCACCTCGGTGGCGGGGATGCCGGCGGCCTTTAAGGCGCGTGCCGTGCCCTTGGTGGCCAGGATGTCGAATCCGAGGGTATGGAGATGCTTGGCCACCGGGACCGCCTGCCGCTTGTCGCGATCCGATACCGAGACGAACGCTGTCCCGGAGACGGGCAAGGAGTAGTCGATCGCCAGCTGCGACTTGGCGTAGGCCGCCGGGAAGTCCTCTCCCACTCCCATCACTTCGCCGGTCGACTTCATCTCCGGGCCGAGAACCGAATCGGTGCCGGGGAAGCGTCCGAAGGGCATGACCGCCTCCTTGACGCAGAAGCGGCCAAGCTCCCGGTCCTCCGGCGGCAGTCCCATGGTCTGAAGCTTCACACCGGCCATTGCGCGCGCCGCGACCTTCGCGAGCGGCACGCCGGTGGCCTTGCTGACGAAGGGCACAGTCCGCGAGGCTCGCGGATTGACCTCCAGGACGAACACCTCGCCGTCTTTGACCGCGAACTGGATGTTGATGAGGCCCACGACGCCAAGCTCGAGCGCGAGCAGCCTGGCGTGCGCCTTGATGCGCTCGACGATGTCGTCGGAGAGCGTGAACGGAGGTATGCAGCAGGCCGAGTCCCCGGAGTGGATGCCGGCCTCCTCGATGTGCTCCATCACTCCACCGATGTACACGGTCTCGCCGTCGCACACGGCGTCCACGTCCACCTCCACGGCACCCTCGAGGAACTTGTCGAGGAGAACCGGGTGGTCAGGGCTGACACTCGTGGCCTCCTCGATGTAGCGCTCGAGGTAGTCCTCGGAGAACGCTATAACCATCCCCCGCCCGCCCAGAACGTATGACGGGCGGACGAGGAGCGGGAACCCGATGCGCCTCGCGACCTCGAGCGCGCCGTCGAATGAGGTGGCGGTACCGGCCGCCGGATAGGCGATGCCGAGTCGGTCGAGCAGGTCCTGGAACCGCTGGCGGTCCTCGGCAAGGTCGATTGCTTCGGGGCTGGTGCCCATGATCGGGACCCCGGCGCTCTCCAGCGCGTGAGCCAGCTTGAGAGGCGTCTGGCCGCCGAACGTCACGACCACGCCGTCAGGCGCCCGCTCTTCGCAGATGTCCATCACGTCTTCGAAGGTCAGCGGCTCGAAGAAGAGGATGTCGGAGGTGTCATAGTCGGTCGAGACCGTCTCGGGGTTGCAGTTGACCATGATCGTCTCGAAACCCATGTCGCGCAGCGCGTAAGCAGCGTGGACACAGCAGTAGTCGAACTCGATGCCCTGGCCGATGCGGTTGGGGCCGGCTCCAAGGATCATGGCCTTGGGCCGGTCGGAGGGCAACAGCTCGTTCTCTGACTCGTAGGTCTTGTAGTAGTACGGTGTGGCGGCTTCGAACTCGGCCGCGCAGGTGTCGACCGCCTTGAAGGTGGCCCTCACCCCGAGGTCCAGCCTTAGTGCGCGGACCTCCGACTCGGACGCCCCGGTCAGGTGCGCAATCTGCACATCCGATAGTCCGTGCCTCTTCGCATTCCGCATCTCGGCCTCGTCGATGTCCGCTAGCGGCCGGCCCCTGATCGTCGACTCGACCTCGATGGCGTCACGCATCTGCGCGAGGAACCACGGGTCTATATGAGTGACCTGGTGCAGGTCCTCGACGGAACGGCCGCGTCGCAACGCCTCAGCTACGTAGTATGCGCGCGACTCGTTGGGGATCCCCAGCATCCTCTCGAAGTGCGTCTCGTCGAAGCGGTCCCTTCCGTCGACCCCAAGGCCCCCGCGGCCGTTCTCCAGTGAGCGGAAGGCTTTGCCGAAGGACTCGGCAAACGTCCGGCCGATCGCCATCGCCTCCCCCACGGACTTCATCCGCGTGGTCAACGTCTGATCTGTGCCGGGGAACTTCTCGAAAGCCCAGCGAGGCACCTTCACGACGCAGTAGTCGATGGAGGGCTCGAAACAGGCCGGGGTCTTCTTGGTGATGTCGTTGGGAATCTCATCCAAGGTATAGCCGACCGCCAGCTTCGCGGCGAACTTGGCGATCGGGAATCCTGTCGCCTTGCTGGCCAGGGCGGACGAGCGTGACACGCGAGGGTTCATCTCGATGACGACCATCCTGCCGGTGGCCGGGTCGATCGCGAACTGCACGTTGCTGCCACCGGTCTCTACACCTATTTCACGAAGGATCGCAATGGACGCGTCCCGCATGACCTGGTACTCACGGTCAGTGAGCGTCTGCGCGGGCGCGACGGTGATGCTGTCGCCGGTGTGGACACCCATGGCGTCGAAGTTCTCGATGGAGCAGACGATGACGGCGTTGTCGTTGCGGTCGCGCATCACCTCCATCTCGAACTCCTTCCAGCCGATGACGCTCTCCTCGATCAGGCACTCCCCGATCGGTGAGAGCGCGACACCGCCTGCGACGGTCTCCCTAAGCTCATCCAGGTTGTACGCGATGCCGCCGCCCGCGCCGCCCATAGTGAACGCCGGGCGCACAACCAGCGGGAACCCGAGCTCGCCCGCGATAGCCTCGGCGTCCCGGACGTTGTAGGCGTATCCGCTGCGAGGGACGTCGAGGCCGATGCGCTCCATCGCCTCCCGAAACAGCTTGCGGTCCTCTCCCTTGCGTATCGCGTCGCGGTTCGCGCCGATGAGCTCCACGCCGAAGCGGTCGAGCACACCGGAATCGGCCAGCGCTATCGCGCAGTTGAGCCCGGTCTGACCGCCGAGAGTGGGCAGCAGCGCATCGGGTCGCTCCTTGGCGATGACCTTCTCCACGAACTCGGGCGTGACAGGCTCCACGTACGTGCGGTCAGCCATCCCCGGGTCGGTCATTATCGTCGCGGGGTTGCTGTTGACGAGGACCACCTCGTAACCCTCCGCACGCAGAACCTTGCACGCCTGGGCTCCCGAGTAGTCGAACTCGCAGGCCTGGCCGATGACGATGGGCCCCGAACCGATCACCAGGATCTTGTGGATGTCCTCACGCCGTGGCAAGTCGCCTCCCCCTCCTATGGAACGATCACGATCGGGCACGGGGCCTCTCGCAGAAGCGTCAGAGACACGCTCCCCAAGACGACCTCCTCCCACGGTGTGCGTCCTCGGGTCCCGACGATCACGCAGGTCGCCGCATGTGACACGACCTCCGCGAGCACCGATTGGGCGACGTCGCCGCGCCGCGCTACGTACACGGCATCGATCCCGGTCGCGCGAGCCTGATCTGCGCGGGCGCGAAGCCGGATGTCGACGTCACCCGCACCATCCTCGACGTGCACGAGGACTATCCGCTTGGTGCACTCGGAAGGAAGACCCAGCGCAAGATCGAGTGCCCGGTCGGCCGCCTCGGAGAAGTCGGTGGGCACCACCAGCGTCCGGCACAGGTCACGCATCGGCGTGGCCACGTCGTCGCTAGCAGTGATCAGGTCGAATCGGACGATGATGTTCGGCACGGTCGCCCTGGCCGCGAGAGCCTCGGATACCGACCCCATGAAGAGGCGCTCCAAGTTGGACTTGCCGTGCGAGCCGGATAGTATCGCGTCCACGCCCGCCTCAGCGGAAAGAGCGATCAGCTCGGATTCGGCGTCCCCGGTGGGGGTGCGGATCTCGACATCGTAACCGGCCTGCCGAAGAGGGGACGCAGCCTCCCGGAGCAAGCCGCGCACGTGGTCCACGCGAGCCGCGATGACCGGGCCCTCCATGCCGGAGGCGTCAACGACGTTGGCCAAGACCACGCGCTCGACACCGATCTGCCGAAGCCCCTCGGCCAGCCCGAGAACCATGGGCGCCTCAGGCGAGCGTATGTCGGTGTGGAGCAGGACGCTTCTGATCATCGATTAGCTCCCTGGCTGTCGATCGAGAGGTAGTCGCCGGCTCCATCCATCAGCCTCGTGAACGCGTCGAAGAGATAGCGGGCGTCGTGGGGACCGGGAGCCGCTTCGGGATGGTACTGGACGGAGAAGGCTGGGGCGTCCAGAAGGCGGATGCCCTCCGTGGTCATATCGTTCAGGTTCACATGGGTGAGCTGGACACGCCCGAACGTGGGCGAGAGTGCCACCGGGGCGTGACCGGACCGTGACCACGCCCCGAGGTCTCCGGGGTCGTGGGACAGGCCCCCCGAATCTTCAGGGACCAAGGGGCCTATCGAACCGAAGTCGACGCAGAAACCATGGTTCTGGCTCGTGATCTCCACCCGGCCGGTGAGCAGGTTCATCACCGGCTGGTTTCCTCCCCGGTGACCGTACTTGAGCTTGTACGTGGCAGCGCCCACGGCTAGGGACAGCATCTGGTGACCCAGGCAGATCCCGAACAGAGGAACCTTCCCCACCAGCGAGCGCAGCGTCGTGTACAGGTAGTCGACCGCCGCCGGGTCGCCCGGGCCGTTGGCGAGGAACACACCGTGTGGAGCGTCGGCGAGGACCTGGTCGGCTGTAGTCGTCGGCGGGACCACGGTGACCTCGCATCCCGCGTGGGCAAGCCGTCGCAGGATGTTGTACTTGATCCCTGAGTCGAAGGCCGTCACCCGGTACCTTGGTGATCCGGGCCCCAGGCCCGTGTCGACGGGGGCCGAATCGCAACCGGGCTCAGCCGTGCCCCAGACGTAAGGCTCTGCGCATGCGACCTCGCGAACGAAGTCGCTCCCGGTCATGGGGGGGCATTCCCTTGCCTTGGCCGACAGGGCCTCTCCATCCATGATCTGGGTCGAGATCGCCGCGCGCATGGCGCCGGTCTCGCGGATATGCCGTGTGAGCTGCCTGGTGTCGATCCCCTCGATGGCGACGACCCGGTGCCTGTCGAGAAACGCCGGAAGGGTCTCCTGCGCACGCCAATTCGAGGCGACATCGCTCATCTTGCGAACGACGAAGCCCCGTGCGAAGACGCCACGGGACTCCATGTCTTGCGGATTGACTCCGTAGTTGCCGATGTGCGGGTGCGTCATCGTGACGATCTGCCCCGCGTAGCTCGGATCCGTCAACACCTCCTGGTATCCGGACATCGAAGTGTTGAAAACCGCCTCGCCAGCGGAGGTCCCGAGGGCCCCGCACGCGGTGCCGCGGAACACGGTGCCGTCCTCAAGCGCCAGCAGCGCCTCCCTCTGTCCGCTCACAGGTCGACCACCCTTCCTCCCTCGAGGGCGAGTCGGCCGTCGACGAGCACCTCGGAGGCGGCGCCCCTGAGAGACGCTCCGGCGAAGGCGGAATTCCTCGACCGCGACTCGAAACAGTCGCTCTCGACGGTCCAACCCATCTCGGGATCGACAACCGTGATGTCGGCGGGCGAGCCGGCGGTGAGGGTCACCAGCGGTAGTCCCAAGGCCGCGCGCGGCCCGTGCGCCATCCACGCGACGACGTGGCCCCACCCCGCGCGTCCCGAGTGCACCAGGTGAGTGACGACCAGCGCGAGCGCGGTCTCCAGACCCGTTGTTCCGAACGGAGCGAGCTCGAACTCGAGCTCCTTCTCGTGCGGAGCGTGAGGCGCGTGGTCGGTCGCGACACAGTCGATGGTTCCGTCCAGCAGGCCCCTGAGGAGCTCCGCCGCGTCATCGGCAGTCCTGAGCGGCGGGTTCATCTTCAGGTCCGTGTCGTAGGCGCGGGACAGCAGCGCCTCTTCTGTGAGGAAGAGATGGTGCGGAGTCACCTCCGCTGTGACCGGAAGGTCCTTGGACTTGGCCTGGCGGACCAACTCCACCGACCCGGCGCACGAGAGGTGCTGCAGGTGCAGGCGACACCCGGTAAGTTCCGAGAGCCGGATGTCCCTGGCCACCGACAGCTCCTCCGCAGCCGCGGGCCAGCCGGGGACTCCCAGCTTCGTTGAGACGAAGCCCTCGTTGACGACTCCCCTGCCCACAAGCGAGTCATCCTGACAGTGCGAGAGAACCGGGATGTCGAACCGCTTGACGTAATCCATGACCAGCCGCATCATCCCCGCCGACTGTATCGAGGACCCGTCGTCGCTGACGGCGACGGCGCCTGAGGCGACCATGTCGCCGATCTCGGCGAGAGCCCTGCCGTCCTGCTTGACGGTGAGTGCGCCGATGGGATGGACCCGGCAGTGCGCTTCATCCTGTGCGGTCTCCACCAGAAAGCGCACCGCCGCGCCCTCGTCGCATACGGGCTCGGTGTTAGGCATCGGGCACACGGCCGTGAACCCGCCCTTGACCGCGGCACGGGTGCCGCTGCGCACGGTCTCCTCGTCTTCGCGACCAGGCTGGCGGAGGTGGACGTGCACGTCGATCAGCCCCGGCATGACGACCTTGCCGCGACAGTCGATCACCCTGGCGCCTTTGGGTGTCTCTATGCCGGCGCCAACAGCCGCGATAGTCCCCTTGGATACCAGGACGTCGCCGACACAGTCGAGCCCTGCGGAGGGGTCGACCAGCCTGCCACCCTGGAGGATCGTGTGCGAGGGGTTGGCGGACCTACTCACCTGTGTCACCTCCGAGCAGCAGGTACATCACGGCCATCCTGACGGCGACACCGTTCTCGACCTGCTCCAGGACGAGTGAACGGTCAGAGTCGGCGACGTCGGCCGCGATCTCGACGCCCCTGTTCATCGGGCCCGGGTGCATGACGATGGCGCTGTCTCTCATCCGCGACATCCGCGCGCGGTTCATGCCGTACAAGCGTGCGTACTCTCGCACGCTTGGGAATGGCATGCCGTCCGCCCGCTCCATCTGGATGCGAAGCATGTACGCGACGTCCAGCTCGCCGATTACCGAGTCCAGGTCCGTGACGACCTCGGCGCCGAGCGCGCCCGGGTGCGCGGGCATCAGGGTGGGCGGACCTATGAGGACCGGCGAGGCGCCCACCATCCGTAGCGCCGGCACCAGTGAGCCGGCCACGCGCGAGTGGCAGATGTCGCCCACGACGCCGACTCTGAGCCCTTCGAGGCTCCCGAGCCGGCTTCGCATGGTGTACAGGTCGAGAAGAGCCTGCGTGGGATGCTGGTGCATCCCGTCCCCGCCGTTGACCACGCAGCCATCCATGCACTCCGCCAGCATCCGGGGAGCTCCGGCGAAGGCGTGACGGACCACCACCAGGTCGCACGACATGGCCGACAGGGTCCTGGCGGTATCGCGAAGTGACTCCCCCTTGACGGTCGCCGAGGAGGACCCGGAGAAGTTGATAGCGTCGGCCGATAGCCGCTTGGCGGCGATCTCGAAGCTCGTACGCGTGCGTGTCGATGGCTCAAGGAACAGGTTGACGACCGTTCGGCCGCGAAGCGTGGGCAGCTTCTTGATCGGCCTCTCGTTGATCTCGGCGAACGCGTCGGCTGTGTCCAGGACGTGCGCGATCTCGTCCGCGGAGAGGTCCTCGATGTCGATGATGTGCCGGTTTGCGAGCATCCTAGGCACCCTCCCCGACTGATTCGAGGATCTCCACCCCGTCGCGGCCGTCGGTCGCCTTGAAGCACGCACGCACCCTCTCGCGACCGGATGTGGGGACGTTCTTGCCGACGAAGTCGGCGCGGATCGGGAGCTCGCGATGCCCGCGGTCGACAAGGACCGCGAGCTGGACGCATGCGGGGCGGCCGTAATCCATGATCGCGTCCATGGCGGCCCGTATCGTTCGGCCCGTGTACAGGACGTCGTCGCACAGTACGATGATGCGGTTATCGACATCGAACGGGATGTCAGTCCGGTGCACCTCAGGGTTCAGACGGGCTCCGACGTCGTCGCGGTAGAAGGAGATGTCGAGCGAGCCTACCGGGACGTCCGTCCCCTCGATCTTCCTTATGCGCTCGGCCAGACCCTGTGCGACCTGCGCTCCACGGGTGAGGATGCCTACAAGCGCGATCTCGGAAGCCCCTCTATTGGACTCCAGGATCTCGTGCGCGATGCGCGTGAGCGCCCTAGACACGGCGTCGGCGTCCATGACAACTGCCTTGGTCCGGTACTCCACCCGCGCTCCCTCCATCCCTTTTCTGTCGATACCCCCAGCTCGGGGGTACGAAAATGCCCTCTTGCTCTCCGACCGGCAAGAAGGCACTAGGCTGAGGGGGCCGCGCGAAAACCTCGGCATCTTCACTTGTGCACCTTGCCGGCCTCACGGGACCGGTCTTAAAGGTCAGAGAAACTTTAGCAGCAGCGTCGCTGGGAGGCAACAGCGCCGGTCTGACTCACCGGCGCCACCGCGGCGCGTCCTGGCACCGCACGTAGCGCGGCCCTAGCCGAGCGTGAACTCCTCGAGCCGCCCGATCCCGTCAACGAGCGCGATCTCTGCGATCTGGGCGTTGCGGACGTGGAAGGTCCAGATCGAGTCGACCCCTAGGCCGAGCAGGTGCGGAAGCATCGAGCGGAACACGCCCCCGTGGGTCACGATCGCCGTCCGGGCGGCCGCGTGGACCGCGTCTTCGGCCGCGGCGACCGAGCGGCGCCAGATCTCCCCGCGCGATTCGCCGCCGGGGGCCACTGGAGCGTCGACGCTGCCGAACTCGAAGCGGATGCCGCGCTCGACCGTCTCTGCGAAGGTCAGCCCCTCCGCCTCCCCGAAATCGAGTTCGGTGAGCCGTTCGTCCAGCTTGAGTGGGACGGCGGCTAGGGCGGCAGCCTCCTCGGCGACGGCCAGCGCCCGGCGCAGCGGGCTCGACCAGACCGCGTCTGGCCCCCACTCCGCGATACGACGCGCCAGCCTCGCGGCCTGCTCGATCCCCAGCGCGGTGAAGGGCGAGTCGCCTCGCCCGACGTAACGCCCACTGGCGTTGGCCTCGGTCTCGGGGTGGCGCACCAGCAGCAGCCGCCGTTCGTTCACAGCGGCCACCCGGCCGAGACGACCGCGAGGCAGGTCGCCGCGAACAGCACCGCGGTCTCCACGTAGAGGACGGAGGCCCCGATCGTGTCGCCCGTGCAGCCGCCCACCGGCGCGGCCAGCGAGCGCGCCGTGGCGCAGCCGAGCACCAGTCCGAGCACCGCGAGCGCGGCGTGCGCCGCGTCGCGCGCCTCGGGCCTCGGCAGGGCGCACGCGAGCGTCGCGCACACGGCGGCCGCCGCCGACACCAGCGCGAGCGGCTTGCTCCCACCACAGGCCGACGCGCCGAGCCCCTCGCCCCGGGCCGGCCGCACGAACGTGACGCCCAGGGTCGCCGTCGCCCTGCCCAGCACCGGCGCGGCGGCCAACGCCCACCAATCGCGCGAGGAGAACACGACCGCGAGGCAGATCACCTGCAACAGGACCACGAAGACGAGCGCCGCTGCGCCCAGCGCCCCGACGCTGCTGTCACGCATGATCGCGAGCCGCTCCTCGGGCGTGGCGCCTCCCGCGATCGCGTCGGCGGTGTCCGCGAGGGCGTCAAGGTGCATCCCGCCGGACAGGATCGCCCATGTCACCGCGATGACCGTGCCGACCAGCAGCGACCCCAGCGGACCCTCGACCGAGGACCCGAACGCGGCCGCGACGCCCACCGCCGCTCCGGAGAACGCGAAGCCCACCCACGGGTACCACGGGACCGCAGCTCGCGGGTCCGCGTCGAATACCCCCATCGGAAGCACCGTCAGCGTTCCGACCGCGGTCCGCAGACCCGTAAGGGCCCGCCTCACGCCTCGCTCACCCCCGCCTCCCCGAACGTCGCCATACCGCTCATCATCCTGCAGGCAGCGTCGATCACTCCCATTGCGAGGGCCGCGCCCGTCCCTTCGCCCAGACGCATGTCAAGGTCGAGCACCGGCCGGATCCCCAGCGCCCGCAGGACGAGCGCGTGACCCGGCTCGGCCGACAGATGCGACGCGAACAGGTAGTCGCGCGACTCGGGGCACAACTCGACTGCCGCGAGCGACGCAGCCCCGGAGATGAAGCCGTCCGAGACCACGCACACACGCTCGGCGGCCGCGCCGATCACGACCCCGGCCAGCGCCGCGATCTCCAGCCCTCCGACGGCGGCGAGCTTGCCCAGCGCGTCGAGCCCGCCGGCGCCGTTGACCTCGAGAGCGCGGCGCACCACCCCGGCCTTGCGCGAGACGCCCTCCTGATCCAAGCCCGTCCCCGGCCCGACCGCCTCTTCCGGACGCGCTCCGGCGAACGCACAGGTCAGCGCGGCTGACGCGGTGGTGTTGCCGATCCCCATGTCGCCTGTCGCTATCAGCGAGAACCCCTCGCGCGCCGCTTCGCGCGCCGCTTCGACCCCAACCATGACCGCCTCGGCGCACTCCTCGCGCGTCATCGCGGGCCCCGACGCCATGTTCGCCGTGCCGGGCGCGACCTTGCGCGAGCGGACACCGGGCACCCCCGACACGTCGGCGGCCACGCCGACGTCGGTCACGCGGACCTGTGCGCCCACACTCTCGGCCAAGCGGCATATCGCCGCGCCCCCCGCGGCGAAGTTGGCGACCATCTGCCACGTCACCTCCTGCGGGTAGGCCGCCACGCCCTCGGCGACGACGCCGTGATCGCCCGCCATCAGCAGAACGATCTTCCGCTCGACCGAAGGGCGAACTGTGCCCTGCACGCGGGAGACTCGCGCGGCGATCTCCTCGACGCGCCCAAGCGACCTGGGAGGTTTGGTCAGCGAGTCCAGTCTTGCCCAGGCCGCGTCCTCGGCAGCCGGGTCCGTGGCCGTCACGGACCCCGCGACACGCATAAGCTCCTCTTCGCGACTCACTCCTTGCTCCTCACTCAACCGGCCACCGCGCGTCGCGCGGCAGCGCCACCAGATCCAGACAGCGTCCCGCGACGACCAGCCACGCCGCGTCGGCGTGCGCGACCAGCGCGCGGTTCGCACGTCCGAGGACGTCGCGGAATAGCCTCCCTAGCGCGTATGCGGGCACGACGCCGCCCCCGACCTCGTTGGTCACCACGAGGGTGTCGCCCTGCCGGACGACCAGTCCCTCCACGATCTCGCCGACGCGGTTCTCCACCGCCACCGCGTACTCGGCCGGTACGCTGTCCGGCTCGCCGTACGTGCCATGGGCACCCGCCGGCCACTCAGAGGCCATCACCTGCGAGACCAGCGTGCCGAGGCAGTCGACCACCAGCAGCGCCCCCTCGCCAGCTGCCGCGCTCAGCTCGCCCGGATCCGGGCGCTCCACGACGCGCCACTCGGCTGAGCGGTCGGCGCGATGCTTCTCGATGCGCTCGGCCATCTCCTCGTCGCCGTCGCCGTCGCCGAAGACCGCCACCACAACCTCGCCGCCCCGGTCGGCGGCCAGGCGCTCGGCGACTGCGGACTTCCCGGACCGCGCGCCACCTGTCAGAACCACCAGCGCCATCTCACGCACACCATGCGCTGCCGGTAAGGGCCGCGGCCGAACGCGCCGTGATCACTCGCACGCGCGAAGGTACGGGTAGGGGTTGATGCTGCCGCTTCCCGGAGGCTGCATCTCGAAGTGAAGGTGCGGCGCGCCACCGGAGGCGTTGCCGGTGTCGCCGACGTATCCGATGACCTGACCGCGCGAGACTCGCCCGGAGCGCACAGCCCAGCCGTCCAGGTGGGCGTAGTAGAAGGACCAGCCGTTGTCAGCCCTCAGCCAGATCACCTTGCCGCCGATTCCCCCGCTCTTGGAGGTGATGGTGCCCGAGCGGACCGCTACGACCGGCGTCCCCCGCGCTGCCATGATGTCTGTCCCCTTGTGTCGCCTCCGCCCTCCGCCACGGGAAGCCCCCCACGTGTCGGAGTAGTAGTAGACACCGCGCACAGGGAACACCATCCCCAAGGACCCCTTCGGCGCGACCGGCGACGCGCCCCCGGACTTGGCGATGCGGTCGTACGCGGCCTGCTTAGCCGCCAGCTGCTTCCTCAAACGGTCCCTCTCCGAGCGAAGGGAGGCCAGCGAGCGCGTCTTCTCCTTCGTCTCCTGCGCGAGCTGGGCGCGCTGTTTGGCGAGCGACGCCTGAAGCGCCTCGACCTCCGCGAGCGCGTTCGCGTCATGCCTGCCGATGCGGTTGACGAAATCGATGCGCGTCACCATGTCCATGTACGAATCGCTTCCCAGGATGACGTCCAGGTACCCCAGGCTCGAGCTCGTGCGGTACATGATGCCGACGCGCTCGGAGAGCCGGCTCTTCGCTTCTGCGAGACGCTTGTCGGTGGCTGCGATGTCGCGGTCCGTCTTGGCGGCCCGCATCTCCGATTCCTCAAGCCTCCAGCGTGCCTTCTCGTACGCGCGACCAGCCGCCGCGACGTCCTTGCGCAAGCCGGCGATCTGCGACGTCGATCCAAGCGCCACCGCCGGAAGGGCCGAGACGGCGACGAGCGTCGCGACAGCGATACGCGTGAAGGCCCGGGTGAGACTCATCGTCCGAACCGTTCGCCCAAGGCGCGGTAGATCGCGCGAGCGGTCCCATCAGCCCAGACGGGGTCTCTGAAGGAAGCCCTGTCGGCTGGCGACCCGGACGATCCGAGCCGAACGCGAACCCCCGGGACGCTTACAGCAGACAACACGGGGTCCTGCTGTACGGTCACAGCGATGGCGGTGCCGCCGGACATGTTCAAGGACTCGAGCAGAGCCCGGGAGAGCTCGGCCGAGGGGATGTACAGCCTCGGATCGTCCGCGCGTGGAGCGAGCGAGGCCACGGCCACCCCCGGGGTCGAGGCGGAGACCGACAGTCCCACTGCCGCCGTGCACGAGGCCTCGCTCGCGCGTCTGGACCTGACGGCGTCCACTCCGGCGCCCGGCGTGTCGACAGCGGAACGGGTGACGGATACGCCCGCGCCGGATGCCTCGAGGAGGGAGCGCAGACGCCGGGCGACCTCCAGCGTCACGTCCGGTGGGGCTGTCGACTCCGATGAAGGCCGTGGCACGGGCTCGGGATCGATTACGAAACACAACCCCGTGAGCGCGTACCGCGTGAGAACGGATGGCCCTAGATCGTCCACGGCGACCGTGAGCCTGACGACACCTGAGTTGAACACCGGCACGCCCGGTGCCGGCACGGAGGCAAGGACAACCCCTGTGGCCTCGCCGGATCCGACCTCGTCCACTTCGACAGCCAGCCCCTTGCCGACCAGAAGTTCTCGCGCCTGCCCCACCGGCATACCGATGACGTCGGGCATGGAGAACCTCTCGGAGCCAGCCGAGAGGACGACGGTGACCACCGAGCGGACCTCCGCCACGGTCCCGGGCGCGGGTGACTGCTCAAGGACCGTCCCGGCGGGAGAAGCGTCCGAGAAGCGCCGGTCGCCCACTTCGAGGAGGAAGCCGGCCTGTGCCAGACGACTGCGGGCGACCGACACGTCAAGGGAGTCGATGCTCGGGATCTGCGCCGTCTCGACCCCCGGACGCGCAAGCAGGAGGACCGCTGCGACCGCGAGGACGCCAAGAATGACTCCTGCGGCGGGAAGGAGCCAGCGCGGAACGAGCGACCTGCGCCTGCGCGGAATGTGGGCTGTGGGGTCCATCACCACGCGAAGTATACCAGCGGCGTTGCCACTCGGCCCGTGAGTTGCTAACCTACCGCACCGTCGGACAGAGAGCCTGGGAGCGGTTCGGATGCCAGCCTACGACTACAGATGTGCGAAATGCGAGGACGTCTTCGAGGTCGTCCGCCCACTCGGCGAGACAGCAGACGTCCACTGCCCTGTGTGCAGCGTCCCCGCCAAGCGCGTCTTCAGCCCCGTCGGGGTGGTGTTCAAGGGGTCGGGGTTCCACAACACCGACTACCGCGCGAAGAGCTCCAAGGACTCAACGTCCGAGAAGCCTGCCCCGTGCGGCGCGGACAAGCCCGCCTCCAAGGCGTGCGGGGGATGCGCGGCGGCGGAAGTTTAGGGCGATCTCAGTCCCGGCGGACCCAGAACGCCTCGTCGCCGGTCCTGTACACGGTCTCGACGAACCTGACCGTCCCCGTCTTCCCGTCCATGGTCACCGAATGCGTGCGCGCCCCGGCGCCGAAGTACTTCACGCCTCGTAGCATCTCGCCGTCGGTGACTCCGGTGGCGATGAACGCCGCCTCGTCTGTGGCCACAAGGCAATCCATCGTCAGCACCCCGTCGATGTCGCAGGCCGACATCTCCACCGCCCTTGCCCGCTCCTCGTCGTTACGGAAGGCGAAGCGGCCCATGAAGCACCCGCCGATACACCTCATCGCCGCGCAGGCCAGGACGCCCTCGGGCGCAGCGCCGACGCCCATGTAGACGTGGATGCCGGTGCCCTCTATGGCGGTGGCCACCGCCCCGAAGACGTCCCCGTCGGTGATGAGCCTGATCCTGGCACCCGCCTCCCTCACCTCGCGAATGAGGCCCGAATGCCTGTCCCGGTCGAGGATGCACACGACGAGATCCTCCACCGGACGCTTCAGTGCCCTCGCTACCGACGCCAGGTTCTCCGTCGGGGTGGCGTCGATGTGCACGGCGTCCGCTGCTGCCGGACCGACGGCGATCTTGTTCATGTAGGTGTCCGGCGCGTGGAGAAGCGTGCCCTTCGGGGCGAACGCCAGGACAGCCAGGGAGTTCGGCTGTCCGTGAGCGGTCAGATTGGTCCCCTCCAGAGGGTCGACGGCGATGTCGATCTCGTCGCCGCCCCGCCCGACCTCCTCGCCGATGAACAGCATGGGCGCCTCGTCCCGCTCGCCCTCCCCGATGACCACCTTCCCGGCGATCTGAATGTCGTCGAAGGCCGCGCGCATCGCTTCGACCGCGGCCCCGTCAGCGGCGTGCTTGTCACCCTTGCCCATCCACCTGCCAGCGGCCAGCGCAGCCGCCTCCGTGACCTCGAGCATCTCGACAAGCCTGGTCATCCGCATGGTCCCCTCCTCGTTGTCCCTGAACGGTCACACGACCCTCTCGAGCACCGCAACGAAATGGCCGTCCGGTCCCCCGACGCCGGGGACGACCTGGAGCCACCCTTCCGGAGTCACGTCGCCAGCCCAGTGGTCCGGGACCAACGGGCCCGCTTTTCGCGTACGAAACGCGCTCCCCGCCTCGCAGGACAGGAACGCCTCGATCACGCGGGAGTTCTCCCGATCCGACACAGTGCAGGTGGAGTACACCACAGTGCCGCCCGGCCGGACAAGGCTGGCCGAAGCGCTCAAGAGGGATGCTCCAAGCACTGCCATCTCATCGACGTCCGAAGGCCGGACCCGCCAGCGTCGCTCCGGATGGCGGCGGAGGGTGCCAAGCCCCGAGCAGGGCGCGTCCACGAGAGCGGCGTCGGCTTGGGCTTGACGCAGCGTGCGTCGCAGAGCCTCGGGGGTCGTCGCGTCGCAGGTGTGCGCGACGACGCCGGGGACGGACAGGCGACCCATCCGCTCCCTGAGGACGCGGGTCTTGAAGGGGTGGACGTCGTACGCGTGCACCGAAGCGGGAGCCCCCGCCCGAACCGAGGTCGCCTGTATCAGGACCGACTTGGTGCCGCGGCCGGCCGCCACGTCCAACACCGTGCCGCGCGGGTGCGCGCCGAGGAGGTAGGGCGCCATCTGGGCGCCGGCGTCCGCGACAATGACGTCCCCGTCGCGAAGGGCACCGGAACGGACCGCGGCCGGGGCGTCACGGCACACTATGCAACCGGGAAGCGGACCCGGTCCCGGATCAGCGCCCTCCGCGCCCAGCCGCTCGACGGCGGCCTGAAGCGTGCCACGAAACGGGTTGTGCGCCACGTACAGGGGAGCTGGGAGGTTGTCGGCCTCGAGGAGGGCGTAGGCTCTGTCTCGCCCGAGTTCTGACACCCATCTGTCGACCAGCCACGCGGGGTGACCGGTCAGACGCGCCCTGACCGGCGGATCCGAGGGGTCACCCCAGGGAAAGTCCCCCGCGGCCTCAGCCAGGCGTCGGAGCACCGCGTTGGCCAGCCCAGAGGCTGCCGGGCGAACCGAGCGCACCAGCTCGACCCCTTGGTGGACGACCGCCCGCGGAGAAGCGGCGCTGAACAGGATCTCGTAGGCGCTGAGCCGGAGCGCGTCGCGAACGGACGCTTCGAGTGTCGACGGGCGAGCGACGAAACGGTCGATGGCATCATCGAGCGTTCCCTGCATCTGCAACGCGCCGAACACGAGACGATGAGCGAGCGCGCGGTCCCTGTCGTCCAGCTGGTTGTCACGTAGAGCAGCCTCGAACACCGGCTGCGCGAAAGCGTCCCTCTCGCGAACGGTCCTGAGGACCGCAAGCGCCACGCGGCGTGCAGGAGCCACGGAGTTCACGGACGACTCCATCGCGCCGAGGTCTCCCGCCAGCCGCGGACGTAATCCGGCCCCGAGAGGTCTGACCGCCCGTCGGGTCTCAGGCGCTCTACCAGCAGAGCGCCGTCTGCGCAACCTAGCAGGAGGCCGCCCTGGGATGGCACCGCGAGACCTTTCGGAACCGCCTGGGGGTCGGGGGTGGCCAGCAGAACACGCACGCCTCTGCCGGCAAGGTCGAGGCGAGCCGGAGCGGAATCGTTGGATGCCCTGACCCGCGAGTCCGCCTCGCGGACGGTCAGGTCCGGCCCTAAGGCGACGTCACCCTTCTTGACCGCCGATGCGTAGGTCGCACTGGCGTCGTCCTGAGGCGTCCAGGCCGCTTCACCGTCACGCAGTCGCCGCAAAGACTCAGCGAGGAGCTCCGCTCCGGCGCACGCGAGCGTCCCGGTGAGCTCATCGGCTGAAATCCGGCCGACAGCCACCTCGCGAGTGGCGCAGACGGGACCTGTGTCGAGCCCCTCCTCCATCAGCATGATCGAGACGCCGGTGGTCTCATCACCCTCAAGGATCGCGCGCTGCACAGGTGCCGCGCCGCGGTGGCGGGGCAGCAAGGACGCGTGCACGTTGACGCAACCCATGGGGGGAATCGCCAGAACCTCCGGGGGCAGTATCATGCCGAACGCCGCGACGCATACGACGTGGGGCCGCACCGCCCTGAGCGCGAGGGGCACTTGACGGTCGCGGAGGCTGGAAACCTCCATGACGTCGATTCCCGACGCCGCCGCGAAGGACTTCACCGCCGATGGCGAGGGCTTGGACCCCCGGCTCGAGACGGCGTCCGGCCGCGTCACGACCAACGCGACCTCGTGCTCCCGTGCGAGCAGGGCCAGAGAGGGCACGGCGAAAGAAGGCGTGCCCATGAAGACGATCCGAAGGAGGCCCCCCGTCGTCACCCGGCTACCCCTAGGATCCGGACCCGTTGTAGAGGCGAAGCGCCTCACGGCGGTCCTCGGGAGACGCGCGGTCGATCACGAGGACCCCGTCGAGATGGTCGACCTCATGCTGAAGGACCCTCGCCAGGAAGTCTTCAGCTACGACCCTCACGGGCTGGCCTGCGAGGTCGACGCCCTCGCAGGTGACGCAGACGCTTCGCGCGATCGGGACGCACAACCCGGGGAGGGACAGGCACCCCTCCTCGTCGACCTCGGTCTCCTCGGAATGTCGGACGATGACCGGGTTGCAGATCACGCCGAGACCGTCGTCGATGTCGAACACCAGCACGCGCTTCTGGACACCCACCTGGGTCGCGGCAAGACCGACGCCCGGGGCGTCGTACATGGTCCGCGCCATCAGCGCGACCAGCTCCCTCAGGGAGTTGTCCGAAGCCGGGTCTACCTCGGCGGCTCTTTGCCTCAGTCCCGGATCGGGGTGTGCGAGGATCCTCATCTAGTCCATCCACGAGCAGAGGGCGTGTTCGTATGAAACTCCAGCAAAGGGCTTGCCCCCGAGATCGGCCCGGCACCGATTCTACCCCACGGTGACGCGGTCACAGCAGGTCGACCGGGTCGACATCGATCGCCATGGAGACCCCCGCAAGCCGTCCCAAGGAGCGCGCCGCACCTGACAGCGTCTCGCCCAACGGCGCCCCCTGCGGCGCCTTGACCAAGATGTGCATCCGCCAGTTGGAGTTGATCCGCTCCAGCGGACAGGGGCTCGGTCCCAGGACGGACCAGCCCGGGTGGACGTGCTCGGAGATCGCAGCGGCAAGATCCCGAGCGGCTACCCCGACGGTCTCTCGCCGAGGCCCCCAGACCAGGACGTTGGCCAGGCGACCGTACGGAGGATAGCCGAGCTCCAGCCGTGACGTGGTCTCGCTGTCGTAGTAGGCGGACGGGTCGTGAGCGGCTGCGGCGCGCACTGCCGGATGGTCGGGCCAGTAGGTCTGTATGACCACCCGCCCCTCCCGCTGCCCCCTCCCCGCCCGGCCGGAGACCTGCTCAAGCAGCTGGTAGGTTCGTTCGCCCGCTCTGAAGTCGGGCAGGCTGAGGGTCAGATCGGCGGAGATCACCCCCACGAGCGTCACGTCTGGGTAGTCCAGGCCCTTGGCGATCATCTGCGTGCCCAAGAGGACGCCGCTATCCAGGGCCTCGAAGCTGGCGAGCAGCCGCTCATGCCCACCCTTGCCGCGCGTCGTGTCGGCGTCCATCCGCACTACCTCAAGGCCCGGAACCAGCGCGGACAGTTCGGCCTCGACCCTCTGAGTGCCGGCGCCGAACATCCGCAGGTAGGGGCTGGAGCAGCGAGGGCAGACTGCGGGCACCTCTCGGCGGGAGCCGCAGTGGTGGCAGCTCAGCCGACGGCCGACCTCGTGGAAGGTGAGCGAGATGCTGCAAAGGTCGCACGACGGCACGAAACCGCACTCGCGGCACAGGAGGCACGCGGCGAATCCCCGACGGTTGAGCAGCAGGACGGCCTTCTCGCCGGCCTCCATCACCCGCCTCAATCCGGCTGCGAGTGAGCGCGAGAACATCGAGCGGTGGCCCGCGGCGAACTCGGCGCCCATGTCCACGACCTCGACCGCGGGCAGCGGCCGGCCAGTGACCCGCTCGGGCATCGCGACCCGCGTCCATCGCTCATGCGATACAGCCCGCACCCTGCTGTCCAGCGAAGGACTCGCGCTCCCCAGCACGAGCACGGCGCCGTGGATCTCGGCCATGGACTCGGCCACCTCCCTCGCGTGGTAGCGAGGGGAGGAGCCCTGCTTGTAGGAGCCCTCGTGCTCCTCGTCGATCACGATGAGACCGAGCGAAGCCAGTGGCGCGAAAAGGGCAGACCGCGCTCCCACCACTATCCGCGCCTCGCCGTCGCGTGCCCTGGTCCACTGGTCGTAGCGCTCCCCCGCGCTGAGACGCGAGTGGAGCACGGCCACGTCCTCCCCGAACCTTGCGCGAAACCGGCCTACGGTCTGAGGCGTCAGCGATATCTCCGGGACGAGCACGATGGCTGTGCGGCCAGAGTCGAGGGTGCTCTCGATGGCCTGGAGGTAGACCTCCGTCTTGCCAGAGCCGGTGACGCCGTCGAGCAGTACCACACCCCCGCCGGAGCCGGCGGCCGCCGCCACGGCCTCGAGAGCGTCGCGCTGGCCCGCTGTCAAGGAGGCCGGCCGGGGTGCCGGGCTCTCGGGGTGGTTGGAACCGCGGATGCGCCTCCGGCGGGTGAGCGTCAGGGCGCCTACCTCTGCGAGCCGCCGGATCGCGCCCTCCACCCCGCCAAGGTCGGCGGCGATCTCCGCGACGCGGACGGGCCCTTGCGAGACCGCCTCCAGCACAGCGCGCTGCGACGTGGCGTTGCGGCTCGGGGTGTACGAGTTCGAATGCGGTCCGAGCTCGGCCCAGCGGTCGTCCACCGGCCCTACGCTCGCGGCCTTCACGACCCAGCGGAAGCCGCCGTCGCGCTGCTCCCGAACCACGCGGTGCCTGCCGCCCGGCGGCGCGAACAGCCGCACTGCGTCCGAGAGAGGCGCGGCGTACTCCGTGGCGATCCATCTGGCCAAGCGCGCGGACGCCTCGGAGAAGCAGGGCCGGTCGAGAACCTCCATCAAGGGCTTGAGCGAGGCGACGTCCGAGGTGTCGGCGACGCCCACGACGTATCCGATGACGGGCCGGGATCCGAGCTCCACGAGCACGCACGAACCGACCGCGACGTCCATGGCAGGGTCCGTGACGGCGTAGTCGAAGTGGCCGTCCAGCGCTCTGGACGGAACGTCGACGACGACCTGGGCGATCTTGCATCCGCTCGCTAAAGTCATGAGAGGAGGATACGCCAGGCCGCCGACACCCGGTGGGCGCCGACGGCCTGGGTCAACCGCTCTTTGAGCGTCAGTCGGAGAGGTCCACGAGGTCTGCGAGGGCGTCCGCACGGTCGGTGCGCTCCCAGGTGAAGTCCCGGTCCGAGCGCCCGAAGTGGCCGTATGCGGCTGTCTTGCGGAAGATCGGCCTGCGGAGGTCCAGGTCCCGGATGATCGCGCCAGGGCGAAGGTCGAAGACCTCCTTCACGGCCTTCTCGATGGAGCTGACCGACACCTTCTCGGTCCCGAAGGTCTCGACCAACACCGAAAGCGGGTGCGCCACGCCTATGGCGTAAGCGAGCTGGATCTCGCAGCGATCGGCGAGCCCTCCGGCCACCACGTTCTTGGCCACCCATCGCGCGGCGTAGGCCGCGGAGCGGTCGACCTTGGTGGGATCCTTGCCCGAGAACGCCCCGCCGCCGTGCCGGCCCATGCCGCCGTAGGTGTCGACGATGATCTTACGGCCCGTGAGACCGGTGTCTCCCATAGGCCCGCCCACCACGAAACGGCCCGTCGGGTTGACGTAGACATCGGCGCCGGACCAGTCGACACCCTCCTCGTTCATGACCGGCTTGATGACGTGCTCGATCAGGTCGGGCTTGAGCAGGTCCTCGATGCTCACGCCATCGGCGTGCTGGGTCGAGACGAGCACCTTCGCCACCGCGACAGGGCGGCCGTCCACGTACCGCACGGTCACCTGGGTCTTGCCGTCGGGCCGGAGATAGTCGAGGACCCCGCCCTTGCGGACGGCGGTGAGCCGCTCGACAAGCCTGTGCGACAGGTAGATGGGCATCGGCATCAGCTGCGAGGTCTCGTTGCACGCGTAGCCGAACATCATGCCCTGGTCGCCGGCTCCGATCAGGTCCAGCGGGTCGGTGTCCTCGCCGTGTTGAACCTCGAAAGACTCGTCCACGCCCATCGCGATGTCCGGACTCTGCTCGTGGATGGCCGTGAGTACGCCGCAGGTCTCGGAGTCGAAGCCGTACTTCGCGCGGGTGTACCCGATATCGCTGACCACGGAACGGACGAGCGCGGGAATGTCGACGTACGCGTGCGTGCGGACCTCACCGGACACGACCACCAGGCCTGTGGTGGTGAGGGTCTCGCAAGCGACCCTTACGTACTCCGGCGAAGCCGGGACACCATGCTCATCGACGTACCCCTCAGAAGCCAGCCGCGTCTCCTCGGCGACGATCGCGTCAAGGACCGCGTCCGAGATCTGGTCGCACATCTTGTCGGGATGGCCCTCAGTGACCGACTCGGAGGTGAACAGGTGCTCGCGCTGTGACATATCGCCTCCACTCTCCCTCGCTGGCTGGTTCGTGCCAGCGAAACGAAAACGTCCCTTCGCAACCTCGCGAGGGACGTGTGCGGGCGTGTGAACGCCAGACTCTTCCCTCATCTCCCAGGCTGCTACGGCCTGCCGCGACTTGGCACCTTGCGCCACTCTCTGCGCAGGTTGCCGGGGTGTCACCGGGCGCGGTCCCTCTACCCTCTGCAAGCGGAAGACCCGCCTGCCTCTTGATGAGTGCCAGCCGAAGATAGCATCTGGAGGTGCCGGTGCAAAGCCCTAGGTTGAGGCCTTGGAGTCCCTTGCACCTCTAAGGGACGGAGACCGACGCCCACAGCGCCCGACGGACGGTGTCGGGCAGCGCCAGCTCACCGCCGACCACGGTCATCTGCGACATCACGGCCCTGCCCTCCCGCAGCCATTGCGCTGTAGAGGTGGGGGCCGGTTCCCTCGCCAGCAGGACGACCGAGCCGGACGTCCCGGCCAACGGGGCCGCCGCGAGACCGTCCGGGAACGAGCGTCCGCTAGCGACCACGGGCGCCCTAGGAGTCAGACCGACGTTCGCGACCGCCCACCGGGCGAACTCCACGGAGGTGGCGTATCGGTCGGCGCCGAACACGCGAACGACTCCGGGGAGCACCTTCTCGGCGTTAGGGGTCACCGCTCCGGTGCCGCCGAGCACCACAGTACGGGTGGCACCGAGGCGTGCGATCGCTTCGATGGTCACCGTGGGCACCGAGCCCCTGTTCGCGAACAGCACCGGATCGCGACCCACGAACGCCGCCGGCCCGGCCGAGAGCGCGTCAGCGAATCCGTGCCCGGATGTGACGTAGACGCGGGCAGGAGTCCTCCCGCCGCCGAGGAACGAGATCTCGTCGGCCACCAAGGCGGCCGTTGCGTACCTGTCAGCTCCGGGCAGCCGCACAGTCCGGCCTGAGAGGAGCCCATCCAGTGAGGCGGCCGTCTCGGCGCTCACTGCCCTGGTGCCCCCGACCACGAACGCGTCCACGGCGCCCAGACGCGCGATCTCGGCCCGGGTCTCCGCCGGTATCGGGCCGGGCCCGACGAGGATGACCGGACCGTTGACGGCACCCGCCAGCCCCGAGGCGGCGAGCGCGTCGGGGAACGATGCCGCACTCGCCACGACGACGGTGCCAGCCTCCGCGAAGCTTGCGGCGCTGATCGCCAGCGCGGTGCCGATGCGCGTGGATCCGTGCACCCTGCGCGTGGCGACGCTCCTCGCCGAAACCGGTTCGGTCCACGGCGAGATGTTCCCCGCACGGTCGCTCTGTCTGATCTGGAAGTGCCACAGCGCCGTCGGCGTATCGGCGGACACCCTGAGGACCGACCCGCCCACCAATTCCACCTCATGATCGGGCACGCCCGGGGTGTCGCCATGCCCGATCCAGGTAAGATGCCGGCCTGAACCGGCATCCATGCCAGGAGTCCATGCGAGGTCGAAGCGGGCGTTCGCCGGAGCGTCGGAGTAGACAGGCAGTGCCGTGACTCCGGTCGGCGCCCCGGGGGGCGTGGTGTCGACGCCCATCGGGACCGGTCCAGCGGTGGGTGAGTGGAGACCGACCCTGTCCACGGCGATCACTTCGTACTCGACGCTGACCGCAGTCTGGATCGCCGGATCGAGGTCCGCGTAGTGGCTGGTCGCTGGCCCGGCGGTCGCGATCTGGCTCATGGGGCCGCCATCCAGCGCCCTGCGGACTCGGTAGCCGGCCAAACCCGATCCCACGTCAACCGATGAAGTCCACGAGACTCGGCACCACCCTGAGGCGTTCAGCCACGCCTGAAGGTCACCGGGCGCCGTGGGGGGAACGTTGTCGGGAACGACTGGCAGCGCCGCTGTCAGGATGCCCCAGGATCCCGCCACATCGACCGCCTGGACCGCGTAGTACAGGTAAGTTGCGCCGGCTGGCGTGACGTCGGAGTACCTCGTCGTCGGGATGGTCGCCACGAGGTCGGCGGGACCGAGGGGCAGCCCGGTCGTGTTGCGATAGACGTTGTAGGCGGCCACGCCCGAGCCGGTGTCGATGGCGGGGTCCCAGGACAGCTCCACGCGGTGGGGATGGGCCATCGCTGTCAGTGAAGCGGGAATCGACGGCGGCACGGAATCGACCTTCAGCGTCTCGGTCACGAGTGCGCTGGGCACCCCCAACCCGTCCACGGCGTAAACGTTCAGCACGGACGTTCCCTCAGGCGCGTCCGCAAGGAACCTCGGGATCCCGGCGGTGACAGCGACGGTCGTGACAGAACCCCCCTCCCACCACCAGCGGACCTCGCCGGTCGAGTCTGTGGTGGCGGTCACCTCAGGCGCGGTGGTGTACCAGCCCGTCTCGCTGTTGACCCCAGGAAACATCGAGATCGCAAGCGCAGGCACCGCGCTCGCCACCGACGGCCCGTACGGACCGGCCATCGGTTGCATCGTCACGATACTGACCGCCACACACCAGCGTGCCAGCAGCGAGTTCCACCTTCTCAAGAGCGGCCCTTCCGCGCTGTCATCGTGAGCCGATTATGCACGACGCGCCCCACTACGCGCTAACATGGCACGTCAGCCGGTAGAGAGGTCCGAGTCGGAGGTCTTGCCAGTGTCGACTGAGAACGTGAGGGTGCGTTTCGCGCCGAGCCCCACCGGCCACCTGCACATCGGCGGGGCCCGCACCGCGATTTACAACTGGGCGTTCGCAAGGCACCACCAGGGCGCCTTCATCCTGCGGATAGACGACACCGACCGCCAGCGCTCGACGGATGAGAACACCGCTGCGATACTGCGCGCGCTCGAGTGGCTCGGAATGGATTGGGACGAGGGACCCGAGGTCGGCGGCGCATACGGCCCCTACTTCCAGACCCAACGCGCGAAGTCGCACATGGAGGCCTTGCAGTCTCTGAGGGACAGCGGCGACGCGTATGCGTGCTTCTGCACCGCTGACGAGCTCGCCACCCGCCGTGACCCGGCAGCGCCCGACGGCTCCCACGGCGGGTACGACAGGCGGTGCAGGTCACTGCCGCCCGCCACGATCTCATCCCGAATCGCATCGGGTGACCAGCATGTGTGGCGTCTGGCCGTCCCCGAGGAGCGTGGCCAGATCGAGATCGACGACGCCATCCGGGGTGAGGTCAGGTGGCCCGCCGAAGTCATGGACGACCTCGTCCTTGTGCGCTCGGACGGGACGCCGACGTACAACTTCGCGACCGTCGTGGATGACTGGCAGATGGCCATCAGCCATGTGATCAGGGGCGACGACCACCTTTCGAACACCCCCCGCCAGGTCCTGATCTACGAGGCTCTCGGCGCCCGCGTGCCAAGGTTCGCTCACATGAGCCTGATCTTCGGTTCCGATGGCAAGCGCCTCTCCAAGCGACACGGGGCGACCTCGGTGGAGGCGTACCGGGACGACGGTTACCTTCCTGAGGCGCTCCTGAACTACCTGGCGCTTCTGGGTTGGTCCATCGATGACAAGACGACGATCTTCGACCGCGAGACCCTGGTCCGCGACTTCGAGCTTGGCCGTGTGTCTCGCAACCCTGCGGTCTGGGACCCTGACAAGCTCGAATGGATGAACGGCGCCTACATCCGGGGCCTCTCCCCGACCGAGCTGGGGACGCGGATGCGCCCCTACTTCGCGAAGGCCGGTCTCGTCCGCCCCGACGGGACCCAAGGGGACGACGTCGACCTCGACCGAGTCGCGCCGCTGCTGTCCGAGAGGATGAAACGGCTCTCCGACGCCGTCCGCGCCGCCGCGTTCCTCTTCGGCGACCTTGTGGAGATCGAGGAGGTCTCGCGCGCCAAGATGGCGCAGACCGATGGCGCGGCCGAGATCCTGGAGGCGGCGGCTGCTCGCTTGGGCGCCCTTGAGACATTCGACGCAGCTTCGGCCGAAGCGGTGCTGCGGTCGCTGCCTGAGGTGCTTCCCGTGAAGCCAAAGGACGTCTTCCAGACCGTGCGTGTCGCCGTCACCGGGTCGACCGTCAGCCCTCCCCTGTTCGAGTCCCTCGAGTTGCTCGGCCGGGAACGGGCTTTGGCGAGGCTCGCGTCGGCTCGGGATTCGCTGGACTTGGCTGACCACGCGGCTGACCCCGGCTGACCCCGC
>JBBIJK010000012.1:0-46960 GCA_037445995.1 Actinomycetota bacterium | reverse complement strand
CCCCTGAACAGGGGCGAGGTGGGGCGGGGATATCGGGACCCGCTTTCGCGCTTATGGGGAGCCGAGTCAGGTCCTCAGGGCGTGCCGGCACGGTCCCAATCGTGGAGCGCGCTGGACGATAGTGGCAGTGCGAGCGTGCGTGGCGCCGCTCGCTTGAGTCACGCGAAAGGAACTGAGGCTGCGGGGCGAGCCGGATCTGGCCTTCGTCACGCCACTCCTCGACCTCGAGTCCAGGCGCGCTGACGAACCCGCATGACGTGCGTCACTCACCCGATGTCGCACGCCATGAGATCCTCGTAGGTCTCGCGGCGCACCACGAAGCGCCAACTGCCGTCGCGCACCCACACCACCCCGGGTCGGACCTGCTGGTTGTAGTTGCTCGCCATCGAGCGGCAGTAGGCGCCGGTCGAACAGACCACGACAACGTCGCCGGTCTCGACGGACTGGATTGAGGTGTCCCGGGCGATCAGGTCGCCCGTCTCGCAGTGTTTCCCGGCGATCGTCACCACCTCGGTGCGCGGCTGGTCGGCGCGGTTCGCCACGAGGCACTCGTACCGGGCGCCGTAGAGGGCGGGACGTATGTTGTCGGTCATGCCGCCGTCCACCGCCACGTAGGTCCTGATGCCCGGGACCTCCTTGATCGTGCCGACCGTGTACAGGGTGATCCCGGAGTTCGCCACGACCGCCCGCCCCGGTTCGCACAGGATGCGCGGAACAGGCAGGCCGTGACGCTCGCATTCGTCCTTGATTCCGTCGACGACCACCTTCCCGAACTCCTCGATGGTCGAGGGCTCGTCAGCGAGCCCGTACTTGATGCCGATGCCGCCGCCCACGTCCAGATCACGAACGGGGCATCCGGTCTCCTGCTGCACCTCGGCCATGAACCCCACCATGACCTCGATGGCCCTCGCGTAGCTCTGCAGCGCGAATATCTGCGACCCGATGTGCATGTGCAGGCCTGCGAACACGACACCCGGCAGCTCGCACGCGCGACGCACGCCCTCGAGAGCCAGGCCGTGGTTCAGGCCGAACCCGAACTTGCTGTCCTCCTGGCCGGTCTGGATGTAGCCGTGCGTGTCGGGCTTGATGCCGGGAGTGACCCTGAGGAGCACCGGTTGCTCTACCCCGGCCTCGACCGCCGCCGCGGAGATTCGCTCCAGCTCCAGCAGCGAGTCGGCGACGACGCGGTCGACCCGCGCCTCCACGGCCTCGCGGATCTCCTCGGGCGTCTTGTTGTTGCCGTGGACCTGGATCCTGGAGGCCGGCACCCCGGCCGCCAGCGCGATGGCGAGCTCGCCGCCGCTGGCGCACAGCACCATGCACCCCTCCTCGTGCGCAGCCCGGCACATGGCCTTGCACATGAACGCCTTCGCGGCGTACACGGTCTCCACGTCAGACCAGTGGTACGAGGTCCACCTGCGGAACTCGCGCAGCTGGTGGCGGATCTGCTCCTCGTCCATCACGTACAGGGCTGTGCCCGCCTCGCGGGCGAGGGACACCATGTCGACGCCGCCGACCCACAGATGCCCGTCCACTATCTCGGCGGTCATGGGGAGCACGGAGCTCAGGTCTGCATGCGGGTCGACGGGCTCGGCGGGTACCGGTTCGACAAGGTTGCTGTCAGCCACTTCGCTACATCCTCTCAGGGGCGCGCACGCCGAGAAGGCCAAGGGCGGTCGCAAGGGTGACACGCGCCGCGTCGACGAGCGCAAGCCGGCCGGCGGTGAGCTCGGGGTCTTCGCCCACGACCTTGCACACCGTGTAGAAGCGGTGGAACGTCGCGGCGAGGTCTTCGGCGTAGATGGCCACCTTGCTAGGAGCCAGAGCCGAGGCCGCCGACTCGACGACATCGTCGAACTCCGAGAGCTTGCGCATGAGCGCCATCTCCGGCTCGGTGACCAGCCTCGCAAGCGCCGTGGCGTCCGCCCGTATCCCGCTGGCGACCCCGGCGACATCGACGGCATCGTCCGCGGTGTCCGCGCCGGCGGCCTTGCGCAGGATGGAGCAGATTCTGGCGTGCGCGTACTGGACGTAGTACACGGGATTCTCGGCCGACTGCTCCTTGGCGATGCCGATGTCGAAGTCCACCTGCTGGTCCGTGGACCGGCGCACGAACCAGTATCGCGCCGCGTCGCGGCCGACCTCGTCGAGCAGTTCCTCGAAGGTGACCATCTCGCCGGTGCGCTTGCTCATGCGCACCGCTTCTCCGTCACGGAACAGGTTGACTAGCTGGCCGATGACGACGTCGAGCTTGCCAGGATGCCCGAGCGCGGCCACGGCGGCCTTCATACGGGGGACGTAGCCGTGGTGGTCGGCGCCCCATATGTCGATGACGCGGTCGAAGCCCCGGACCTCGACCTTGTCCCAGTGATACGCCACGTCCGCCGCGAAGTAGGTGTACTCCCCGTCCGACTTGCGAAGCACGCGGTCCTTGTCGTCGCCGTAAGCAGTCGAGCGGAACCAGACGGCGCCCTCGCGCTCATAGACGTTTCCGGACTCACGCAGGCGCGCGATGGACGACTCGATCTCGCTCGGGCCCCCCTCTGGGCCGGGGGCGTGCAACGAGCGCTCGGCGAACCACACGTCGAAGTCCACCCCGAGATCGTGAAGGACGCGCTTGAGGTGCTCCTCGAGGACGATCGCGTAGCCCAGCTCCCGGCAGCGCGCCACCAGCTCGTCTTCTGGAAGCCCCGCGAGGGAGTCGCCGTGCTCGGAGATGATCGCGGCCGCGACGTCGGCGATGTAGGCCCCGCGGTAGCCCTCCTCGGGAAGGGCCGCCTCGCGTCCCAGCGCCTCGAGGTAACGCGCGGCGACAGACGCGCCGAAAACGTCCATCTGGACGCCGGCGTCGTTGACGTAGAACTCGCGCTGAACGCGCCAGCCAGCGTGCTCGAGGATGCGCGCCATCGAATCGCCCAGCGCGGCCCAGCGCCCATGGCCCACGTGCAACGGACCGACCGGGTTCGCCGAGACGAACTCGACCTGCACGCTCCTGCCACGACCGAGGTCGAGCCTCCCGCACGCGGACCCCGCGTCCCGGACGCGCTCGATGACCTCCTGGAAGGCCCTGTCGGACAGCCTGATATTGATGAAGCCGGGGCCGGCGACCTCGACCGCGGCGATGTCGGGGTGCTCACAGACGCGAGCGGCCACGATCGCGGCCACCTCGCGCGGGGGCATGCCGGCGGGCTTCGCGGACTTCATCGCGACGTTGGTGGCCCAGTCTCCGTGAGAGGGATCCCTGGGCCGCTCGACCTCGACCCGTACGGGGCCCGGCAACGTGAGCTCACCCGCTGAGATCGCCGCGTCGAGCGCTCCTTCGACTAGGCTTGCGACGAGGTCTCGCAAGTGGCTTCCGTCCCTTCAGGCATGCGGCGTGGCCGCGCGTGAGAGGCAGGATACCACCTCGAGTGGACGCCCCAGGGGACGCGGAGAGATCGGCGCAGAAAAAGGTGCGAGGCCCCCGATCCACCAGACGAACCTCGCGTTGCCGCTGTGCCCATCTGGTTTCTCAAGTGCCTCGCAACACGTACTATCCGGCACCGGCGGGCCGGTGACAAGCGGTTTTGCGAACGGGTCGGCCAACGGGCGGACCGGCCGAGCGAACGGCCATGTCCACAGGGTTGTCCACCAAAGCGTCCACAAGCGCCGGGGTCCCGACCGGCGGCTAGCGATGGTATGGCTCGCCGCGCCAGATCCGGAACGCGCGGTACACCTGCTCGAGCAACACCACCCTGGCCATCTGATGGGGCAGCGTCATCGGTCCCAGCGAGAGACGCTCGTCCGATCTCGCGAGCACCTCGGGTCCCAGGCCGGCGGCACCGCCGATCACGAAGACCACGTGGCTTTGCCCATTGGAGGCGAGCGACGCCAGATGCTCGGAGAAGGCCTCACTGGATCGACCCCTGCCGCCCGACTCGAGCGCCACGACGTGCGCTCCTTCCGGCAGGGCGCGCAGCAGGTCGGCCGCCTCCCCTCGCAGCGCCCGCGCCTCGTCCGCGGACACGTCGCGGTCGGGGACCTCGACCATTCGCAGGTCGGCGTAGGGGCCCAGACGCTTGGCATACTCGCCGGCGGCCTCGCGCCACCAGCGCTCCTTGAGGCGGCCGACGGCGACGACCGTGATCCTCACGGTCGCGGCGCCGCGTCCGAACCGAGCACGAGACGGAGCGTGCGCTGCGTGTCCGACCTGACCACCACGACCTCGATCTCGTCCCCCACGCGGCGCGAGCGAACCGCCCCGAACACGTCCTCGCCTGAACCGATGTCCCGATCGGCGATGCGGACCAAGATGTCCCCGGCCTCCACGCCCGCGGACTCCGCCGGGGATCCCGGCACCACGAACAGCACCAGGGCCCCGCGGTCGACCCCGAGCCCGTAGCGGGTGGCGGTCGCCTGGTCGACGGTGGTGGTCTGAACGCCCATGAACGGATGCTCCGCGAAGCCCTTCGCTATCAGCTGCTCCGCGACGTCTCGCGCGAAGTCGATCGGGATGGCGAACCCGATTCCAGCCGACTGCGGGGCGCCGTAGGCCCCGGTGGGCGACTGGATCAGCGTGTTGATGCCTATGACGCGCCCCTCTGCGTCCGCCAGCGCCCCCCCGGAGTTGCCGGGATTGATCGCGGCGTCGGTCTGGATGAGGTTCGTGTAGCGGGTGAGGTCCTCGGGGCCCTCAGCGAGATTGGTCCTTTGCAGCGCGGATATGATGCCCGTGGTCACGGTCTTCTCCAGACCGAACGGGCTGCCGATCGCCACCACGAACTGCCCGACCTGGAGCCCCGACGACGTGCCCAGCTCGGCCACGGGCAGGCTCTTGCGATCGACCTTGATCACGGCAAGGTCGCTCGAGCGATCCACGCCGACCAGCGTCGCCTCGACGTCCTCGACACCGATCTTCACAAGGACGTTGCTGGCTCCATCCACCACGTGCGCGTTCGTGAGGATGTGACCGTCTTCGGTCAGCACCACGCCGCTGCCGTTGCCGGCTGCCCGAAACACCCTGGCGCCCGTGAAGGGGTCTCTGGCCACCTGCTGTACCGTCACGTTGACGACAGCCGGCGTGACCTTCGCGGCCACCGCGACGGCGCGGTCGCTTTCGCCGTCGGGCTCGATGACGATCGGGGCGGGCCTCTCAGGCGCCTTCCCTTCGCTGATGGGCCTCACCCACGGGAGCAGGCCGAACACAAACAGCGCCGCGGCCGCCACGAGGGTACCGCCAGCGAGCGCCCCTAAGGTGGCCGCAGCGAACACAGCCCAACCCGACCAACGCCGAGCCACCGCTGGCTCCTCGCAAGGCTCGTCGGAATCGGACGTGAGGTCGCAGACGGGCAGGGGTCCGTCCGGGACGTCGGCGGCGTGCGGCTCGTGGTCCATCGGTGTCTCCCTAGCGTCGGGAACGCTTGGGAGTATACCCGCGCGGCCTCGGCGGGCAGGCGGACCTCACGACATCTTCACAGCGTCCCTACGGAAGGTGGGTGCCGAGCAACTCCAGCAGGGGGGCCGTGACAATACCCAGACCCACGGTGCCGGCGAGCGCCAGCCCCAGTGCGAGCGAAGCCGGCACGGAGGCCGCGATGGGCTCGCGCCCTGGCTCGGGCGCCCGAAGGAAGACCGGGTGCAGCACGCGGAAGTAGTAGCCCGCCGAGGCGACACTGGCAAGGACGGCCAGCACCACGAGCCAGCCAAGACCCGCGTCCAGCGCGGCGCCGAACAGGAACAGCTTGCCAAAGAAGCCCCACATCGGCGGGATGCCGACCAGCGACAGCAGCCAAACCACCATCGACCAGGCCACCACCGGACGCCGGGTCACCAGCCCCGCGAAGTCGTCGAGCCGGTTCCCCTCCTCGGCCGCCACGAGCATCACCGCCAGGGAAGGGAGCGAGTAGGCCGCGGCGTAGAAGACCGTCGCGGCCAGAGCGCCCTCGCTCCCAGCCGCGATGCCGAGCATCAGGTAGCCGCTGTGAGCGATGCCCGAGTACGCCATCAGCCGCCGGATGTCGGTCTGGGGGTACGCCGCGAGATTGCCCAGCAGCATGGAGGCCGCGGCTACCAGCGCGAAGACAAGGGGTAGCTCGGGCGCGGCCGGCGCTAGGACGTCCGCTAGGCGCACCATCGCGAAGGCCCCGGCGATCTTCGGCACGGTCGACACGAAGGCGACCGAGGCCGCGGGGGCCCCGGCGTAGGCGTCAGGCGTCCAGAAGTGGAACGGCGCGGCGGAGATCTTGGCGAACATCCCCGCGAACGCCATGACCGCGCCTATGGTGCCCAGCAGGCCCAGCCCCCGCAGTCCCAGGCCGTCGTACAGCGTGGTGCCGGACGCGCCGAACAGCAGCGACAGCCCATACAGGGTGACCAGGCCGGTGAGCATCGAGAGCAGGAAGTACTTGAGAGCGCCCTCGAGCGAAGCCGCGTCCCGACGCCTGTATCCCATCAGCACGTACGCGGGCATGGTCGACAGCTCGGCGGCTATGAAGAAGGTGACCATGTCGTTGGCTGCGGCCAGGAGCATCGCGCCGCACGCGGAGAACATCGCCTGGGCGACAGCTTCACCGCGGCGCTCGTCGGGCATCCCGCGCCCCGCCAGCCACAGGCAGAACAGGGCCGTCATCGCCCCGACGGCCACTCGCGCGAGCACCGAGCCGCCGCCCCAGGACAGCATCCCGCCGAACAGGGTGGCCTCGGGCGAAGCCCAAAGCGCCGCCGTCGCCGACAGCGCCGCTCCTGTGAAACCGATCCACGCGCCTGTGCGCCCACCGCCGGGCATCCGGTCCGCGAACAGCGCCAGGAGCCCCGCCGCCAGCAGCAGGACCTCGGGAGCCATCAGGATGTAGGCCTCCACGAGCTACGCGCCCATCGCGGCGAGCATGGACCTGACCGCCGGGTCGACGTAGCGCAGTAGGGAGTCCCACCAGACACCGACGAGCACCGTCAACACGATCAGCGGCAGCACGATCGCGGTTTCGAGCGCGTTCATGTCCTTGATCGGCGCGACGACCGGCGAGGGCTTGCCAAAGACCGTGCGCTGCAGCATCCACAGCATGTACGCGGCCGCCAGCAGCACGCCCACCGCGGAGATGACGACCCAGCCGGGCCACATCCCCGAGCGCCACGCGCCCAGCAGCGCGAGGAACTCGCCTACGAACCCCGACAGGCCCGGCAGCCCCAGCGAAGCGAAGGACGCGAACGCCAGCACGCCGGCCAGCACGGGCACCTGCGCCGAGAGGCCGGCGAGGTCCGCGATCTTCCGGGTGTGGGTGCGCTCGTAAACCATCCCCACCAGCAGGAAGAGCAGCCCCGTCACGACACCGTGGCTGAAGTTGACGGCCATCGCCCCGTCGATGCCCTCAGGGGTCAACGAGGCTATGCCCAGCATCACGAACCCCATGTGCGAGACCGACGAATAGGCGACCAGCTTCTTGAGGTCGCTCTGGGCGAAGGCGACGGCGGCGCCGTACACGATGGAGACCGCCGCGAGCAGGGCGATGAACCACTGCCAGGACGCCGCGGCCTCGGGAAGCATCGGCAGCGAGACCCTGATCAGGCCGTACGTGCCCATCTTGAGCAGGATGCCGGCGAGCAGGACCGACGCGGCGGTCGGCGCCTCGACGTGAGCGTCCGGCAGCCAGGTATGCAGAGGGAAGACCGGCACCTTGACGGCGAACCCGAGGAAGAACGCGGCGAACACCCAGAACTGGAAGCGCGCATCCAGGCCTGCGCCGGCGTTGGCCGCAAGCTGCGTCATGTCGAAGGTGCCGCCCGCGGGATGCAGGTACAGCGCGAGTATCCCGAGCAGCATGAACACCGAACCGAACAGGGTGTACAGGAAGAACTTGATCGCCGCGTACTCGCGCCGCGGACCGCCCCACCAGGCGATGAGGAAGTACATGGGCACGAGCACGAGCTCCCAGAAGACGTAGAACAGCACGAAGTCCAGCGCCATGAAGACGCCGTTCATGCCCACCTGGAGGAGCAGCATCATCGCGAAGTAGGTGTGGGCGCGGTCTTCTACACGCCACGAGGCGAGCACCGCCAGGAAGGTCAGCAGCGCCGAGAGGAACACCATGGTCACGGATATCCCGTCGACCCCCATGTGGTAGGAGATGCCCACCTGCGGCACCCATGTGAACCGCTCGACGAGCTGCATCCCGTCGGCTCCGACATCGAAGCCGACGAGCATCCACGTGGCCAGCGCCAGGACCGCGCCGGTGACCGACGCGGCCAGCCATCGGGCCGCCGAGCGGCGCTCGGCTGGCAGGAGGGCGCAGCCGACCGCCCCGGCAAGGGGCAGGAAGGCGATCACGCTCAACAGGGGGAACATCCCGTCAGGCTCCCTTCAGTACGATCAGCACGACGAGCACCAGCAGCGCGGCGACGACGTACCGCTGGTAGGACTGGATGCGACCGCTCTGGATGGCGCGCAGCCTGGCGCCCAAGCGGCCCACCAGCGAAGCGACGCCGTTGACCGCTCCATCGACGACGGTCGCGTCGAAGCGGTCCGACGCGTCCGACGAGCGGGACCACGCTGAGGCGGCGCCGTTCACCGCGCCGTCGACGGCGGTCGCGTCGAAGCGGGACAGGCGGTTGGCGAGCGCTACGAAGCGCCTGACGACGAGGTGGTCGTAGGTCAGGTCGAAGTACAGCTTCTGCGCGAACATGTCGTACAGATAGCCCGCGCGGTCTTTCAGAGCGGTGGTGTTCAGGACGATGGCGCTGCGGCCGTACACCCACCACCCCAGCGCCATGCCGGACATCGCGGCCGCGGTCGAGGGCAGGTAGTACAGGGGCTCGGGCCAGTGCCCGACGTGACCCAGCAACTCCGAGAAGGAGACAGCGAGCCACCCGACGGCCACCGTCAGTACGGACAGGACGGCCATCGGCGCCATCATGTGCCAGGTCCCGTCGTGGGCGTGAGGCGTCCTCGCATGGCCCGTGAACACCCGGAACCACAGCCTCGAGACGTAGAAGGCCGTGACGAACGCGGCTGCCAGGGCGAGGAAGAACGCCACGTACTGGTGGTCCTTCCACAGCGCGGCCAGGATCTCGTCCTTGCTGAAGAAGCCGGAGAACGGGAAGACCCCGGCCAGCGCCAAGGCGCCGACGGTGAACGTCGCCGTCGTCCAGGGCATCAGCCTGCGCAAGCCGCCCATCTCGCGCATGTCCTGAGTGTGCGTGGCGTGGATGATCACGCCCGCGCCGAGGAACAGCAGGGACTTGAAGAACGCGTGTGTCATCAGGTGGAACATGCCGGCGACATATCCGGCCGCACCCAGCGCCATGAACATGTAGCCAAGCTGCGAGATGGTCGAGTACGCCAGCACCTTCTTGATGTCGTGCTGCACGCTCCCGATCAACCCGCCCACGAGCGCGGTCGTGGCGCCGACCACCAGCGTGACCTGCAGCGCCGTGCCCGAGGCCTCGAAGATCGGCATCGAGCGGGCGACGAGGAACACCCCGGCGGCCACCATCGTGGCGGCGTGGATGAGCGCCGAGGCCGGCGTGGGACCAGCCATCGCGTCGGGCAGCCATACGTGCAGGGGCACCTGCGCGGACTTGCCCATCGCGCCCACAAGCAGCAGCAGCGCCGCGGCCGTGGCCACACCCGGCGCCCACGAGGGAACGGAGGCGAAGACGTCGGCGAACTCGAACGAGCCGGCGTGCATCCAGATCAGGAACAGGCCGATTGCGAAGCCGACGTCACCGACCCTGGTCGTCAGGAACGCCTTGACCGCGGCCTTGCGCGGCGCCTCCTGCTGGTGCCAGAAGCCGATCAGGAGGTATGAGCACAGGCCCATGACCTCCCACGTCATGTAGAAGATCAGGTAGTTGTCCGCCAGCGTCAGGGCCAGCATCGCTGCCGTGAACAGAGAGACCACCGCGAAGTACCAGCCTCGGCGGTCGTCGGAACGCATGTACTCCAAAGAGAAGACCTGCACCGCCAACCCGACCAGCGTGACGATGACGAGCATCACCGCCGCCGTCGGGTCCAGCGCGAAGGACAGGCCCAAGGCGGCGCCACCCACATTCGCGAAGACGGTCCTGTGACGCCACACAGCCTCGGCCGGCCGAGGCTGCGCCTTGGCGTCGCCAGCCGCGAACAGCGCGTCGCTGGTCGCGGGAGCCGCAGCGGTGTGCGAGCCGGGGTCGAACGTCGTGACCTGCCAGAAGGCGAACACCGACAGGAGCAGCGCGACCGCCATCGCGAGAGGCGCGACGCGCGCCGAGATGTTACGCCACTTGCGGGACATCGGCGCCAGGACGACGAACGCCGCGGCCGGCAGAGCAGGGATGGCAAGGACCCAGTCCACCCGCTACCCCCTCAGCCTGTCCAGTTTGACGAGCTCGGCCGAGCGTGTGGCGCGGTAGATCGCCAGCACAAGGGCGAGACCCAGCCCGATCTCAGCCGCGGAGACCACCATTGAGAACACCGCGAACACCTGCCCCGTCATGTCGGCTGGGGTCACGAACCTGGACAGCGCGACGAGGTTTATGTTCACGGCGTTGGCCATCAGCTCAAGCGACATCAGCACCATCACCGAGCTGCGCTTGGACAGGGCGCCGTACAGCCCGACGCAGAAGAGCGCCGCCGCAAGCACGAGGAAGTGGCCCAGCCCGACGGTCACCGGCCGTCACCGCCCCTGGCCCACCACACGGCGCCCACGAGGGCCACAAGAAGCACTACCGAGGCGACCTCGAACGGCAGCGCCCAATCAGTGAACAGCACCCTGCCGAACTCCTCGACACCCGGGGCCTCCGCGGGCATCTCGACCTCCGGAGCGGAGAATCGGGAGACTCCCATCAGGATGGCTCCCAGCAGAAGCGCCGCGAGCGCCGCGACACCAAGCGACGCGTCGAGCGGGCGCTCGGCGTCCTCCCGCCGCCGCAGGGTCAGCATGATGACGAACAGGAGCAGGACCGAGACGGCGCCCGCGTAGACCATGAGCTGCACCATGGCGAGGTACTCGGCGGACAGCAGGAGGAACAGCCCCGCTGATGCCGCCATGACCTCGAGAAGCCAGAACGCGGCGTGCATCACGTTGCGGGTGCTCATCATGGCCAGCGCGCCGCCCAGAGTGGCGGCCGCCAGACACCAGAAAGCGATACCGTTGACAGTTTCGGCCATCACGCCTCCCCTGCCGGTGCATCGCCGGGCGCTGGCGCCACGGCCTCCGACGCGGGCTTCTCGCGGCGAGCCGACGCCGCGTCGACGTCCGACAGCAGCGAGACCGTCATCCGCTCCACGTCCGAGGTCGCAAGCTCATAGTCCTGCCCCATCGCGATGGCGTCGAACGGGCACGCCTCGACGCACAGGCCGCACATCATGCAAGCGCCGATCTCGTAGTCGAACGCGTCGATGTGCTTGGTCTTGTCCTCGCGAGTGGTCACCCGCAGGTCCAGGATGCCGTCAGGGCATGCGCGAACGCAGTTGGTGCAGGCGGTGCACCTGGTGGCGCCTGACCCGTCCCACAACGGGATGACCGCCCAGCGGGCGCGCTGGGGAAGCGCGAGGCGTTCGTCAGGGTATTGCACCGTGATCGGGCCTCGCACGAGGTTCCGGAAGGCCACGCCCATGCCCTTGAGGAGACCCAGGCCGTACGCCATCAGCCCGTCACCTCCGCGAGCTTCATGACCAAGCCGGTGGACAAGATCCACAGCAGGCCGAACGGGATCATGCCCTTCCACCCGAACGCCAGGAGCTGGTCGATACGGATGCGCGGCAGAGTGGCGCGGATCCACATGAGCACGAAGATCACAAGGTACACCTTGACGAGGAACACCACCGGCGCGATCGGGGCCGTCAGCCCCGGGTCCACGAACGGCACGAGCCATCCGCCGAAGAACAGGGTCACCATGAGCGCGGCGATGATGAAACTGTTCGAGAACTCGGCCAGGAAGAAGAATGCGAACTTCATGCCCGAGTACTCGTTCGCGAAGCCCTCGACGAGCTCTGACTCGGCCACCGACATGTCGAAAGGGGTCTGGTTGAGCTCGGCCAGCGCGGCGATGAAGAACAGGACGAAGGCGCCGAACTGGGGGATGACGTACCAGCGCGGGAGAACGCCGAGCCACGCCCCCTGCTGGGACAGCACGATCTCGGTCATGTCCAGAGAGCCGGCCAGCATGACCGGCCCCACCAGGGCGAGAAGCAGCGGGACCTCGTAGGCGATCTGCTGGGCGGTCGCCCGCATGCCGCCCAGCAAGGACCACTTGCTGTTCGACGCCCACCCCGCCATCAGCACGCCAACCGGGATGATCGCCAGCGCGGTGAGGATGAACAGCGCGCCGGTCTCCAGGCCCGCGAACCGGAGGGTGGGCGAGAACGCCAGCGGGAGGTACGCGGCGAAGGACGGCACGAACACGACCAGCGGGGCCAGCCTGAACACCCACTTGTCGGTCATGGCCGGCTCGAAGTCCTCCTTGGTGAGGAGCTTGACCACGTCCATCGGGGTCTGCAGCAACCCGCGCCAGCCCACCCGCATCGGCCCCAACCGCAGGTGGAAGCGACCGAGCACCTTGCGAAGCATGTAGATGAGCACCACGCCGTTGGTGAGCATCAGCGCCAACGCCGCCAGCGCCCCCACGATGTCACGTCCCGGGTCGCTCATCGGTCGATCTCCCCGAGCACGATGTCCAGGCTCCCGACGATCACGACCACGTCGGCGATCAGGCAGCCCGGGAGCACCTCGTCGATGACTGAGAGGTTGTACAGCGCCGGCGAGCGCATGCGCATGCGCGCCGGGGTGTCTGACCCGTCGGAGACCAAGTGGATCCCCAGTTCACCTCGGGGGGACTCGACACAGGCGTATGCCTCACCCGCGGGCGGCCTGAGCACCTTGGGCACCTTCGCCATGTGCTCGCCCTCCGGGATGCCCTCGAGCAGCTGGCCGACCATCCGGAGGGACTGCTCCATCTCCTCCATCCGGACCATGTAACGGTCCCAGGTGTCGCCGACCGTGCCCAGGGGCACCGAGAAGTCCAGTTGCTGATAGGGTCCGTAGGGTTTGGCGGTCCTGACGTCCCAGGGCACGCCCGCGCCGCGAAGGCACCCGCCGGTCATGCCGAACGCCAGTGCCGTCTGCGCGTCGATCGTCCCGATCCCCTTGATCCTCGCCTGGATGATCTCGTTCCCGGTGATCAGGTCGTGGAACTCCGACAGAGCGCGAGGGAAGCCCGCGACGAACTTACGGATCATCGGCTCGGCCTCGGGGGGGAGATCCATCGCGACGCCACCTGGGCGCACGTAGTTGAACATCATGCGTTGGCCGGTGACCGTCTCGAGGATGTCCAGGAGCGCCTCACGGTCCCGCATGCAGTAGAGGAAGGGGCCCATCGCGCCGGAGTCCAGACCGAAGGTCCCGTACCACAGCAGATGACTGGCGAGGCGGTTGATCTCGCCCATCAGCGCGCGAATCCACTGCGCCTTCGGAGGCGCCTCGATTCCGAGCAACTCCTCGACAGCCAGAGCGTACGCCCACTCGGAGTGGATGCCCGAGGCGTAGTCCGCGCGGTCAACGAGCGTGGTTATCTGGTTGTAGCGCCGGCTCTCGGCCAGCTTCTCGATGCCCCGGTGCAGGTACCCCAGCGACGCCTCCGCCGCGATGACCTCCTCGCCGTCGAGCTCGAGGAGTATGTGCAGCACGCCGTGCGTCGAGGGATGCTGCGGCCCCATGTTGACCACGAGATGCTCGGTCGCCAGCTCGTCCACGCCGCGCGGCACGCGCCGCAGGCCGACCGGCAGCCGCGAGGCCACCACGGCCCCCTCAGCCGGGATCGATCCGGGAAGCGCCTCGGGCATCGAGTGCGAGCGGCGCTCAGGCACCGCCGCCCCCGCCCCTGCGGATGCCAGGTCTGGCCAGTTCGGAGTGCTCCCTCAGCGTGGCGTCCTTCCTGAGGGGGAACCCGTCGATCTCATCGGTGGTCAGGAGGCGCTTGGGGTTCGGATGGCCGACCAGCCGCACGCCGAACATCTCGGCGAGCTCCCTCTCGGGGTAGAGCGCCGCGGGGAAACGCTCCCACACGCTGGGGACCTCGCCGTCGTAGGGCACGGCGCAGCGCACCCCCGCCTCCCGGCCCGAGCCGACGTCGCGGAGGTGGTAGGTGATCTCGATCCCCTCCCCCGTGTCGGAGCCGAAGAGGTCGACGAGCATGCGAAACCCGCCCTCAGCCCACATCGAGGCGAGGGTCCCGGCCAGCTCGCTCGCGCCCACCCGAGTCAGCTCGCCTAGGCCCGTCGTCCGCGGAGCGTCCGTGGACGGCTCGACACCCTCAGACACGTCTGCTCCTGGCGGCAAGCCGCTCCTCCGTCTGTCGCGCGATCTTCTCCTGCAGCTGCATGAACCCGTACTGGAGCGCCTCGGGGCGGGGCGGGCACCCGGGGATGTACACGTCCACGGGGACGATCTGGTCGACCCCGAGGACGACGTTGCGATATGAGCGGAACGGCCCCCCCGTCGAGGCGCAGGCACCCATCGCGACCACCCACTTCGGATCCGGCATCTGCTCGTAGAGCCGCTTGACCGTATGGGCCATCTTCTTGTTGACGGTCCCGGCGACGATCATGACGTCGGATTGCCTTGGCGAACCGCGATGGAAAATGCCGAAACGGTCGAAATCGAAGCGCGGTCCACCGGCGTGCATCATCTCGATGGCACAGCAGGCTATCCCGAAGAGCATGTACCACAGACTCGACCGGCGCGCCGCGTCGAAGAACTGCTCGCTGCGAATGAACAGAAGGGAGTTCTCGCCGGTCAGGCGGTCTAGCGCCACGAGAGCGCGCCCTCCTTCCAGGCGTAGGCCAAGCCGACGCCGAGGATCCCGATGAACAGCGCCATCTCGACCAGGGCGAACAGCCCCAGCTGGCCGAAGGCGACGGCCCACGGGAAGAGAAAGACCGTCTCGATGTCGAAGATCACGAACAGCAGGGCGTAGACGTAGTAGCCGATCTTGAACTGCACCCACGGCGGTCCGACGGGATCGGACCCGCACTCGTAAGGGGAGTACTTCTCGTCACTGAAGGAGCGGTGCTGCAGCAGGCGCGAGAAGAGGAGCGCAGCGATCACGAAGGCTGCCCCGAGCAACACGAAGACCGCTATTGCGAGATGTCCCTCCACGCCTGTCCCTCCGCGCTCGCGCGCAGCCTTCCACCGCGCGCGACGCCCACCGACGGGCCTGGGCCCGTCCGGGGCGCCGTGCGCGACAATGTAACACGCGTTACATGCCCGGACAACCCCGCGCGATCAGCGTGGAAGCATCTCAGGGTTAGGGGTCAGGCCGCGAACGCGAAGGGCGGCCGGAGGGCCGCCCTCGAATCGAACGCTTGGAGCCGCCCAGGGGAGTCGAACCCCCAACCTACGCATTACGAGTGCGTTGCTCTGCCATTGAGCTAAGGCGGCTTACGGGAACGATATTCTACACACCTTGCGAGCCGGCGCCACCCCCGGAGCCTCCGGGGCGCCGCCGGCGGCGGCGCCGGCGCGCGGGCGCGGCCCCGTCGCCCGCAGGGGTCTCCTTGCGCTGATCCGCCTCCGCGCCGGACTTCGCCGCCTGAGCCTTGTCGTCCTTGGCCTGGGAGGGCTTCCCGTCTCCGGGTGCCGGTCGCTTGCGTCCGCCCCGCCTTGCCTTGCGATCGGGCTGTTCGGGTCTGGCGGCCGGGGGCGGAGGCGCCGCCACGGACGGGGGCGGGCCGGTGATCTCCTCCAGCGCCTCGGCGCCGATGGAGCAGGGGCAGGACCCTCCCTTGCCGCACTCCAGTGAGGCGACGGGCACCTTGACCTCCGAGCCGTCCGCGAACCTGAGCGACACCCTCTCGCGAGGCGTGTTGACCTCGGTCACCTTGGCGTCGCCGCGGGGAGTGGAGATCATCGCGCCGCGCTTCGGCGAGCGCGTCCGGAAGTCCTTGTAGGCGTCGTACTCGTAGCGCAGGCAGCACATCAGCCGGCCGCAGGAGCCGCTGATCTTCAACGGGTTGAGAGGGAGGTCCTGCTCCTTGGCCATCCGGATGGACACAGGCTGGAACTCGCCGCCGAACCTGACGCAACAGAGCATCTGGCCGCAGTGACCCACCCCGCCCACGGTGCGGGCCTGGTCTCGCACGCCTACCTGACGCATGTCCACACGTACGTCGAGAGCAGAGGTCAGCTCACGGACGAGGTCGCGGAAGTCGACCCTCTCCTCGGCGGCGAACCGGAAGACGGCTCGCGCGCCGTCCGGAGAGTACTCGACCTCGACCGGCTTCATCTCCAGCTTGGAGGCCCTGGTCTTCTCGCGGAAGACGGCCATCGCCTCGCGTTCCTTCTCGGCGAGCCTCTCGGCACCCTCCACCTCGGACTCGGACGCGACCCGCAGGAGCCTGTCGCTCGCGCGCCCGCACCCGGTCTCGCGTGCCGCCTCGACCACCCGCGCCACCCGCTCGCCTGCGTCAGTGCGCACGACGACGTGCGCCCCGACGGGCGCCTCGACGTCCGCGGGGTCGTACCACGACAGCATGGCCCTGTCGCCAAGCCTGACACCCACTACCGTGGGCAAGACAGTACCTCCCGTATCTCGAACAGCATGGCCTCCAGGGCCAACTGCGGGCTCACATTATACGAGATGCGCTTTCGCGTCTCGGTCACGCACGCCAGCGCCCGCAAAGCGGAGGCGGCGCTCAGCGCCTGTGCGACCTCGGTCATCGCGTCGATCGAGTCGCGGTTCACCGCGAGCTCGGCCGCGCCCTCGCTCATCGCCAAGCAATCCCGAAGCCAGCTCTCGGCCACTGCGAGCAGTTCGCCCACTCCTTCGCGCTCGCGGGCGGTCAACTCGCGCTTGTGGCGCGCTTCGAGCGCCTTGACCGACCCGCCGACGAACTCCCTGCTCTCCGCGAGCTGGTCGGCCTGCTCCCCCTTGAGTTCGTCCAACGGCGCCTTGGCGGACGCCAGCAGACCTCGCGCGGCTGCCAGGACATCCGCCCCGTCCATGGCGGGAAGGTCCTTCATGACAGACATCACCTTGCGCCGGGTCTCTAGCCGCGAAGGCGAACGCAAGATGTCGGCGGCCCGCGACATCACGCCGCCGGCGGCCGCGAGCGCCGCCAGCGCGTCGTCCCTGGTGGCGCCGGAACGTTCCACGAGCAGCGCCGCCGCCCTCGCCGGAGGGATCCGAGCGAACCGCACCACCTGGCAACGGGACGCGATGGTCGGGAGCACGGCTTCGTAGGAGTGCGCGAGCAGGACCATCGTGACGCCGCCGGGTGGCTCCTCCAACGTCTTGAGCAGCGCGTTCGCAGCCGATTCATTGAACGCGTCCGCCGTCTCGAACACATAGACCTTCCTCGGGGCCTCGACGGGCGCGAGGTGGACGTCTCGGATGACGTCCCTTGTCTGCTCGACCAGGTAACCGGCGGCGCCTTCGGGGGCGTAGACCCTGACGTCGGGGTGGAAGCCACGCTTCACCCGATTGCAGGCGGGACAGGCGCCACAGCCGCCATCCCCGCAGACCAGCGCGCAGGCCAGCGCCCTGGCCGCCGTCTTCTTCCCGGCCCCCGCGGGCCCGACGAACAGGTAGGCGTGCGAGGCCGCGTCGTTGGCTAGCGCCTTCCTGAGCCTCTCACCGACGTCGCCGTGCCCCACAAGCTCGTCCCAGACGCACCCCTTCGGCATGTCAGGGAAGCACCCCCGCGGCGCGCAGGCGGGAAGAGACCTGCGCCCAGACCGCCTCGGCGACCTCCTCAGGGGAGCCTTCCGCCGGAACCACGGCGACCCGCCCGGGCTCCTCGGCCGCCAGCGCGAGGAACCCGTCCCGCACGCGCTGATGGAAGGCGGCTCCCTCCGACTCGAGCCTGTCGGCGCCCTTGCCGGTGGCCCGGCTGAGCCCTTGCGCAGGATCGATGTCGAGCACGACGGTGGCGGCGGGCGCCACCCCCCGCGAGGCCAGTCTGTTGAGCTCGGCCACCACGCCGGCGTCCAACCCCCGTGCGTACGCCTGATACGCCGTCGTGGAGTCGTAGAACCGGTCGCAGACGACGATGGCTCCTCGTTCGATCGACGGGCGGATCCTCTCGGCCACCAGTTGGGCCCTGGCGGCTTCGTACATGAACAGCTCCGCCATGGGGTCTACCGGACCGTGGTCCGGGCGGAGCAGCAGCTCCCTCAGGCCGTCCCCCACCACCGTGCCGCCGGGCTCGCGCACCTCGACCACCTCGCCGACGAGACCGCGAAGCCTGTCGGCCAGCATGGCGGCCTGGGTGGACTTGCCGCAGCCCTCGCACCCCTCCAAGGTGACCAGAGCACCCTTCAACGCCGTCACCCCAGCCTCCATCTTGCGTGCTCTGACGAGAACAGGTCGCCGCCCTCGGCGTCTATCCCCACGAACGCGGGCAGGTCACGTACTTCCAGGCGCATCAGCGCCTCGGGCCCCAGCTCTCCGTAGCCGACCACGTCGGCCGAGACGACGTGGGCCCCCAGCAGGGCCGCCGCGCCGCCGACCGCCACCAGGTAGACCGCGCCGTGCTCGACGATCGCGGCCCTCACCTCCTCGGAGCGCGGGCCCTTGCCGAGCATCACGCGCACACCCGCGGCCAGAAGGTCCGGCGTCCATGCGTCCATCCTGCTGGCGGTGGTCGGGCCCACCGAGCCCGCCGGCCGCCCTGGCGAGGGCGCGGTCGGCCCGGCGTAGAACAGCGCCTGCCCCGCCAGCCCGAAGGGAAGCGCGCCGCGGTCCTGGACCTCGCGGGCGAGCAGCGCATGTGTCGCGTCACGGGCCGTGAACAGCGTCCCAGTGACCAGGACCTCCTGCCCGCATCGCAGAGCCGCCAAGGCGTCCCGGTCCGCGGGCAGCGCGAGCCTGACGGGCTCAGTCATCCGTCACCTCTCCGCCATGGACGTCCGGAACGCTGGCGATGGCCTCGCCGTGCCGACGCCCGACGACCCGGAAAGCGTACACCGAGGCGGCGAGCACGACGAGGGAGGCGAGCTGCAGCGCGACGCGCGTCCCGCTGAAGACGACCTCGGTCGGCGCCATGCCCCGCGCCTCCACGAAGCGCTCGATCGCCGCGCCGATGATGTCGCCGACAGGCGCCACCACCACCATCGACAGCAGCAACGCGACTCGGATCACGGACTCCAGCGCGGTGAAGACGCGCCCGCGGATGCTATCGTCGGTGCTGTAGACCACGAACGTGTTGCCCGCGACCGTCAGCGTGGCGATGCAGAAGCCCGCCGCGGCGGCCAGCAGCGACGCCAGCCAGTAGCGCCCGGTCGACGCGAAGCCCAGCATGGAGACGCCGAACGCCGCGATGCTCCCGACGAACATCGTCTGAAGCCGGAGACGCGACGCCAGCCGCGGCGCGAGAAGCCCGCCCGCCACCATCCCTGACGCGACGAACACGAGCATGAAGACCATGGGCGTCGCGAAGAGCCTCTCGAGGACTGGCAGCTGGCCGATGAACGGGACCGTACCGGTCAGGTTGGACGCCACGTAGACCGGACCCAACGAGATGAGCGAGCCGCCGCCGAGGATGGCGAGGCTGATGGCCACGATGAAGCCCCTCAGCTCCCGGTGCTCGCGCACGAAGGTGAAGGACTCACGGGCCTCGCGACCGATCAGCGACAGCGTCAGCCGCTCACGCATGCCCGGGACCGCGCAGTCGCAGCGGATCATCAGGATGCACGCGGCCGAGAACACGAACGTCAGCGCGTTGACCACGATCCCCGCCTTGGGCCCGAGCAACTCGGGAGCAAACGGGCCCACCAGCGCGTCGACGAACGGAAGCCCCGACGACAGCACCTTTCGCACGATGCCCTCAAACCCCGCCAGGATGGCGCCCGATGCCGTGAGGCCCACCAGCATGCTCGCCTGCTGGGTGGTGTATGACAGCCCGTTGGCGGCGGCGACGTGCTCCTCCCTGACCAGAGCGGGGATGAGGGCGTTCTTCGCTGGCACGAAGAACAGCGATGCCATCTCCATGAGCATCACGACGAGGTAGATGACGGCCAGCGTGTCGGTGAACAGCAGAAGGGCGAGCGCCGCGCGCACCATGTCGCACGCGATCATGAGGCGGCGCCGGTCGAAGCGGTCGACCAGCGCGCCGATGAAGCCGGTGAACAGCAGCGACGGGACGATCTTGGCGACCCATATACCGGCCACGGCGAAGGCGGACCCGCCCGAAAGGTTCGTCACCAACGGCAGCAGGAAGCCGATCACAAGCCAGTCGCCAAGCCCGCTCACGAACTGAGACGACCACAGCAGCCGGAACCGCCGGTCGGACAGCAGGGTCATCACCGCACCACGCCCCGCGGCGGCCGCCGTGGCGTCCACCTCAGGACAGCACGGCCGACGCGGACCGCACTGCGCAACAGCCGATGTTGACCGCCACCGGCAGCGCGGCGATGTGACACGGAGCGGTCTCGATCAAGACAGCCAGCGCCGTCGTCCGCCCCCCGAGGCCCCCGGGCCCGATACCGGTCGCGTTGACCGCCTCCAGAAGCTCGGCCTCCAGTCTCCCGACGTCACCCGGGGCGCTCGAGCCCAAGGGCCGGTCCAGCGCGCGCTTGGACAGCGAAGCGACCGTGTCGAAGGTCCCGCCGATGCCGACGCCGACCACCAGGGGCGGGCAGGCGCCAGCGCCCTTGGCCTTCACCGCCGCGAGCACGACGTCGCGCACCCCTTGGGCGCCGCGCGCGGGTTCCAGCATCGTCACCGTGGAGGCATTGTCCGAACCGCCCCCCTTGAGCGAGACGTGGACGCGGGTGCCCCCGCCGGACGCCGGGACGATCTCGAGCACCGCAGGCGTGCAGTCGCCGGGGTTGCTCCGGTCCCCGAGCGCGTCCCGGACCGTGCTCGCGCGCAGCGTGCCGGCCGCGCACTCCGCCGCGACCGCGGCGTCGATCGCGCTCCGCAGCCCAGGCGGGAGCGGCTCCCCCTCGCCAAGTTCGACCCGGACGCGCACCGTCCCGGTGTCCTGGCACAGCGGCACATCGTCCCGCGCGGCCGACCGGGCGTTCTCGATGAGCTGGTCGAGCACGGAGCACCCGATTTCGGAGGGCTCGACGGCCCGCGCCCCGACTAGCGCCTCCAGCACGTCCCGGCGCAGCGTGCAGGAAGCCTCGCGGATGCAGGAGCGCACGGCCGCGGCTATGCGTTCGGTGTCGCGCATCTCAGAAGCGCGGCACCGCCGCCATCTGCTCGCGGACCGCGTCAGCGGAGGCGAGCAGCGCAGCGGACTCCGTCTCGTCCAAGCCGAGGGGCGGCAGGGCGACGACACCCTCGCGCCCCAGGGTCGCAGGGACAGACAGGCACACTCCATCGACCCCGTGCTCGCCCATGAGCATCACGCACGAGGAGCGGATCTCCCTCGAGTCGGTGAGCACCGCTCGCACGGTCGCCGCGATGGACGCGGCTGGCGCGTAGTAGGCGCTGCCGGTCTTGAGGAGCCCGACGACCTCCGCCCCGCCCTGCACCGTCCTGCGCACGACCTCGTCCACACGGTCCGGTGAGAGCACCTCGGTGAGCGGCCGCCCTCCGACAGTCGAGTGCCGCGGCAGTGGCACCATCGCCTCGCCGTGCATGCCGCAGACGAGGGCGGACACCTCCTCGATCGGCGCGCCCGACTCTTCTGAGATGTAGTGGGCGAACCGCGCGGAATCCAGCACCCCGCCCATCCCGAAGACACGCTCGCGCGGCCCCCCCGAGACCTCGATCGCCAAAGCCACCATGACGTCCAGCGGGTTCGTGACCACGACGTAGACGGCGTCGGGCGACAGGGGCACCGCTCGGCGCGTCACCGCGGTCACCACCTCCGAGTTGATCCCGACGAGTTCCTCGCGCGTCATCCCGGGCTTGCGAGGGACGCCCGCCGTGACCACGACGACGTCGGAGCCCGCGGTCGCCTCGTAGTCCTCTGTCCCCGTGACGCGGGTCCCGAGACCGTCCACGGCGCGACTGTGCATCATGTCCAGCGCCTTGCCGCGGGCGAGTCCCTCCACGACGTCAACCAGCACGACGTCGCACAGGCGGGCTTGGAGGAGCATATGAGCGGTGGTGGCGCCCACGTGCCCCGCACCGACCACAGTCACCTTCGAGTAGGCCAAGGCCCCCCCAGTCGCTTGGAGTAGATCGGCGCGAGGGTCTCGCCGAGCGGAGCCGGACGTTCCGGATCCCGGGCAACGATTCTACCACTGCCCGATGGAGCGCCCTTCAGCGTGGGACGGCGGTCCTGCACCGCCGCGCGACAGGGCGGATCACTCCGACGGCGCGCGCCTTGAGCGGGACCCGCCACGACCGCCCGTCCTTCGCCCCTTCTTCGGTTCGTCGCGCAACGGGCAGCTCATGTCGATGCAGATGCGCCACGGGCCTCGCCGGGTCTCGACAACGACGACCGGCGCCGAACATGCCTCGCACCGCTCGCCGGTCGCCGTGATAGCGCCCTGCGCGGGCAGCGGATAGGAGGTCTTGCACTCCTCGTATCCGGTGCACCTCGCGAACCTCTTGAGGGTCCGCGGGTTCCGTTGCGCGATCAGCCGCCCTTCGCGACCGGCCGCCTCGCAAGCGGCGCAAGCCCCGATATCGACCGTCGGTTCGTGATTCGATGCGCACTCCGGGTCGAGACAGCGGACCTGCGGTTTCTGCCGGAACTGGATCACCGAGACCTGCGGCGTGCCGCACTCCGCGCAGGGCTCAGGCACAGGTTCGATCTTGCCCTGCGGCAGCGGGTAGGTCCTGTCGCACTCGGGCCACCCCGAGCATCCCACGAAGTTGCTCCTGGTCTTGATCGAGCTCTTGATCAGCAGGTCATGCCCCGAGTGAGGGCACTTGCCGACCTTGGCGTCCTCGGTGACCGCCTCGCGAAGCACCTCTCCCACACCCTCGACGTTGGCGATCAGGTCCTCCATCACCTTCGCGAGAAGCTGCCGGGAGTGCAGCACCACCTCTCGCCGCGTGCTCCTGCCGCTTGCGATGGCGTCCATCTCCGCCTCGAGCTCGGAGGTCATCTCCGGCGTCGTGATCCGCGGCGCGTGAGCGCTGAGCGCATCCACGACCGCACGGCCCAGGCATGTCGGCTCGATAGGGTCGCTCTCAACGTAGCGCACGTCGTAGAGGCGCTCGATGATCGAGTGCCTGGTGGCCTTCGTGCCAAGACCACGCTTCTCCATCTCCTGGATCAGCCCACCCTGACCGTAGCGCTTCGGAGGCTCCGTCTGCTTCTCGGCCAGCTCCGCCCCCAGGAAGCCCGCCTCGGAGCCCTCGGCCAACTGCGGCAGCTGCTCGTCCTTCTTGAGCCCGTAGGGGTAGATCGCGCGAAACCCGGGCTCCACGAGCACGTCGCCCTTCGCGACGAACGTCTCCCCGCCGACCTCGAGGGTGACCTTAGTGCCCTCGATCGCCGCGGGGCGCGAGAGGGTGGCCAGAAACCGCCTGGCCACTAGGTTGTACAGCTTCCACTCCTCGGGCTTCATCCTGTCCGGATCCCCCGCGCCGGTCGGATGGATCGGGGGGTGGTCGGTGGTCTCCTTCTTGCCCCTGGTCGGGGAGAGAGGGGCTCCCGCGATCGTTCGGACGTGCTCGGCGTAGTTCGGCACCGTCGCCAGTGTCGACAACACCTGCTGGAGGTCCAGCGAGGGCGGGTAGACCGTGTTGTCGACGCGCGGGTAGCTGATCAACCCGTTCATGTACAGGCTCTCCGCCACGCGCATCGTCCTCGCTGGCGCGAGGCCCTCCGCGGCCGCCGCGGCCTGCAGCTCCGTGGTGTTGAAGGGGGCCGGGGGCGCGACCGACCTCCTGCGCTTCTCGACCGTCGCGACCGTCGCGGCCGTCTTGCCCTCCACCGCCGCCATCGCGGCCTGCGCGGCCTCCTCGCTCCCGAACCTGGCCGTCGAGTGAGTCGCGCCGAACTCCGCGTCTCGCGCAGCGAAGCGGGCCCTGACCACCCAGTACGTCTCAGGGACGAACGCCTCCCGCTCCCTCTCCCGCTCCACTATGAGGGCCAGGGTCGGCGTCTGGACGCGGCCCGCCGACCGCACGTTGCCAAAACCCGAGTACTTGGACATCGTCAGGAACCGCGTCAGGACCGCGCCCCACACAAGATCGATGTCCTGGCGCGACTCGCCCGCTTGCGCCAGCGCATGATCGACCTCCGTCAACTGCGAGAAGGCCGATTCGATCTCCTCCTTGGTGATGGCGGAGAACCGGGCGCGGAGCACGGGCGCGGTGCGGTTGACCTCGCGGACGAGTCCCTGCGCGTCGCTGCCGATCAGTTCCCCCTCGCGATCGTAGTCTGTCGCGATGACGATGGTCTCGGCCTCCTTGGCGCACTTCTTCAGGGCCCGGATGATCTCCTTCTCGGCCGGGGACTTCCCGACCGGCGCCCAGACCAGATAGGGCAACGAGGCAAGCTTCCAGCTCTTGAGGTCGAGCCCGTCGGTCGTGTAAGGCTTGCTCTTCTTTGGCCAGGGTGGGGTGCTCAGAGCGTCCGGGAGCTCCGCAGGGGTCTCGGCGCCCTCGCCCCAGGCGGCGCGCCAGCCGTCGCCGCCGTGCACGAGGGTCTGCGGGAAGTCGACGGCCAGGATGTGGCCCTTCAGCCCGATACTCACCCAGTCTTCGCCGTCCCTGCGGAACCTGTAGACCGGCGTGTTGTACACCTTGTCGGCCTTGGGTTTCCCAACGGCGAGGATCTCGGCGATCCTCTTGGCTGCGATGTTCTTCTCGGAGACGACGAGTCTCATCGGGCCCCTTCTCCCGTCTCGCATCCGGCCTGATGCCGGGCGAATGCATGCGAGTATATACAACGCGAGGCCCCGCCCGTCCACCGGGCCGCGGACGAGGGAAGCGCCGGCGGGGACACGGCGTGGTCGCGCCTCAGCCCAGGCCCAGCTCCCCGGCGCGCGCCTGCATCGCCCCGAGCGAGAGAGCCAGGAACTCCTCGCGGCTCATCCCGAGGGCCTCGCAGCCGTCCATCTGCTCACGGCTGGCACCCTTGGCGAAGGCCTTCTCCTTCCAGCGCCTGAGCAGCGAGCGGACCTCCACGGCCGCAAGCGAGCGGTCGGGCCTGACCAGCGCGGCCGCGACGATGAAACCGGTCGTGGGATCGGCCGCCCGGAGCGCCCGGTCCATGTCCGTCTCGATGGCGGCCTTGCCGGCATGGGCGAGGATGGCGTGAGCCATCTCATCGTCGACCCGGTCCCCGAGCTGCTCCACCGTGAGCAGGCCGTGAAGCTCGGGCTCCTGCGCCGTCCTCGCGTAGTCGAGGTCGTGCAGCAGGCCCGCGATGCCCCAGCGCGCCACGTCGGCCGGGCCGAGCCCGGAGCGCTCGGCGAGCGCCTCCATGATCGCCTCGACGGCCACGCAGTGGTTGACCAGGTTCGCGTTGGGGACCTGCTCGCGCACCATGGCCAGCGCCTCGGCGCGTCCGATCACCCGGCCCGCACCTCCTCGATCCTGGCCGCGAGCCAACCCGCCCAGGCGTCCACGCCATCGCCCTTCGTGGCCGAGACGGGGAAGATCGGGGCCCGGGGATTAAGCTTCCCGACGACGGACCGGAACTCCTCCTCGTCAAAGTCGAACATGGGCATGGTGTCGACCTTGTTCAGTATCACCGCCTCGGCGATCTGGAAGATGTTCGGGTACTTGTAGGGCTTGTCGTGCCCCTCGGGAACGGACAAGATCATCACCTTGGCGTGTTCGCCAAGGTCGAACTCGGTCGGGCAGACCAGGTTGCCGACGTTCTCGACTATCAGCAGGTCCAGCGCGTCCAGGTCCAGAGTGTCGACCGCGCGCCGGATCATGTCGCTTTCCAGGTGGCACGCCCCGCCTGTGTTGATCTGAACCGCGGGAACCCCATGCGCCCTGACCTTCTCGGCGTCCACGCTGCTGGCGATGTCGCCCTCGATGACGGCGATGCCGTACCGATCGCGCAGCGCGGCGATCGTCGCGAGGATGGTCGAGGTCTTCCCGGCCCCCGGCGAGGCCATAACGTCTAGCACGAAGACCCTCTTGCCCGCGAAGAGCGAGCGGTTCTCGGCCGCGAGGGCCATGTTTCTGTCCAGTATCGGTCTTGCCAGGTCCTTCTCGGCCATGCGGTCGTCACCCTCAGTCGTAGTCGATGCTGTCGATCCTGAGCTCCCTGCCGGTGACCGGCTCGCAGAAGGGGTTGTCGCACCCCGGGCACTGCGCGTCGAAGCGGCCGTGGCCGAACTCGGTCCCGCACGACGGGCAGCGCGAGCGGGCCCCTACGTGGTTCACGAGCAGCGCGCCCCCCTCGGCCATGGTGCCGGGACTGAGGGCCTCGAAGGCGAACTGGAGCGCGGTCTCCACGATCTCGGTGAGTTCGCCGATCGAGACGCGTATCTCGTTGATCCGCGTGGCGCCCTCAGCGCGAGCGGCCTCCTCGGCCGCCGCGAGTATCCCCTCCGTGATGCCCATCTCGTGCATGACCCTAGATCGCCTCCAGCTCGGCCTGTTGCCGCGCGATCTTCTTCCCGAGCACGACCCGCACGAGCAGCAGCGACAACTCGTAGAGCACTATCATCGCGACCGCCAGGATGCCCATCGACACAGGCGACCAGTCGGGCGTCGCCATGGCGGCCACGATGACCATCATCACCCAGGCCACGCGCCAATTCTGGCGAAGGGTCTTGTACGGGACCAGACCGAAGTAGACGAGGTAGAAGACGACCACCGGCGTCTGGAACGCGATCCCGAAGCCCAGAAGGAACCACAGTATGGACGTGACCAGGTCCGCGCCGGTCGGCATATAGGTGAAGATGTCCCCCGCCTGGTCGACCAGCCACTGGAACCCCGGCCCCAGCACGGTCGTGTAGCAGAACGCCGCGCCAGCAAGGAAGAGAACGACCATCGACACGAACGTCGGGACGACCCACTTGCGCTCAGTGGGCCTCAGCGCGGGGAGGAAGAACGCCAGCACGTGCCAGAAGATGAGCGGGCTCGCGATCACGACCGCGGCGAAAACCCCGACCTTGAACCGGATCATCATCGCGTCGAACACCCGAAGGACGACCGCGCTGTCGCCGACGATGTCCTTCACCGGCGCGATGAGCAGGGAGTAGACGGGCTCGGAGTAGAAGTACATCCCCAGAGCCAGCAGGCCCACCACACCGAGGACGACTGCCAAACGGCGGCGAAGCTCGTCCAGGTGCTGCATGAAGGGCATCCGGGCGGGTCCTATGGGCATGGGGGTCGAGGAGCGCCGGGGCTACTCCTCCTCCTCCTCGTCCTCGTCATCGTCCATGTACACGTCGCCGTGCGTGAGCGGTGCGGGTGCCGCGGACGTCTCGGCGCGCCTCTCGCTCTGGCCGACACGGATCTCCGCGCGGATCATCGACTCCATCGAATCCTGGTAGCGCTTGAAGTCCGCCCACAGGCGGCCGGCCTTGCGGGCGTATTCGGGCAGCTTCTCAGGGCCGAGCAGGATTAGCGCCAGCAGCGCTATCAGCACGAACTCGGTTCCACCGATACCGAACACGGTGGTCAGAAGCCCTTCGCGGCCTCGACCGTCGCGAAGGTCGCGAAGACCTTGTCGAGGCCGGTGATCTGGAGCGTCTTTAGGATGTTGTCCCGCGTGCAGACCAGCCGCACCGAACCGCCCTTCTCGCGGACACGCCTGAGCGCGCCCACCAGAACGCCCAGGCCCGAGCTGTCGATGAAGCCCACGCGCTCCAGGTCGACGACCAGATCGGTGCAGCCGTCGTCGATCGCGGCGAGGAGGTGCTCCTTGAGGACGGACGAGGTGTAGACGTCGACCTCGCCGCTAACCTCCAGCACGCAGGTCGCAGCGTCCTTGTCGGCGACGACCGAGAGGTCCATGGCCCGCATGCACCGCCTTCCTTGCCGTGATGTTCTGGGCGATTGTACCGCCGAGAGGCCCCTGTCACAATCGCGGCTCCGGCGCGCTGCGGCGAAGCGGGTAAGGGGTATCTACTCTCGGACCGCAACCACCTCGGGAGGACGAGCATGACCCTGACCGCAGACCTGGACCAATCCGAGGCCTACTGGACCCTCACCCTCAAAGGCGACCTCGACTACGGCGAATGCGCCTCGTTGCGGATGCAGATCGACCGCATCCTCCGCTCAGAGCCACCATCCACGGTGGTGGATCTGAGCGGTCTGGACTACCTGGACAGCTCCGGGCTGGGACTGCTTCTGAGCCTCTCCAAGGAATACGGGGCCCAGGGCGGGAAGCTGGTCCTTGTGACCAACGAGACGGTCGACAACATACTGGCGCTGACCCGCCTGAACGGGATATTCTCCACGGCCGCCTCGATGAGCGAGGCGCGCGAGACCCTCGGGCACGCCTGAGGGGGGCGGCGAGCCTGCGATCAGGGCGCAGTGGTCGACGGCACCGCGGGCGTGGCCGAACCCGAACCGCCGGCAAGTTCGCCGATCCACTGCCGGGCCATCTCGATATTGCCCGAACTGCCCTCCGGGTCCGCCTTCACGTACGCCTCCAGCATCCTGAGCGCGTCCGCGTCGCGGCCCGCTGTCCGGTAGAAGATGCCGGCGTTGAACATGGCGGGCGCGAAGTCGGGCTTGGCGGCGAGCACCCCTTCGATGGTCGAGATCGCCTCGTTGACGCGCTGCCCGTAGTACAGGGATATCGCGAGGTCCGTGGAGACGTTGGGGTCGCCGGGCTGGACAGCGAGCGCCTGCTGATACGCGGCCGACGCCTGTGACCAGTAGGCGCGGTTGGTGACATCGTCGAGCTTGGCCTCCTGGACGGCGAGCGCCCAGTCGAAGTAGGCGTTGCCCAGTCCCACGAGCGCCGTGTAGCTGGCCGGGTCGCTGGCCAGCACCTGCTCGAAGGCCCTGACCTGCGAGCCGCGCTCGGCAGCGATGGCGTCGAGGCCGCCCGACGCTCCGGACCCACCCGCGCCCGAAGGGCCGGTCGCCAGCGAGAAGAGCCCGGGCAGCAGACCGGCGCTCATGCCGGCGACGAAGATAACCGCCAGGGATGCGATGCCGAACCGGAGCCAAGGCCCCGCCTTGCGCTTGTCGATGGCCATCGATGGGTCTCCCGAGTCATGCGTCGGCCCGGCCGAACGCGCCGGCCGGGCCTCGCGTCTGGACCGCTACTGGTTGGGCGTGGTCTCGCCTGAGCCGCCGCCCATGGTCGGCGTTCCCGGCTGGCTGGTACCGCCGCCCATGCCACCGATGTCCGGGTGGCCCGCGGGGAGCTGCCCGTTGCCGAGCTGATCTGGGCTGAGCTGCGGCGCGGAGACGCCGCCGCCCGGGAGGCCGGCGCCGGGCGAGGCCGCCGGGGAGGTCGACCTGGGCACCAGGATGCCGATGATGACGCCCACCAGAAGGGCGCAGACGGCGGCGAGACCCGCCACCGTCATGCTGACCGACTGCATCGGCGCCGCGACTGCGGCCGCCTGCGCCTTAGGGGCGCCTCCGCTAGCCTTGGCGGGAGCCTTCTCGGACTCCGCGGGGGTCTTCTCGTCCTCGAAGAAGAAGTCTTGATCGCTCACTCTGTCGTTCCTCCTGTGTCGGCACGCGGACCGCCGTAGGACGGTCCGCACTGACCCTCTCGGGGCCGCGCGTGATTATAGCACGCAGGCCTGAGAAGCTTGGCTAGCAAGGAGCCCGCCAAATCGGCGCAGATCAGCCCTGCAGCTTCACCCTCGTGGGCTCGGCGGCCGAGAATATCGCGTCCCGGTCCAGCGTCTCCCAGCTGTGATCGTCGAACAGGATCCGCCCGTCCACCATCGTCATCAGGACGCTGTCCTGGTTGGTCGTGTGCAGCAGCGCGGCGTACGGGTCCTGGATGGGCACCTGATGACTGTGCGAGAGATCGACAGCGATCAAGTCCGCCTTCTTGCCCGGCTCGATCGTGCCCACCGCCTCCTCCAGCCCTATGGCCCTCGCACCGTCAAGCGTGGCCATGCGGATGAAGCGCTCCGCTGTCAGGAATCCGTCGTCGCCCGAAACCGCGCGCTGCAGGATCAGCCCCACGCGCATCTCGTCGAAGAAGTCCATCGTGGCGTTCGAGGCCGGCGAGTCAGTCCCGATGCCGACGACGAGCCCGCGCCTGGCGAAACCTCCGAGCGGCGCCACCCCCATCGCGAGTTTGGCGTTGCAGCGGGCGCAGAATGCGACCGCCACGCCGCGCGCGGCCAGAATCTCGATGTCCGCGTCGTCGACGTGGACGCAGTGCACCGCGAGCACCCGGGGGGCCTCGAAGAAACCCCATCTCTCCAGGTACTCCACCGGGCTGACCCCGGTCGGCAGCCATCCGGCCTCGCGCCAGCTCGTTGGATCCGAGAAGTCGACAGCGAACGACGTGGACCCGTACTTGACGAAGTCGTACTCGTCGCGAGAGCCGGCGAGGTGGGTCGAGACCGGCAGCCCCTCCTCGATCGCGAGCGCCGCCGCCGCGCGAAACAGCGCCGGGTGGCAGCTGTAGGGCGAGTGGGGGGCGATGCCGACCGAGATGCGTCCGCCGGCGCACGAGGCCGACCACTCCTCGATGTCAGTTCGCGCCGCGCTGAGGACCGACTCGACCTGGTCCTTTCGCATCGTCGAGACCTCGCGATAGACGATCCCGCGAAGGCCGGCCTCCTCGGCCGCGCGCACCGATGCGCCCGAGTCCGACATGTCGGCGATCGTCGTGATGCCCGACCGGATGGCCTCCAGGGCCCCTAGCCTGGCGGACACTTCCCAGTCATCGGCCCCCAGCAACCGCTCCTTTCGAAGGAGCTGGAGCTTCCACTGCGTGTAGGGCAGGTCGTTGAGAAGGCCTCGGAACACCGAGTACTCCAGATGCGTGTGCACGTCGACGAAGCCCGGCAGAAGCGCGGCCGAGCCGAAATCCCGGACCTCCTGACCCGGATGCCGGTCGCGCATCTGCGCAAGGCTCCCGACCTCGACGATGGAGTCACCTCGCACGAGAACGGCGCCGTCCTCGATGACCGGCCCGCTGATGGGCAGGACGTATCTCGCCGCAAGGATCACCTGGTGGCCCCTCTCATCGGCTGCGGTCTGCCCATGGTACCGCGCGCACGCGAGATCCGCTTCACTTGCGGGCGACGTGGACCGCGACCACCCCGAAGGTGAGGTTGCGCCAGCTGACGGACTCGAAGCCTGCCGCATGAAGCTCGGCCGCCAGAGCCACCTGTCCGGGGAACCCCAGTATCGAGTCGTTCAGGTACTGGTAGGAGTCCCGGTCACCTGCGAGCAGCCCCCCCAGCCACGGGACGACAGTGCGCAGGTACCAGTGGTAGGCCGAGCGGAACGGCGCGAACGGGGGACGCGAGAACTCGAGCACCAGGTATCTGCCTCCGGGCTTGAGCACCCTGTGCACCTCGCGGAAGTTCGCCGCCCGGTCGGGCAGGTTGCGAACTCCGAAGCCGACCGTCGCGACGTCGAAGCTCTCGTCCTCGTAGGGCAGCGACTGGGCGTCGGCCTGCTCGAACCTCACCCGCGGACGCGGAACGATAGACGCGGCTTTGGCCTCCGCCAACTCCAACATCTCAGGGACGAAATCGGTCGCCAGCACCTCGGCGGGCCGGCCGCGTCTGGCCATCGCGAGCGCGAGCTCGCCGGTCCCGCAACAAAGGTCGAGCACACGGTGCGACGACCGGACCCCCGACAGCCGTACGGTAGCGAGCCGCCACAGGCGGTCGACGCCCATGCTCGCCACCGCGTTGACGCGGTCGTAATCGCCAGCGATCCCGGCGAAGATGCCCTGCACGCGCTCGGTGGACGGCTGGCCGGGACCGCTGCGTCGGTTGGTGCGTGCTTGCATCAGGCCTCCGTGTTGTCGAACCTCGCTCTCGGCGCCGAGGGCCGACGGAGCCCGAACAGGATAGCGAGATTCTCGCGCAGCCACAACGTGACCGCGTTGACCGCGTGAGACAGGCTGGCCTTGGCGGGCCACTCCAGCTCCTTCTTCCTGCAAACCGTCGACTCGTTGAGCTGTGCGATCTCCTGACGCAGCGAGGCGAGCCTCGTCGCGCGCTCGTGCGGATCGGCGGCGGACATCGCCTGGTCGATGCTTTCCATCGCCTGGCGCGCCCGCCAGATGCGCTCGTGGGTCTCCATCGCCGCCGCTCGCTCCACCACACCCGCCCGCGCCTTGACCTCGTTGAGTGCTATCGCCGCGCGATACGTGGCATCCACCATCTCGTCGGGGGACATGGACGCGCTCTCGTAGTTCATGATCTGCTTCCACGATGGCTGGATGAGCAGCTGGCGATGCTCCTCCAGCGTCGACGCCCGGCGGGTGTAACCGTACTCGGCCGAATCGTCGTACGCCCGGGAGCCCGGGTCGAGGAAGGGCGCCATCGGCGAGATGAAGGTGAGCAGGCGGGGGTCGTTGCCGACCCTCTCGTACAGCCCGCGAACGTGCTCGGGCGTCTCAAGGACGCTTCTGGCGGTCTGGCCCGGTATGCCCGTCATGAAGTACAGGTCGAAACGCGAGCACCCGTGCGCGAGGGCGTTCGCGACGGATTCCTCGACGTCAGCCATGGTGTAGTGGTGCTTGCCGAACCTGGCCCGCAGCGCGTCGTCATGCGTCTCCACCGAGATCTCGACCGACCAGTCGGGCAGGTGCGCGTCCAGGAACTCGTAGAAGTCGTTCTTGGGCGGCTTGAAGAACTCGAACGCGATGGGGTTCTTCAGCCCGATCCTGGAAAGGCCCTCCACGAACCGCCGGGTGTAGTCGCGGCCGGCCTGCAGGAAGTCGTTCAGGACGAAGATGGGCCCCGGTATGTACCTCTGTATGTGGGCGATGTCGCGAACGAGCAGCTCGGGGTCGCGGAAGGCGACCCGGCGCCGCCCGTAATGCTCCCGGAAGGCGTAGGCCGAGCCTCCGCACGTCACGCAGTCGTGCGTGCAGCCCCGGCAGGTAAGCGAGGCGCACACCGGGTACTGGAGCCAGTCCTTGAACGGCACGACCGACATCATGTCCCTCTCGCGGATGACCGCTCGCATGTTGTACGAGTAGTCCAGCGAGATGTCGTTCATGTCTTCGGGGACCCACTCCAGCGGGTTGACGTTCAGCGAGCCGTCCGCGCCCTTCCACGTCAGGTTGGGGATGTCGTCGACCCGCCCCCCGCGCTTGATAGCCGTCATAAGCCTGCGCAGCGGCTCCTCGGTCGAGTCGCCTCGCAAGACGAAGTCCACGCAGGGGTAGCTCGCCAGCTCCTCATGGAAGTAGGAGGCGGAGAGGCCGCCCATGATAACGGGGGTGTCCGGGTGGTGGCGCTTGCACAGGCGCGCGATCTCGACCGCGCCGTGAGCGTGCGGGAGCCAGTGGAGGTCGATGCCGAACGCCATCGGGTCCATCGAACGGATCGCGCGCTCGACGTCGAACCCCTTGCGGTTGAGCATGAGGACCGCGAGGTTCACGATGCGGACCCTCAGGCCGGAGCGCTCGAGGTACTCCGCCATCGTCGTGAACCCAAGCGGGTACATCTCGAAGACGGGCGACGACGGGACCATGTCCGACACGGGGCCGTACATGATCGAACGCTCGCGGAAGTCGTACACGCTTGGTGCGTGCAGCAGCACGAGGTCGGCGCGGGACATCGGGTGAGGCCGCTCCCTTGGTCTTGGGTTGCCGCGGCACCGGCATGCCGCGAACAGGATCGCGGACGAAGGATACCATTCGACGCGCGAGCGCGCTCCCCTGCGAGCAGAACCGGCGAGGGGCGAGGGAACCCGCGCGGGGGATCAGGCTAGGGGGCCAGTTCCACGAGCGGTCTTGGCGGCTCTTCTCCTTCGACGGGGAACGCGTCCGTGACCAGCCAAGCGCCCGACTCCTCCACCAAGGTGAACCGGTGGGCTCTGGGGAAGCCGGGGTGGTCCGCGGAGCTCCGCCACGACACCACCACCTCGACAGCCCCGTCGGTGCCCACTGCGCTGACGTAGGGCCTTCGCCAGCCCGGTACCGGCGGCGTGTCGCCTTCGCGGTCGGCCGCATCCTCGGCAAGGACCACCGCGAAGTCCTCCCCTTTGACATAGGGGCTGTAGGCTGCGGGATCGGTCGGTGCCTTTGAGCGAACCTCCAGCAGCTTGTCGAGGGCGACAGCCGCAGGATGCTCATACGCGGGTCCGCCCGGAACGCATGCGCAGAGGACCGCCAGCGACAGCAGCGCGGCAAGCGAGACGCTCCAGCGAGACACCGTCACCGCTAGGGAGAGCTCGGTTCGGCGGAGCCCATCGGAGCGCCCTCGTCCGAGGCGGCGCCCGAGCCGGACGGCGCCGACGAGTGGCAGACGTCGCACTGGACCTCGCCGGGGGGCTTGCCGAAGGTCGGGTTGTGGACGTTGAACGAGTTGGCCGCTGAGTAGTCGGCGCCGTGGCACTCGTAGCACGACCTCGTCTCGGCAAGCCGGTGCGCCCTGATGTCGGGGAGCCGGAGCACCGCCCCGAAGCTGGTCCGCTCTATCCCGAGGACCCGCGCGCCGGGCGCGACGGCGGACATGGCCCTGCCGTCCCAGCCCATGGCGGAGTCAGCCGTCGTGTGGCAGGTCAGGCAGAACCGCCGGACGTCAGCGGGGGTAGCCGACGGGCCCATCACGATCTCACCAGGCTCGTCCCCCACCAGCACCGACCGGCCGGGAGCCACCACCGCGACGACCTCGAGTCCCGCGACCGGCGCGGCGGAGCCGTGGGGGTTGTGGCATTCGTAACATGGCAGGGCCGCGCCAACGGGCAGCGCGGCGCCCGAAGCCTGGACGCGGTGACCGGCGTTCCGGCCGCCCCCCAAAGCGAATCGCTTGATGTCCGTCGGGATGGTCGCGAGGTACGACGGCCGCGATCCCCCGTGGCACATGAAGCACAGTGCTGCGTAGGCTCCGCTCTCGCGATCTGCGTCGAGGGTTTCGGGCGTGCTGGGCCGGAACAGCGCCTTGAGGCCGTCGTAGCGGCTCGGACCGCGGTGAGCCGCGTGGCAGTACAGGCAGTCGCCCCGCTCACGGCCCTCACGGGGCGCCGCCGGGATCGACGCGTGCGGGTTCTTCGCAGCGTCCCTGTAGACCCGCGGGCCCGGGAAGGTGCCCAGAAGCGGGTAGCCCGAACCGTCGACGGGCGCCTGGGCCCTGGAGGGATACGCCCCGTTCTTGAACGTGAACCACGAGGCCTCGTCGTCATGGCACGCGAGGCACAGCGACACGCGGCCCTCGACGGCCCGGGTGCCGATCGACGAGTGGGTCACCACCCTCGCCGCCAGGCCGGGCCGCTCGGCCGCGGAGCCGTGAAGGTGGTGGCAGTCGCCGCACTCGTTTGTCTGATCGCCGCCATCGGCCAGCGCTTCCAAGGTGTGGCCGCTGGCCAGCGCGAACGAATCATAGGGTCCATTGGCGACGTCCGCCTTGGCGCCGGAACCATCATGACATCGGTAGCAGATGCCGAGCTGACCCACGCGGACCGAGTCCTCACGCAGCAGCGCCACACCGCTCTCCGCCGCATGGGATACGTGGCAGAGCCTGCAGGTGACGACCCCACCGGCGCCGAGCCTGTCGCCGACGTGGGGAGAGACCGTCCACTGGACGGTGATGGTGGCGGTACGGAGCGAAGGCGGGGACTCGACACCGTCGGCGTCGACCGCGGTCACCCGATAGCTGTACGACGCGCCCGGGACACCGGACCGGTCAGCGAAGGACGTGGCCTCCGCGGACACGCTGCCCACCGGAGCGAACACTCCGTCGCTGTCCGCACGCCACACCCTGTGCGCCACCACGCCGGCGCGCTGGGAAGGAGGCGCCCAGCTCACGACCGCCACCGTGCCGGTCTGGCCCGCGCTGGCCTGGATCGAGCGGGGCGCCGGAGGCTCCTGTCTCGCCAGTCCGGCCGCTGCGAGTCCCGCCGTGGCCAGAAGCACCGCGGCCGCGGAGACGACCAGCGCCAGCGCGTATCCGCGTGAGGTGATGGCGCCCGTGGCGCCCGCGCTCACCTCTGGATCCGTGACCGGCGTCATCTGCCTGCTTCCGACCGCGATTCGCGCGCGACCGAAACTCATCCGCGACCGGCGCGATAATCTTGGCTCAGTATACACGGCGCCGCCCCGTCCTTCGGACGCCGCCGCCCAACAGTCTAGCCGACCTCGCAGGAGCGTGCGAGGTGAAGGATGTCCGGGAGCGGGGCAGCCGGATCGCCGCGCCTCAGCTACTCTGTAGTGGCCGAAGCGCGCTCTCACGGCCCCTGTCCGACTTGCGACGCACGGAGCCCATGGATCAGCCTGACACACAGAGCAACGAGACCTCCGCCACGCAACTTCGCATGCGAGGCGTCCGCTACGCCGTCTGGGCGGCGTTCGCCGCGAGCCTGATCGCGCTCACGGGGGGGATGGCGGTCGCGACGGCGGCGATCGAGCCGGACCCTGTGTGTCTCGCCTGCCACACGCAGGTCGCGATTCGCGACGGCCATGCCGGCGTCCCGTGCTACGGCTGCCACGCGGGTTCCGGCGCCCTGGCCAGATCCGCACGTCTGATCATCGACGGTTCGCACGTCCTCCGAGGCCTGCCACGCGACCCCGCGGAAGCGACCGTCGACAGGAGAGCGTGCGAGGGGTGCCACCTCGACATCATGACCGGTGTCGTCTTCGCAGACGGGATACGGGTCCAGCACCGCACCTGCGTCACCCGCGAGGCGCGCTGCACCGACTGCCACAGCGACATCGCGCACGGCCGGATCACGGGCGACCGCGCCATCGCCATGGACAGGTGCTCACGCTGCCACGACGGGCAGGCCGCGCCCAAGGACTGTGACATCTGCCACTTCGGCGAGCCCTCGCGCCGCGACGCCCTCAACGCCTGGGCGATCACCCATGGACGGAACCGCCACGAGACCCACGGCATGGGGGACCTCACGACGTGCCGCATCTGCCACGAGCGCTCGGACTGCGCCGCGTGCCACATACCGGTGCCCCATGAGGCGTCGTGGCCCCGCCTTCACGGCGACGAGACGCTCACCGCGGGCGAAGACGCGTGTCTGGCCTGTCACGTCCGCGAACTCTGTGACGGTTGCCACGGCATCACGATGCCCCACCCCTCGACGTGGCTGCCGGAGCACTCGACCGCTGTCCCCGTCTCGGACGTCGAGGACCGCTGCAAGGAGTGTCACTCCGATTCCGACTGCCAGGACTGCCACGCCAAACACGTGCACCCCGGGCTCAGGACCGGGGACGCGCCAGCCGGACGGGGCACGCCGTGAGCGAGAGGCTGGCCAGACTCGATCCGGCGTTCCTGTGGTCCGTCCTCCAGGACCCGACCGCCCACCCTCGCGAGGCCGTCCTCGTCATCGGGGTCGGCGTCGTCCTTCTCATCGCGGTGCTGCTCCTGATAGGCATCGCCTTCGTCAGCGGCGAGGCGGCCAGGGCCGGCGCCGTAACGGAAACGCGAAGGCGGCGGGTGCGGCGAGAGGCGTGGGTGGTGGCCGCGGCGTGGATGATCGCCTCGGGCGCGCTCGTATTCTCGGGCAACCTCGCTCTCACCGACAGGCTGACCTGCCTCCGCTGTCACGTCGACAGGCTGGAAGCCGCGATCGAGCACAGCACACCGCACACCGAGGTGGGGTGCGCCGACTGCCACGCCGCCCCTGGGTTGGCGGGCCGGCTCGCGCTCGGCATCCAGACCGCCTCGGACCTGCTGCTTGCGTCGACCGGGGTGGAGGCGGGCATCGCGGGGAGGCTCCCGTCGTCGGAGGCCTGTCTGCGCTGCCACTCCGGGGTGACCGAGGGCACGGTGAGCAAAATCGTGCGGGTGTCCCACGCTGAGTTCACAAGTGACGCGTCCTTCCGCTGCCTCGATTGCCACGGGAGCGTAGGGCACGGGCCGCGCGGCGAGCCCGACGACCGTCCCCGGATGACCCTGTGCCTGCGGTGTCACGATGGCGAGACCGCGTCGGCGCACTGCGCGCTGTGCCACCCCGGCGGGATCACGGACGTCCGCGGAGTCTCCAAGTACGACTACCCGCAGGTCAAGCTGCCGCCGGTCACTACCTGCGAGGGCTGCCACTCGATGGAGCGCTGCGATGCGTGTCACGGGCTCCGCCTGCCCCACCCTCCGGGCTGGGCCACGGGGCCCAAGCACGGGCGCGCGGCGGCTTTCGAACGCCGCGCGCTCTGCCGCAAGTGCCACGAGCGCAACGACTGCGCGACGGACTGTCACCCACACGGCGCCGCACCCGGGGACTCGCACCCGGCTGACTGGCGGACCCAGCACGGGGTGAGCGACTCCCCCGAGGCCCAGCAGGCGTGCCGCGCATGCCACTTCCCGGGCTTCGGATGCCGGATGTGCCACGACTGACCAGGACCACGGCCCGCTCTCCAGCCCCGACCCGCCCTCGCGCTCCGCGCCGCCTGGGATCTACACGCAGTGAGGCCCGGCGGCGAGTGCCGCCGGGCCTCACGCTCATCCGCTCATCCTGAACCGGGGTCCAGGCAAAGGCGGACTAGAAGTTGGTGCCGACGTTCGGATGACAAGCGAGGCAGACGCCGTCGATCTTGGAGTCCGCGGAAGCTGCCGTCATCAGGAACGCCCTGCCGGTCGTATAGTGCGGGTAGTTGTTGGCCGCAGCGATCGCACCACCTGTGCCGCCGTTAGCGCCGACGTGACAGGAACGACAAGCGCCCGAGGCCGCGATCGCCGTGTTGCTCGCGGTCAGCGCACCCATGTAGTGGCTGGCCCTGTCCGGACCGCCACGCCAGTCCTTCTGCTGGACCGGGGTGTTGTCGTGACAGTCGGCGCAGAAGCCCGCCGACAGTGAAGCGTCCGACGAGCCGAGGTACTGCCCAGCCGTGGCGGCCGTGCTGGCCCACGGGTTGGCCTTGAGGATGTCGGTCCTCAGAGCACCCGCGAACACCACCGCGTTAGCCCCGTGGACGGTATGGCACGACGTGCACTTCAAGCCACCCGTGATCACGTAGTCGTTTGTGAGGGTCGCAGTGCCCGACGTGGGCAGATCGCCCGAGTTGGGGATGGTGGTGTTGACGGAGCCGTACTGGATGGTGTGCTCGCGGTTCGCGTTCGCCGCCGCCCACACCGCGCTCGAGCCGTAGACCTGGGTGGCGACGAACGGACCACCCACGTGGCAGAAGTCACAGGAGCCGGCCACCGTGGAACGCAGCAGGAGTTCGCCGTTCGTTTGGATGGTCGGAACCTCGGCCTCGTGGACCGCATGACACACGGCGCACTTGCGCGAGCCAGTGGAGTAGCCCGAGTGGGGCGAGCTGGCAGTCGGAGAGGTCGCGCTCGACCAGCCGGCCGCGTGCGCGACCGCCGGAAGAGCGAGAGCCACGACCACCACCATCGCAAGAACAAGAATCGCCTTCTTCATATGCTGCACCTCCTCCCCTAGAGGATGCCGCAGGAATCGCGGCGATAGCCCATGTATGGCCGACGATCGTCGACCGGGTACCCGTTACCTGAACGAACCTTGACAGATGATATCACTACGCCGACGCGTGCGCCACCACTGATTTTTGCGAAGAGCGCCAAGTCTAGACCGCCTCACTTCGAGGGGCCGCCCTCCGCGTTCGCGCCGGCCACCGCGCGGCGGCGGACGAGGACGAACAGCGTCAGCAGGGCCAGCAGCGCCAATGGCAGCAGCCACATGCAGGTCGAGCCACTGAGCAGGCCGGAGAGGTCCGCAGCCGCACCGCCCGCGGGCGCGGGCCACACCCCTTCGGGCAGCACCGCTTCGGGTATCTCCACCTCGAACGAGACGATACGGTGGTTCATCTCGTCGGCCACGTAAAACACGCCCTCGGGCGACCTGGCGATGCCACCCGGCGAGTTGAACTGGCCGCTCCCCGATCCGAACTCGCCCACGGTCGCGAAGTGCGTCCCGTCCGGCCCCAGCAGCTTGATCTCAAAATCGAACGTGTCGGCGACGTACAGGACCCCGCGTTCGTCAGCGGCCAAGCCCATCGGCAGGCCGAACATCCCGGCCCGATCGGCGGCGGCGCCGACCCCCTGCCCTATCGTGCGAAGGTGCTTGCCCCTGGGGTCGAACAGCTGCAGCCTGCGGTTGTTCGACTCCGCGACGACCACGGTCCCGTCCGGCAGGAGCGCCACGCCGTTCGGGTACGAGAACTGGCCCTCAGCGGGGCCGTACCCGCCCCACTCGTTGAGGAGCTCGCCGTCGAGGGTGTGGATGTGGACACCGCCCTTAGAGGTGACGTAGAGCTTGTCGCCGTAGACCCGAGGCGTGATAGGCGCGTCGCCGGGCGGGTAGAAGACCTCCTTCTCGACGGTGGCCATGTCGGCCGTGAGTATCACCACTTTGCCGTGCGGTCCGGTCGCGGACGCATCCGCGACGTAAACACGGCCGTCGCTGCCCACGGCGACGCCCGTCGGGCTCTCTACGTCGCCCGCCCCCCACTTGCCGGTGCCGAACTGGGCGACCAGAGCGCCGTTGGGACGCATACGGACGACCCGATGGTTCCCGAGGTCCGCGACGTAGATGTCGCCCTCGGGCCCGACGGCGACGTCGTGAGGCCTCTTGAACTGGCTTCTCAGATCCGTGCCGAAGCCGTACCATGCGCCCGAAGGCTGCATCTTCACGCCGCCAGAGGCGCTGATGACCACAGCGTCCTTGGTCGAATCGCCAGACATCGACAGGTAGAGCCACACGAGCCCGCCCAGCGCCGCCAGCATCACGACCAGTGCGGCGATCAGGAACACCATCGTGCGACGGGCGCGAGCGCCCCGGACGTCCACGGCTTCAGTCACTTCTGGGCCTCCGGCATCGGTGCGATCATCGTCCGAGGGCGTCGAGACCCTCGAGGGCGGGCTTGTAGTCCGGGACGTACTGCAGCGCGGCCTCGTACTGCGCGCGCGCCTCTTCCACCTTGTCCAGTTTCGCGAGCGCGCGCCCGAAGCGCACGCGGGCGGGCGCGTCCTCCGGACGCAGCTCCACGGCCCGCTGGAACGCCTCCCCTGCGCCCTTCCAGTCCTGCCGATCCTCAAGGAACGCCCCGAGCCGGAACCACGCCGCCTGGTCTGCCGGGTGCTTCTGCACGAGAGTCCGGAGGTCCTCGATGGCCTTGTCGCGCTCCCCGTTGTACCAGTGCACCACGGCAAGATTGTACAGCGCGCCGCTGTGGCCCGGCTGGATCTCGAGCGCTGCCTCAAGCTCCCGGACCGCGGCCTGGACGTCGCCCGCGCGGTACAGGGCGCTGGCGTACTCCACGCGAGCGTTGGGATCGTCGGGGGAGAGCTCGACAAGGCCGCGGGTCCTGAACAGGTCCTGCTCGAGGGCGGAGCGGGGGACGTCCGGGGTCATGAACACGGTCCATGCCAGAAACCCAGTCACCCCGAGCACGACGACGCTCACGGCGACGAGCGCCCAAAGCAGCATGCGGTTCAGGCGGGCGACAGACCCGCCGCCCGGGTCGACATCGACCGCGCCGTCACTGACGCTCTCCTCGGTCGCCGGCGTGTCTTCCCCGGCCCCTTCAATCTCGCCAGAGTCCGCCGCGACCGGCTGCTGCGGCACAGGCAACTCGTTGTCGTCCAAAATGAAGCCTCGTCTCAGGGAGGTTACGAACGATTAATCATCCTACCCGTAGGGCGGTTCCGCGGGCAACCGGCTCCTCGCGAACCGTGACGCCGCTCACCCGCCATCCTCGCGGGCCCTGATCGAGATCGCGGTCTCGCGGTGGGCGCGGGCCTCGTCGCCCCGGTCGACCCCTTCGAGCGCGGACGCGGCCAGCTCGTGCGCGTCGGCGGAGTCGGGCGCCAGCGCGACGCCCGCGAGCGCGTGCACCACGGCCTCGAGCGGGCGGTCGCGCTTCAGCAGGTATCGCGCGAACCCGAGCCTGCACTCGGCCCAGTTCGGGAACAGCTCGACGGCCCTCTGGTAGCGCTCGACCGTGGCGGCCTCGCCGCCGTCGAACAGGTCCAGCGCCAGCGCCGACTCATGCGCGTAGAACGGGTTGGCGGGCTCCAGCTCGACCGCTCGATCCGCGGCTCGTGCCGCCGACCCTGCGGCGGCGGGGACCCCACGCTCGAGACCTACGAACATCCACATCCTGGCGGCCCAGAAGTGGAGGAACGGGTCGACCCGCCACACGTCGGCCGCCCTCTGCGCGCGGATCGCGTCCGCCGCGTCCAAGGTCCCGTACTCGACAGGCCCCACCACCAGGCGAGTCACGGCGTGCGCGCCTAGCAGGAGGGCTGCCGCCAGGCCCAGGGCCCACACCGCCCGGTCGGTCAGCGCGCGAACCGCCCTGCTAGCGGCCGCCTTGGCGGGCGCCCGCTCAGGGAGCAGCGACGAGCCCGCCACCGCGGCCGCGAGCAGCGCCGTCTGCAGCGGCGCGGGAGCCAGGACCGTGGTGGCCGCGAACGCGGTCGTGGCGATGACGGCCCCGGCGTCGAGCCTCCCGGCCACCGACTGCGCGGCCCAGTTGCGGAAGACCTCGTACAACAACCAGCCCACTAGGAGCAGCACCGCGACACCGCCCGACGCGAGAACGGCCAGCACCACGTTGTGAGGGTCGGCCGCCAGCGCGCCGAATGTCGACTCCACGCCGCCCTCGATGACGGACATGCGAGCCGAGGCCTCCGGCGCGATCCCCACCCGGAAGCCGTCCGGCCCGGCGCCGAGCACCGGCGACCCACGGAGCAGCCGGAGCGCCGAGGCCCACAGATGGGGCCGGGAGGCCAGGGCCGACTCAAGCCGCTCGGGCGGTGCGAGGAGCAGCAGCGCCACCGGGGAAGCGGCCGCCGTGAGGACCGCGACGGACGCGCCGCCGAGCCGCGCTCGCGACGGGAGCGCCCGCGGCGCCGCCCGCCCGCGCGCGACGAGGACGCACGCCCCGGCGGCGGCAAGCCCCACGGCGAAGCCGACGCGCGACCCCGAGAGCAGCAGCGTCAGGAGCGCCAGACCCGCCACCCCGAGCCTGGCGGCGCGCGCGCCGCTCGCCGGGACCTTGGCGGGCGACAGGGCCGGCATGAGGGTCGCGGGCAGCAGAAGGAGGACCACCTGCGACAGGAACGTCGAGTTCGAGGTGGTCCCGCCGGGCGATTCTACGCTCGCCAGCTGCGCGACCGCGATCGCGCACTCCAGCGCCAGCGCCCAGGGCGCGACAAAGGTCAGCGCCTCCCTGACCCGCGTGCGCGCGCCCGCCGCGAACAGCGCCACGGCGACGAGCGCCGCTGCCTGGACGAGACCTAAGGACGACCCCGGCGCGCCAAGGAGGGCCGTCCACCTCTGGGACGAGAAGACGCAAGCCGCGGCCAGCGCCGCGAGCACAGCATGGGCCGCGACGGCGACGCGCCAGGGCCGGGCCTCCGGTCGTCCCCACGGACGGGTGCCCGCGGCAAGCAGCGCCGCGAACGCGGCGACGGACAGCGCGAGCATCGGGACGTCCGTGGGCTGGACGGCTCCGGCGGGCAGGACCATGGCTGCGGCGGCAAGGAGGCCGGTCGCCACGACGGTCCATGCGGCCAGCCTGCCCGGGCCGGGCGAGACAGGCGCCTGCGCGGCTGTGCGAGCGGACCGGCCGCGCCTCCCGGCGGACCCCGTCCTGATATGATGTGGGGCCGTCACGCGAGTCATTATAGGTCAGCGCGAAGAAGGCCCCGAACCGACCGCATGCCCACACCTTCCAGGAGACAGCTCGTCGCGATCACGCTGCTGGCGACAGCCGCCGTGGCCGTCCTCACCCTCGGCGCCACATCGTCGGCGACCGCCTGCTCGTCGTGCCACGCCATGCGTCCCTTCGCTTCGGCGCTCGACGGCTCGCCTCACGCTGACGTCGGCTGCTACGCCTGCCACCTGGACTCAGGCGGCTGGGATCTGCCTCGCTTCAAGTCGCTGGAACTCGCGGTGATGTACCCCGCGGCCCTGCGAGGCGCCGACGCGCCCGGGGGGCCTGGCGTGCACGTGACCTCCGAGCGGTGCCTGGCCTGCCACCCGGAGGTGCTGGAAAGGGTCGTCGAGCGGGCCGGTATGCGGATCTTCCACGAGACCTGCGCCGAGCCTGGCGGGACCTGCGACGCGTGCCATACGGCTTCGATCCACGGCGCGGCAAGCCGGTGGCCGCGTGAGTACGAGATGGAACGCTGCGTGCGGTGCCACGACACCGCCGGGGCTCCTCGCGAGTGCGACTCCTGCCATCGGGACAAGCTGGAGCGTGAGAGGCTGAAGCAGAGCGCCTGGCGGGTCACCCACGGGCCTGACTGGGAGGTGGCGCACGGCGCGGGAGACCTCGCGTACTGCGTGACCTGCCACCCCGGGGGGTACTGCGTCCGGTGTCACGGCACCGAGATCCCGCACCCGCCGGGCTTCGGCCAGTCCCACGGCCGCGAACACGCGGCCTCCGGCGGTGCCTGCGAAACCTGCCACTCGGACGTCCGGTTCTGCGACGGCTGTCACGGCCACCGGATGCCGCACCCCGCCACCTTCCTGCGAGAGCACCCGAAGGTGGCTGACGACCGCGCCGACCCCACGTGCTTGCGCTGCCACGACGCTCAGGACTGCGATGAGTGCCACACGCGCCACGCCCATCCCGGGCGAACCGACGGCACGCTGGGCGGGGGCTGAGCCGTGGACCCGCGACTGCTGCTCGAGGCGCTGCTTGACGTGGTGAGGGAGCCTACGGCCAACCTCACGGCCGCCGCGCTGCTGGTCGCCCTGATCGCCCTGGTCGTGCTCATCGCGGTCGTCGTGCTGCTGCTGTGGGCCACCGGCGGTCGTCGCCGCTCTGCTCGCAAGGCGCGAACCGAGCCCCGCGAGAAGACCGCGGGCGCCCCGGCCCCCGCCGGGCGTAAGGTCTTGCGCTTGCCCAGGCGCGCGCTGGGCGGCCTGGCGGCCGCGCTGACGCTGGGCGCGGCGCTCGCAACGCACTACGTCGCGGGGTCCCAGACCTACTGCGCGGAGTCATGCCATCACGGAGAGCGCGTTCTCGAGTCGATGAGCAGCGGGCCCCACGCCGCCGTCGCGTGCGTGGCGTGCCATGAGGACCGCGCCGCGCTCCTCGCGCCGGGCTACACGCTCCTGCGCGTCGCGCACGCCGCCAGCGCGCTGTCGCCGGCGGGCCCGTCCTACCCCGTGCCCCCGCCGACGCGCGCCTGCGCGTCCTGCCACTCCGCGGCGCTGTCAGGCGTGGTCGAGGCGGCCGGCCGCGGGGTGCGCATGGTGCACGAGCACCCCGTGGCCGCCGGCATGTCCTGTCACGAATGCCACGAGGGGGTCGGCCACGGGCAGCCCTCTTCCGTGCCGATGTCTCGATGCCTCCCGTGCCACGACGGCAGGACCGCTCCGATGGAGTGCGGCACCTGCCACATCAAAGAGCCCGGAGCCGCTGCGTCCTCCGCCGTCCCCAAGCGCGTGTTCGGCCGGGTGCGGCTGGGCCCTGTAGAGGACTGCGGGGGCTGCCACGACCAGCGCGCCTGCGATTCCTGCCACGGCATCCGCATGCCGCACACGACGGTCTTCAAGGAGGGCGCGCACGCCAGGGAAGCCGCGTTCGCGCGCAAGCAGAAGTGCTGGAAGTGCCATGACGAGCGGCAGGACTGCGGCCGCTGCCACGGAGATTTCGACGCACACGGCGAGGACTTCGCGCAGACGCACCGCACCTTCGACCCCGACTCGCCATGCGACGGGTGCCACCGGGGCCATACGGGCAGCTTCTGCGACAGGTGCCACTAGCCTACGGCCCTCATGACTCCGGCCTCCCGCCCGAAGCCACAACCCAGCTTCTCCCGCGCAAGGGTCCCGGCGGCCTTAACACCCTCGACGCCCGCCCCGGCAGGCGGTCTTGACCGCATGCGAAGGGGGCCGGCCCCTCTCGGGACCGGCCCCCTCTCAGCCTAGCGATCAAGCCAGGTCGAAGCCTAGAACGTCAGGCCCACGCCAGAGGTGGCACTGCTGTTGACGTGGCACTTGAGGCACAGACCGTCGACGGTGCCGGTGGTGTTGTCCGACAAGACCGCGGTCTCGGCATGCGGCGCCACGCCCATGAACCGGTAGCGGTTCGGGGTGTAGTGCGGGAAGCTGCTCGCGATCACGCCAGAGGTGGCGTCGGTGCTACCAGCGTCGTGGCACGAACGGCACCATACCGAAGCGCCCCACGAGACATCCGTACCGATGGCGAGTGCGGAGGCGGTGTTGCCATAGCCGCCCGCGAGGTCCGTCATGATGTGGGACTTGTACTGACGAAGCGTGTTGCCCGTGCGGCTCGCGGTGGTGCCGGTGGCCGAGCTGTAGTACGAGATCGTCGTCTCGTAGCTCTCGACGAAGTACGGGTGGCAGCCTGCGCACCAGGCGGTCACCTGGTCGTTCTGGTTGCCCAGAGTCGAGATGTTCGCTGCGCTACCCCACTTCGCGAGCGAGAACGTCGAGTTGGGGCGGCCGTACGGGGCGTAGTCCCAGTCCTTGAGGATCTTGGCACTGCGGCTGCCGCCGAGGGTCCGGGCGCCGTGCACGGCGTGGCACGAAGAACAGTTTATGTTGTGACCTACGCCGCCGCCGAACGGGGCGTACGTCGTGTCGGTGCTGTACGCCGTGCGGGAACCGTTGTAGATCCAGTAGGTGAGGATCCCGTTGCCGGTGACGGTGTCAACGTGACAGTAGACACACGAGTCGCCCGCGGTGGACCTCAGCAGGATCCGCCCCGAGGGCTCGGCCTTGTGGACCGCGTGGCACACGGCGCACTTGTTGGTGGCCGAGGTGTACCCCTTGTGCGGGGTGGCCGGGTTGTCGTTGGGCGAGGCGGCCGACCAAGCGGCGTACGTCGAGTTGGTCGTGGCGTATGCAGCCGAGGCGAACGCCAGCACCGCAACAACAGTCAGAGCAAGGATGATCGTCTTCTTCATAGACTTGCGTCTCCTTCTTTGATCTTCTGAGAGATCTGCTCGATGTGGAGACTTGCACCTCCTTCCCTTGTTGGACTCGATACCCGCAAACGCGGATGTATCTACCTCCCTGAGGGTATGCCAGACGCCATACGACCGCGAGACGTCGCCGCACACCTTAACGAATCTTCACGCAGCGTAGCACTCCGTCCTCAGCGCGACAACTCCTC
>JBBIJK010000011.1:0-49381 GCA_037445995.1 Actinomycetota bacterium | reverse complement strand
TCGCCCCGGGTATCCCGGAGACCCCGTCGTTTGAGAGGATGGGGTCATGAGCAGAGAACCCAGGTGTTCACCAGAGGTGCGAATCGATTGTGGCGGGGCCGGGCGGCGGGTATGTGACAATCAGAGCACGAGGCGGGCGCACCAGGACCCGCGGGCGATCCGGAGGACGATCGGAAGGACGATCGATGAGCAGGTTGTTCGGGACCGACGGCGTCAGGGGAGTGGCCAATCTGGACCTGTCGCCGGAGCTGGCGTTCCGCCTGGGTGAGGCCGCCGGGCACTTCTTGGGGGACAGCGGCGCGGGCCGCATAGTCGTCGGCCGGGACACGAGGCGTTCGGGCGACATGATCGAGGCGGCGCTCGTCGCGGGCGTATGCTCGGGCGGCGCTGACGCGCTGATCTGCGGTGTCGTCCCCACACCCGCCGTCTCGCACCTCGTGCGAGCTGCCGACGCGGACGGCGGGGTGGTCATCAGCGCATCGCACAATCCCGCTGAGTACAACGGGATCAAGTTCCTGTCCCGAGAGGGCTTCAAGCTGCCCGACGAGCTTGAGGACAGCATCGCCGAGTTCGTGGCCGCGGAGAACCGGGAGTGGGTCCGGCCCACCGGCGCCGGGGTCGGGCGGACGGTCGCGGTGCGCGACGCCGCCGACCGTTACGTGCAGCATTGCATCCGCACCATCAGCGTCTCACTCGAAGGCTTGGTGGTGGGTCTCGATTGCGCGCACGGGGCGGCATCGGTGACAAGCCCCGAGGCGTTCAGGCAGCTCGGAGCGACGGTCCACGCGATCAACGCGGAGTGGGACGGGATGGACATCAACGCGGGCTGCGGCTCGACCCACCCCCAGGCGCTCGCGGAGGCGGTCGTCGCCCATGGGATGGACCTCGGTGTGGCGCACGACGGGGACGCGGACCGGGTCATCCTGGTCGACGAGACCGGCGGGATCGTCGACGGCGATGAGATCATGGCCATCTGTGCGGCCCGCATGAAGGAGACGGGCACGCTGCCGTACGACACCGTGGTGGCGACGGTGATGAGCAACCTCGGGTTCGAGACCGCGATGCGGGAGAGGGGCATCCACGTCGTCAAGACGAAGGTCGGCGACCGCTACGTCCTCGAGCAGATGCAGGTCTCCGGAGCGTCACTGGGCGGCGAGCAGTCCGGGCACATCATCTTCATGGAGCACAACACCACCGGCGACGGGCTGGTCACTGCCCTTCAGGTCGTCTCGGTGATGCGCGAGACGGGGTCCAGGCTGTCGGAGCTCCGTAAGGTCATGCGCCGCTTCCCGCAGGTCCTGGAGAATGTGGCGGTGGCGGACAAGGGCAGATTGGGCGCCAACGCCGCCATCGCCAACGCGGTCGACGAGGCCGAGCAGCGTCTTGGCAGCCGCGGCCGGGTGCTGGTCCGGGCGTCAGGGACCGAGCCGCTGGTGAGGGTGATGGCCGAGGCCGAGCAGGAGGCCGCGGCGGCCGATGTGGTCGCGGGTCTTGCGGCGGTGATCAGGCGGGAGCTTGGCTGACGGCCGCCGGCGGTCAAGCCAGGCAACGGCGGTGATAGAATCCGCCTGAGGCGCATGCCGCGCTGAGGTACTCCCGAGCGGAACGGAGGCGCCGCGTCCGATAGTCTTTTCACCGAAGCGCCGGGGCTGCGCGGACGCGCAGTCGACGAGGTGAGGGGTGATCGAGGTTTTCGGCGGATGCCCCTCCGGCCGCACGCCGCGGTCGTGACGGACCCGACAAAGCCAGGGGGCGACCCTTGGGACAAAGCGGGTCTGAGCGGCGGCAGGGGGCGCGCAGCGCGCCCGGTTCGGCGCACGCGGGGCCTGGGCCCTGTCGGCGCACATCCATCGACACCGAGACCTATGGGAGGTCGGCTGAGTATGTGTGGGATCGTCGGATATACGGGCCCCAGGAGGGCCACGGATGTCCTTCTGGCGGGGCTGGCCCGCTTGGAGTACCGGGGTTACGACTCTGCCGGGGTGGCCGTGCAAGGTGATGACGGCATGTGCGTGCTGCGCAGGGTCGGCAAGCTTGCGAACTTGGCCGGGGCAGTGGGGGACAGCCCTGTCGAAGGCTCACTCGGCATCGGGCACACGCGCTGGGCTACGCACGGCAGGCCGAGCGAGGAGAACGCCCATCCTCACGCGGATTGCTCGGGGGCGATCGCCGTCGTTCACAACGGCATCATCGAGAACTACCTCGAGCTCCGCGGCGAACTCTCAGCGGCCGGACACGTCTTCCGATCGGAGACCGACACCGAGACCATCTCGCATCTCGTGGAGTCCCTGTACGAGGGCGACCTCACCGCCGCCGTCTCCCGGGCCGTCGAGAGGCTGTCCGGGTCGTACGCCGTGGCGGTCGTGCACGAGGCGCACCCCGGCGTCATCGTCGCCGCGAGGTCGGACTCCCCGCTCATCATCGGGTTGGGCCAGGGGGAGAACATCGTGGCCAGCGACATCCCGGCCGTTCTCGAGTACACCCGCGAGGTCGTGGTGCTGCACGACGGTCAGGTGGCGACGGTGACGGCGATGTCGGTCGAGGTGGTCGACGAGCGGGGGTCCGTTGTCGAGCCAGAGATGCTGCACGTCGAATGGGACCTCGACGCCGCCGAGAAGGGCGGATACCCCGACTTCATGCTCAAGGAGATCCATGAGCAGCCCACCGCCATCCGGGAGACGCTCCGCGGCCGGATGGGCGAGGACGGCGAGATCCAGCTTTCCGAGCTTGACATGACTCCAGACGAGGTCGCGTCCATCCGCAGGGTCATCATCATCGCCTGCGGCACCTCCTTCCACGCAGGGCTCGTCGCGAAGCGCGTCGTGGAGGAGTGGGCCAGGGTGCCCGTGGAGGTGCAGGTGTCCTCCGAGTTCAGGTATTCGGACCCGATCGTCGGCGACGACACCCTCGTCGTCGCCATCACCCAGTCCGGCGAGACGGCCGACACCCTGGCCGGGGTCCGCGAGGCCCGGGATCGCGGCGCGAAGGTGCTCGCGATAACCAACGTGGTGGGCAGCCGGGTGACCAGGGAGTCTGACGGGGTGATCTACACCCACGCGGGTCCCGAGATCGGCGTCGCAGCCACCAAGACGTTCACTGCCCAGATCGCCGCGCTGTACGTCCTCGCGCTCAAGCTGGCCCAGAGCCGCTCGACCCTCGGGCGCTCCGAGATAGAGCACCTGTGGCGCGAGTTGGCGGGCATGCCCGAGATAGTCGAGCGGATCCTGCACGACACAGGCGCCCTGGAGGAGTGCGCTGAACAGTACAGCCAGGGTTGCGTGAGCTCGTTGTTCCTGGGCCGGGGGATAGGCGTGCCGATCGCCATGGAGGGCGCGCTGAAGCTCAAGGAGATCTCCTATATCCATGCCGAAGCGTACGCGGCAGGCGAGATGAAGCACGGGCCGATCGCGCTCATCACCCCGCATGTCCCGGTGGTCGTAGTCGCCACGGAGGGACGCACCTACGAGAAGGTCGTCAGCAACATCCAGGAGGTGCGCGCGAGGGGGGCCGAGGTCATCGCGGTCGCGACGGAAGGCGACGAGGAGATCGGGCTTCACGCCGAGCACGTGCTGTACGTTCCGAGGACGACCGAGGCACTCAGCGCGATACCGGCGGTGGTCCCGCTGCAACTCCTCTCGTACCGGATCGCCGTAGCCAAGGGATGCAACGTCGATCAGCCTCGCAACCTGGCCAAGTCAGTGACCGTGGAGTGAGTGATGATAGTCGGTCTCGGTGTCGACATCGTCGAGATAGAGAGGATGAAGCTTGCTCTTACGCGCCATCCGCGGATGAAGGAACGGTGCTTCTCTGAGGCGGAGCGCGCGTACTGTGACGGCAGGAGCAGGCCGGAGGTGCACTACGCACTGAGGTTCGCCGCCAAAGAGGCGGTCCTCAAGGCCATCGGGACAGGTTTCTCAGGCATGCGCTTCACCGACATCGAGGTGGCGAGGGACGAGCGGGGCAGGCCGGTGCCGGTCATGCACGGCGGCGCGGCCGAGGCGGCGCGCGCGCTCGGAGTGGTCGAGATGCACCTGTCGCTGTCGTTCACTCACTCCACCGCGGTCGCTTCGGCGGTCGCGTTGTCCGCCGGAGCGGATGCGCCCGCGCCGGAGCCCGATCAGAAGGAGCGTCTCGCCGCAGCCTTCAAGGAGGCGCGCGGCATGCTCGATGAGGTGCGCGGTGGCACAGTGGAGCACGGGGCCGGGGGGGCGGAAGGGGCATGAAGCTGGCGCTCACGGCGTCGCAGATCCAGGGTGCCGAACAGGCTGCGATCGCGCGTGGTGTCACCTCGCGAGCACTGATGGAGAGGGCGGGACGGGAGGTGGCTCGCCATCTGGCCGGGAGCGCGCCTGCGGGCCGGGTCGCGATCGTCTGCGGACCGGGCCAGAACGGCGGCGACGGCTGGGTCGCGGCCCGGGCGCTTGCGGAGGACGGGCGTCCGGTCCACGTGCTGGCCACGACTCCCCCGGACGGGCTGTCAGGGGATGCCGCGGACGCGGCAGAGGCGGCCTTGGCCGACGGCGTGCACTGGACGGTCCCTGAGGGGGTCGACGGGTTCGCGGCGGGTCTGGCCGAGGCGGCCGCGGTGGTCGACTCGCTGCTGGGGACGGGCTCGCGGGGCGCCCCGCGCGGCGCGGTCGCGGACGCGGTGGAGGCGATCGCCGCTTCGGGCCGCCACGTCGTGTCGGTCGACCTTCCGACGGGGGTGGATCCCGACACTGGAGCGGTGGAGGGCGGCTCGGTCGTGGCGGACTCGACCGTGACCTTCACAGCGGTCAAGCCAGGCCTGCTGATGTATCCGGGGGCTTCCCGCGCAGGCGATGTGAGGGTCGCGGATGTGGGTGTGCCGGCCGATTGTCTTCCCGCCTCGGGAGCCGTCGAGGTGTGGGAGCGAGAGGACTATGCGAGGCTCCTTCCGGTCCCCGCCCCCGACGCCCACAAGAACGAGCGGGGCCGTCTGCTGATCGTGGCGGGTTCCCGGGCCTACGCCGGAGCCGCGGCCCTGGCGGCCCTGGGTTCGGTCCGCAGCGGCGCCGGCTACGTCACCTTGGCGGTCCCGGAATCCATCGCCCAGACGATGCAGGCCAAGCTCTCCACCGTCGTGGTGACCGGGCTGGCCGAGAACCTCGGCGGGACGCTGTCGAGCAAGGCGTTCGGAGCGGTGATGACGCTGGCGGCCGACCATGACGCCGTCGTCGTCGGCCCGGGCATGACCCTCGCGCACTCGGCGGTCCTTCTCGTGCGCGGGCTGGTGAGGGAGCTGGACCGACCGCTGCTCGTCGACGCCGACGGCATCAACTCGTTCGTCGACGCCGTGGACCTGCTCTTCGCGAGGGAGGGGCCGCTCGTGCTCACGCCTCACCCCGGCGAGCTCGCCAGGCTGCTCGGGGTGGCGGCGCCTCTCGTGCAGGCCGACCGGGTGACTTTCGCGCGCAGGCTCTCAGGCGAGGGTCGCGTCTGCGTGCTCAAGGGGGCTCGCACGGTCCTGGCCGGGTCGGGCCGCACGGTGCTGTGCACCGCCGGGAACCCGGGCATGGCCACTGCGGGTTCGGGGGATGTGCTCGCAGGGATCGCGGGCACGTTCCTCGCGCAGGGCCTGGCGCCTCTCGATGCCGCCGCCCTGGCGGTGCACCTCCATGCGTCCGCCGGGGACCACGCGGCCCAGGCGCTCACCCAGACCTGCATGTCAGCCGAGGACATACCGTCGTTCATGCCCGCGGCGGTGCGATCGCTGCGGCCGTGACGTCTAGAGAGGAGATGCGGATATGTCAGAGCGTACCGCGCGTCAGATAATGACCCCCGAGCCGGTGGTGGTCGATCCCGGCCTGTCGGTCAAGGAGGCGGCGAGGATCATGGCCGAACGGAGGGTGGGCGCCCTTCCGGTTATCGAGGGTGGCTCGCTCGTCGGGATCGTGACCGAGGGCGACCTGATCATGCAGGACGTCAGGGTGGAGTTCCCGACCTCCTTCCATCTGCTTGACGGCCTGCTGCTGCTCCCGGGTTCCGTCGCCCGTTTCGAGGAGGACCTGCGAAAGGCGGTGGCGGCCACGGTCGCCGATATCATGACGGTCGACCCCGTGACCGTGTCCGCCGACGCGACGGTGGAGGACGTCGCGACACTGATGGTGGAGCGAGACGTGTCCAGGGTGCCCGTGCTCGACGGCGGCAGGGTCGTGGGCATCGTCTCGAAGTCCGACATCGTTCGGGCCCTGGCGGCGGAGGAGTGATCTTGACCGGCTACGACCGTCCCGCGTGGGTGGAGGTCGATCATGAGGCCATCGCCCACAACGTCCGGGCGCTGATGGCCATGTCGGGTCCCGCGACGATGTTCATGGCCGTCGTCAAAGCGGACGGCTACGGGCACGGTCACCTCGAGTGCGCACGCGCGGCCCTCAGGGCCGGAGCGCAGGTCCTCGGAGTGGCGACGGTCGAAGAGGCGGTCGCGCTTCGCGAGGCGGGGGTGGTCGCTCCCGTCCACCTGCTCTCCGAGCCCCCGGAGAGCGCGGCGCCCGCGGTGGTCCGCCACTCCCTCGTGCCGGCGCTGTTCACCCGCGATTTCGCCTTAGCCCTGAGCGCGGCCGCCGTTCGCGAGCAGCGACCCGCCGAGTTCCACCTGAAGGTGGACACCGGGATGAACCGCATCGGGGTGCGGGCTGAGGAGGCCTGCGAGTTCGTCATGGCGCTGGCCGGTACGCCCGGGCTTCGCATGACGGGGGTGTTCACCCACTTCGCCACCTCCGAGGTGCTAGGGGACTGGGACTTCGAGACGCAGACCGAGAGGTTCGCTCGAGCTCTCAGGGCGATGCGGGACGAGGGGGTCCACACCGGGGTCGTGCATGCCGCCAACAGCGGCGCGACCATCCTGCGTCCGGAGAGCCGGCACGACATGGTGCGCTGCGGGATCGCGATCTACGGCCTGCATCCCGGCGAGGACACGCGGGGGCGTGTCGACCTGCGGCCGGCGATGTCGGTCAAGGCAAGGGTCAGCCGGGTCCAGCGTGTGCAACTGGGCGAGGGTGTGAGCTACGGCATGACCTGGCGGGCGGCCCGGCCCACCGACATAGCGACGCTGCCACTTGGCTACGCCGATGGCGTCCACAGACTGCTCTCCAACCGGATGAGGGTGCTCATCGGCGGGGTGTCGTGCCAGCAGGTCGGCAGGGTCTGCATGGACCAGCTCATGGTCGAGGTGCCGCAGGGACATCAGGTGGTGCGAGGCGACGAGGCCGTGATCGTCGGTGAGCAGGGCGGGGAGCGCATCACGATGGACGAGGTCGCTCAGGGAGCCGAGACGATTGCGTACGAGACCGCGTGCGCGTTCGGCATGCGGATGGAGCGCAGGCCCGCGCCCGCTCGCTGATAGGCGAGGACCGGCCACGCTGTCCGCCCCTGACCCACGCCACTTCCGGGCGATGTCCGACCGGCGAACACGGCAGCAGGAATCCGCTTCCCGGAGGGGAACTAAGCCCATCAAAGGGCGTTTCGCCGCGCTGCAGGTCGAGTTTGGCGAAGGGGGTGCGGGGTTGGACGACGAGGCTCTCGGGCACATCGAGTTCCACCGCGAGACGGTTTCCCGTGAGACGAACTCGCCACTGCACCTCATCCGCGAGAAGGAGATGGAGATCTCCGGCAGGGTTCTCGCCGCCAAGCGGGAAGCCGAGGAGATCGTGGCCGCCGCGCGGCGCAGGGCGGTCGACACCGTGTCGTCCGCCGAGGAGGAGGCCGTGACCCTCGGGACGCGCAGGGAGGACCAGGTGCGCGCTGAGTCCGACGCGGAGTCCCAGAGGATCGTAGCCCTGGCGGAGCAGGAGGCCGCCCAACTGGAGGCGGCCATCGCCGGGCGGCTCGATACGGCGGTCGACTACATCGTCCGGACGGTGAAAAGGGCGCGGACAGACGCCTAGCGCGTCACGAGGGGGTGCCGGGACATGCTGGTCCCGATGGCCAAGGTCGAGATCATCGGTCCGAAGAACCTGTTCTTCGAAGTACTGAGTCTGCTCCACGACCATGGGCAGCTGCACATCGAGGACCTCACCAAGAAGATCGCTGCCGGTGAGGTGCCCCTCGACCAGATGGAGGTGTACGAGCGTCAGGGCGCGGAACGTGACCGCATGGACGAGGCGTTGATCCGTGTCCGCGCCGTCATCAAAGCTCTGCACAGGCCGGACTACTCGCCCGACCCGGAGAGTCGCCGATCTCTCTACGAGCGGCTCTGGGCGCTGGGCGGCGAGGAGCTGATGGACGAGGTTGCCGAGGTCATGGCCGAGGTCGAGGATCGGACATCGGCGCTGGCCTCGGCGCATACCTCCATCGAAGCCGAGCTGGCGCTGCTCGCAAGGTACGAGCCGATACTCCACAAAGTCCAGCCACTGGCCAGGCAGATCGTCACGACCGGGGCTTACGACTCGGTCGCGCTGCTGGTCGAGCGGAGATACAAGGCGGCTCTGGAGGGCCTCAAGGACGAGCTCGGCAGGATCACCAAGAACCAGTGCGAGATCGTGAGCACCGACGTGGACGAGGAGACTACGGCCGCGATAGTCGTGTTCGCCCGCGCGTACTCCGAGCCGGTACACCGGTTCCTGTCGATGGAGAACGTCAACCAGATCCGTCTGCCCACCGAGTTCCAGGACATGCCGTTCGATGCGGCATACGACGCCCTGAAGGTGCGGCGCAAGGAGCTCCCAGGCAGCCTGTCCGAGGTCAGCGATGAGCTGAGCGAGATGTCAGCCAAGTGGATGCTGCGCCTGACCACCGTCCGCGACGTGCTGATCGATAGGATCGACGAGATCGCCGCCATCCCCAAGTTCGGACGCACCGAGTACGCCTTCGTCATCAACGGCTGGGTACCGGTCGATGCGCTGTCCAACCTCAGAAAGGAGATAGCGCGTTGCTGGGGCGACGAGATCATCGTCGAGCAGCATGAGATTCGCGAGGAGGAGTTCGCGGAGACCCCGGTCGCGCTCCGCAACCCCAAGGCGGTCGCGCCCTTCCAGAGCCTGCTGAGCGTCTACGGCGTCCCGCGCTACGGCACGGTCGACCCCACGTGGATGATCTTCCTGTTCTACCCTCTGTTCTTCGGGATGATCGTCGGCGACACGGGTTACGGCCTGGTCATGCTGGGCGTGATCGTGTGGCTCAGGCGGAGGTTCCGCGAGAAGGCCGGGATACAGATCGCCACCGCCATCCTGGGCCCTGCGGCCACGATGGCCATGGCGTTCGGCCTGGTGTATGGAGAGGCCTTCGGCAACGTCCCGATGCTGCTGGGCTGGGTGCACCACACCGAGCCCGCCAAGTGGTTCGGGGTAGTGCCGACATTCCACCGGACGCTGCTGGTTCAGAACTTCATGTACGTGGCGGTGGCCGTGGGTGTTGTCCAGGTGGTGTTCGGGCTTATTCTCGGGATCGTCAACGCGGTGCGCACGAAGCACCGGAACCACCTGTACGAGAAGGCCGGGATACTGGCGTTCCTGCTGGGGATCCTGATCGCCGTGGGCGTCGGCTTCGTTCTCACCGGGCCAGCTTCGACGGTCGTGCAGGGACTGTTCGCACTCGTCGCCGCAGCCGGGTTCGTGTTCGCCCTGCGGGGCGGCAAGTTCATGGGCGCCATCGAGATGGTCGAGTCAATCTCACACATCGCGAGCTACATCAGGATCATGGCTGTCGGGTTGGCCGGCGCCATCTTCGCCGACGCTGTGAACCAGATCGTGGCCAGTACCGGCAACTTCGTCCTGGGTGCGGCCATCGCACTGGTGCTGCACGGGCTGAACTTCATCATCGCCGCGTTCAGCCCGACGATCCACGCTCTGCGTCTCAACTTCTTGGAGTTCTTCGGGAAGTTCTACGAGACAGGCAAGCAGCAGTACAGTCCGTTCACGAAAACCGGAGGTGAGAAGGGCGCATGATCGAGAATCGGCTCGCAAGACGGTTGGCACCCGGGGCGGTTCTGGCGTTGCTGGTGACGCCATCCACGGCGTTCGCCGCGGAGGCGGCCGCCAGCCCCGGGGGCGAGTGGCAGTCGTATGCCGCCAAGGCGTTCGCGGCAGGGATCGCGATGGGGATGTCGGCGCTCGGGGCGGGATACGCTCAAGCGAAGATCGGTTCGGCAGGTGCCGGCACGCTCGCTGAGCGTCCGGAGGTCTCGACGTGGATCCTCCTGCTCCAGGCGCTGCCCGAGATCATCGCCCTGCTCGGTTTCGTCGCGGCGATCATGATTCTGAACATGCCGGTGATCCCTGCGGGCTAGGCTCATCAACTACCGGGAGGGCAAGGCGAGAGCATGGCGCTAGACGACATCTTTAGGGCCCTCGAGGAGCAAGCGGACGCCGAGTGTGACGCGATTCTCGCGGCCGCCAGAGACCAGGCGTCGACGATAGCAGGGGAGGCCGAGGCGCGGGCCGACGAGGTCAGGCGCGCCAAGGTCGAGGTCTCAGAGCGTGCCGCTCGGGCCGTTGCCGCACAGCGGCTCAATGCCGCTCGGCTGGACGCACGCAAGCTCGTAGCCGGCGTGAAGGACCGTGCGATACGTGCCGCTTTCGACGGTGCGGAGGAGCGGTTCGAGACTCTGAGGAGCGACCGAGACTACAGTGACGTCTTCAGCTCGCTGGCGGCGGAGGCGCTGTCAGGGGTCGATGGCGAGGTCCAGGTACGGGTATCGGAGGAGGACGTGGCCTTGGCCCGGAAGGCTCTCGGAGCGCTGGGCGCCAAGGCCGAGGTCGTGGGAGACCTCGAGACCGCCGGAGGATTGGTGGTCGTGGCGAACGCCGGCACGCTGTTCCGCAAGAACACCGTGGAGGACCGCATCGCGAGGCTGCGTGACGGGGGACAGTCGGCCGTGGCCGGGATACTGCTGTCGTGAGCGTGGCTGTCGCACAGAGGCGCATGACCGGGACGGGTCGCGACTACGGCTACTCGAACGCCCGCCTGCGCGGCATGCGGTCACGCCTCGTTGGGCCGGAGTACTACGAACTGCTCATGGGCGCCCCGGACGTGCGAGGGCTCCTGCAGGCACTGATGGAGACGGAGTACGCGCCGGATCTCGAGGGGTGCCTCATCCACGGCCGGGACGCGACGCAGATCGACCTTGCGCTCAAGGACAACCTTGTCCGTACGTATCGCAAGGTGCTCGGCCTGCTCAACGACGAGGCGTACGACTTGGCGACCACCATACTGGGGCGCTGGGACCTGTTCAACCTGAAGACCATCGTCCGGGGCAAGCACGTCCAGGCCTCCGCCGCGGAGATACTCGAGGGTGTCATGGCCGCCGGAGGGCTGACTGAGTTCGAGTTGGCTGAGCTGGCGAGGGCCGAGGACGTCAGGGCCGTGGTCGACATCGTCGGCACCTGGGGGATCGGCTACGCGTCATCGATGAGGGCGGGCTTCTCGCAGTACATGCGAGGAGGAGAGTTGCCGGATCTCGAGCTGTCACTCGACCGCTACTACTTCGAATGGGCCTCCGCAAGGCTGCGCCGGCGCGGAGCCAATGCTGCGCTCGCGCGGCGCATCTTGGGTATCCAGGTCGACACGGTGAACATGGTCACAGCGTTCCGGCTGCTCAAGGCAGATCTCGAGGGATTCGACGCCTCGAAGTTCTTCCTGCCCGGAGGAGCATCGGTCAGCCTCGGGACGTTCCTCGAGGTGACCGCGATGTCCGACATCGACGAGGTCCTCGACCGGATGAAGGGCACGCCCTACGGACGGGCGCTTGACGCCGCCGCCGCCGTGTACCTCGAGACCGGATCCATGTCGGTGTTCGAGCGGGCGATGGAGGATCTTCTCACCAGGCAGGCCTGCGCGGCAGGCATCGGCGATCCGCTCGGGATAGGCGTGGCTGTCAGCTACCTGTGGGCCAAGCACAACGAGGTGACCAACCTTCGGATCATCGTCCGAGGCAAGGCTGTCGGGATGCCTGAAGGTCGTATCCGGAAGGAGCTCATCGTTGTATAGGCTCGTCGTCCTGACCGACCCCGAGAACGCCGACGGCTTCCGCCTCGCCGGGGTCGACGTGCAGGTCGCCGACTCTCCTGAGCACGCGAGGCACAAGCTCAACGCGCTGCTGGACGACGACGCCAGCGGGATCATCGCGATGAACGAGCGGATGGTCGCCGCCATCGATGAGCGCACACAGCACAAGATCGACTCGATCTACCGTCCGATAGTGGTCTCTCTTCCGGTCCGCGACACGCTCCAGACCGACGAGGACCACCGGGCGTACCTGTCCAGACTGATCCGACGGGCGATCGGATTCGACATCACGTTGAGGCGAGGATAGATGATCGCAGGGACCATCTCACGGATCACCGGCCCGGTCGTGATCGCTTCGGGCATGACCGGTTCGAAGATGTACGACGTGGTCAGGGTGGGTCGCCAAGGGTTGATGGGCGAGGTCATCCGGCTGGAGGGCGACCGTGCCACCGTCCAGGTGTACGAAGACACCTCGGGTCTGACGGTGGGCGACGGCGTCGAGTCGACAGGGGCTCCGCTCATGGTCCACCTTGGGCCGGGCCTGCTGTCGTCGATCTACGACGGCGTCCAACGACCTCTCCCCGTGGTGGCGGCCCAAACCGGCGACTACATCGAGAGGGGCACCGTCGCGGACGCCCTCGACCCTGCCCGGAAGTGGCCTGTGTCCCCGGTAGTCGAGACGGGGCAGGATGTGGGGCCAGGTGACGTCATCGCCACCGTCCCGGAGGGCCAGACCATCGTGCACCGTGCGATGGTGCCCCCGGGGGTCAGCGGCCGGGTCGCGAAGGTCGTCCCCGCAGGCGAGTACACGGTCGAGGACGTGATAGCGACGCTGGAGGACGGCACTGAACTCCGGCTCGCCCAGTGGTGGCCGGTGAGGGAGGGCCGCCCCTACACCCGCAAGCTGGACCCGACCACCCCGTTCACCACCGGCATGCGAATCCTTGACACGTTCTTCCCGATCGCCTTGGGCGGGAACGCGATCATCCCCGGGGGGTTCGGCACGGGAAAGACCGTGACGCAGCAGTCGCTGGCCAAGTGGGCCGACGTGGATGTCATCGTCTACATCGGTTGCGGCGAGCGCGGGAACGAGATGACCGAGGTGCTCACCGAGTTCCCCGAGCTGGAGGACCCGGCGAGCGGCGCACCGTTGATGGACCGGACGGTGCTCGTGGCCAACACGTCGAACATGCCCGTCGCCGCTCGCGAGGCCTCGATCTACGTGGGGGTCACTCTCGCGGAGTACTACCGCGACATGGGCTACAACGTCGCGATGATGGCCGACTCCACTTCGAGATGGGGCGAGGCGCTCAGGGAGGTGTCGGGCCGCCTGGAGGAGATGCCCGGCGAGGAGGGCTACCCGGCGTACCTCGCCACCAGGCTCGCTGCGTTCTACGAGAGATCCGGGAGGGTCAGAGCTCTGGGAGGCGGGGACGAGGAGCGGACCGGTTCGGTGACGATGGTCGGGGCGGTGTCCCCGGCGGGCGGCGACATGTCCGAGCCCATGACTCAGAACTCTCTCCGGGTGACCGGGGCGTTCTGGGCGCTCGACACTTCGCTGGCACACCGCCGTCATTTCCCGGCGATCTCATGGACAAAGAGCTACACGCTCTTCCTCGGCCAGGTCAGGCAGTGGTACGAGACGAACGTGGCTCCCGACTGGCAGGAGTGCAGGGACCGCGCGATGTTCATCCTCCAGAAGGAGACGGAGCTCCAAGAGATCGTCCAACTGGTCGGGCCCGACGCGCTCCCCGAGTCGGAGAAGGTCGTCCTCGAGGTCGCCAGGATGCTGCGGGAGGACTTCCTGCAGCAGTTCGCCTTCGATGAGGTGGACGCGTACTGCCCGCCCAAAAAGGCGTACTGGATGCTCAAGGTCATCCTCGCGTTCAATGACGCCGCCGCGGCGGCGCTCACCAGAGGGGTCTCGCTCCGGCAGGTCCTCGACACCCCGTTCCGTGACCGGATCGCGAGCATGAAGACCACCCCTCACGAGGAGGGGTTGCGCGAGATGCCCGAGCTGGCTTCGCAGATAGCCGAACAGATCGCAGGGATCGAGGTGTACTAGGTGACCACAGCCGCCCCCAAGCCCGCCGCGCCCACCCGCTCGCTGCTGACCACCGAGCACAGGACGCTGGACTACGTCACCGGCCCGCTCATCTTCGTTCGCAACGTCGCGGACGTCGCGTACAACGAGATGGTGGCCATCACGATGCCCGATGGGTCCGACCGCTCAGGGCAGGTGCTGGAGATCGCGGGTGACACCGCCGTGATCCAGGTCTTCGAGGGGACCCAGGGGATCGACGCTCACCTGACCCGCGTGCGCTTCCTCGAGGAGGTAGCGCGTATCGACGTATCGCCTGAGCTGCTCGGGCGCGTACTGAACGGCACCGGGCGGCCCATCGATGGAGGCGCGCCGATCGTGCCAGAGGCGCGGCTTGACATCACCGGCAACCCGATCAACCCCTACACACGCGAGAAACCGGCGGACTTCATCGAGACCGGCATCTCCGCCATCGACGGCCTCAACACGCTGGTGCGCGGACAGAAGCTGCCGATATTCTCGGGCTCGGGTCTCCCGGCGAATGAACTCGCGGCGCAGATCATCCGTCAGGCTCGCGTCATCTCGGGTGAGGAGTTCGCTGTCGTGTTCGGCGCGATGGGGATCACCCATCGTGAGGCGAGCTACTTCATGCGGCAGTTCGAGGAGACCGCCGCGCTGGAGCGCGTGGTGTTCTTCCTCAACCTCGCCGACGATCCCACCGTGGAGCGGCTTCTGACCCCCAGGTGCGCCCTCACGGTCGCGGAGTACCTCGCATTCGAGAAGGACCTGCAGGTGCTGGTGGTCCTCTCGGACATGACCAACTATTGCGAGGCGCTTCGCGAGGTGTCGACCGCCCGCGAGGAGGTACCCGGGAGGCGCGGTTACCCGGGGTACATGTACACGGACCTGTCGACGATCTACGAGCGTGCCGGCCGTATCAAGGGCCGGAGCGGTTCGGTGACGCAGCTGCCGATCCTGTCCATGCCCGATGATGACATCACCCATCCGATCCCGGACCTCACCGGCTACATCACCGAGGGCCAGATCGTCCTCTCCCGCCACCTGCATCGACGCGGGGTCTACCCGCCCATCGACGCCCTGCCGTGCCTGTCTCGGCTGATGAACCTAGGCATCGGCGAGGGCAAGACGCGTGAGGACCATCGCGCTGTCGCGAACCAGCTGTACGCCGCGTACGCGCAAGGCCGCGACCTGCGCAAACTCGTCGCCATCGTCGGCGAGGAGGCCCTGTCCGAGACCGACCGGCGCTACCTGCGGTTCGCCGACGAGTTTGAGTCGCGGATAGTGGGGCAGGGCCATGAGGGTCGCGGGATCGAGGAGACCCTAACCATCGGATGGGAGCTCATGTCCGCCCTGCCGATGTCAGAGCTCAAGAGGGTCCGCGACTTCGTGGACAAGTACCATCCCGGAAGGGGCGAAGGGGCGGGCGAAGACTGAGGCATGGAGGAGGTACGCCCGACACGAGCTGAGCTGCTTGAGCGCAGGTCTCAGATCGCCCTTGCCGAGCAGGGCATGGACCTCCTCAAGCAGAAGCGGGACGCGCTCCTGATCGAGTTCATGTCCGTCATGGACGAGACCCTGCGGCTCTCGAGCTCTCTGCAGAAGACCGTCGCCGAGGCGCAGTACGGCCTCGCTGTCGCGAAGGCGGTCGACGGCACTGTGTCGTTGCGTTCGGCGGGCCTCGCCACGACGGGGCGTGTGGCCGTCGACATGACGGGCACCAAGATCATGGGGGTCTCGGTCCCCGTGGTGACGAAGGGCGAGTCGCCCGTACGTTCGTCATTCACGCGGGGCTACTCGGTGACGGGGATATCGTCGCGCATCGACGAGTGTGCCGACAGGTTCGAGCGGATTCTGGACGTCATCATCGAGTACGCCGACATCGAGACCCGTCTGAAGCGCTTGGGCGAGGAGATCAACAAGACCAACCGCAGGGTGAACGCCCTTGAACAGGTGACGGTCCCGACCCTCAAGGAGCAGGTGGCCTACATACGCATGACTCTGGATGAGCGGGCCCGCGAGGACCTCTTCCGGCTGAAGAAGGTCAAGAAGAAACTCGAGCGCAAGAAGCAGAAGCAGGATGAGCTGAGGGCGGCCCGATGAGTCCGACCGACCTGACCCACGGGATGGCGGTCAGCTCTGCTTGGCGGTGATGACGGCCGCCACGTCCTCGAGGACGTTGACGTCGCTTCTCGAATGCTGACGCAGCTGGCGGCCGAGTTTGATTATCTCTCTGACGTCGGAAAGTTCGAGTCGGCTGAAGTGCAGGCCACCCCAATCGTCTCTGGCCGCGTACGTCCAAAGCTCTCCCAGAGTCCACTCCAGTTCCTCGATCTCGAGGCTGGTGAGGTGCTTCCAGCCCGTATCCATGCCCCTCCGGACCTTCTCGGTCGCGCGCTCGACCGCCTTGGCCCTGCGCAGTTGGAACGCGCGAATGCCGATGTCCTCGTCGTTGACCTTGGGCCTGTGGGGCATCCCGTACCACCTCCGTCCCTCAGGGGGTTTCTCCGCCCATGGCGGTTCTCCTGCAAGCGCGAGGGCCGCTGCGGTCGGCGGGTCACACCCGGCCGGCCCGCGTGGGGTACGATTGGCGCCGTGGGGCGCTGCGGATGACCGATGTCACGATGGAGGGGCCATGGAGTTCACCGATGTCGTAGCCTCGCGGCGAAGCGTGAGGCACTTCAACGCCCACACTCCCGTGAGCGAACAGGACGTTCGCGCCCTCCTCGAAGCCGCGGTGGCTGCGCCATCCGCTGGCAACATCCAGCCTTGGAGGTTCCACGTCGTCCGGTCGAAGGACGCGCGCGTGCGGTTGGCCGCGGCGCTGCACCAGCGTTGGGCCGCCGCCGCCCCCGTCGTCATCGTTGTGAGCGTCGACCCAAGGCCGTGCGCGGCACGCTATGGTGACCGCGGTGAGTACCTGTACGCGATCCAGGACTCCGCCGCCGCCATCCAGAACCTGCTGTTGGCCGCTGTCGACAGAGGGTTGGCCACCTGCTGGATCGGCGCTTTCGACGAGGCCGCGGTCCGCGAAGCCCTCGATGTGCCCAAGCCGATAACGCCCGTCGCCATCGTGCCCGTCGGCTACTCCGCCGAGTCGTCGGGCAAGCCCGCCCGGCGACCGGTTGAGGAGGTCTCGGTCTGGCTGTGAGCCGCGAAGCGCTCGACACGGTCGCGGATGCCGTCGGCGAGTGTCGCAGGTGCGCTCTGGGGAGCACGCGCGACAAGCTGGTCTTCGGTTCGGGCGACCCCGATGCGCGCCTGATGCTCATCGGGGAGGCGCCCGGCCGCAGCGAGGACCGGGTCGGAAGGCCCTTCGTGGGGGCGGCTGGCAAACTGCTCGACGAGCTGCTCGCGAGCATCGGGCTGGATAGGGCGGACGTCTACATCGCAAACGTGCTCAAGTGCCGCCCTCCGGGCAATCGCGACCCGAGGCCCGAGGAGATCGAGGCGTGCGCGCCGTTTCTGCAAGGTCAGGTAGACGCAGTGGATCCGGCCATCGTCGTCACCCTCGGGAACTTCGCGACCCGGTTCATGCTAGGGACCCGCGAGCCCATCGGGCGGTTGAGGGGTCGGATCATCGAGGCCCCGGGGCGCAGGGTCTTCCCGGTCTTCCATCCGGCGGCCGTGCTGTACTCTCGCCAGAAGCGGGACGTGCTCTTCGATGACTTCGAGCGGCTGCGAGTCGAGCTAGGGATCCTCGCATCGGCAAGGAGGGGATAGACGTTGAGCCCGATCACCTCGTCGTCGCCACGCGACACTCTGCGGTTCGGCAGGAGGCTGGGCGCGCTCTTGCGCGCCGATGACGTGGTGACCCTCTCCGGCGACCTCGGGGCGGGCAAGACGTGCCTCGTGAAGGGGGTCGCGGAGGGGTTGGGCATCCTGGACCCGGTGACCAGCCCCACATTCAACATCTTGCTGGTCCACCGGGGCAGGCTGACGCTGAACCACTTCGACCTGTACCGGCTGGACCGCGCCGAGCAGCTTGAGGACATCGACTTCTTCGGCAGCCTGGAATCGGGCGGCGCCTCGTTCGTCGAGTGGGGGGAGAGGTTCCCTGAGGCGCTTCCGGCCGACCACATGGCCGTGACCATCACGATCACCGGCGACGACCAGCGCACTCTGGAGCTGGTCGGGGGAGGTCCTAGGTCCGAGTCGCTTGCGGAGGCTTGGCGAGCGGCCTGCGCGGCAGGTGGTGACGGGCGATGAGGGTGGTCCTGTGTTTTGACACAGCCACTGAGCGTGTCGCGGTCGGCGTCGGTGTGCTGGACGGGGGCGGTCTCGAGGTGCTCGCCTCGCGTGACGTGGACGCGCCCCGCGCGGCGCTCTCCGTGCTCCTGCCGACCGTCCGCGAGGCTCTCGCGCAAGCCGGCCTGACTGTCGGGGACTGCCGCATGATCGCGGTCGGCAGAGGACCGGGGTCATTCACGGGCGTGCGCATCGGCGTGGCCACGGCGAAGGGCATCGCGCGCGGGCTCGGGGTGAGCCTGCGCGGGGTAGGCACCCTGGACGCCGTGGCGAGGCGCGCGGCCGGCCACGTCGGTCTGGTGGGCGTCGTCGGCGACGCCATGAGAGGCGAGGTCTACCCCGCGCTGCTCCGCTGCGGTCCTGAAGGTGTTGCCAGGCTCTCGCCCGACAGGGTGGCGGACCCTCGCGAGGTGGCGACGGAGTGGGCCTCACTTCAGGAGAGCGTGCTCCTGACCGGGAACGGGTTGGCTAAGCATGGCGGGGTGTTCGGCGAGGTCATGGGGTCGAACGCCGTTTTCGCGAGCGAGGACCTGTGGGCTCCGACGGGCGTCGCGCTCCTGGAGGCCCTGGCGTCTGAAGGGTCATGCGAGGGCGTCGGCCCCGGAGAGATCCTTCCCGTCTACACGCGGCTGTCAGACGCCGAGGAGCGGGAGCGCGCCTCGGGCGGCGCCTGCGCGCCGCCCTCGGGGGTCGCGGGCCCGGGCGGCAGGCCATGAGCGCCTCGATCCGGCCCATGGAGCCCAGACACCTTCGTGAGGTCCTGGAGATCGAACGTTCGAGCTTCGCCTCTCCATGGACCGAAGGGGCGTTCCTCTCGGAGTGTGACACGGGCCCCGATCGCGAATGGGTGGTCATCGAGTCCCCCTGGGGCGTGCTCGGGTACGCGGGCGTGGCGATCATGGTCGACGAGGCGCACGTGATGAACGTCGCGGTGCGAGAGGACGCCAGGCACGCGGGTCTGGGCCTGGCGCTGATGTCCCACATCATCGAGGCTGCGGCGCTGCGTGGAGGCGTCCGCATGACCCTGGAGGTCCGCCCCTCCAACGAGGCGGCCACGGCACTGTACGAGAGGCTGGGCATGACGGCGGCCGGCCTGCGTCCCGGCTACTACTCCGACGTCGGCGAGGACGCCCTTGTCATGTGGTCGGAGGACCTGTGCTCGGAGGAGATGCTCGAGCTCAGGCGCTCGCTTGCCGAGGAGGCCGCCAGGTCCCTTGGGGCGTTCGAGGGGGTCGTCCCGTCACGCCCGACCGGGCTGGCGGGTATGCCCGGCGACGACCTGGTGCTGGCCATCGAGACCTCGTGCGACGAAACCGCCGCGGCGGTGCTCAGGGGTGGCCGCGAGGTGCTGTCGAGTGTGGTGGCCAGCCAGGTCGACTTTCACGCGCGGTTCGGCGGGGTCGTGCCCGAGATCGCCTCGCGCAAGCACACAGAGGCGATCGTCGGTGTGGTGGACGAGGCGCTGGAGAGAGCTGGCGTCGACCTCGCGGACCTCGACGCCATAGGCGTCACGCACGGCCCGGGGCTGATCGGCGCGCTGGTCGTCGGGCTCTCCTACGCCAAAGGGCTGGCGTTCGCGACGGGCCTGCCCCTCGTGGGCGTGAACCACATGGAGGGGCACATCTTCGCCAACCTGCTGGCTGACCCTGAGCTCGAGCCGCCGATGGTGGCGCTGCTGGTGTCCGGCGGCCATACCTCGCTCGTGCACGTGCCCGCCTGGGGGGAGTACGAGGTCCTGGGCTCGACGCTGGACGACGCCGCAGGCGAGGCGTTCGACAAGGTCGCCAAGGTGCTGGGCTTGGGCTACCCGGGCGGTCCGGCCATCTCGCGACTGGCCGCGGAGGGAGACGCCGAGGCTATTCGCTTCCCCCGGGCGATGATGGATTCGGGCGACTACGACTTCTCGCTGTCGGGCCTGAAGACCGCCGTCATCAACCACGTCCGTCATGAGCGGGAGGCCGGACGGCAGATAGACCTTGCCGACCTGGCCGCGTCGTTCCAGGCGGCGGTGGTCGATGTGCAGGTGGCCAAGTCGGTGCGCGCGGCCAAGGAACACGGCGTCTCGACCTTCTGCATCGGCGGCGGCGTGGCGGCCAACCCGGTGCTTCGCGAGGCTCTTCGCGAAGCTCTGGCGGCGGAGGGGGTCCGTCTGTCCGTGCCCCCCTTCGAGTTGTGCACGGACAACGCGGCGATGATCGGCGCCGCCGCGCACTTCCGCTTCTGGCGAGGAGAGCGGCTCGAGCCGTCTGCGGAGGGCGTGTCCGACCTGAAGCTCGGCTGAGCGCTCTTCCTGAACTTGAGCGCCCTTCGCGCAACCCTCCGGCAAACATCCTGCTAGATGGTGTTGAAACCAGCGCGTTGTCAGACTACAATGCCACATTGCTAGCACTCGACGCGTTCGAGTGCCAGCACCGGAGGATGTTCGCGGCGCTAACGGGTATGCACTCGTGTGCGCGTGAACCACAGGACAGTGGCGGCCGGTTGGCCGCACGGAGACCGCAGGAGGGCAGGGAATGAAGTTGAAGCCGTTGGGCGACCGCGTGGTCGTCAAGCCGTCCGAGGCAGAGGAGCAGACCAAGTCGGGTCTGTTCATCCCGGACACCGCCAAGGAGAAGCCCCAGAAGGGCACGATCGTCGCCGTGGGCGAGGGCAAGCTCGACGACGAGGGCAAGCGCATCCCGGTGGACGTCAAGGTCGGCGACACCGTGATCTACAGCAAGTACGGCGGCACGGAGGTAAAGATCGAGGGCGAGGAGCACCTGATCCTGCGCGCTGACGACATCTACGCCGTGGTCGAGGGCTAGTCCCGCCGGGACACCGACAGGAAACGAGGAGGTAGGCAAGCCGTATGGCAAAGAACATCCGCTTCGATGAGGAGGCAAGGCGCGCGATTGAGGCCGGCGTGAACAAGCTGGCCGACGCCGTCAAGGTCACCCTTGGGCCCAAGGGCCGCTACGTCGTGCTCGAGAAGAAGTTCGGCGCTCCGACGATCACCAATGACGGCGTCACCATCGCCAAGGAGATCGAGTTGGAGGACTCCCTTGAGAACATGGGCGCCCAGCTCGTCAGGGAGGTCGCGACCAAGACCAACGACGTCGCCGGTGACGGCACCACCACTGCGACGCTGCTCGCTCAGGTCATCGTCCGCGAGGGTCTGCGCAACGTCGCGGCCGGCGCGAACCCGCTGGCCATCAAGCGCGGCATCGAGAAGGCCGTCGACGCGGTCGTCGAGCAGATCAAGGTGAACGCCAAGGACGTCGAGGACCGCGAGGAGATCGCCCACGTGGGCGCCATCTCGGCCGCGGACGAGGCCATCGGCGACAACATCGCCGAGGCGATGGAGAAGGTCGGCAAGGACGGCGTCATCACCGTCGAGGAGTCGCAGACCTTCGGCATCGACATCGAGACCGTCGAGGGTCTGCAGTTCGACAAGGGCTACATCTCGCCCTACATGATCACGGACGCCGACCGCATGGAGGCCGTCCTCACCGACCCGCTGATCCTTGTCGTCAACCAGAAGATCGGCTCGATCCAGGACCTCCTGCCCGTGCTGGAGAAGGTCATGCAGCAGGGCAAGCACCTGCTGATCATCGCCGAGGATGTCGAGGGCGAAGCCCTCGCGACGCTTGTCGTGAACAAGCTCCGCGGCACCTTCACCTCGGTGGCCGTCAAGGCGCCGGGCTTCGGTGACCGCCGCAAGCGCATGCTCGAGGACATCGCCATCGTCACAGGCGGCGAGGTCGTCAGCGAGGAGCTGGGCGTCAAGCTCGAGAACGTGCAGCTCACCCAGCTCGGCCGTGCCAAGACGGTCAAGGTCTCCAAGGAGAACACCACCATCGTGGACGGCGCCGGCACCGAGGACGCCATCAAGGCCCGCATCAACCAGATCAAGGCCGAGATCGAGAAGACCGACTCGGACTTCGACCGCGAGAAGCTCCAGGAGCGCCTCGCTAAGCTGTCCGGTGGTGTCGCCGTCATCAAGGTCGGCGCTGCCACGGAGGTCGAGCTCAAGGAGAAGAAGCACCGCATCGAGGACGCCCTGCAGGCGACCCGCGCGGCCGTCGAGGAGGGCATCGTCGCCGGAGGCGGCGTGGCTCTCGTGGACGCGCTTCCGGCCCTGGACGCCCTGGAGCTGGCCGAGGACGAGATGATCGGCGTGACCATCATCCGCAAGGCTCTGGTCGAGCCGCTCAAGATGATCGCCGCCAACGCGGGCTTCGAGGGCTCGGTCGTGGTCGAGAAGGTCAAGACGCTCGAGAAGGGCAACGGACTGAACGCCGCCACCGGCGAGTACGGGGACCTGCTCAAGATGGGCGTCATCGACCCGGTCAAGGTCACCCGCTCGGCGCTTCAGAACGCCGCGTCGATCGCCTCGCTGATTCTGATCACCGAGGCCACCGTCAGCGAGATACCCGAGAAGGACAAGCCCATGCCTGGCATGGGCGGCGGGATGGACATGATGTAGCGCGTCCCCTGCCTCGCGCGTTCAGCTGACCGGGTCCCGGGCCGTCAAGGCCCGGGACCCGGCTGCTTGTCGGCGTCGGCCCGGGCTTTCGCGAGTCGCCGCCGCGTTGTCCTGTGGCGCGCGGCCCGTAGTGCTGCTAACCTCGATTCCGCATCAGACGGTCGTAGCCGGGAGCTGTGCCACGATGGAGAAGAACCTAGACGAGGTTCAAAGGACGTTCGCCGAGCTCAAGCAGGCGCACACCCACGATCGCGACAAGGACAACAACTACGGCTGCTTCAACACGGTGGGCTGCCGGAACTGCAACTACGTCTACAACTCGGCCAACTGCCTTTCGTGCCACAACAGCGACGGGCTCATCGAGTGCGTCCAGTGCGTCGACTGCAGGGATTCCGCGTACTGCGTCGGGCTGAACGGAGCGCGCTTCCACTTCCTGAACAGGGAGTACTCGGAGCTCGAGTACTACAACAAGCTGCGCTTTTACGGGATCGAGTGGGAGGTCGAGGAGGCCTTCTAGCCCGGAACGTCCATCACTCCGGGTGCGGTGATGGCCGGCGAGCCTCCGCCAGCCTCATGATCGAAGCGGCGGCGGCGGCGGCGGAGCGCGGCTTTGCCAGCGAGTCCTGAGCCGCGCGCATGAGCGACAGCCGTCGCGCGTCGGCGGCGAGAGCGGCCGCCGCAACCCCGGCCCGTGATGGATCTCGGACGGCCTCGGCAGCCCCCGCCCCGACAAGAAGCTCGGCGTTGGACCTCTCCTGACCCCATGCGGGTCCGACGAACATCATCGGCAACCGAACCGCGAGCGCCTCGGCCGTCATCAGCCCGCCCGGCTTGCCCACCAGGAGGTCCGCCGCGGCCATGTAGCGAGGCATGTCCGCGACGTAGCCGTGGACCTCAACGGAGTCCGGCAGGTCGATCGCGAGCGAGCGGCGGAGGGCTTCGTCTCGGCCACATATGATGACCGTCCTGACGCCCGGGGCGGCCGACAGGGCCGCCACAAGACCGGGTACGGCGCGCACGAGACGCACGTAGGGACCGGGCTGCGCCGCGCCGGCTACCACCAGCACCAGGCTGGTCTCTCTCGGCACCGCCATCTCGGCGCGGGACTTCTCGCGGTCCGGACCTGGGTCGAAGGCCGCTCGCAGCGGGGTGCCCGTGACCACAACGCCGTCGGGCCGCACCCCCCGGGACACGAGGGCCTCTCTCGCCTGCTCCGTCGAGGCGCAGATCAGGTCGGCGCTCAGCGGCCACACGGTGTGCGGCATCAGGTCCGTCATCACCCCCGCGACGGCGTAGCCCGCTCTCCCGGAGGCGCGTTCTCGCGCGGCGATCATCGCGGGCAGCGCGTGCGTGCATGCGACGACGTCAGGCGAAAGCTCGCGCAGCTTGTCGCGCAGCCCCGCGTACATGATGGTGGCGAGCGGCGCCACCCGCGCCTCGGATGGCGAGAACCACCGGCAGCGCCACGCGCGGTCGTACAGGGGAGCGAGCGGGCCGGTGAAGGCCGTGGTAGCCCGGTCGCCGTCCACTCGCAGGACGCCGTGATCGAGAGCATCGATCAGGTCCACGCGGGCCCCGCAGGCCTCCAGCGAATCGCGGAGGGCCTCGGCGGCCACCCTGTGGCCAGAGCCGACGGAGGCGTGCGCGAGCGCTATGCGAGGGGTGACCGGCACGGTGCTACTATACGTCATGCTCGCGGCCGCCCGGCCGCCCTCCTCGAAGGAGCTCCGTGGCCCTCTCGATAGGCATCGTCGGCCTGCCCAACGTGGGTAAGTCCACCCTCTTCACGGCCCTGACGCGCAGGGCGGCCGTCGCCTCGAACTACCCTTTCGCCACCATCGAGCCCAACGTCGGCGTCGTCCCGGTTCCCGATCCGAGGCTCGACAGGGTGGCCGCCATCGTGTCACCCGAAAAGGTCACCCCGGCGACCGTGGAGTTCGTCGACATCGCCGGCCTTGTCAGGGGCGCCAGCGAAGGCGAGGGGCTTGGCAACAGGTTCCTCGCCAACATCCGTGAGGCAGACGCGATATGCGAGGTCGTACGGTTCTTCACCGACGAGGGCGTCGTGCACGTCGACGGTCGCGTCGACCCTGCAGGGGATGTCGAGACCATCCGCATGGAACTGGTTCTCGCCGATCTCGGCACCGTCGAGCGCGTCCTGCCGAGGCTGGAAAAGGAGTCCAAGCGGGACCGGACGCTTTCTGCGAAGGTCGCGCTCATCGAGCGTCTCAGGGCATGGATGGACCAGGGCCATCGCGCCGGCAAGATGGATATGTCCGACGACGAGCGCGGGATGCTCGCGGACCTGCACCTCCTCACGATGAAGCCGATGCTCTACGTGGCCAACATCGATGAGGCGGCGATCGGCCATGCACTCCCGACCATGGACGGCATGTCTCCCGTACCGATATGCGCGAGGATCGAGGCCGAGATGGCGGGTCTGGCCGCCGAGGAGCTGCAGGAGTATCTGGAACTCGAGGGCCTGGCGGAGCCGGGGCTGAACGCCCTTGTGCGAGAGGCGTACCGGCTGCTCGGCCTGCACTCCTTCTTCACGTGCGGCCCCAAGGAGGCGCGCGCCTGGACAGTCCGCGTCGGCGCGAAGGCCCCGGAAGCCGCGGGGCAGATACACACCGATTTCGAGCGTGGTTTCATCAAGGCCGAGGTCGTGTCGTTCGAGGATTTCGACGCCTTTGGCGGGGAGCAGGGCGCCAAGGCGGCCGGCAGGATGCGCGTCGAGGGCAAGGACTACGTCGTCCAGGACGGCGACGTCGTGCACTTCCGCTTCAACGTCTGAGGATGCCTCCCGCGCCGTGCGCACGAGCCGGAGCGGCTACTCGGCTTCGGCTTTCGCCAGCATCCAGTCGGTCAGGTAGGGCTGCGCCGCCGTGCCGCCGACCATCACGAACCCGGCTATCCTCGGCCGCTGGCGCGTAATCCACAGGCGCGTGTACGGGGAGAGGGCGCGTCCCCCGGTGAGCAGCACCGGCGCCCGCTCGCTGGCGGCCTTGGCCGCCACGGTCAGCGCGTCCACGATGGTGCGGCCGTTGGCGGCGTAGGGACGCAGCGATGAGCCGCCGGCGTACAGGGCGTCCAGGACGACGCGGTTGGTGTCGAAGCGGTCCACGCCGGCGAGCCGCACCACCCCGGTCACGCCTTCGACCTGCCCACCAGGAACGGCGAGCGTACCGCCGATCACGTAGGTGCGAGCACGGGCGGTGACAGCGAGCTTCTCGGCGGTGACCTCGGGCATCCCCGCAGGGTTGGTCAGCAGGATGGGGGAGCCGGTCTGCGCGGCCCAGGACGCCACGGACAGTGCGTCCGCCAGGACGTCGCCCCTCGTCAGCACGACCGAGCCCGTGGCGGTGACCCCGACCGCGTCCGCCACGGCGACCGCGGTCTGGTAGGCGTCGCCGCCGCCGATGCGGCTCACGGACGCCCGGGGGATGCCGGCGGCGGTCGCCAGTTCGTCCAGGACGGCGTCCGCCACAGTGTCCTCGCCGCCCACGACCGTGACCGCGGTCGGCCGCAGCCGCGCGACCTCCGATGCCGTGGCCGGATGGAGGGAGTCCGGGCGCGTGAGGAGTACCGGGGCTCCGAGCTTGCGCGCGAGCGGGACCGCGACAAGCGCCTCGGCGTGCGCGCCTCCACCGGTGACGACCACGTTCGCCGCTCCACCTGGCCAACCCGCGACCGAGACGCTCGCGGCGGTGGAGTGGCGGTCGGCGCCGGCTAGCCGCGGGTACTTCGGCCGGTAGGGGTCCTCCGCGAGCCACAGGTCCACGCCTCGCGCGATCCCCCGGGCCAGCTTCTTGCGGAAGCGGGCGTCGCGGAGAAGGGCCGCATCAGAAGCGTTCGAGATGAAGGCGCCCTCGACCAGGATCGCGGGCATGTTCGACCACCGCACGACGTAGAAGTCGTTGGTGAACACCCCGCGGTCGACCAGCCCGGTCTCGCGGACGACCTCCTGCTGCACGAGCACGCGCAGCCGCATGCCGAGGGGGTCCTTGGCCGAGGCGTGCATCTCGGTGCCTCGCACCGATGTGGAGACAGATCCGTTGTTGTGGATCGAGATGAACAGATCGGCGCCGGCGCTGTTGGCGATGTCGCATCTGGCCTGGAGGTCGTCGCGAGGGACGCCGCTGGGGTAGGAGGTGATGCCGTCGGCCGCGTAGCTCCAGCCGGCCCGGTCGTCCCAGTTCCATGTCGCGATGTCGTTCGGGCCGACCGCGCGATCGGTGCTGCGCGTCAGCAGGACCTCGTGCCCCCTGGCCTCCAGCTCGGCCTTGAGGTCGAACGAGATCCAGAGGTTGACGTCCTTCTCGCGAAGGCCGTTGGCGTTGGCGTTGGAGTAGGCACCGCCGTGCCCCGGGTCCACGCAAACGGTGATCGCCGACGCGGGCGCGGGAGTGACAAGGGCCGCGAACAGCATGGATGCGGCTGCTATGGGGGTGAGCGACGGGAGGCGCCCGGCTGCGATGTCTGCTACGGTCATGGCTTCCTCCGGGGAGGTTCGGACAAGCATACCACGCTGGCCGGCGCGCTTGCGGCCATGCGGCGCATGTCGGGGTCATCGGCACGTCGCGGGCCGCACATGAACGCTTGGTGCGGGTTACAATATGCACCCACGCGGCGCGGCCTTGGGCACTCTCGGGCCGGGATGCGCGGACAAGACCCAGACGACTCACGCGGTCGAGGAGGACCCAGATGGAGATCGAGATCGGGCGCGGCAAGAACGGCCGGAGGGCGTACGGCTTCGACGACATCGCCATCGTCCCCTCCCGGCGCACCCGCGATCCCAGGGACGTCGACATAAGCTGGACGTTCACGTTCAAGGACCGCGAGTACTCGTTCCCGCTGCCCGTCCTGGCCTCTGCCATGGACGGCGTCGTCGATCCCGGTTTCGCCGTGGCCATGGGCAGGCTCGGTGGTCTGGCCGTCCTGAACCTCGAGGGCATCCAGACGCGCTACGAGGACCCGGCTCCCCACCTGGACGCCATCGCCTCCTTCGAGCCCGGCGAGGCGACCGCCCGCATGCAGGAGATCTACGCCGCCGAGCAGGTCAAGCCTGAGCTCATCACCGAGCGCATCAAGGCGGTGAAGGACGGGGGCGTGCTGGCCGCAGCGTCGTTGACGCCGCAGAACGTCGAACGCTACATCGACGCAGCGATGGCCGGGGGTCTGGACATACTGGTCATCCAGGGCACCGTCGTCTCAGCGGAGCACGTGTCCAGCTTCGACAAGCCGCTGGACCTGAACGCGTTCGTGGATGCGCTGGACATCCCGTGCATCATCGGCGGTTGCTGCAGCTACCAGGGCGCCCTGCACCTGATGCGCACGGGCGCGGTGGGCGTGCTGGTGGGGGTCGGCCCGGGCCACGCGTGCACTTCTCGCAGGGTGCTCGGCATCGGCGTCCCGCAATGCACCGCGATCGCGGACGCCGCGGCGGCCCGCACGCGTTATCTCGAGGAGACCGGCCGCTACGCCCATGTCATCGCGGACGGCGGCATGCGTACCGGAGGCGACCTGGCCAAGGCGATAGCGGTCGGAGCCGACTCGGTGATGATCGGTTCTCCGCTGGCCAGCGCGAGCGAGGCGCCCGGTCGCGGCTACCACTGGGGTATGGCCACCTTCCACCCCGAGCTGCCGCGAGGCACTCGCGTCCGCGCCGGTGTCAAGGGCACCCTGGAGGACATACTGGCCGGTCCGGCCCGCGAGAACGACGGGACGCTGAACCTGTGCGGCGGCCTTCGCACTTCCATGGCCACCTGCGGGTACGAGAACCTCAAGGCGTTCCAGAAGGCCGAAGTGATGGTGGCGCCCTCACTTCAGAGTGAGGGCAAGGCGCTTCAGCGCGAGCAGCGTGTCGGGATGGGGGGCTAGTGTCCGTACTCCACGAGCAGCGGCCCGTGCTGGTCGTCGACTTCGGCGCCCAGTACGCCCAGCTGATCGCGCGACGGGTGCGCGAGTGCAGGGTCTACTCGGAGATCGTGCCCTGCGACGTCACCCCCGAGGAGATACGGGCGCGCGACGCCGCGGCGCTGATCCTGTCCGGCGGTCCGGCCTCGGTCTACGCCGAGGACGCGCCATCCATGGACCCCGCCATCTACGAGATGGGGATCCCGATCCTCGGGCTGTGCTACGGCATGCAGTTGATGGCGCTGGACCTCGGCGGATCGGTCCCGAGAACGGACGTCGGCGAGTACGGTTCCGCGCGACTCGAGGTCTCCAAGCCCGACTCGGTTCTCTTTGGCGGGCTGCCCTTGAGCCAGCAGGTCTGGATGAGTCACCGCGACTCGGTGGGGCAGGTGCCCGCGGGCTTCGAGGCCACGGCCAGCACCGCGACCACAGGCGTGGCGGCGATGGAGGACAGCGGGCGGCGTTTGTACGCGACGCAGTTCCACCCCGAGGTCGCCCACACTCCACACGGGATGGAGATGCTCAAAGCCTTCCTGTACGAGGTGGCGGACCTCGCACCGACCTGGACCATGGTCAACATCATCGAAGAGGTGATCGAGACCGTTCGCGAGAGGGTTGGCGACGCCAAGGTCATCTGCGCGCTGTCAGGCGGCGTCGACTCCAGCGTGGTGGCGGCGATGCTGCACCGCGCGATCGGCGACCAGCTCACCTGCATCTTCGTCGACCACGGCCTTCTTCGGCTCGACGAGGCCGATGACGTCGTGCGGGTCTTCAGGGACCGCTTCCACGTGCCGCTGGTCCATGTCCAGGCACAGGAGAGGTACCTCGCGCTCCTTCGCGGCGTCACCGACCCCGAGGAGAAGCGCCGGATCATCGGCGAGGAGTTCTGGAACGTCTTTTTCGAGGAGGCCGACAAGCTGCAGGGGGTCCGCTACCTCGCGCAGGGCACCCTCTACCCGGACGTCATCGAGTCCGGATCCGGCAAGGCCGCCAAGATCAAGAGCCACCACAACCTGATCCCGTTCCCGCCAGGCGTCCAATTCGACCTGATCGAGCCCCTCCGGTCGCTGTTCAAGGACGAGGTGCGCGCCGTGGGGGCGGAGTTGGGGCTTCCCGACGAGATCGTCCATCGGCAACCCTTCCCGGGGCCCGGGCTGGCTGTACGCGTCATCGGCGACATAACGGAGGAGCGTCTCGACATCCTCAGGCACGCCGACGCGATCGTGCGAGACGAGATCTCCCGCTGGGACGAGGAGCGTCAGGTCTGGCAGTACTTCGCCGTGCTGCCGGCCATCCGCTCGGTCGGCGTGATGGGTGACGAGCGCACCTACGCGCACCCCGTGATCATCCGAGCGGTGGCGTCTGCCGACGCCATGACCGCGGATTGGGCCCGACTACCCCACGAGCTGCTCGCTCGCATGAGCAACCGCATCATCAACGAGGTTGACGGCGTCAACCGCGTCGCCTACGACATCACGAGCAAGCCGCCGGGCACCATCGAGTGGGAGTGAGCCGCGCGGCCCGCCGCTCGCCCTCCATCTCGGGCCGTTCCGCAACGTACCGCATGCGCCGAAGGCCCGCTGGGCGTACAATGCCGGAACACACTCGCATCGGCTCCGGGAGGTCGAGGCCATGTCGGACATGACCGAAGAGACCAGGCAGCGCATCGCTGAGCTTCGTCACGAGATCGACGAGGTCGACTGCGAGATAGTGCGGCTGCTGAACCGCCGCGCCGCCCTCTCGCTGGAGATACGCCCGCTCAAGCCCAAGGTGCAGCTTGGTCTTTACGACCCGAAGCGCGAGGAGGAGATCTTCGCGCATCTGGCCAAGTGCAACGAGGGCCCGCTGTTCGGGGACAACCTCCGCGAGATCTACGAGGCGATCCTCCACGTCATGAAGGAGCTGCCCGAATGAGCGCGCCCGAGCCGGCCGTGCGCAGGGACGGCCCTGTCACCATCATCGCGGGTCCGTGCTCGGTGGAGTCGCGAGAGCAGATGCGCGAGGTCGCCGCGTGCCTGGCGGAGCTGGGCATCCGGGTCATGCGAGGCGGGGCCTACAAGCCCAGGACGAGCCCGTACTCCTTCCAAGGGCTCGAGCAGGACGGCTTGGTGATGCTCCGTGAGGCCGCTGACGAGTACGGGCTCCTGGTGGTCACCGAGGTCGTGGATTCCGCCCACGTCGAGATCGTGGACGCACACTCAGACATCCTGCAGGTGGGCACGCGCAACATGGCAAACTTCTCCTTGCTCAAGCGGATAGGCGCGGTCACCGCTGAGAGCCGCAAGCCCGTCCTGTTCAAACGTGGCATGGCCGCCACCATCGAGGAGTGGCTCCAGGCGTCCGAGTACCTGACCATGTACGGTAACCCCAACGTCATCCTGTGCGAGCGGGGTATCCGGACGTTCGAGACGTCCACTCGCTTCACGCTGGACATCACGGCGGTCCCGGTGGTGAAGAAGCTCTCCCGGTTGCCGATCATCGTGGACGTGTCGCACCCCACCGGGCAATCGGATCTGGTCCCGGCCGTCTCCCGCGCTGTGGTGGCCATCGGCGCCGATGGTCTGATGGTCGAGGCGCACCCCGACCCGCGCAACGCTCTGTGCGATGGGCCTCAATCGCTCGATCTAGAAGGATTAAGAAGGCTTGTTGTCGAACTATCCCCTGTAGCGGAGGCAGTGGGCCGCCAGATCGGCTGAGCGACCCCCACATTGCCTCCAGGTCGCGGTGGGGGATGGAGGCCGGACTGAGGTGACCGGGGCGCCGGGCGCGGCATTCTGTCTCACGTGTGGCGCCAAGGGCGTGCATCGGTTGGGCGTCTGCTGCGTGTGCGGGCGGTCGGCTTGCGAGCGCTGCGGAAACACCCAGCACGTCCAGGGCGAGAAGCGTGTCGTCCACGACGAGTGCCTTCCCAAGCAGGACGACGGCTTCTCGATGATCAAGTTTGTGAGGTAGCGAGGGCCCCGAGGCGATGCCAGGGGGCCCGCGCACCGGGGGCGCGAAGGGCGGGCACGCGGACTCCCATGGGTCCGCGCCTCGGGGCCGGCCCGTCCTTCTCACCCTCGCCCCGGGCGGTGGTAGACTGACTGTCCTATGGCGCCCTCCCTCCTTGACGACCTCAACCCCGCGCAGCGCCAAGCCGTGCTGACGACATCGGGGCCGCTGCTCGTGCTGGCCGGAGCCGGCTCGGGCAAGACCCGCGTCCTCACACGCCGCATCGCGTACCTGATCGGGGAAGGCGGGGTTTCGCCCTCCGAGGTGCTGGCGATCACCTTCACCAACAAGGCGGCCCAAGAGATGCGGCACAGGCTGTCCGAGATGCTGGGCGGCTGCGCGAGGCAGATGTGGGCGATGACGTTCCACTCCTTCTGCGTGCGCGTTCTGAGGATGGACGCGGACCGGCTGGGCTTCTCGCGAAGCTTCACCATCTACGACGACGACGACACGCGGCGCATGCTGGCGGCCGTCATGGGCGAGCTCGGGATCGACCCCAAGACGCTCCCCGTGAATCTCGTGAGGAGCAGGATCTCCAAGGCCAAGAGTGAGATGGTCGGCCCCGAGGGCATGGCGACCGCCGCAGCGACACCGCATGAGCGGAGCATCGCGAAGGTGTACGCGCGCTACGGCGCGAGGATGCTCGAGGCCAGCGCGATGGACTTCGACGACCTGCTCGTCAACGCCGTGCGGCTCTTCGAGGAGCACCCTGCCGTCCTGGCCGCCTATCGCGACCGGTTCAGGCACATCTCGGTGGACGAGTATCAGGACACCAACCACGCCCAGTACCGCATATGCGGGCTGCTGGCTCCGGGAGCCCTGCTCTCCGAAGGGGGCAGGAGCCTGATGGTGGTCGGTGACGACGACCAGTCCATCTACTCGTGGCGCGGCGCCGACATCCGCAACATCCTTGACTTCGAGCAGGACCATCCCGGGGCCAAGGTGATCCGGCTGGAGGAGAACTACCGGTCCACCGCCACCATCCTCGCCGCCGCCAACGCGGTCGTGGCCAACAACGTGGGCCGCAAGCCCAAGACGTTGTTCACGGCCAACGCCGGTGGCGAGGCGATCGCCCGTTATCACGCCACCGACGAGCATGACGAGGCGCGCTTCGCCGCCGGGGAGATCGAGCGGCTCCTGCGCGCCGAGAGGCGCTCCTACGCGGACTTCGTCGTCTTCTACCGCACGCACGCGCAGTCCCGCGTCGTGGAGGACGTCTTCCTCCGCGCGGGGGTGCCCTACCGGATCGTCGGGGGGACCCGCTTCTTCGACAGGGCGGAGATCCGCGACGTGATGGCCTACCTTCGGATCGCGGCCAACCCGGCAGACGAGATGGCGCTCAAGCGGGTGATCAACACACCCAAGCGCGGGATCGGGGAGGCCACCGTCGACAAGTTGGCGCTGGAGGCTGCCCGCGCGGGCTGCACCCTGATGCAGGCCTGCGAGAGGGCCCGGGACGCGGAGTGGCTCGACGGTCGCGCCCGGCGCGCCGTCGGCGGCTTCGCCGACATCGTGCGCGGCATCCGGGACCTTGAGGGTTCGTCCCTTCGCGACCAGGTGGAAGACGTGATCGGTGACTCTGGTCTGCTCGCGGCCCTCGAGGCGGAGCGGACCCTTGAGTCCCAAGGGCGCGCCGAGAACGTGCGCGAGTTCCTGAGCGTCGTGGAGGAGTTCTCGGAGGCTCACCCTGAAGCCGGGCTGCCTGAGTTCCTAGAGTGGGCGGCGCTCCGCACCGACCTCGACACCCTGGACGAGGGTGACGGCTCCGTGACACTGATGACGCTTCACAACGCCAAGGGGCTGGAGTTCCCCGTGGTGTTCATCGTCGGATGCGAGGACGCCCTCCTCCCGCACTCTTCGTCGCTGTTCGACACCGACGGCATGGAGGAGGAGCGCCGCTTGATGTACGTGGGCATCACGAGAGCGCGCGAGCGCCTCTACCTGACTCACGCGCGCGAGCGCCAGCTCTACGGGCAGTGGCAACGCAACGCCCCCTCGCGGTTCGTGCGCGAGATCCCCGAGGAACACGTGGTCAGCAGCGGGATCGGCTCGGTCGGCTACTCCGACGCAGCCGGCCGGCGCGCATGGCGCGGCGAGTCGCCATCTTCGGCGTTCGCCCCGGCTATGCCGAGAGGCGAGGGCAGGACGTTCGGCTCCGGCGCCGCGAAAAGGCCGGCCGCCGGCACACCTGAGGTCTTCGAGCCGGGCCAGCCCGTCGAGCACAAGGTGTTCGGGCGCGGCACCGTCGTGGAGGTCACCGGCGACAAGGTGTCGGTGCGCTTCCCGGAGCTGGGCGTCAAGAACCTGCTGGCGGGTTTCGCGCCGCTGCGCAAGGTGGCAGACTAGAGGCTGCTCGACAGGCTAGTCCCGCACCTAGGAGGACTGATGGGTCCCGTTCTCGTCTTCGGACACCGCAACCCGGACAACGACTCGGTCTGCTCGGCGGTGGCCTACGCACATCTCAAGAACGTGACCGATCTGGACAACGTCTACGTGCCCGCGAGGCTCGGCGCCGTACCTCGCGAGACGGCGTGGGTCTTCGAGCGGTTCGGGCTCGAGGTCCCCGAGGAGGTCTCGCATGTCCGCACCCGCGTGCGAGACGTCATGACGACGGACGTGGTGACCGTTGCGCCCGACGCCAACATGATCGAGGCCGGAAGGCTGATGCGGGAGCACGGGGTCAGGGCTCTTCCCGTGCTGGGCGAGGCCGGCGTGCTGGGGCTGGTCAACCAGCAGATCCTCGCGGAGCTCTACGTGTCAGAGACCGAGCTGGTGGGATTCGCGGACGACCCTGTCTGTGTCGGTCAGCTCGCCGTCGCGCTAGACGGGGAGATCGTGGCGGGCGAGGCCAGCCAGGAGCTCCGGGGATCCGTCCTCATCGGGGCGATGGAGCCTGAGACCATGGCGGGGTACATCCGCGAGGGCGACACCCTGGTGGTCGGCGATCGCGTGCGGACCCAGCCCATGGCACTCGAGGCTGGCGCGGCATGCCTCGTGGTCACCGGGGGGTTCAGGCCCTCGGACGAGGTCGTCAGGCTCGCCGTCGGGCGCGGCTCGACGGTGATCGTGACCCCGCACCACACCTACGCCGCAGCCCGGCGGATCAGCCTGTCTCGCACTGCGGCGCAGGTGATGGACGCGTCGGTGCTGCTCTTCTCGCCCGACGCGCTGCTCTCGGAGGCGGCAGAGGACCTGCTGGCCAGCCCGCAACGCGAGGCGGTGGTCGTGGACGACGAGGGCGCCATCCTCGGGATCCTCACTCGCACCAACGTGGCGCGCGGGCTGCGGAGACGCGTGGTGCTCGTCGATCACAACGAGCTGGCGCAGTCCGCACCGGGCGTCGACGAGGCGCAGGTGATCGAGGTAGTCGACCACCATCGTATCGGAGACGTGCAGACCTCATCGCCAGCACTCTTCCTCAACCTGCCGGTCGGATCGACCGCCACGGTCGTCGCGGAACGCTACCGCGAGCTCGGTGTCGAGCCCAGCCGCGCGGTGGCGGGCATCCTCCTGTCGGCGGTGCTGACCGACACGGTTCTACTGAAGTCGCCGACGACGACCAGTGTGGATCGCGAGGTCGCGGCCAGGTTGGCCTCGCTCGCCGGCGTGGACGTGCTGGAGTTCGGGATGGAGATGTTCCGCGCCCGCTCGGAGGGTCAGCACTTCTCGCCCGACGCGACGCTGCGGTCGGACCTCAAGGACTACAGGATCCGAGATGACGTGGTCGCGATAGGCCAGGTCGAGACGGTGGATGCCGCGGGCCTGCTCGAGCAGCACGGGGGGCCTCTGATGACGGCGATGGAGCGCCTGCTGGCCGACAGGGGCTACACCTTGGTGGTACTGCTCGTCACCGACGTGGTCCGCGAGGGCTCAGAGGTCCTCGCGGTCGGACGCACCCGCCTCGTGGAGCGCGGGTTGGGTGTGGATCTGACCGGGGGTTCGGCATGGCTGCCTGGCGTGCTGTCGCGCAAGAAGCAGGTGGCCGCGGCCCTCATCGACGCGGCGGGGTGAGCCCCCGGGGTCCCGGGACGCCGCGCGGCTCAGGCGTTGTCGCCCGCTGGGGCCAGGATGCCCGGCTTGAGCGCCACGAAGACGCCGTAGAGGGTCAGGACCACCGCCCCGGCCCCGATCGCCGCTGGAGCCCCGGTCGTTCTGCCCGCCAGGCCGAAGGCCAGAGCGCCGAAGGGCATGATCCCGATGAACGACAGCACGTAAAGTGAGATGACTCGGCCCCGCAGCGTCCGCGGGGTCGAGGCTTGCAGCGACGTGTTCACCGAGGAGACCGCAGCCATGAACGCCACGCCTGCCGCGAAGAGCAGTACCCAGGTCAGCGGATACGAGCGCGAGATGGACACGCCCAGCAGCATCGCGCCCATCGCGGGCACCGAGAGGCCGATGATCCGCTCGCGCCTCGCATCGGGCCTGAGCGACGCGAGCGCCAGTGCTCCTACAAGCGCCCCTCCGCCGTTCGCGGCGAGCAACGCCGAGTAGCCGACGCTGCCCTGGCCCAGGGTCTCGGCCGCGAGTACGGGCATCAGCGCCGTGAATGGGAGGCCGAAGACGGTGATGAACACCTGGGTCACGAGCAGCATCGCTACGTCACGGCGTCCGGCCGCGAACCTCAGGCCCGCGCTGAGCCTTGCGAGCGGGCCCTCGCCGTTTCCGGGAGCGATCTGCTGGCATGGGCGGACGACCACCAGCGCCCAGACGACGAACAGGTACGAAGCGGCGTTGGCGAAGAACACGGCGGCGGCCCCTACCGCCTCATCCCGGGCGAACAGAGCCAGCACGGCTCCGGCCAGGACCGGACCGACCAGGCGGGCGCCGTTGAACTGCGCGGAGTTGAGCGCGATCGCGTTGAGCAGGAGCCTCCCGGGCACCAGGTCCGGGATCGTCGCCTGCCACGCCGGGAACGCGAACGCGGCGATGACCCCGCCGAACGCTGCGAGCACGTAGACGGCCGGCATGCTGATCGACCCGGTCACGGTGAGCCAGCCCAGCGCCACAGCCTGCGCTCCGAGAGCCCACTGCATCCAGATGAGCAGCTTGCGGCGGTCCATCTGGTCGGCGGCGGCGCCGGCGAACAGGATGAACAGGAAGACGGGGACCCCGGCGACGAAGTTCACGAGCCCGAGCGCCAGCTCGTCACGCGTCAGCACGTACACCAGCCATCCCAGCGCGGTCGTCTGCATCCATGTGCCGGTGTTGGACAACAGGGAGCCGATCCAGAACAGGCGGAAGTCCCGGACCCCGAACGACTCGAAGGTCGAGAGACCGGCGCGGCGGGCCTCGCGCTCGATGCCGGCCGGCGGGGCGACGGTGTCCGCCTCGCAGGTGGGACCCGAGGTCGGGACAGGCGGCCGCTCCTGGCTCGCGCGCTCCTCGCTCATTCGAGCGTCCCCACTATGTGACTGAGGCCTCGCGCCGTTATCGCGGAGTTCAGCTGGGCGCACAGTCGCGCCCGGTCGTAGCGACCCGGCGGCAGCAGCCTGACCACGGACAGCGCGGGGTCATCGACCCCGTGAACCTCGGCGCTGATCAGGACATCCAGCCTCTCGACCTGACGGCTGCGAGCGAAGAGCCGGTCGAGCATGCGGTGGAGCGTCTCGTGGGTGTCGGCGTCGGCCAGCATCCGAGGGTGTCAGCGCGCCAGCCACTTGAGCACGGCGGCCTCGACGCCCTCGCGGCCCGCGTCGACGACCTCGCCGAAGCGCGCGCTTCGCGACTCGAGGTCGGCAAGCCCGGCGGGGACCGCGGAGCAGCCGACGGCCATCGCTTCAACCTCGCGAAGCAGACCGACCCCGGACAGGCTGGCGGCCTCGGCCGGCAGTGGCTCGGCTGCCGCGATGCCGCGGAGGGCCCGGTAGACGTCGGCGCCGAACTTGGCCCAGTGCGCGGTGGACACGACGAGCATCGGGTCGCCGCCCCGCATACGCTCGGCGACCTCCCACGCCACGGCGGTATGGGGGTCCAGAAGACGGCCCGACCCGTCCCAGACGCGCGCTATCGTCGACAGGGAGTCGTCGTTGGACACCCAGTCCCCCGACAGGACGTCGCGGACGGCCGCGAAGGTGTCGCGGTCGACGCGGAAGCGCCCCTTGGTCGCCAGGTCGCTCATCCAGCCAGCGACCTGCCCGGCGCCCGCGATGTGGAAGAGCAGGCGCTCGAGGTTGCTGGACACCAGGATGTCCATGCTCGGGCTCGGAGTGGTCACGAAGCCGCGGTTCGATATGTCGTATGTGCCGCTGCCGATGAAGTCCGCGAGGACGTTGTTCTCGTTGCTCGCGCACACCAGACGGCCGATGGGGACGCCGGCCTCCCGGGCGTACCAAGCCGCCAGGATGTTGCCGAAGTTGCCGGTCGGCACGCACACGTCTATCGGCTCACCGGCCAGCACCCCTCCCGCCGCCACCATGTCGGAGTAGGCGCTGGCGTAGTACGCCACCTGCGGAAGCAGCCGGCCCCAGTTGATGCTGTTGGCCGACGAGAGCCTGAGCCGGTGTTCGTCTCGCAGGAGGTTGACGAAGCCCTCGTCTGCGAAGGCCGCCTTGACCGCCGACTGGCAGTCGTCGAAGTTGCCGCGGACGCCGAAGACGCCGACGTTGCCCCCGGCCTGCGTGACCATCTGCAGCCGCTGAACCTCGCTGACACCGTCCGCGGGGAAGAAGACGACGACCGAGGTGTGGTCCCTGCCGGCGAAGCCTTCGAGCGCGGCCTTGCCGGTGTCCCCTGAAGTGGCGACCAGCACGAGGAAGTCTTCCGCAAGGTCTCCGGCTTCCTGGCCCATCGACACCGCCTCGGAGAAGAAGACGGGCATGCACTGCAGGGCCATGTCCTTGAAGGCGCTCGTCGGTCCGTGCCAGAGCTCCAGCATGAACGCGCCGGGCACGACCTCCTCGACCGGCGCCACCCTCGGGTCCGACCACTGGTCTCCGTATGCGCGCGGCATCAGTTCGACGATCCTGTCCTCGGGGACGTCCACGCCAAACATGGCGAACAGCCAGGCGGCGCGCTGCCAGTAGGGCATCTCGGCGAGTTGGACAATGTCTGCGAGCTCGAAGCGGGGCAGACGTTCGGGCACGTACAGGCCGCCGCCGGGAGCGATGCCCCGGACGACCACTTCGGTGAACGTCGGGCGCGAGGTGTCAGCGCCGCGAGTGTCCAGATAGCGGACGGTCTCCATGACTCCAATCGTACCATCGCCGCCCCTGCTGCTCGGATGCGACCGTGCGGACGAGGCCCCGCCCATGCTGCGGTATCATCACGGCTGACAGCTTGCCGACCCTCGGAGAAGCCGTGCGCCCAACCTCCAGCGAGAGACTCCTTCGGATCCGCGACTACCAAGCGAGGATCCGCGACGGCTTCGCAGAGTTCCAGCGCTGATGAAGTACGCGATCGTCATCATGGACGGGGCGTCGGGCTGGCCCGTCGAGGAGCTCGGCGGGTTGACGACGCTGCAGCGCGCCGCCACACCGAACCTGGACCGGATGGCCCGCGAGGGCATGGTCGGCCTTGCGGTCACCGTGCCGGAGGCCGAGGAGCCCTCCTCCGCGGCCGCGTGCACCTCCATCCTCGGCTTCGACCCGTCCGCGCCCAGGATCGGCCGCGGGGCGATCGAGGCGGCGAGCCTCGGCATCCACCTCGCGCCCGGCGAGGTGGCGCTTCGCATGAACCTCGTCACGATCGAGGAGGGCTTGATGCGCTCCTACGCGGCCGGGCACATCACCACCGAGGAGGCCTCCGAGCTGGTAGACGAGCTCGATTCCGCGCTCGGCGGGACTTCGGTCCGCATGTACCCGGGAGTGGCCTACCGTCACATCTTGGTGATCGGGGGGCATCCGGAGCTGGTGGAGTGTGCCTTCACCCCGCCACACGACATCTCCGATCGTCCGGTCGCAGGAAGCGAGCCGTCGGGCCCTGCGGCTGAGGTGTTGCTCGAGATCATGGCCGGCGCAGTCCGCGTACTGGCGGACTCCGAGGTGAACCGCCGCAGGGTGGCTGCCGGACGCCTGCCGGCGACGGATGTCTGGCCCTTCTGGCCTGGGGTCGCGCCAGCCGCGGTACCCGGGTTCTCCGAGGTCTACGGGCGCTCCGCGGCACTGACGTCCGGCGTCGACCTCCTGGGGGGCCTCGCCGAGATCTTCGGCATCGAGCGTCTGGCTGTCGCGGGCGTCACGGACGGCCAAGACAGCGACCACGCCGCCCAGGTGGAGGGGGCCGTCGCCGCGCTTCAGCGCCACGACGTGGTCATCATCCACGTCGAGGCCCCTGACGAGGCGGGTCACGCGGGGGATGTCGGGCAGAAGGTCGAGGCGATAGCGGCGATCGACGAGCTCGTGGTGTCACGTCTGCTCCAGGCGCCGATGCCTCTGCGGGTGCTGGCGATGCCGGACCACCCCACGCCCGTCGCCCTGAAGACGCACGTGGCCGAGCCCGTCCCGTTCGTCCTGTGGGGTCCGGGGGTAGCCCACAACGGTACCGAGCGCTTCGACGAGGCTGGAGCGGCGGCCACCGGGCTGGTGGTGGATCCGGGTCATAGGATCATGGGGGCGCTGCTCGGAGGGTCCTAGCGACTCGCCACGATGCGGTACGTCGATCGGCGACCGCCGTTTGCGCCTCAGATCCTTCCTACCAGCAGCCGCCCAAGTGCTTGGGCCTTGTGGGCGTCGACGTCGTCCATCGGCCTGAGCCACAGGTCGGTCACGGACAGTGATCCGACCGTCCTGAGCCCAGCGGCTCCAAGGGCCGACCGAAGCTGCCTGATCGGCCCGGTCGAGTAGCCGAAGAACCCCGCGAAGGGTTCGGGAGCGGAGCACGCGGTGATGATCACCGCCGAGCGGCCCCGAGCACAGGCGCGGGTCTGGGCTCCCTGCACCTGCGCCGCGAAGTAGCCGCCCATCCGATCGAGCAGGGCTTGTGTCGCCTCGTTGGCGTGGCGGAAGTAGCCGGGAGTGCCGAAAATCACTCCGTCCGAGGAGGAGATGAGCGCCGCCAGCGACGGCAGGTCGTCATCGACCTTGCACGTGCCGGTAGACGAGCAGAAGCGGCAGTGGGTGCAGAACCGGATGTCGAGCTTCGCGAGGCCGACGCGGGTCACGCTGGCGCCGGCAGCTTCCGCGGCTCGGGCCGACGCCTCGACCGACCGGCTCACGGCGCTACCGCGCTTGCCCGCGTCGATCGCCAAGACGTTCACTGGCTTGTGCCGCCCTCAGTCCGGGTGGCGGCCTCCGGGAGTCCGGAGCGCACGCGGTCCATCGACGCGTCCAGCCAGTCCACCTGTGCGCGGATGTCGGCGGCTGACGCCTCGAGTGTCATCCGCCGGATGGCGCCCTCGCGCGTGTCTCTCGGGGATGCAGCGATCCTCGACCGAAGGCTCTCCAGCCGATCCATGTTGGCGGCGCGAGTCTCAGATAGCAGGTCCAGCAGGGATGCGTCATCGAGTTCCGAGGCGAACATCAGCCGCAGGAGGAAGGGGTCCCTCCGGACGGTGACCTCGGCCTCGGACTCGAGCCATGAGCGGAGTTCCTCGCGACCGCGCGGGGTGATCGTGTATACGCGGCGGTCCGGTCTGCCGCGTTGCGCTACGGCACGCGCGGTCGCGAGGCGCTTCCTGACCATGCGGTCGAGGGTGCGGTAGATCTGAGCCTGGTCCGCCGTCCAGACGTGTGAAGCGGTCGTGTCGAAGCGGCGAGTCTTCAGGTCATACCCCGTCATCGGCCCGTCAGCCAGGAAGCCGAGGATGGCGTGCTCCAGTGACATCTGCGTGTGCCTCCCCGTCCCATATGGGACGAGACAAGTATATGACAAGTCGAGTAAATGTCAAGGGTCAAGCGGGACTTCAAGCTTGACGGGTAAAGCGCAGCTAGAGGTGGGTGCGGAAGGGGTCGACAAACAGTAGAGGGTCTCCGGCAGCCGCCGGAGACCCTCTACTGACCGCGAGTTTGGGGGGTGCGTCGTCAGAGCAGCGGGAGGTAGCCCTCCGTTTCCCAAAGCGTGATGCGCGACTTGTAGTCGTCCCACTCCATCCGCTTGTTGCGTATGTACCACTCGAACACCTGCTCGCCCATGGTCTCACGGAGGAGCTCGGACCGCTCCATCTCCTCGATCGCCTCGTGCAGGTCTTCAGGGAGCTGGCCGATGCCGCGCTCGGCGCGCTCGGCGGCCGACATCTCGTAGACGTCGTCGATGACGTCGGCGGGCAGCTCGTATCCCTTTTCGATGCCGTCCAGTCCGGCGGCGAGCATGACCGCGAATGCGAGGTAGGGGTTGCACGCCGGGTCGGGCGCGCGCAGCTCGATTCGGGTAGCCTTCTCCTTGCCGGGCTTGTACATCGGGACGCGAATGAGGGCCGAGCGGTTCCGGTGCGCCCAGCAGATGTAGACGGGGGCCTCGAACCCTGAGACCAGGCGCTTGTAGGAGTTGACCCACTGGTTGGTCACGCCCGATATCGCCCTCGAGTGCTTCAGAAGGCCGGCGATGTATCCCTTCGCGAGATCGGACAGGTGGTGCGGGTCGGCCGCGTCGTAGAAGGCGTTGGAGTCGCCGCGGAACAGGGACTGGTGCACGTGCATCCCGGATCCGGCCTCGCCGTATATCGGCTTGGGCATGAAGGTGGCGTACACGCCGTTGAGCTGCGCCACCTCCTTGACGACCAGGCGGTAGGTCATGACGTTGTCGGCCATCCTGAGCGCCTCCGCGTAGCGCAGGTCGATCTCATGCTGGCTCGGGCCGACCTCGTGGTGGCTGTACTCCACCTGGATGCCGAAGTTCTTTAGCGTGCGGACGGTCTCCTTGCGAAGGTCCACGGCGAGGTCGCGCGTGGTCATGTCGAAGTAGCCGCCCTGGTCGAGGAGCTCGCAGCCTTTGTCGTCTTTGAAGTAGTAGTACTCCAGTTCGGGCCCGACGTAGAACGTGAAGCCCTTCTCGGCGGCCTTGGCCAGGGTGCGCTTGAGAACCTGGCGCGGGTCGCCCTCGTAGGGGGTCCCGTCCGGCCTGACGATGTCGCAGAACATCGTGGCGACGAGCTGGCCCTGCTGACGCCAGGGGAGGATCTGGAGCGTCGTGGGGTCGGGCATGGCGATCATGTCCGACTCCTCGATGCGGGCGAATCCCTGGATCGAGGATCCATCGAAGCCCATGCCCTCCGACATGGCGGTGTCGAGCTCGTCCGAGGTGATCACGAACGTCTTGAGGAAGCCAAGGACGTCGGTGAACCACAGGTGGATGAACTCGATGCCCTTCTCTCGGATGCTCTCCACGGCCTCCGCGCGCAGCTGATCGGGCATGGTGTCTCCTATGCGTCCGGGTGTCATGTCCACGAATGTGTTCTATCAGGTTTCCGCAAGATGTACGATAGCCCCCACCCGCACAGGGGTACCGCCGGCACGCACGGGAGGAGCACGAACAGTATGAATCTCCAAAGACCCAACGCCAATGACGCGACCCAGACGTCGAACAGGTCCCGGGACGTCGTCCCATGCTCAGGCCTGTGCACCCGCTGCACCGACACATGCCGCGGTAACTGCGAGGTCTTCAAGTCCTCCTTCCGCGGCAGGGAGGTCATCTACCCCGGACCGTTCGGGGATGTGACCGCCGGCGGCGACAAGGACTACCCGATCGACTACTCGCACCTCAACATCCAGGGCTATGCGATGGGAGCCAAGGGGTTGCCCGCCGGGGTCGAGGGCGACCCGGACAACACGCTGTTCCCGATGGTCGACACAGAGACCGTCTTCGGGGTCGACAACAAGATCAAGATGCGCGTGCCGATCTTCACGGGCGCGCTCGGGTCCACCGAGATCGCTCGCAAGCATTGGGAAAGCTTCGCTGTCGGCGCGGCCATCTCCGGCGTGTCGATCGTGTGCGGCGAGAACGTCTGCGGCATCGACCCCGAGCTCAAGCGCGGCCCCAACGGGCAGGTCGTCGACGCTCCGGACATGCGGCGCCGTGTGGAGGCGTACCGCAAGTACCGCGAGGAGGGCTACGGCGACATCCTCGTGCAGATGAACGTCGAAGACACCCGACTTGGCGTGGCGGAGTACTGCATCGGCGAACTCGGCGTCGAGACGATGGAGCTCAAGTGGGGTCAGGGCGCCAAGTGCATCGGCGGCGAGATCAAGGTCGACACGCTCGAGCGTGCGCTCGAACTGCAGGCCCGCGGCTACCTAGTCACGCCGGACCCGAGCGACCCGGCGATCCAGGCTGCGTTTCGCGACACGGCCATCAAGCAGTTCGAGCGTCACAGCCGCCTCGGCTTCATCGACGAGGACAGCTTCTACGCCGAGGTGCAGCGCCTTCGCGACCTCGGCGCAAAGCGCGTCACCCTGAAGACCGGCGCGTATCCGATGCGCGAGCTCGCCATGGCGATCAAGTGGGCCTCCAACGCCAAGATCGACCTGCTCACCATCGACGGCGCGCCTGGCGGCACCGGCATGAGCCCCTGGCGGATGATGGAGGAGTGGGGCGTCCCGACGTTCTACCTCCAGTGCATGACCAACGAGCTCGTCGAGCGCCTGCGCGCGAAGGGTGCCTTCGTGCCAGACATCGCCATCGCCGGCGGCTTCTCCGCCGAGGACCACGTCTTCAAGGTCCTCGCTATGGGAGCGCCGCACACCAAGGCCGTATGCATGGGCCGCGCGCTGATGATCCCGGGCTTCGTGGGGAGCAGCATCGAGCGGTGGATGAAGGAGGGCGACCTCCCCAAGGCGGTCTCGGAGTTCGGTACGACCAAGGAGGAGATCTTCGTCACCTATGAGACCCTCAAGGCCAAGTACGGCGACGAGGCGGACCGGTTCCCGCTGGGCGCCATCGGCATCTACACCTACTCCGACCGTATCAGGGTCGGCCTGCAGCAACTCATGAGCGGCTCGAGGAACATGCGGCTGGACACGGTCGGCCGTTCGGACCTGATGGCCCTCACGCGCGAGGCCTCGGACATCTCGGGTATCCCGTTCGTGACGGACGCCTATCGCGAGGAGGCGCTGCGCATCATCGACGCCTAGCGGCTCGGGTGGCGCGGCGGGTGGGGTCGGAGGGGCGCCCTAGCGGGCGCCCCTCCTGCGTGAAGGGGGGGAAGGGAGGATGCTTGTCGCGTCCTTGTGGGGACATCATCCCTTGGGGGTGTGTGCGCTTTCGGCCGCGCATGTGGGGAAGTTGTGTGGTTTGGCACGGGATGCGCTTCCCCACGTCGCGGTCGACACTCGAAGGGGAGGGCGCTTGCCGGGCTCCGGGAACATCAACTGCTGGGAGTACAAGAAGTGCGGCAGGCAGCCGGGCGGTGAGCATGCTGGCACTTTCGGGACGTGCGCCGCGGCGACGGAGGTCCGGTTGCACGGCGACAACGGCGGGACTTGCGCCGGCCGCGCATGCTGGGTGGTGCCCGGCACGCTGTGCGACGGCACGGTGTGCGGCTCCTTTGACGAGAAGTACGTCCACTGCCGGAAGTGCGATTTCTTCGAGCTGGTCCAGATAGAGCAGGGCGAGGATTATCGGGACTATGTGGGTCTGCTGCTCAAGCTCGCCAGCGAGCCGCAGCGCGAGTCCGCCGCTGGCTGACGTCCGTCGGCCATCTGCTACCATCCGGGCGTGACATCACTGGAAGACTTCCGAAGGCCCGGCGTGACAGGCGATGTCGTCGCCGTTCGCACGGTGGAAGGCAGGCGCGAGGTCCTGCTGGTCCGGCGAGGGCGTCCCCCGTTCCTGGGCGACTGGGCGTTGCCCGGCGGCTTTCTCGACCCCTTCGAGCCGCCCGAGGACGCAGCCAGGCGAGAGCTGGCCGAGGAGACCGGGCTGGGTTGGGCGGGCGATCTCGTGCCGCTGGGAGCCTTCGGCCGTGAGGGTCGTGACCCTCGGGGGTGGACCGTGGCCGTCGCGTACCTCGCGGTGCTGGAGGACCCCGATGTCGCGGTTTCGGGCGGTGATGACGCTGACGAGGCGGCCTGGTGGCCCCTGGATGAGCCGCCGCCGCTGGCGTTCGACCACGACGAGATACTCGAGGCCGCGAGGAGCCACTTGGAGGCAACCCGTCGAATTGACAGGCCCGAAGCACCCCGCGTATCCTCGCCAGACAATCGAACAGGACATCGCCTGCGACGGGGATGAGTACGCGGCCGGGTAGGGCCACCAGAGAGCCGGGATTGCTGCGAACCGGCGCCTGAAGGCCGCGGAACATGGCCCCTGAGGCTTCCGGAGGAAACGCGCCAGCGGAGTAATGCCGGACGGACGCCCCCGTTACCTGAGGCTGATGAGTATAGGACCCCTCGGATAGGCCCACCGCCGAGGAACTCGCCACCGGTCCCGTGCTCGAGAAGAGGCTGTCACCCGCAAGGGGGCGGCGAAGTCGGGTGGTACCGCGAAGGCTGACCGAGAGGCCTCTCGCCCTGACGACAGGGTGGGAGGTCTTTGTCTCGCGGGAGGTGGTCGGGGTGGCGAAGAGCTGGGAAGAGGTGAACGCGCGCATCGCGAAGGGCGAGGCGGTCGTGGTCACCGCCGAGGAGTTCGCGCTCATCGCCGCGGACGAGGGCGTCGGCGCGGCCGCCAGGAGGGTGGACGTCGTCACGACCGGCACGTTCGGCCCGATGTGCTCGAGCGGCGCGTTCCTCAACTTCGGTCACGCGGACCCGCCGATCAAGATGCAGGAGATACTGCTCAACGACGTGCCGGCGTCCGGCGGGCTGGCGGCCGTCGACACCTATCTGGGCGCGACCGAGCCGTCGCGGACCAGAGGCATCGAGTACGGTGGGGCACACGTGCTCGAGGACCTGCTCGAGGGCCGGGCCGTCAGGCTCAAGGCGCTGGGGCCCGGGACCGACTGCTACCCGCGGACTGAGATCGACACCTGGGTGACGCTCGCGGACCTGAACCAGGCCTACCTGTTCAATCCTCGCAACGCCTACCAGAACTACGCGGTCGCGGTGAACTCCTCCGACGAGACCCTGTACACCTACATGGGGACCTTGCTGCCCAGATACGGCAACGCCACTTACTGCTCGGCCGGGGCGCTGTCCCCGCTGCTGAACGATCCGACATACCGGACGATCGGCGTGGGTACGCGGTGCTTCGTCGCGGGAGCGCCCGGCTACGTGGCATGGCAGGGTACGCAGCACAACCCAAACCAGGTGCGCGACGAGCGCGGCGTGCCCGTGGCCCCCTCAGGGACGCTGGCGGTCATCGCCGACTTGCGGAAGGCTTCGCCCGAGTACTTCAGGGCAGCCACGTTCTCCAAGTACGGGGTCTCGGCTTTCGTGGGGATCGGGGTCGCGATACCCGTGCTGGACGAGGACCTAGCCGCCACCCTCGCGCTGACAGACGAGGACCTCGAGGCGACGATCTTCGACTACGCGGTGGCGCGGCGGAGCCGACCATCTCCCGGCCGGGTCACCTACGCGCAGCTGCGCTCCGGGGAGATCGAAGTCGAGGGTGTCAGGGTGCCGACAGGGCCCATCTCCTCGCTGCCCGCGGCCAGGCGGATAGCCGAGGAGCTCAAGCGCTGGGTGACTGAGGCGAGGTTCACGCTCGCGCAACCGCTGGAGCCGGTGCCCGGCCCCGGGGAGCAGGCGTTCCGCCCGCTCGAGGAGCGAGAGGCCGGTGAGATCTAGGATGCCGCGAAGAAGGATCGACCTCACCTTTCCGCCGGGCCAGTCCGCGCGTCCGGTCATCTACCACCTCGTCAAGGACCACTCCCTGGTCCCCAACATCCTTCGCGCCCAGATCCAGCCCGGACAGGAGGGCAGGATGCTGCTCGAGCTCACGGGCCGCAAGGACGACTTCGAGGCGGGTCTGGCGTTCCTCGCGAGGGAGGGTCTGACCGTGGCCGAGGCGGCCTCGGACATCAGGCTCGACGAGGGCAGGTGCGTGGACTGCGGAGCGTGCACAGCGGTATGCAGGCCCCGGGCGCTCTTCCTCGACGAGATCTCGGAGCTGGCATTCGACAAGGACCGGTGCGTCTACTGCGAGGCGTGTGTCGTAGCATGCCCTCGCAGGGCTGTGACCCTGCAGTTCTGAGGCTGTCACACGCGGGAGCTGAGGCTTCGCTAGACTGCGACGGGCGAGGGACGGTGAGCGGATGCCCGACATACTGATGAGGCTCGGCCATGAGGTGCTGGTCGTGGACGGCGCGATGGGCACGATGCTGCAGCGCGCCGCGATCCCGGCCGAGCAGTGTCCTGAGCAGCTCAACGTCACCGCCCCGGACGTGCTGGCCGACATCCACCGGAACTACGCGCTCGCCGGCGCGGATTGCGCCACGTCAAACACCTTCGGGGCCAACCGCCTCAAGCTGGCCGAGTGGGGCCTCGAGGACCAGGTGATCGGGTTCAACCGCGCCGGCGTCGCGCTTGCCCGGGCAGGCGGGTCCCCCCACGTGCTCGCGGACGTGGGGCCCAGCGGCAGGGTTCTCCGGCCGCTCGGGGACGCGCTCTACGACGAGCTGTTCGATGTGTTCGCCGAGCAGGCCGAGGCGCTCGCCGCAGAGCGGCCCGACGCGATCCTGATAGAGACGATGACCGACATCGCCGAGGCGCGTTGCGCGCTGCTGGCCGCGCGTTCCGTGACCGACCTGCCGGTGTTCGTCTCGGTCACCTTCTCGGCCAGCGGCCGCATGGACCTCTCGGGCACGGCGCCGGAGGAGGCCGCCCCGATACTGGAGGCGTGCGGGGCGGCGGCCATCGGAGTGAACTGCGGCCTTGGCCCCGAACAGATGTTGCCGCTGCTCGAGCGGATGGCGGGCTCCACCGGGCTGCCGCTGATCATCCAGCCCAACGCGGGCATCCCCCGCCTTGTGGATGGCGTCACCGTCTACCCCGGCACACCGGACGAGATGGGGGCCTGCGCCGCCGGGGCCGTCGAGTTCGGCGCGTCCCTGGTGGGCTCGTGCTGCGGGTCGTCACCGGCTTTCACCGGTGCGATCGCTGACTTCGCGAAGGAGAAGGTGCCCTTCGCACGCCAGAAACCCACCGGCGTCGTCATCGCGGGGCCGCGGCGGTCGCTGCGGCTGGGCGGCGGTCGCCGGCTCGTGCTGGTCGGCGAGCGGATCAACCCCACGGGGAAGAAGGGCCTGGCGGATTCGCTGAGGGCAGGCTCCATGACGGTGGTCAGGGAGTACGCGTCCGAGCAGCAGAGCGCCGGCGCCGACGCGCTGGACGTCAACGTGGGCGCTGCGGGCGTCGACGCGGCCACCGTCCTTCCCATGGCGGTCGAGGCTGCCGTGGGGACCTCGGACCTCCCGCTGGTGTTGGACACCACCGATACCGTGGCGCTGGAGGCCGCGCTCCGTGTCTACCCGGGCCGGGCGCTCATCAACTCTGTCAACGGCGGCGAGGACTCCATGAGCGCGGTGTTGCCGCTGGCCGCTCGCTACGGCGCGGCGGTCGTCGTGCTGGCGCTGGATGACGATGGAATCCCGCATGACGCGGACGGACGTCTCGCAATAGTGGAGAGGGTGCGCGCGAGGGCGCGCGATGCGGGTCTTGGGGACGAAGACCTCGTCGTGGACACCCTGGTGATGACCGCCGCGACCGATCCGGACGCGCCCGGGGTGACCCTCCAGGCCACGTCGGGCGTCAAGAAGATGGGGCTTGCGACGATCCTCGGCGTAAGCAACGTCAGCCATGGGTTGCCGAGGCGCCGCGAGCTCAACGCCGCGTTCCTGTCGGCCGCGGCTGCGGCCGGGCTGGACGCCGCCATCGCCGACCCCGGTGACGCGGTCGTGTCGCAGGCGCTCGCCGCCGCGAACGCGGCCAGGG
>JBBIJK010000010.1:3184-52961 GCA_037445995.1 Actinomycetota bacterium | reverse complement strand
GGCCGCAGGTGTCGAGTCTACCCGATCTCGTTGACAACTTGGAATGAGCGCGCGAACGACGGTCGACCGGGGCGCGCGAAGCGACGCGGGGGCGTAGAATGCGACCATGGACAGCAGCAGCCGACAGCGGGCCGAGGCGCGGACGGCGCTCGCGATGGCGGGGATGGCCAAGGCGCCGCTCGCGTGCGGCCTGACCTTCGTGACCTGCGATGCGCTGTCGATGGCGTCCCGCGCCACGTCCTTCGCGCCGGCCGTCGCCGACGCGTGCCGCCGATTCCGGCTCGACTTCGCCTTCGTCCCGGCGGCCGCCTCCGACCCGATTGCTGCAGCGGAGGCGGTGCTCGCGGCGGGAGCGGCGGTGATGTGGGTCGTCGACGGGCCACTGGGCTCCACGCTCGACGAGATCGGATGGAGCGAGGGCCTGGCGGCGACCGTGAGCGACCCGGACGGCGTGGCGGCGGTGATGGAGCGGCACCTGGAGGCGGCTCGGGCCTCCGTGGAGGAGGGAGTCCGGGCCGGGGCCTCCGTGCTGGTCGTCGCTGAGGACCTCGCATCAGCCGCAGGACCGATGGTCTCCCCGGATTTCGCCTTCGACGAGGTCTTTTGCAGGCTGGCGTCGCTCGTCGGGACCGCGAGGGCCAGCGACCTTCCCTGTGTGTGGCACTCCGACGGCGACGTCAGGGCCTTCTTGCCCGCCGCGAGACGGGCCGGCTTCACCGCGCTGCACGCCGGCGGGGGGCTAGGGTTCGAGGCCTTCGAGAAGGTGTTCTGGGCCTGCAGGTCCAACGGATTGGCGGTCTTAGGCGGCCTCCTGACGCGCGACCTCGCGGACGGGCACCTGTCGGCCGTGGCCGCCGGCACCCGAGCCGGGATCCTCACGCAGGCGGGTGGCCTGCTTCTGAGTGACGACGGTGGCATGACCACCGCCGAGGAGATGGCGCTGTTCGTCAGCGCCATGCAGGCCGCGAGGGCGTCGTCGGTGGCGGGGTCGTGAGCGCTGGGGCGTTCGGTTCGTATGCCGTGACCGGGCCCGCCGAGCCGCGTCGCGCCACGGCGGCGGCCTGGATCGACTGGGCGGCCGGGGCGGTCACGGTCGCGCTGGCCTTCCCGTTCCCGATCGTCCGGGCGAGCATCGAGCTTCCATGGTTCGTCACCTCCGTCGGCATCGCCCTGTTCTCGGGGTGCGCGCTCTTCATGGCGCTGACGGCTACGCTCCTTGGCCGCACGCCCGGCATGTACCTGCTCGACCTCGGCCTGGAGGGGGGCAGGCCTGACGCCGCGAAGGCGCTGCTGTGGGGGTTCGCCCTGGCGACGTGCCTCCCCGCGTCGATCGGCTGGGGCGCGCTCGCCCACCCCGCCTCCGGTCTGCCCGCCAGGCTCTCGGGCCTGGCGGTGGTCTCCGCCCGCCAGGCGGAGCGTTAGGCGCCAGCGGGGTTTTCGCCGCGCAGGAGGGTCGTCTCGGGCGTCTTTGTGGTCCCTGCGCTGCGTGCTAGGATTGTCGCGCGGCCGTGACGGCCGCGAAGCTTGTGCGCGCCATGCGCGAGGACTTGACCGGGAAAGCACCGGAACAGGCAGGAGGCCGTTCGTGGCCTTGGAGGGCAACCTCAAGGATTTCTCCTTGTCCGACATGTTCAGGCTGCTGGAGAGCGGCCGCAAGACGGGCACGCTCCACATGGAGAGCGGCGAGTCCGAGGGCAGCGTCTGCTTCAAGAAGGGCCGCGTCTTCTTCGCGTCCTCGAACTGGAACAGGGAGTCCCTCGGTCGCAGGCTAGTCAAGGCGGCGGTAATCTCCGAGAAGCAGCTGCGTCAGGCGTTGGGCCTGCAGAAGATCCAGAAGAAGGAGAAGGCCGGGCGGCGCCTGGGGCAGATCCTTGTCGATGAGGGCTACCTGGACAGCAAGGTGCTGGAGAACTTCATCCAGGACCAGATAAACGACACGCTGTTCGACCTGTTCCGCTGGGAGGACGGCCAGCTTCGCTTCGAGCCGGACGAGGTGTGCGACGACGAGGACATCGGGATATCGGTCTCAGTCGAGAACGTCATCATGGAGGCGTCTCGCAGGCTGGAGACGTGGGCGAGGATCCGCGAGAAGATCCCGTCGATGGACACGCAGTTCCTCATGGCGGCGGCCCCCGGCGACAAGTCCATGGAGATACACCTCAAGCCCAAGGAGTGGATGCTCCTGTGCTACCTGCATGGCGGCCGGTCGGTCGGTGAGCTCATCGAGCTCACCGGCTACAACGACTTCGAGACCGCCAGGATCCTGTTCGGGATGTACTCCGCCGGACTCATCGAGAGGCTCGGGGTCCCGGATGAGGACGGCGCTGCGGGATAGCGCTCGATGATGCAGGAGCACCCCATATCAAAGGACCTCACCCTCCGGGAGTTCGAGCGCTTCCGCGACTACATACACGAGCACTCCGGTATCTACCTCGAGGAAGGCAAGGTCGACTCGCTCCGTATCTCGTTGGTGACCAGGGCGACCAGGCATCGTTACGAGTCGCTTGAGGAGTACTTCAGCCTGCTGCTCGAGGACGAGGAGGAGTTCAAGGAGCTCCTCAACCTGGTGACGATCAACGAGACCTCCTTCTACCGGTTCCCGGCCCAGTTCGACGCCATGCGGACCACCGTCATCCCCGAGATACTGGAGGGCCGTGGGCCGGGCAAGCGTGAGTTCAGGGTGTGGTCGGCCGGGTGCTCGACCGGCGAGGAGGTCTACACCGCCGCGATGACTCTTATCGACTCGGGGATCCAGGGGCTCGGCTGGACACCCACCGTCCTTGGCACCGACGTCTCGACCAAGGCCCTTCGGCTGGCGCGCGGCGCCATCTACTCCGGTCGCACCCTGCTGAACCTCCCTGACGACGTGCTGTCCAGGCATTTCGAGGAGACCCGCGAGGGTCAGAGGGTGGCTCCTCACGTCCGACGCCTGTGCGACTTCGGCTACCACAACCTGATCAAGGAACCCTATCCGCTGGCCCTCATGGGCAACTGGGACATCATCTTCTGCCGTAACGTCACCATCTACTTCCAGATCGAGTCCACCAAGCGCGTCGTCACGAACTTCCACAACTCGCTCAATGAGGGCGGGTACCTCTTCATCGGTCACTCTGAGACCCTGACCGGGATTACCGACCTGTTCGAGCCCCTGGAGATCGGCGGGGTCTTCCTCTATCGCAAGCCGCGGAAGTCCCGTTCTTGGGCGATCGCGGCCCGCGCCCGGAGCCTCCCTTCCCCCGCCGGGTCTTCCCAGCGGCCCGGGTCGTCATCGCCGAGGCCGGAGCGCTCGCGGGTCCCCGCGAGCGTCGACGGGGGTGGGGGCGGGTCGCGGGGCGGTTCCGCGGGCCCCGACCTCGCGGGCATGCTGGCCGAGGCCAGACGGCTGGCAGGGGCGGGGGAGCCGCGGCGCGTGCTGGATGTGGCCCGGGGCGTCCTCGCCATCGAGCCCAACTGCGCGGAGGCCCATGTGTTGGCCTCGCATGCGTATGCTGACGTCGGTTCGTTTGACGAGGCGCTGGGCGCAGCCCACCAGGCGCTCGCCACGGACCCGTTGGAGCCGAACGCCCGCTACATCCTTGGTATCATCTACCAGCGTCAGGGTGACACGGTCCGGGCCATCAGCGAGTTCAGGAAGACCATCTACATCGATCAGGGCTTCGCGCTGGCCTACCTGAACCTGGGCAACATCTACAAGTCGCAGGGCAGGTTGGACGATGCCTGTCGCGAGTACGAGCTTGCGCTCGCCGCGCTTCGCGACGGCGCCGGGGCGTCATGGGCGAGCTTCCTTGGTGGTTTTGACACGAGCCTGCTCGTGCAGTCGTGTGAGCGCAGTCTGATAGAGTGTCGAAAGGCGACGTGATGGCGGGGCGGCACATCGCCGTGCACGCCGGTGACCTGCGGATAGGCGCCTGCGGGCGCCAACGGGAGGAGTAGTCATGGCGAGCGCGCGCATCCTCGCGGTGGATGACAGCCCGACCATTCTCGAGATGATCAAAGCCATCCTGGTCCAAGGCGGGTACGAGGTCATCTCCGCGGTCGACGGGGCCGAGGCGCTCGAGAAGGCCCGCTCCGAGGTGCCGGACCTAATCCTGCTCGACGTCATGCTGCCCAAGCTCGACGGCTACAGGGTCTGCCGGCTGCTGAAGTTCGACCAGAAGTACAAGGCCATACCGATAATCATGCTGACGGCCAAGACCGAGGAACAGGCGATGGCCACGGGGATCAGGACCGGCGCCAACCAGTATCTGACCAAGCCGATCGAGCCGGAGCGGCTTCTGGCCGCGGTGGCCGAGGAGCTCGCAAAGGTGCAGGGCTAGGAAGAGGCGGGGATGACCGAGAACTCGTCGATCACCGACCGCGTCCTGGACACCCTGATCGGCGCGGGCCTGTTGACGGCCGACCAGGTGGCTTCGGTACGCGCCGCCGCCGCGCAGCAGGGCGTGTCCGTGGGTTCCGTGATCGCCGACAGGGGTCTTGCCTCAGCGCTGGACATAGCTTCGGTCCTCGAGCAGGAGATGGGCATCCCGCAGGTCGACCTGACCAGCTACGCGCCAGAGGAGGACGCCCTGGCGCTCGTCCCGGGAGAGCTGGCCGGTCGCTTCGGCGTCCTGCCGCTCTTCGAGATCGAGGGCATGCTGACCGTAGCCGTGGGCGACCCGCTCGACGTCTTCTTGCTGGACGGTGTCGCCGAGCAGATCGGGCTGGAGCTCGAGCCGGTCCTCGCGGGCAGGGAGGATGTCAGCGCCGCGGTCTCCCACTACTACGGCGCGGCCGACGCGCAGCCGCAAGCCCCGTCTCCTCAATCGGTCGAGCCCCCCGCGCCGCCGCCGGCCGCGGAGCCTCCGTCCGCGGCCGTGCCCGCGGAGGAGCTCGTCTTCGACGCCGACGACCTGTTCGAGGCCCCGGTCGAGGAGGCCGCGCAACCCATCGAGGCCCCGGCGCCCGACGAGGTCGCGGCGACTGAGACCGTGCCCGAGCCGACAGTGACCGAGATGGTGGAGGCCGAGGTCGCCGACGACACCCCTTCAATAGACCTCGACGTGCTCGCTGTCGCGGACTCGGGCAAGGTCGCGGTGCTGGTCTCGGAGATACTCGAGAAGGCGGTCAGGCGCGGCTCCAACCGCATCCACCTCCTCCCGTACAAGGACGACTTTTTCCTGGTCTTCCGCACCAAGGGGAAGCTCGAGAAGATAGGCAGCGCTCCGCTCTCGATGCAGTCGGCGCTGGTCGAAGGCTTCAAGGCCTACGCCAGGCTCTCGTCCGTCCCGTCCTCGCTCCCGGCGCTGGGAAGGCTCAGGTCGCGCATCGCCGACAAGGAGCTCGTCCTGACCGTATCCGCGGTGCCTACCGTCGCGGGGCAGCGGGTAGTCGTGCAGTTGGCGGCGGTCAAGCCCAGGCCTCGAGCTCTCGGTGACCTCGGGCTGTCCGACGCTGAGGCGCGCGCGCTGCAGGCCATGGTCGAGCGCGGTCGCGGCATGCTGCTGGTCTGCGCGCCCGTCGCGGGCGGCAGGAGCACCACGTACTACGCCCTCCTCGACCATGCCGCCCAGGCAGGGAAGACCGTCTACTCGCTGGAGCGTTCCGTCGAGTACGAGATCCCCGCGGTGGCCCAGGTCATGGTGAACCCCGGCTCACCGGTTGGGGCGTCGTCATACTTCGCGGCCGGGATGCGCCAGGATACCGACGTCATGGCCATTGACGAGATCCAGTCGGTCGAAGAGGTCCATCTGGCCATCGAGGCCGCCGGCCTGGGCAAGCTCGTCATCGCCACCTTCCCCGCCGGCGACATCGTCTCGGGCGTGCGCAGGATGCTCGACCTGGGAGCAGAGCCTCACAGCCTGGCGGCCGCGCTCACGCTCGCGGTCGGGCAGCGGCTCGTGCGCGCCAACTGCCCGGAGTGCGCGGTCGAGAAGGTCGACTCGATCGCCGGGAGGATCCCCGGAGCGCCAAAGGGTATCAAGGGGTACGCGGGCGTCGGGTGCGCCAGTTGCGGCCGCGGCGGGTTCCGCGGCGCCACCGGGGTGTTCGAGGTGCTGCCCTTCACGGAGGCCGTCCGCTCGCGGATCGCGAGGAACGGCTCGGCCGACGAGATCGCCGCCGCCGCCAAGGCGGCGGGGATGCGCCCGCTGATGGCTTCGGGCGCGGTCAAGGTCGCTGAAGGCGTCGTATCGGCCGAGGAACTGAACCGCGTCCTGCGGTTCGCGGAGTAGGAGCAGAGGCCGGATGGGCGCGCGCCGCACACCAGAGGAGACGCCGGCGAAGGCGCCTGCCAAGCGCAAGCCCAGGGCCGCCGTCCGGCCGAGCGACCCGCCCGCGGAAGTCCCGCTGGACCTCGAGGCGGCCTCAGCGGTGAGCGAGGCGTCGGCGGACGCGGTCCCGCTCATCGGCTCGGGACGCATGGTCGTGTTCTACCTCGAAGGTCAGAGGTACGCGTTCCCGATCGACCGCGTGCAGGAGATCCAGCAGATCGTGGCCTACACCGGCGTGCCCGACCCCAGTGGCGTGGTCCTTGGCATGGTCACCCTCCGCGGGTCGGTCGTCCCGCTGTTGGACCTCAGGTCGCTGGTCGGGCTCCCTCGCCGCGACTTCACGCTTGAGACGCCCATGATCATCTGCCGCCATTCCGGTTCTCTGGTCGCGATCGTCGTGGACGAGGTCGAGGACGTCTCGGCGCTGCCGCCGGGGTCCCTGCAGGCGCCGTCGAAGCTCCATTCGCTGGCCGACCGCATGCTCGGGGTGTGCCGGACGGAGGGCGGATTGGTGTTCCTGCTGGATCTTGCGAGGCTGCTGCCCGCCGAGTTCGTGGCTGCGGCCAGCCCCGGAACGGAGGGGGGCCTGTGAGCGAGGAACTGCTCGGGCTTCCCCTCGACGATGTCTCGCTGGGCATCCTCCGCCAGCGCGCCGAGTCGCTGGCGGCCGAGGCGGCCGACGAGGTGTCGGACGACCGGGTGGGTGTGCTGCTCTTCAGTCTCGGAGAGGAGACCTACGGGGTGCCGATCGCGGATGTGAGAGAGATCTACCTCGAGTACTCCGTCACGTCGATCCCCTGCGTGCCCGACTACATCCAGGGCGTCATCAACATCCGCGGCGAGATAGTCTCGGTGACCGTGCTCTCCAAACTCATGGGATATGCGGTAAGCGAGGTCGCCCAGCCGCAGGCGATCGTCGTGCAGAACGACGAGTGCGTGACGGCGATGGTCGTCGACGAGATCGGCGATATCGTCGAGGTCGCCAAGGAGGCCGTCGAGCCGCCGGTGTCGATGATCGGCAAGGCGCAGGCGGATTTCGTGTCGGGTTCGGTGTACGTGGAAGGTCGGCTGATAGGGCTCGTCAACCTCGAACGTGTTCTCAGTACGGTCGGCGCAGGCTGAAGGGCGACCCCGAAGGGTGGCGAACATGCTCAAGGCGTTCTTTGAGAGGTTCCGGACCAGGTTCCTGTGGAAGTACTCCCTGGTCAACATCGCGTTGGTGGTCGGGTTCAACCTCATCCAGTGGACCGTCGTCTGGCTGGTCTTCCGTCACGAGCTGCGCGTGGACGACGGCTTCGCGGGCCATCTCCTCACGATAGCCGCTGCGATGGCGCTGCTCGGGGTCGCGTTCGCCGCCGCTTTCGTGCTGGTCGGCAACCGCTTCATGGCGCCACTGGCCCACGTGGTCGAGAGCGTGAAGGCGGCCTGCCAGGGCGAGGTAGGACGCAAGGTGGACGTCAGGGTGGACGACGAGTTCGGCGTGCTGGCGCGATCCTATAACCAGATGCTCGACCTCATCGTCTACCTCATCCGGCAGACCCAGGAGTCCTCACGTCGCTTGGCGCAGTCCTCGTCCGAGATCCTGTCCGCGACCGAGCAGCAGGCGTCCGGCTCCGCGGAGCAGGCGGCTTCGATCAGTGAGACCACCGCCACCATGGAGGAGCTCGCGGCGACCTACCGTCAGATCGCCGACAACGCCGACCACGTGGTCAGTATGGCCGAGGCTTCGCTCGGATCGGCCGAGTCGGGACAGCAGTCCGTGATGAACACGCTGAGCGCGATGGAGCAGATAAAGTCGCGCTCGCAGTCGTCCGCCAACAAGATACTGGCGCTCGGCGAGCGCTCCCAGCAGATCGGCCAGGTGCTCGCGATCATCAACAGTATCGCCGACCAGACCAAGATCCTGGCTCTGAACGCGGCCATCGAAGCCGCCAGGGCCGGGGAGGCCGGCAAGGGCTTCTCGGTGGTGGCCATCGAGATCCGCAAGCTGGCCGAGTCCGTGGTGGAGTCCACCGGTGAGATATCGACGATCATGACCGAGATCCAAAGCTCGGCCAACGACCTGGTCATCTCCACCGAGCAGGAGCTGAAGCAGGTGCAGTCCGGCGTCGATCTCGCGCAGACGACCGGTCAGAGCCTGGACCAGATACTGGAGATGATCGAGCAGACCACGGTGGCAGCCAAGGAGATCTCGGCGGCCACCCAGCAGCAGCGCAGCGCCACGGACCAGGTGGTCAAGGCGATGCGCGAGGTGGCGTCCGTCGCACAGCAGACCGCGGCGGGCAGCAAGCAGGTCGCGGCGTCCGCCGAGCAGCTCTCTGCGATCGCCGCGGAGTCCAGCCAGGTCGGCGCGGCGTTCAAGTTGGTCGAGTAGGCCTGACCCCCCGGAGAGGACCTTGTCGATGGTCGAGTTCGACCGCTCAGCTTTCGTGGCCAAGTTCCAGGAGGAGGCGCAGGATCTGCTCCAGCGCCTCAACGAGGGCGTCATCACCCTGGAGTCGGACCCGGGCAATCGTGAGTTGATCGACCAGATGCTGCGTGACGCCCACACCCTCAAGGGCAGCTCCCGCATGGTCGGTCTGATCGAGATATCTGATGTCGCACACCGCCTTGAGGACATCATGGTCAAGGTCCGCGACAAGGAGTATGCGTACGAGCCGGAGTTCTCCGACCTGTTCTTCCGGGCTCTGGACGCCATCGTCTTTCTCGCGGACCACGCGGGCAAGCCGGAGGCCGAAGCGTACGACGTCTCGGGGCTTCAGGCGCAGCTCACGGCTCTGGCGGCCACCGGCGAGACCGGCGGGGACGTCGCCTCGGCCGCCTCGCCCGAGGAGGTCTCCCCGGATGGTGCGCTGAGCGAGGACGATGCCGCGCACGATGAGCTGACCCCGGCCGGGGACACGCTGTCGGAGCCACAGCGGGTCGAGCGCGAGGGCGAGATCAAGAGCAAGCAGCAGGCCACGATCCGGATCCGCACGCAGCAGGTGGACACCCTGCTCAACCTGGTCTCCGAGGTCGTGATCTCGCAGATCAAGGCGGAGCAGAGGTCGCACCAGATGCGCGCCTACGTCAACGAAGCGACCGACGTCTGGCAGCACTGGGTCCGGCTCAAGTCCGGTCTGGCCGCCATCCAGATGGAGGACCAGTCGATCCTCGCGGGGATGGCGCCCGAGATAGCCGCGGTCGACGACGGGGTGGCCGCCCTCAAGCGCTCCCTGGCCTCGTTCTCCAAGAGCTACGTCGAGGACGTCTCTCGCACCACGGCGGTCGTCTCGGAGCTCCAGGAGCACGGGATGAGCCTTCGCATGCTGCCGGTGGCGACCGTCTTCAACGCCTTCCCCCGCGCCGTACGGGACTTGGGCAAGCAGTACAAAAAGGACGTCGCGCTGGTGCTGGAGGGCGTGGACACCGAGCTGGACAAGAAGGTCCTCGAGGAGATAAACGACCCGCTGGTGCACATCATGCGCAACGCCGTCGACCACGGCCTCGAGACGGTCGAGGAGCGAAGATCGGCCGGTAAGCCGACACAGGGTACCATCCGGCTGGCCGCCCGCCAGGAGGGCGACCACATCGTGATCGAGATCTCGGACGACGGGGCCGGGATTGACCCGGACAAGGTCCGGGCCGCGGCGGTTCGCAAGGGGTACCTGACCGAGTCCGAGGCCAAGTCGCTCTCTGACCGGGAGGCCGTCTACCTGATCTTCGAGGCCGGGTTCTCGACCAGCGCGATCATCACTGAGATCTCCGGCCGCGGCGTCGGCATGGACGTGGTGCGCGAGTTCATCGTCGACAAGCTCAAGGGCTCCCTCGACGTGCAGACCCAGATGGGTAAGGGGACGACGTTCCGCCTGACGATACCGCTGACCCTGGCGATCATCCGGGCGTTGATGCTCCGCGTAGGCGGACAGGTCTTCGCGATGCCCACCGCGAGCATCGAAGAGACGTTGCGCATCGACCGCGGCGAGGTCCTGAAAGTCGAGGGTCGCGAGGTCATCCGTCGCCAGCGCAGGACGATACCCCTCGTCCGCCTCGCGGACATCCTGCGGGTGCCCAGTGACGAGGAGACGGGGTCCAAGATGGCGATCGCGGTGATCGGGTTCTCGGGGCACCGCATCGGCTTCATCGTCGACGCCTTCGCCGGTGAGCAGCAGATCGTCATCAAGAACCTCGGGTCCCACCTCAAGAAGGTAGACAACGTAGCCGGCGTCACCATCCTGGGCGCGGGTGAGGTCGTGCCCATCCTCAACGTCCCCGACCTCACGCAGAACGCCAGGATGCTCTCCGGCGCTCTGCGGGCCCGGGAGAAGGTGGCCGTCGAGCGAGAGGGACCGAGGAAGGTCCTGATCTGCGAGGACTCCTTCACCACCCGGGAGTTGGAGCGGTCGATCTTCGAGGCGGCCGGGTACGACGTCGACGTCGCCATGGACGGCGCGATGGGACTCGACAAGCTGCGGAGCGGCCTGATGGTCGACGCCGTGGTCACGGACGTCCAGATGCCGAACATGGACGGCTTCGAACTGACACGGAAGATCAAGGGGGACCCAGCCCTCAAGGACATCCCGGTCATCATCGTCACGTCACTGGAGCGTGACGAGGAGAAAGCGGAGGGCGTCGAGGCCGGAGCCGACGCCTACATCACCAAGTCGGTCTTCAACCAGGACACGCTGCTCGACACGGTCGAGCGGCTCATGAGGTAGGACGCCGATGCCCGAGCGGGTGCGCGTTCTGATCGTCGACGATTCCATCGTCGCCAGGGAGATGCTGACACAGATCCTGTCGAGTGACCCCGAGATCGAGGTCGTGGGCACCGCGGTGGACGGCGAGGAGGCCGTGGACGCCGTCGGACGGCTCAAACCCGATCTCGTGACGATGGACATACACATGCCGCGGATGGACGGGATCCGCGCGGTCGAGCGCATCATGGCGTTCAATCCCACTCCCATCCTCGTTGTCTCCTCATCGGTGCACGGCGCCGGTGTGGGCCGCGCCTTCGACGCGCTCGGTGCCGGCGCGCTCGAGGTGGTCAAGAAGCCCGAGCCCCGCGATTGGGCCGAGCTCGAGCGCATCGGCTCTGACATCATCCGGAAGGTGAGGATCCTGTCGCGGGTGAAGGTCATCACCCACATCCGGGGGCGGCACGGTCGGGAAGATGCGGTGGGAGCCGCGGCGACGGCGCGCCCGCTGCCTCACGTAGGGGGCCGGGCGATCGTGGCCGTCGGCTCGTCGACGGGGGGCCCTTCCGCGCTGATGTCGGTACTCGGCGGCCTGCCCGCGGAGTTCCCGTTGCCCATCGTGGTGGCTCAGCACATCGCCGATGGGTTCATCCCCGGGCTTGTGGCCTGGCTGCGGACCGGGAGCAGGCTGCCGGTGGTGGCCGCCGAGGACGGGCAGGTCATGAAGCCCGGCCACGTCTACTTCGCGCCCACGGGCCGCAACCTCGAGGTCCGCGGCTCCACGATGCACTACAGCGACCCGGAGCCCGGGCAGCTCTACATCCCCTCGGCTGACACTCTCTTCCGCTCGGTCGCCCGTTCGCACGGCAGGCACTCGGTCGGAGTGATCCTGACCGGGATGGGGGCCGACGGCGCGTACGGCCTGAAGGAGATGAGGGACGCCGGCGCTCCCACCATCGCGCAGGACGAGGAGACCTCCACCGTGTTCGGCATGCCGCGGGTGGCCGCCGAGATCGGCGCGGCGGGCGCCGTCCTGCCGGTGGACAGGATAGCGGCCGAGGTGGCGTCTTTGGTCACCGGTCCCTGATTGGCACGACCTTTCGGCTGTCTGTCGCCTGTGCGGTACTCCGTGGCGTCATGGATTCCGCCAGAAGGCACTACAGTTGCTACGCTTGATGTCGATACTCGTGGAGATGCGCGCCGGCTACGCGCCTCCCGGGCTCGTCGCCATCGCGCGAATCGAGCCCGATGAGTGACGGCCCGTGAGTCTGGAAGGGGTGAGGGAGCATGCCGCTCGGCGTATACCTGTCCCGCTGTCGACACCGCGTGGACGAGGTGGTGGACCTGTCCGCGCTGTCCGGCGCCATCGCCCCGGAGGCCAGCGCCGTCAGGGTGGTGGACGACCTGTTCGCGCCGGAGGTCGTGGACGCCATCCTCGCGGACGTCTCGCAGGTGGGGCTGGATTCGATCGTCCTTGCCGGTGACTCCCCGGAGCGCTTCAGGCGTTCGCTCTCCGCCCGCCACATGAGGGACCGCCTGGTGTCCGCCGGGATCAGCCCCAGCCGGATCGTGCACGCCAACCTGCTCGACCAGCTGGCCATGACCCATTCAGGCGACCCCGACGCTCAAGCCAAGGCCGAGGCCGTCGTGCGCGTCGCCGCCATCCAGGCGAAGACCTCCCCGCCGGCGGAGAGCCGTGAGTCCGTGCCGTCGCACAGGGTGCTGATCCTAGGAGCGACCAGCGAGGGGTTCGTCGCCGCAACGCGCCTCCTCGAGCTGGGGTTCGAGGTGATCATCGCCGACAGGGAGAGCGGCACCGGGCACGCACGCCGGCACGAGATGTCCGCCACCGGCGGGTACCTGCTGTCGGACCCGAAGTGCACGTTCGTCGACGGCGCCAGCCTCAAGGACGGCCTCGGGTGGGTCGGGGACTACGAGATTGTGCTTGAGACGCCCGACGGCGACGTCCGGTTGGCGGTCGGCGGGATCCTGCTGGCCGAGCCTCACGTCCTGGAGTGGGTGGAGGAGTTGCGCCCGCACTTCCGTGTGGACACCGACGAGGAGGGCCGCGCCCGGTCGCTGGACCCCGAAGCGCACCCTTCCGAGACCGTCGACCCCGGGATCATGGTGGTCCCCGTCCGCTCCGAGGACGCGTCCACTCGCGAGAAGGTCGCCGCCGCGGACTCCGCCGCGCTGGCGCTCGTCATGCGACTCACGCAGCCATTTACCAGGCACTATGTCGAGACGTCCCACGTGGACGAGACGTTGTGCGGCGGCTGTGCGTCGTGCGTGAAGACATGCATCTTCATGGCGTGTTCGCTTGGCGAGGACGGACTGTCGCACGTGGACCCGAGGCGCTGCCGCGGCTGCGGGAAGTGCGTCGTCGGATGCCCGGTGGGAGCCCGCGACATCGTGGTGTCGCCGCACGAGTACCTGACGGCCGCCATCGAGTCCTACGCTTCATCCGACGTGTCCGGGGAGCGCGTCCTCGGGTTCCTCTGCGGCGGCTGCGGCTACCCCGCGGGCGACCGCGCCGGTCGCGACGGGATGTCCTACCCAGCCTCGTTCCTGCCGCTGCGCATCCCGTGCGGGGGACGACTCGACACCCTGTACGTCCTCGAGGCGTTCAGGTCGGGCTTCGACGGGGTGATGGTGTTCCGCTGCAAGGACGGCCACTGCCACAACCTGATCGGGAACCTCGATATGGATCGAAGGCTCAACCTGTTGCGCACGGTGCTCCGCTCGCGCGGCATCGACGACGCCAGGCTCAGGATCGTCGACATCTCACCCCACGAGGGCGAGCACTTCGCCGAGGCGGTCAACGAGCTGTACGCGGCGCTGCGCACCATCACAAACGGGAAGGGAGGCCCCCAGTGAGCAAACCGAGACTCGCGACCTACGTGCTGGGCGGCTGCACAGGCTGCCACCTCTCGCTCCTCGACGCCCACGAGGGGCTGCTCGACCTACTCGGTAAGGTCGAGCTGGTCGAGTCGCCCCTGACCGCCGAGGCGCTCACAGACGTCCCCGAGTGCGACGTGGCGCTGGTGGAGGGCGCGATCACGAACTCGCACGACGAGGAGGTCGCCAAGCGTATCCGCGAGCGCTCCGCCGTGGTCGTCGCCGTGGGCTCCTGCGCCACCCTGGGCGGCATCGGCGGCCTTCGCAACCTCCTCGATCGCGACCGCATGCTCGACGAGGTGTACGGCGACGGCGCGCCCGGGAAGGCGGGCGCGGGGTTGCCTCGCCTGACCGGGCGGGTCAGGCCTCTCTCGGACGTCATCGAGGTGGACGTCGAGGTGCCGGGGTGCTCGCCTCCTACCGCCAACATCGTGTCCGCCCTGACCGGCGTCATCGCAGGCGATCTGAGCGCCCCGCCGAGGCGGAACCTGTGTCACGAGTGCGGCCGCCGCCACGAGAAGATGCTGGTCCCCTCGCGCGACTTCGTCTCCGACGCGGTCTACTCGCTGATGGAGCTTGATCGCATCGATCCTGAGCTGTGCTTCCTCGAGCAGGGAGTGATGTGCATGGGTCCGATGAGCCGCGAAGGCTGCGGTTCGCGCTGCACGAAGGCGAACGTCCCCTGCAGGGGCTGCAACGGCCCCTCCCGTCCCGACTTCGAGCAGGGCGGCAAGTCGATAGACATGCTCGGCGCGGTGCTGCCGGCGGGAGCGATCATGTTCCTCGACGACCTGATCGGCACCGGCTACCGCTACTCGATGGCGGTGTCCATCTTCCCCGAAGCGTACAGGCACGTGGCAGGAGGTGGCGAGGATGACTGAGGTCGTGAGGCTGCCCAACATCAAGCGGGTCGAGGGCCACGGTCGCGTCTCGCTCTTCCTCGGGGACGACGGTCGCGTCCAGGACGCCCACTTCGAGGTGGTGGAGTTCCGGGGATTCGAGAAGATGGTCGAGGGCCGAATGGTCTGGGAGATGCCGCTGGTCACGAGCCGCGTGTGCGGCATCTGCCCGGTGTCGCACCACGTCGCGGCGGTGAAGGCCGTCGACGCCATGTTCGGTGTCGAGTTGCCGCGCCCGGCGAGGCTTCTCAGGGAGCTCCTGCATCTGGCCGGATTCGTCCACGACCACGCGTTGCACTTCTTCTTCCTGGCTGGACCGGACTTCCTCACGGGGGAGGGCCAGAGCAGGGACCTGTTGGGCGTGCTGGCGGCGGACCCCGAGGCGGCCCGCAGGGCGATCGGACTTCGCCGGCGCGGACAGCACGTGGTGGAGGTCGTCGGCGGCCAGGGTCATCCCGTGACGGCCATCCCGGGCGGCATGAGCCGAGGCGTGTCGAGCGCCGAGCGCATGGAAATGCTCGACCACGCCCGCGTCGCGTTGGAGGACGCCCTTTCGGCTGAGAGGCTGGCGAAGGAGGCCACGCTGAGGCTCCTCTCTGAAAACGAGGGGTTCGCTGCGCAGCCGATGCCCTACGCGGCCATTCTGGGGCCGGGGCGCGCGCTGGACATGTACGACGGGCTCGTCACGGCCGCGGGCGCGGACGGCGCGACGATCGCGGAGTACCCGATCGACCGGTACGCCGAGCATGTCGACGAGCGGACCTTGCCCAACAGCTACGCCAAGGCCCCCTATCTCAAGGCGTTGGGGCCCGAGGCCGGCGCCTACCGGGTCGGGCCTCTCCCGAGGATCAACCTCGCCGATGTCATGCCCGGCCCGCGCTCGTCCGAGCTGCTCGAGGAGTTCCGGGCGGAACTGGGCCGTCCTCAGCACTCGTCGCTCGCGTACCACTGGGCCAGGATGATCGAGTTGGTGGGCGTGATAGAGAGGATGATCGCTATCCTGCGCGACGACGAGACCTCGTCCGACGACGTCCGCGTGAAGGTCGAGCGAGGTGGAGGAGTCGGTGTCGGCGCCGTCGAGGCCCCGCGCGGCACCCTGATCCACCACTACGAGGCGGACCCGGTCGGGCGCGTGACCTCGGCGAGGCTGATAGTGGCGACCACTCAGAACACCGTCGCCATCGATCGTGCGGTCATGGACGCCGTCGGCGGTCAGGCCGTCCCGGGCGGGGAGCCGGACAGGGCCACGCAGCTCAGGATGGAGCTCGGCATCCGTGCTTACGACCCGTGTCTGTCCTGCGCTACGCACGAAGTGGGCAGGATGCCCTTCGCGTTCGAGGTCCTCGCCGGATCTCGAGGGCTGGGGGCGAGGTGATGGACTTGGACTACAAGGAGCTCATCGCCTCGCATGTCAAGCAGGCGCTCAACGATTCGTTCGGTGGAGCGGTCGGGACGATGATCTTTGCGAGCGCCTCGAACTCCGCCAGCGTGCCGATACACGACCCTTCACGCGACGACTACATGAGGCTGGTGGACGCGGTCTGCGCCGACCAGCGCGTGCTGGACATGTGGGGCGAGATGGGCGCCGCGGACAAGCGCCGCCAGTGGAGAGACCTCGGCTAGGCCTGCTCGCACATGGCGATGATCACGGAGGCCGCTTCCCTGGAGGCGGCCTCCGCCGTGACCGACAGACCTTCGCCGTGGCCCATCTCCGGAGCGGCGATGGTCACCAGGTGCGCCACGGGTGCGCTTCCGTACAGCGCTCTTGCCAGGGAGAGCAGCCCCGCGGGCGTCAGCGAGTGGACCGACGCGGCGTCCAGGGGGGCTTCGACCACCCGGGTCACGCGCACGGGAGGGTGGGCGCGCCGCTCGGCGTCGACGAAGATGGCGACCTTGGAGGACGACACCTCCTCGGCGAGCGCCACGTCCAGCAGCGGGACCGGGACCACCCGCACTCCCGCGGTGTGCAACAGGACCTCGGCGACACGGTGGGCCGCGCCGTCGTCGCCCCTCGAGACGTTGCCGTAGCAGATGACCAGTGGCGTCTCCATGGGGGCCAGTCTAGCAGCGCGCGCCGGCGCGACGCCTCGCTCGCCGCGTGGCTTATACTCGGCGGCATGGATGAGCTGCCGATAGGTGTCTTCGATTCGGGCCTTGGCGGGCTCACCGTCGTGCGGGAGCTTGCGGCGGCCCTGCCATCCGAGCATATCGTCTACCTGGGCGACACCGCGCGTTGCCCCTACGGTCCGCAGCCGCTCCGGGATGTCCGCAGCCATGTTCTCGAGATCGGCGAGTGGCTGTCGCGACGCGGGGTCAAGCTGGTGGTGATCGCCTGCAACACGGGCACGGCGGCAGGATTGGCGATCGCTCAGAGGGCCTTCGACGTCCCGGTCGTCGGAGTGGTGGAGCCCGGCGCCAGGGCGGCCGTCCGCGCGACGCTGAACCGGCGGATCGGCGTGATCGCGACGGTGGGCACGGTGGAGTCCGGCGCCTACGCCCGCGCCGTTCGCGCTCTGGACGAGGGCGTCACCGTCTTCTCGGTGGCGACGCCCAAGTTCGTCGATGTCGTGGAGGCTGGCCTGCGGATGGGCCCCGGCCAGCTGGAGGATTGGCTGTCCGGGACCGCGGACGTCTTCGTCCGGCCTTCCTTCTTCGAGATGGCCCGCGACTACCTCAACCCGCTCAAGCACGCCGGCATCGACACCCTCATATTGGGCTGCACCCACTTCCCGCTGCTCTCAGCGGCGATCGGTCAGGCGATCGGTCCCAAGGTCACCCTGATCTCCTCAGCCGAGCAGACCGCGCGCGAGGTGCGAGCTCTTCTCGAGCTGCGCGGGCACCTGAGACAGGGTGAAGGTCGCATCGAGTTCGCCACCACGGGCGACCCCGGCGAGTTCGCAAGGCTCGGTTCCAGGGTGCTGCGGGCGCGTATCGAGCAGGCCGAGCACGTCGAGCTCGACGACCTTCGGTCCCACCGGACGGAGCGGCTCGACGCGCTGCTGCGCGAGGCGGACAGCGGGGACGCGGCTTGATGAGGGTCACGATCCTCGGATCCTCGGCATCCTACGCGCCGAGCGGGCGAGCCTGCTCCGGATACCTCGTCGAGGCCGGCGGCGTCCAGGTCTTGATGGACTGCGGGAACGGCGCGGTCGCGAACCTGTCGGGCTTCACGGACCCGCGCGCCCTGGACGCGGTGTTCGTCACCCACGCTCACCCGGACCACATCGCCGACCTGTACTGCCTGCAGGCCCTTCTCCGCTACGCGCCGGAGGGCCAGGCGCCGCCGCTGAGGCTGCACGGCCCTGCGGGGCTTCTCGCGCGCCTGTCGTGCCTGGTCAGTGATCGGGGGGCGCGGGAGTTGGCCGAGGCGTTCGACGAGGACCCGCTCCGTGTCGGCCGTTCGTTCACCTACGGCCCTCTGGCCGTTTCGGCGTGGGAGGTGGAGCACTCGGGTGAGTCCTTCGCCCTGGTCGTCGAGGGCGCGGGCAGGAAGGTGTGTTACACGGGGGACGCGTCGCCGGGTGCTCTGGTGGAAGCGGCGGCCGCCGGTTGCGACCTGCTGCTGGCCGAGGCCACCCTACCCGAACGCTACTCCGGCGCGGCGCCCCACATGACCGCCTCGGAGGCCGGCCGGTTGGCCGAACGTGCCGGGGCGGGGCGGCTCGTGCTCACGCACGTGTGGCCGACGAACGGTATCACGGAAACCCTCGAGGCCGCCCGAGCCGTATACCCCGGCCCGGTGTCCGTCGCCGCCGAGGGTGATGTCATGGAGGTGTAGCCGCGGGCGCGGTGACCTTCAGGCGTGTAGGATACTCGGGTCCGTCCCGGGTCGAACGAGAGGAGTGTCCGATGCAGCGGTCAGACGCGAGGGGCGCCTCGGATCTAAGGCCGATCAGGGTCACCCGCCGCTATCTCAGGCACGCTCACGGATCGTGCCTCATCGAGCTCGGTCTCACCCGCGTGCTGTGTGCCGCCAACGTCTCCGAGGGCGTGGCCCACTGGCGCAAGGGGAGCGGCAAGGGTTGGATCACAGCGGAGTACTCGATGCTCCCGGCATCCACGCACACGCGCGGCCGCCGCGAGGTGGGCGCCGGATCGCCCGGAGGGCGGACCCACGAGATCCAGCGCCTGATCGGGCGCTCCTTGCGTTCCGTCGTCGACATGGGCGGCCTTGGGGGGGAGTTTACGGTCAACGTCGACTGCGACGTCATCCAAGCGGACGGCGGCACGCGGACCGCGGCGGTCACAGGGGCGTGGCTGGCGCTTCGCGACGCTCTGACGACCTGGAGGGACGCGGGGCGCATCCGGGAGATCCCGCTTCTTGACCATGTGGTAGCCACCTCCGTGGGGGTGGTTGACGGGGTCAGGCTGCTTGACCTGGACTATTCGGAGGATTCGGCCGCCGAGGTGGACATGAACGTGGTGATGGACGGACGCGGTCGCATCATCGAGGTTCAGGGGACGGGTGAGCGCTCTCCGTTCGACCGAGCGACCATGGACGCCCTGATCGAGCTCGCCGCCACCGGAGCGGGCCGGCTGACCGAGATCCAGGCCAGGGCGGTCGCCGACGACCTCGACGTGCTGGAGGCGTGAGCGTGGCGGCCAGGCTCGTCGTCGCCACCGGGAACCCCGGGAAGCTCAGCGAGATCCGGGCGGCCCTCCCAGGGTGGGAGGTCTCGTCCGTGGCCGACTTAGGCGGCTGGGACGAGCCCACGGAGGATGGCGAGACGTTCGAGGACAACGCGCGCATCAAGGCGCACGCGGCGCGTTCGCGCTTCGGCGGCGCGGCACTGGCTGACGACTCCGGACTCGAGGTCGACGCCCTCGGCGGGGAGCCCGGGGTCCATTCGCGCTACTTCGCAGGCGGTGAGGCGACCGACCGGGAGAACAACGAGCTGCTCCTTCGCCGGCTGTCCGACGTGCCCGAGGGGGGTAGGACCGCGAGGTTCCGCTGCGTCATGGTCTTCGTCGACCGCGACGGCTCGGAGGTGGTCGCCACCGGTTGTTGCGAGGGCCGGATCCGCTTCGAGCCTGCCGGGGACGGAGGGTTCGGGTACGACCCGCTGTTCGAGCCGGCAGCCGGGAACGGGCGCACGATGGCGCAGTTGGCGACGGCCGAGAAGAACGCCATCAGCCACCGGGGGGCGGCCGTCCGCACGCTCAAGGCGGCGCTCGAGCGCTGAGGCTTCAGCGCGGTGGCCGGCCCCAAGTCGCCGGGACCACTTCCGGGACACCCGCGCTCGCGTGCCGTCGGCAGGTTATACTGTGCCGGCGGCCCGGTCGGGTCGTGTCGGGCCGTGGCGCAGCTTGGTAGCGCACCTGCTTTGGGAGCAGGGGGTCGCCGGTTCGAATCCGGCCGGCCCGACCAGTGTCGCGGCCGTAGTTCAATTGGTAGAGCCCCAGCCTTCCAAGCTGGTTGTTGCGGGTTCGAGTCCCGTCGGCCGCTCCATGACATCCCGGCGCCGCAAGGCGCTCGAATACGCGCCCGTAGCTCAGCTGGATAGAGCGGGAGACTTCTAATCTCTAGGTCGGGGGTTCGAATCCTCCCGGGCGCGCCAGGACGCAGACGGGCGGGCCTCCCGCGAGGGAGGCCCCTCGACGAGGAGACCCGATTGACAACCGTAGTGCGCCTCGGTAGCGTGAGTGCCCGCGCGAGACTCGACGCCGATCGGGCGCGCGAAGGTCACGGTGGGTGTAGCTCAGTCGGTTAGAGCGTCGGACTGTGGCTCCGAAGGTCGCGGGTTCGAGTCCCGTTACCCACCCCAGGATCGCGTCGTGGGCCCCCGTTCACCGGGGGCCCACGTGTCTCTCGGCGTCATGACCTGCGTCGCCTCGCGCGTGCGAGGGCGCGACAGGTTACACTGTTCCATCTGATACTGGAGGCGAGGCCGGGAGGGGTGGGTGCGATGGCTCTGGAGAAGGTCGACTGGATCTGGATGGACGGTCGGCTCGTCGAGTGGGACAAGGCCCAAGTCCACGTCCTCACCCACGCGCTGCACTACGGCTCGGGTGTCTTTGAGGGTATCAGGTGCTATCAGACGCCGGAGGGACCGGCGGTCTTCCGTCTGACCGAGCATATGGAGCGTCTCGAGCGCTCCGCACGGATGCTGATGATGGATCTTCCCTACACGGTCGAGCAGACCGTGGCCGCGGTCAAGGAGACCGTCCGCGAGAACGGCCTGGGCTCCTGCTACATCCGCCCGCTGGCGTTCAGGGGCTACGGCGCCATGGGGCTGGACCCGCTGCCGGCGCCGGTCAACGTGGTCATCGCCGCCTGGCCCTGGGGCAGCTACCTTGGCGAGGACTCCCTGTCGCACGGAGTGGACGTGGGGGTCTCCTCCTGGCGGCAGCGTGGCGTCAACTCGACGCCACCGGCCGTCAAAGCCACCGGCCAGTACATCAACTCGTCGCTGGCCCGCGTGGAGGCCAACCGGCACGGCTACGCGGAGGGCCTTCTCCTGAACGAGGAAGGCCGGGTCTGCGAGGGGACCGGCGAGAACGTCTTCGTCGTGAGAGGCGGTCGGGTTCTCACCCCGCCGGTCTCGGACGGGATCCTCGAGGGGATCACAAGGGACTCACTGATGACCATAGCCAGGGATATGGGCATCGAGGTGGTCGAGGCGTCGCTCGTCCGGACGGACCTGTACACCGCAGACGAGGTCTTCATGTGCGGGACGGCTGCCGAGGTGGTCCCGATCCGCTCGGTCGACGGGCGCAGGGTCGGGGAGCCGGGGCCTGTCACCATGTCGCTGCAGGAGAGGTTCTTCCGCATCGTCGGCGGCCAGGACCCGGCCTACTCGGGTTGGCTTGAGCGCGTCTGAGGGGGCTACGGTGATAACGCTCTACGACACCACGCTCCGCGACGGGACCCAGCGCGAGAACCTGACGCTCTCCGTCGAGGACAAGCTGCGCGTCGTGGAACGCTTGGACGACCTGGGCATCCACTATGTCGAGGGCGGGTTCCCGGGCTCCAACCCCAAAGACGCGGAGTTCTTCGAGCGCGCAAGGGACCTCGAGCTCAAGACCGCCAAGGTCACCGCGTTCGGCGCCACATGTCGCAAGGGGGCGGCGCCCGGCGACGACCCGGGGCTCCGCGCGCTCCTGGACACGGGGTGCGGCACTCTGTGCGTCTTCGGGAAGGCCTGGGACCTCCATGTCACCGAAGCGCTGCAGGCCACTCTGGAGGAGAACCTCAGGATGGTCCGGGAGTCGGTGGCGTTCCTCGTGGGGGAGGGACGCGAGGTGTTCTTCGACGCCGAGCATTTCTTCGACGGCTACAGGAGCGAGCCGTCCTACGCCATCGAGGTATGCCGGGTGGCCGCGGATGCCGGCGCCTCAGCCGTCGTCCTGTGTGACACGAACGGAGGCACCCTGCCGCACGAGATCCGCAGGGCGGTCAACGAGATGGCGCTGCTTCTCGAGGCCCCGCTGGGGATCCATGCGCACAACGATGCGGGTTGTGCGGTGGGCAACTCGCTGGTGGCCGTGGACGCGGGCTGCGTCCACGTCCAGGGCACCATCAACGGCTACGGCGAGCGCGCCGGCAACGCGGACCTGACGTCGATCATCCCCGCGTTGGTCCTGAAGATGGGCCGCGAGTGCGTGAGTCCCGATCAGCTTCGCCTGCTCACGGAGGTGTCGCACTTCGTGGCTGAGACGGCCAACCTCTCGCCCTATCCCCATCAGCCCTACGTCGGCGCCAGCGCGTTCGCCCACAAGGGCGGGGTGCACGCCAGCGCGTCGGACCGCTTGTCGGGCGCTTACGAGCACATCGAACCGGCCGAGGTCGGCAACGCGACCCGGTTCGTGGTCAGCGAACTGGCCGGACGGGCGAGCCTCAGGCTCAAGGCCGCGGAGCTCGGGATCGACCTGGGCGCGGACGAGGCGCGAACCGCAGAGATGCTCGATCACGTCAAGGAGCTTGAGCATCGCGGCTACTCCTTCGAGGCGGCCGACGCCTCCCTGGAGGTCCTGCTCAGGCGCGAGACCGGTGCGTGGCAGTCCTTCTTCGAGCTGGAGAGCTTCCGCGTCATCGCCGAGAAGCGCGAGGACGGCAGGGTGGTCACCGAGGCGACGCTGAAGGTGCACGTACAGGGTCAGCGGTTCATCGCCACGGCCGAAGGCAACGGACCGGTCAACGCGCTCGACAAGGCGTTGCGCATCGCGATCGGGCGGTTCTACCCGCATCTGTCCGGGATCCGGCTGACCGACTACAAGGTCCGTGTCCTTGACGAGAAGAAGGGCACCGGGGCGGTGACGCGCGTCTTGATCGCCTCAGACGACGGCACGCGCAGCTGGGGCACCGTCGGTGTGTCCGAGAACATCATCGAGGCCTCGTGGGAGGCTCTCGTGGACGCGATCGAGTTCGGCCTCTCGCACGGCCCGGAAGCAAGCGAGACCTCCGCCTGACACGCCGAGGGACCTTCTCGCAAACAAGGAGGGCTCATCGTGCCGTCGAATCCCATATGGCGTAGCGAAGACGCTCCGGGGGGATCGCTCGTGAAGGTCGTGCGCGTGCGCGTGGAGGACGACGTCAGGTTCGGGTTGGCCGACGACTCGGTCATCACGCTCATCTCAGACGAGCCGTTCGCCGCGTGGGAGCCCGACGGGACCCTGCCGCTCACCGGAGCGCGCCTGCTGGCGCCCGTCACGCCCACCAAGGCGGTGTGCGTGGGCCTGAACTACAGGGGTCACGCCGCCGAGCTGGGGATGACGATCCCCGACGAGCCGGTCATATTCATGAAGCCCGCGACCTCGGTCGTGGGGCCGCTGGCCGGCATCGTCATCCCGGAGGGGCAGGAGACGGTGGACCATGAGGCCGAGCTCGCCGCGGTGATCGGCCGACGGACGCATCGCGTGTCGGCCAGGGAAGCCCGCCATCACATCCTCGGGTACACCTGCGCGAACGACGTCACCGCCAGGGACCTGCAGCGTCGGGACGGGCAGTGGACCCGGGCCAAGAGCTTCGACACGTTCTGCCCCCTCGGACCCTGGATCGCGACGAATGTCGAAGATCCGGAGGACCTGGTCGTGGAGGGCTACGTCAACGGGGAGTTGAGGCAGCAGGCCCCGGTCTCCGACATGGTCTGGCACCCCCATGAGCTGGTCGCTTTCGTGAGCCAGGTGATGACCCTGCTCCCCGGTGACGTCGTGCTGACCGGTACGCCGGCGGGTGTCGGCCCGATGCGATCGGGGGACGTCGCGGAGGTCCGGATCGAAGGGATCGGCGCGCTCACGAACCGAGTGGAGTGAGACCGGGCCATTCGTCGGCGCCACGCCCCGCTCGTCTGGTGGACCCCATCATGTCGGGGCAGCGTGCTATCCTGACCACATCATCTTGCGCCTGTCCGACGACCGGGGAGAATCCTTCATCGTGCCCGGAGACCGCCTGCGAACACCCGAGGTCGATTCCCTGATCGCGGCGCTGCTCGCCCTCGAGACGCCCGATGAGACGTACGCCTTCCTTCAGGACGTCGCGACCGTTCGAGAGATTCGCGAGCTGGCCCAGCGCTTCGCCGTGGCCAAGATGCTCGCGGCTGGCGCGCACTACACCGACATCCAGGAGAGCACCGGCGCGTCCGCGACGACGATCGCTCGTGTCAACAAGGCGCTGAACTACGGCGCGGACGGCTATGCGACCGCGCTCGGCCGTCTCGCCGAGCGGGACTGACCTGCCCGTGCCCTTCGTCCACCTCCACACCCATTCCGAGTACTCGCTTCTGGATGGTCACGCCAAGATCGAGAAGCTGCTGGATCGCGCCGATGAGCTCGGGATGCCGGCGATGGGGCTGACGGACCACGGTGTGATGTTCGGAGCGGTGGAGTTCTACAAGGCGGCCACCCAGCCCGACCCGAAGTGGACCTCCCGCGGTGCCATCAAGCCCATCATCGGATGCGAGGTCTACTTCACGCCGGGCGCGCGGCGGCTGCGGGAGGGCAAGCCCGAGCTGTACCACCTGCTTCTGCTCGCAAAGGACATGGCAGGGTACCGGAACCTCATGGCGCTGGCGTCCGAGGCGGCGACCAAAGGCTACTACTACAAGCCTCGTGTCGACGAGGAGCTCCTCCGAGAGTGTTCAGAGGGGCTGATCGGGACCTCCGCCTGCATGAGCGGCGCGGTCAGCAAGAGCATCGAGATGGGGTCGCCCGAGCAGGCTCGGGCGTGGGCGGAGCTGTACGCGTCGATCTTCGCGGAGGGCGACTTCTACCTCGAGATACAGAACCAGGGCATCGTCGCCGACAACGGGGTGACGCAAGATGAGATCACCGCCGAGATCGCGAGGATCGGGTCCGAGCTCGGCCTCCCGCTGGTGGCCACGAACGACGTCCACTACGTGGAAGCCAGCCACGCCTCCGCGCAGGACATGCTCGTGTGCATCCAGACGCAGCGCACCGTGGACGACCCCGACAGGATGCGGTTCTCCTCCGACCAGTTCTACGTCAAGTCCCTGGACGAGATGCGAGAGGCGCTGCCCGCGTACCCGGAGGCGCTGGAGAACACGCTCCGCATAGCCGAGCGCTGCGATCTCGAGCTCGAGTTCGGGCGGATCATCCTGCCCGTCTTCGAGGTTCCGGCGGGCAGGACCGAGGCTGAGCACCTGCGCGACGAGTGCATGCGCGGCATGGTGCGCAGGTACGGCGAGAGGATCCCCGACGAGGCCCTGGCGAGGCTGGAGCTCGAGCTCGAGGTCATCACCGGCAAGGGCTTGAGCGCCTACTTCCTGATCGTGGCGGATTTCGTAGGGTGGGCGAAGGGCGAAGGCATCGGGGTGGGCCCCGGCCGCGGCTCGGCCGCCGGTTCGATCATCAGCTACGCGCTGGGCATCACCGATCTTGACCCCCTCGAGCACGGGCTGCTCTTCGAGCGCTTCCTGAACCCCGAGCGCACCGAGATGCCCGACATCGACATCGACTTCGACGACGAGGGTCGCGACCGCGTCATAGGCTACGTCCGCGACAAGTACGGCGATGACCGCGTGGCTCAGGTCGTCACGTTCTCCACCATGCTCGCGCGCGCGGCGATCCGTGACGCCGGCCGGGTGCTCGGCTATCCCTACGGCGTGCCCGACCGCGTCGCCAAGCAGATATCCGAGTCCACGATCGCGGAATCGGTCAAGAAGAACCCCGAGCTGCGCGACGCATACGCTTCTGACGAGGACACCAAGCGCATCATCGACGCCGCCCGCGAGCTCGAGGGGGTGGTGCGCGGCGAGGGCGTCCACGCGGCGGCGGTCGTCATCTGCCGCGATCCCTTGCACGAGCACACGCCGGTCAAGCTGGACACCAAGGGCGGCGCGATCGTCACCCAGTACGAGGGCTCCGTCGTGGCCGAGTTGGGCCTCCTGAAGATGGACTTCCTAGGGCTGAGGACCCTGACGGTCATCTCGCGCGCGGTCGCAGCCATCCGCGAGAGCCGCGGCATCGACCTGGACATGGACACCTTGCCCTGGGACGACCCCGACACCTTCGCACTGTTGCAGCGGGCGGACACCGACGGCGTCTTCCAGCTCGAGTCACCCGGGATGAAGCGGGTCCTTCGAGACCTCCAGCCGACCGCGTTCGCCGACATCGTGGCCGTGGTCGCGCTGTACAGGCCCGGGCCGATGGACTACATCCCCGACTACGTGGACCGGAAGCGCGGCCGCAAGTCGGTGACCTACTACGACGACCGGCTCAAGCCGATCCTGGAGGAGACCTACGGCCGCATGGTCTACCAAGAGCAGGTGATGCGCATCTCGATGGAGATGAGCGGGTTCACCGCGGCCAGGGCGGACAAGCTGCGAAAGGCGATGGGCAAGAAGGACTCCGACCTCATCGCGGAGCAGGCCCGCGACTTCATCGAAGGCGCTACGGCGAACGGCTACGACCGCAAGATGGTCCAGGAGCTCTGGAAGGACATAGAGTCGTTCGCCAAGTACGCCTTCAACAAGTCGCACGCCGCCGCCTACGCGGTCCTCGCGTACAAGACCGCCTACCTCAAGGCGCACTGGCCGCAGGAGTACATGGCGGCGGTCCTCACCTCCTACGCCGGCAAGACCGACGAGATCGTCCGCTACATCGCAGCGTGCGGTCGTGCAGGTATCGAGGTGCTGCCGCCTGACGTCAACTCCTCGGGCAAGGACTTCACGGCGGTCGGCGAGGCGGTCCGCTTCGGCCTCGCGGGCATCAGGAACGTCGGCGAGGGCGTCGTGGAGCACGTCGTCGAGGAGCGCCGGGCCAAGGGCCCGTTCACTTCCCTGCACGACTTCTGTGCCAGGGTCGACCTGACCCGGTGCAACAGGAAGACCGTCGAGTCGCTGGTCAAGGCTGGCGCGTTCGACACCACCGGGTACACCAGGCGGCACCTCCTGGCGATGATGGACGAGGTGGTGGAAGCCGCCCTGAAGCGCCAGCGTGAGGTGGCCGACGGTCAGACCTCGCTGTTCGAGGACCTCGCGGACGTGGATCACGGTTTCGCGACGGCGGTGCCGCCGCCAGACGGCGTCGAGTGGGATAAGCGGATGAAGCTCGCCTACGAGAAGGAGATGCTCGGCATCTACGTCTCCGACCATCCCCTGTCCGACGTCGCCCCACTCATCGAGTCGGCACGGTCGATCTCCTTAGGTGACAGCGAGTCGGCGCGCGACGGCACGACCGGGTGGGTGGCCGGGATCGTGACGCGCTACGAGAGGCGGCCGACGAAGAGCGGCAAGATGATGGCCACACTGACCATCGAGGATCTGGACGGCTCGATGGACGCGGTCATCTTCCCTCAGCACTACGAGCGCTTCCGCGAGCTGTTCGAGGTCCCGGCCGCGCCAGCCGAGGACGGGAGCTTTGGCATGGTGGACCCGATAGTGCGGATGAAGGTGCGAGTGGAATCCTCGGACCGCGACAGGAAGCTTCTGGTCCAAGAGGTCGAACCGCTCTCGGCGGACGGTTTTGTGGCCCCGCCGCGCCAGCTGAAGGTCGCGACGGACGAGGCGGCCCTCCACAACGGGCGCAGCCGCGAACTCAAAGAGATACTGGCGAGGTTCCCTGGGAGCGACGAGGTGCGGGTCGAGCTGACCGGCGATTCCGGGACGAAGCTGCTGCGCCTGCCCGAGCGCGTGGACGCGGCGGCGGACGGCCTTCACGCCGCGATCAAGGGGCTGCTCGGCCCCGGCACCGTCTCCGATATCTGAAGCAGCGCAAGGGCGTGGCGCGGGGGGTAGGGGGTTGACATGGCCACTATAGCACTCTACTGTGCTAAAGCATGAGTGCACCGATGACACCCAGAGGCTTCCGGGACGTGCTGCCCGAGGAGGCCGCTGAGCGCGAGGCGATCGCCCGCGCGGTGGCCGACGCCATGGCGGCGTGGGGCTACGGCCGCGTCGAGACGCCCGTGGTGGAGCGGCTCGATGTGCTCGAGGCCGGGGCGGGGGTCGACAGGGACGCCTTTCGGCTGACGGACCTGGATGGCACCCTGTTGGCGCTCCGGCCTGAGATGACGCTGCCGGTGGCGCGTGTCGTGGCGTCCAGGCTGGCGGACGAGCCCGGGCCTCACCGGCTGAGGTACGTCGCGCCCGTGTTCCGCGAGTCCGCGTCCCTGAGAGGGGAGTCCCGGCAGTTCACTCAGTTGGGCTTGGAGCTCGTGGGGGCCTCGGGCCCGGAGGCCGACGCCGAGGTGGTCGCCGTGCTGGTGGAGTCCCTCCGGGCGGCCGGGCTGCGCGGCTTCACGGTCGCCGTGGGGACGGTAGCGTTGATCGAGGCCCTGCTCGAGGCCTCCGGCGCCGACGGGAGATGGCGGGACGCCGTGCGAGCGGCCGCTCACCGCAGGGACGTGGTCGCGCTGGACCGGCTCGCGGAAGAGGCGTCGGTCCCGGCGGAGATCTCGGCTGCCCTGAGCGGGACCTCTCGGCTGCGCGGCGGCGCCGATGCTGTCGCTGAGGCGACCCGACTGGCCCGCGCCGCGGGGTGCGCGGACTCTCTTGATGGGATGGCCGCGCTCTGGGACCTGCTGGCGGCCGCCGGGGTGGACGGCCCCGTGATCGCCGACTTCGGTATCGTGCGCTCGTTCGACTACTACACCGGCCTGGTCATAGAGGCGTACGCGCCGGGGCTGGGCGTCCCGGTGGGCGGCGGCGGGCGATACGACGGTCTCCTCGCGGCCTTGGGGTCGCCCGCGCCGGCGGCGGGTTTCGCCGTCGGGCTGGAGAGGCTGCGCATAGCGCTGGCCGAGCAGGGGGTCGGGGTACCGACATCCGGTCCCGACGTGGTGCTGACCGGCGAAGGCGAGCGGCTCTTCGCGGTGGCGCGCCAGCTTCGTTCCGGCGGCCGACGGGTCGTGCTCGTCCCCGGCGGGTCGGAGGCCGACGCCCGCGCATTGGCCGAGCGCAGCGGAGCCGACCTCGTGCGCGTGCCGGACGTGGGCGCGGGACCTGACGAGGTGCGCGGATGATCGCTCGCAGGGACACCGCGGGCCCGCTGCGCGTCGCGGTGCCGAAGGGCGCCCTGTTCGCCGAGTGCCTGGAGGTGTTCTCTCGGGCAGGCTTGGATGTGGCCCCGCTGTCCGACGCCGGTCGCCGTCTCGTGGTGGGGTCGGGAGACGTCAGTTTCGTCATCGCCAAGCCCTCCGACATCCCCGTGTACGTCGCGTACGGGGCTGTCGACTGCGCGATCGCCGGCGCCGACGTGCTTCTCGAGGCGCGGCTGGACATCGTGGAGCTGGTCGACCTTGGATTCGGCCGCTGCCGGTTCGTCGTCGCCGAGCTCGAGGACGCCGCCGACGACGTCGAGGAGGCTTATCGCAGGCTCGGGGTCATACGGGTGGCGACGAAGTACCCTCGCATCACCGAGACCCACTTCGCCGCCAAGGGTGTCCAGGTGGAGATCGTAGGCCTGGGGGGCAACATCGAGATCGCCCCCCTGATCGGCCTGGCCGACAGGATCGTCGACATCACGGCCACCGGCACGACCCTCCGCGAGAACAGGCTGCGGGTGGTCGAGGAGGTGTTGGAGTCCACTGCGAGGTTCGTCGCGAACCCCGCGAGCCTCCGGCTCCGCTCTGACGAGGTGGCGACGCTCGCCCGGAGCCTCGCTTCGGCCGTGCCGCTAGAATAGGCGCTGGCGTGCGCGCCAGCGTCGACGGATGAGGGAGAACGGACGATGATGCGACGGATCGAGCTGGCGCGAGGCAGGCGCCTGCAGGAGTCGGACCTGGCGCGCTCGGGGGGGCTCGACGCCGAGGTCCTGGGTGTGGCGCAGCGCATCGTCGATGAAGTTCGCGCCCGTGGCGACGAGGCACTGCGCGAGTACACCGCTACCTTCGACCGCGCGCACATTGGCGAACTGCGGGTCTCCGAGGCCGAGATAGAGTCCGCGCTGGCCGCCGTGAGCCCCGAGTTCCTCGACGCGCTGGCGGCCGCGGCCGACGCCATCGAGGACTTCCACCGCCGGCAGCTCCCCGAGTCATGGTTCACGACCGCCGAGGGAGGTGTCTTCCTCGGTCAGAAGGTGACGGCCCTGGACCGCGTGGGGCTCTACGTCCCCGGCGGCCGCGCACGCTACCCGTCGAGCGTCCTGATGAACGCGATCCCCGCGGTCGTCGCCGGAGTGGGAGCCATCGCGATGGTGGTGCCGCCGGACCCGGACGGCTCGGTCGACCCGCACACCCTGGCCGCCGCGTCCATCGCTGGCGTGGACGAGGTCTACCGGGTGGGCGGGGCGCAGGCGGTGGCGGCCCTGGCGTTCGGGACCCAGAGCATCCCCCGCGTCGACAAGGTGGTCGGACCTGGCAACGCCTATGTGACCGCCGCGAAAAAGATCGTGATGGGCGACGTGGGCATCGACATGCTGGCCGGACCGTCGGAGGTGCTGGTGCTCGCCGACGACAGCGCGGAGCCGGCGTTCATCGCGATCGACCTCATGGCTCAGGCCGAGCACGACCCCCGCGCCACGGGGTACCTGGTGACGACGGAGCCCGACCTTCCGGCGGCTGTCGAGAGGGCGCTCGAGGAGCTTCTGGCCGATGCGCCCCGAGCCGACGTCATCCGGACCGCCTTGACCGACAACGGTGTCGCCGTGGTCTGCCCCGACCTCGAGGTCGCTCTCGACGCCGTCAACACCATCGCGCCTGAGCACCTGGAGGTGCACTGCGTCGAACCGATGGAGCTGCTCGGCTCCATCCGCAACGCCGGCGCTATCTTCCTCGGGCCCTGGACGCCCGAGTCTGTCGGCGACTACGTCGCCGGGCCGAACCACGTGCTTCCCACCGGCGGCACGGCGCGTTTCAGCTCGCCGCTGTCGGTCGACGACTTCGTGAAGAGGTCGTCGGTCATCTACTACTCCTACGAGGCGCTCGCCGTCGACGGGCCCGTCGCCGTGACGCTGGCGGAGGCCGAGGGCCTGTACGCCCACGCGTCGGCGGTCACCTTGCGGTTGGCCGCGGGCGGCCTGGACGACGGGGGGGCCTGAGCGATGGGAGTCATCCGCCCCGCTCGGCCGGCGCTGGAGGACCTGGTCCCGTACGAGGCCAAGGACATCGATGCCGAGGTGTACCTGCACGCCAACGAGAACCCCGCTGATCTTCCGGGCGAGGTCCTCGACAGGCTGGCTTCGCGCATCCGCGAGATCGGGTTCAACCGCTATCCGGACCCGTTATCGAACGGGCTGCGCGAGAGGCTGGCCGAGGCGAACGGTCTCGAACGTGACAACGTGCTGGTCGGGAACGGGGGCGACGAACTTATCTTCGACCTGATGCTGGCCTGGGGCGGCCCGGGCCGCGCGATGCTCGACATGCCGCCCACGTTCTCGATGTACGCGATCGACGCGAGCGTGAGCGGCACGGGTTACGTCCCCGTCCCCAGGATGGCCGCTGATTTCGCCGTCGACGAGGAGGCCGTGCTGGAGCGCGCGTCGCAGGGGGGCGTCGACATCGTCGTGGTCTCGAACCCCAACAACCCCACCGGCAACCTCGTGCCCGAGACGTTCATCATCGACCTGCTGAACGCGACCGACGCGCTGGTCCTGGTGGATGAGGCCTACTTCGAGTTCTCCCGGCACACGATGCGCCCGCACATGGACAGGCACGAGAACCTCGTCATCCTGCGGACCTTCTCGAAGGCGTTCTCGATGGCGGGTCTGCGGGTCGGCTACCTGCTGGCGCAGCCGCTCGTCATCCGTGAGCTGATGAAGGTCCGGCAGCCCTACTCGGTCGACCGGGTGGCCCAGGCGGTGGCCAAGATGGTCTTCCAGGAGCGCGCGGCCTTCGAGGCGGGCATACGCGACATCATCCGGCGCCGTGACGTCCTGTTGCACGGCCTGTCGTCCCTGCCCGACGTGCGGGTCTTCCCCACGGAGGCCAACTTCGTGATGTTCCGGGTGGAGCACGCCTCGGCGGTCTGGCGCGACCTGCTGCACGAGCATTCCGTGCTGGTCCGCGATTTCTCCCGCACGCCGGGGCTGGAGGACTGCCTGCGAGTCACGGTCGGCGCCGAAGCGGAGAACGCGCGCTTTCTCGCGGCCATGGATGAGATCCTCGCCTCCCGCCGGGCGGCGAACCACTTCGGCGCCTCAGCCAAGGCCAGGCGTCACGAGGACGAGTGAAGGGACGACCATGAGCCGCGCGGCGACAGTCGAGAGAGAGACGAAGGAGACCCGTGTCTCGGTGGGGGTGGACCTGGATGGCGCGGGCGCCGTCACCGTCTCCACGGGGGTGCCCTTCTTCGACCACATGCTGGATGCCTTGGGGCGCCACGCGCTTCTCGGTCTGACGGTGGCGGCCGAGGGCGACTTGGCGGTGGACGCCCATCATACGGTCGAGGACGTCGGCATCTGCCTCGGGCAGGCTATCGCTCGGGCACTGGGCGACAAGCGCGGGATCCGTCGGTTCGGCTCGGCGATCGTGCCGATGGACGAGGCGCTGGTGGCGTGCGCGATCGACATCTCGGGTCGTGGTGGCCTCGTCTACGAGGTCGAGCTTCCCATCGAGATGATCGGCACCTTCGACACCTCGCTGGCTCAGGAGTTCATGTCGTCGCTGGCGTCTAACGCCGGCATGACCGTCCATGTCCACAAGATGGCGGGGGCGAACAGCCATCACATCGTCGAGGCGGCATTCAAGGCGCTCGCCAGGGCGCTGTATGAGGCGGTCTCCCTCGACCCGCGGGTCAGCGAGGTCCCCTCCACCAAGGGCGCGCTGTGAGGAAGCGAGAAGCATGATCGCTCTGATCGACTATAGGATGGGCAACCTTCGCAGCGTCCAGAAGGGCTTCGAGCATGCGGGGGTGCCCGACGTGCGCGTCACAGACGACCCGGCGGTCGTGGATGCAGCCGACGGCCTTGTGCTGCCCGGGGTCGGCGCGTTCCGGGACGCAGCCGCCAACCTCGAGGCGTCCGGGGTGCGGGACGCGCTGCTCGCGAAGGTGAGCGCGGGCACGCCCTTCCTCGGGATCTGTCTTGGCATGCAGCTGTTGGCCGAGGTGGGCTACGAGGACGGGGAGTGGCAGGGACTCGGCCTCATGCCCGGCGTGTGCACGAGGCTGTCTGGGGACGTGAAGGTCCCTCACATCGGCTGGAACACGGTCGAGTACCCCTCACCCTCGCCCCTGTTCGAGGGGGTCCCGGAGTCCACCGCCTTCTACTTCGTGCACTCATACAGGCTTGAGCCGTCGTCGCCTTCGGCTATCATCGGGTCCACCGAGTACGGGACGCGTTTCGCCGCCGCGGTCGGCGCCGGGAACGTCCAGGCGGTCCAGTTCCACCCCGAGAAATCCTCGGCGGCGGGGCTTCGGGTGTTGGCGAACTTCGGACGTATGGTCGAGGAGGCCTGACGCAGTGGTCATCCTTCCCGCGATAGACATCCTCGACGGCAAGGTCGTCAGGCTCCGCCAGGGCCGGCTCGACGCGGTCAAGGTCTACAACGACGACCCCGCCGACCAGGCGCGTCGATGGGCCGCCGAGGGTGCTGAGTGGATCCACGTCGTCGACCTTGACGGCGCCGTGCTCGGTCGCCCCACCAACGTCGGGCGGGTGCATGAGATCGTCGGGGCTGTGGACGTGCCCGTGCAGGTGGGCGGCGGCATCAGGACGATGGAGACCATCCGAGGCTACTTCGACGCGGGTGTGACCCGTGTGGTGCTGGGCACATCTCTGGTCACCCACCCCGAGATGGTCGCCGAGGCGTGCCGCGAGCACGGCGATCTCGTCGTCGCCGGGATCGACGCGCGCGAGGGCAAGGTGGCTATCGAGGGTTGGCGAGAGGGGACGGCCTTCGGGGTACTCGAGCTCGTGCGAGAGCTCGAGATGCTCGGCATCGCGCGGCTCGCGTACACCGACATCGGGCTTGACGGAACCCAGAAGGGCGTCAACTACGGCGCGTACCGCGCGCTGGCCGACCGCATCGACATCCCGGTGATCGCGAGCGGAGGGGTGGCCTCGCTCGAAGACGTGCGCGATCTGGCGTCCATCGGCCCGCAGGTCGAAGGGGTGATCGTCGGCACCGCGCTGTACGAGGGCAGCTTCACGCTCGCCGAGGCCATCGCGGCCGGACGGGGCGAGGGCTAGGCCTCACGGCCGGGCCACGGAGGCGCATGCTCACGAAACGCGTCATACCCTGCCTCGACGTCCACGCCGGGCGCGTCGTCAAAGGCGTCAACTTCGTCGATCTGCGAGACGCCGGTGACCCCGTGGAACTGGCTCGCTTCTACGACGCCGAGGGGGCCGATGAGCTCGTCTTCCTTGACATCACGGCCACCCATGAGGAGCGGCCCTACATGCTCGATGTCGCGGCGCGGACGGCCGAGGAGGTCTTCATCCCCTACACGGTCGGCGGCGGGATGCGCTCGGCCGCCGACATCCGCGCGATGCTGGCGGCGGGCTGCGACAAGATCTCGATGAACTCCGCGGCGGTCGCCTCGCCGGCACTCGTCACGGAGACGAGCCGGATCTACGGCGCGCAGTGCATCGTCGTGGCCATCGACGCCAAGAGGGTCTCGGGTGGCCGCGACCGCTGGGAGGTGTACGTGTCCGGGGGACGGACCGCGACGGGTCTGGACGCCGTCGAGTGGGCTGCCGAGGCCGAGCGACGCGGCGCGGGCGAGATCCTGCTGACGAGCATGGATCGCGACGGCACGAACGACGGCTACGACATAGCGCTGACTCGCGCCGTCGCTCGCGCGGTCAACATCCCGGTGATCGCCAGCGGCGGCGCGGGTCGGCTCGACCACTTCGTGGAGGTGGTGGTCGACGCCGACGCTGACGCGGTGCTCGCGGCCTCCACGTTGCACTACGGGATGTTCAGGGTGCGCGACATAAAGGCCGCAATGCACTCGCACGGGCTTCCGGTGCGGCTCACGGACGTCCCCGACGAACCGGAGCGCCCCGCGCCGCTTATCTGGAAGGAGTGACGATGGACCGCGAGAGAGATGCTCTGGGACCTGACAGTATGACCTTCGATGAGCATGGGCTGATCCCGGCTGTCATCCAGCAGCACGACACCGGCGAGGTGCTCATGGTCGCCTACATGAACCGCGATGCTCTGGCCAAGACGCTCGAGACGCGACGGACGTGGTTCTGGAGCCGCAGCCGCCAGAGGTACTGGATGAAGGGGGAGGAGTCCGGCAACGTCCAGGAGGTGCTGGACGTCCTGTACGACTGCGACGCGGACTGCCTCGTGATCAAGGCGGACCAGAAGGGGCCCGGCGATGGGCGCGGAGTGGCGTGCCACACCGGCGAGCGCACCTGCTTCTACCGGTCGCTGATCCACCCCGAAGGCGGCGAGTAGCATGATCTCGGGGATACCGGACGCCGGTTCCGCGCCTCGCCGACCACGAGCGCTCGGCGACGTCCTCGAGGAACTCCACGGGGTCCTGCAGGAGAGGCGGCTGGAGATGCCGGAGGGGTCCTACACCGCCAAGCTGCTCGGCGGGCCGGTCGACCAGCTGCTCAAGAAGATCGGCGAGGAGGCCACCGAGGTGGTCATGGCCGTCAAGGACGGTTCTAGCGAGCGTGTCCGCTACGAGGTGGCAGACCTCCTCTACCATCTGTTGGTGGTTTGTGTCCGCGAGGGCGTCACGCCTGACGATCTCGCGACAGAGCTCGCCGACCGGCGGCGCTAGGGCCGACCGGCGCCGGCGGTGGCCAGCAGACGCATCCGGGGCCCGTTGCGCGTCGAGCCGCTGTGGCGGCGGGTGGAGCGCAACCGCGTGCGGGTCGCGCTGTTCGTCGCCAGCATCGTCGTCATCGGCGGGCTGATCACCGGGGTGGTGTCGCTCGCCGTCGGCGGAGCCCTGCTCGTCGGTGCGTCGATCCTGGCGATGGAGACCGGGTCGGCGGAGGCGGCGGAGCTGATCGGCGGGCTCCTGAGCCGACCGGGTGCCGCGCTCGCCATCGCCGCGATCGTGGGCTTCGTCCTGAGCGCCGCCTACGCGGTGCGCGTGATGACGCAGCCGCTACGGCGCCAGCTTCGGTCCGTCGGCGCGTCGCCGGTGCCCCGCGGCGAGCTGCTCGGCGTCAAGCACGCGCTCAAAGACATGTCGATCGCCGCGGGCGTGGACCCGGCCCCTGAGCTGTTCGTGTTCGAGTCTCCGGCCGTCAACGCGCTCCTCGTGGCCCGCGGGGACGAGCGGCCCGTCTGCGCGGTCACCCGCGGACTGGTGGATCGCTTCGACCCCGAGGAGCAAAGAGCCGTCTTCGCCAACCTCATGGCCCGCCATCGCGCGGGCGACGTGCAGTGGGCGACCGTGGTGTCAGCGTTCATGGCGCCTCTGTGGCGCTGGCGTGAATGGGACTCGTCAGCCGACGCTCGTGGTGACGGGGAGTCTGAACGCCTGTTGAGCTTCGTGGCCGGCGACGGGGCCGCGAACGGGTACGCGAGCAGGCGGGTCCGCGCCGCCGGCAGGGGAGGCGGGCGCGCCACGCTCCCGGTGTGGGCCTGGTTGGCGTACGTGGCGGCGATCGTCGTGTCCGAACTGGTCGCGCTCCATCATCGCCACTCGCAGCTCGTCGCGGCCGAGGCCGCTGACGCGGAGGGCATGCTGCTGCTCAAGGATCCGCGAACCATGCTGAGGACGCTTGATCGGGCGGTGCGGGCGGACAACCGCGTCAGATTGGCGCTGCCGCTGTACTCGCAGGCGTTTTACATATGGGCCGGTGACGACCTGGTGGATGACGCGGACCCTGAGTGGGAACGGCTGGCCAGGCTGCGGGAGGTCCTCGGAGTGGAGGGCTTGGCTGACTCAGACAGGGAGGCGACCGAGCTGGTCGAGTCGTCGGTGGGATCGGGGTGGGGTGTCCCGGTCGCGCCGAGGCTAGAGGGTGTCGCCGCGATGACGGCGCCGCGAGTCGGGGTCCGGACGCGACGGGACCCGCAGGTGTCGCCGGCGTGGGTGGCCTTCGCGGCGTTCTTCGCGATCGGGGCCGGGTGGACGTGTCTCATCATGGTGGCTGTGGGCGCGGATCCCCGGCTGGTATGGTTGGCGGCGGCTTCACCGGTGGCAGCCGGGCTTGTGGCCTGGGCCGTCCGCAAGGCGTTGGGAGGGAAGCCATGAGTGACGGGGCCGAGGAGAAGTGGGAGAAGCGGCAGCGCAGACTGGAGAGGCAGCGGCGGGACGCTGACAGGCTCGGTCGGTTCGTCCTGTCGGTGGTGGGGTTGCTCGTGATCGGAGCGGTCGCGTTCTTCTACGCCCGAGGTTGTACGGCCACCGAGGAGCCGGCAGCTCCTCCAGGAAGGACGGTCGGACCGATCCCCGCTACCGTCGACGACGACAGCAGGATGCCCCCGAACGCACTGGACGTTGGAGCTGAAGCGCGCGCCAAGCGAGACGGTGTGAACCTCAGGCGCGAGCCCGGCACGGACGCGTTCGTCGTGACCACTCTCGACATTCGCCAGCGCGTCCGGGTGCTCGACAGGGCGCTGCCTGAGGGAGAGGAGCACGTCTGGTATCTCGTCGTCACCTGGGACGGGACCACCGAGGGCCCCAGGGGCTGGGTTCGAGGGGACATGCTGGAGGTGAGCGACGCCCCGGAGTCTTCGCCATGAGGCCGTCATGAGGTCCCGGGAGGAGTGCTTGCGCGGTCCCTTCGGCGCGTGTACCCTACGCCCTAATCGAACATGAGCCGTAGACGGGGAGTAGTACCCCGGTCAGCGAAGCACAAGAGAGTCGCCGGTTGGTGCGAGGCGACGTGAGCGACCGGCGGGAATGGACCTCCGAGGCACCGGGGCAACGGCGATACGCCTACTAGCCTTGGCGGACCCCCACCGATACAAGGGGCCGGGTATGAAAGGCGCGGCAGCGCCGGAGTACCGTCAGGACGAGTGGCCGGGCCCTTCGGGGCCGGCAACGAGGGTGGCACCGCGGAAGAGGCCTTCCGTCCCTTGATGGGATGGAGGGCTTTCGTCTTTCTCCGGGGCGCCGCGCGGCCGCGATGCTTCGGAGGACGCGGGGCTCGTAGGCAGCGGGCGGACGTCGGCCCGGGAGGACGGATCAAAGGGGCGTGAGCGTCCCGGAGGAAGGAGTGAGGCAGATGGGCAGTGACAAGACGAGGTTCGGGCTGGACGAGACCAGGATCCCTGAGGCCTGGTACAACATCACCCCTGACCTCAAGAACCCACCGGCTCCGCCCAGGGTCGTGACGCCGGACGGGACCGAGCTGGGTCCTGACCAGATCGGCGAGGTCATGGCCTCGCTGTTCCCGATGGAGTGCCTGAAGCAGGAGATGTCGTCCGAGCGGTACATCGACATACCAGGTGCGGTCATCGACGTGTACAAGACGTACCGCCCCTCGCCGCTGCTTCGAGCGCGTCAGCTCGAGCGCGTCCTGGGTCTACCCGCGGGGGTCAAGATCTTCTACAAGTACGAGGGCGTGAGCCCGGCCGGGTCCCATAAACCCAACACGGCCATCCCGCAGGCTTACTACAACAAGCAGGAGGGCATCACCAAGATCTCGACCGAGACCGGGGCGGGCCAGTGGGGCAGCGCCATCTCTATCGCCGGCGCGCTCTACGGAATCGACGTCGAGGTCTTCATGGTCAAGGTCTCGTACGACCAGAAGCCCTATCGCCGCATCCTCATGGAGACGTACGGAGCGACGGTTCACGCGTCCCCGACCGATCTGACCGAGGCCGGGCGCCACGTGCTGGAACTGGACCCCGAATCCACGGGCTCGCTGGGGATAGCCATCTCGGAGGCGGTCGAGGTCGCCATGAAGGACCCGGGCACCCGGTATGCCCTGGGCTCCGTCCTCAACCACGTCTGCCTGCATCAGACGGTCATCGGCATCGAGTCGATCGAGCAGATGAGGCTGGCCGGCGAGGAGCCTGATGTCGTGATCGCCTGCGTGGGAGGGGGCAGCAACTTCGCAGGCCTCGCCTTCCCGTACTACCGCCGCAAGCTGGACGGCGAGAGCACCGCGCGGCTGGTCGCGGTGGAGCCCAAGGCGTGCCCGACGCTGACCGCCGGCGAGTACCGGTACGACCTCGGTGACGAGGCGGGCATGACACCGCAGATGCTGATGTACACGCTGGGTCACGACTTCGTCCCGGCCGGCATCCATGCGGGCGGGCTGAGGTACCACGGCGACTCGCCGCTCGTCTCGCAGCTGTTCCACGAGGGTGAGATAGAGGCGGTGGCGGTCCATCAGGTGGCGTGCTTCGAGGCGGCCGTGCAGTTCGCTCGCGCGGAGGGTATCCTGCCGGCGCCGGAGTCCTCACATGCGATCCGTGTGGCGATAGACGAGGCCCTGGCGGCCGTGGAGGCGGGTCAGGACCGCACAGTGCTGTTCGGGCTGTCCGGGCACGGTCACTTCGATCTCGCCGCGTACGAGGCGTTCCTCGCAGGAGGACTCAAGGACTACGACTTCGCGGCCGGCACGCACATCGAGGAGTAGGGGAGAGGACTTATGAGGGCGTCGCGCACCTACGTCAAGATCTGCGGCATCACGCGTCCCCAGGACGCGGCGGCGGCGGTCGAGGCGGGTGCCGACGCCCTCGGCTTCCTCTTCGCGGAAGGGCCCCGGAGGGTCTCAGGAAGCAGCGCCATTGAGATCCTGGAGGGGGTGGACCCGGCGATCCCGAGGGTCGGCGTGTTCTCCGACCAGCACATCGTGACAGTCGAGAACATCGCTTTGCGGATCAGAGCCGACTGGGTCCAGCTGTCCGGCTCGGAGGCGCCCGAGTACTGCGCGGCTCTGCCCGTCCCGGTAGTCAAGGCGATCGGCGCTTCGAGTGCGGAGCACGTGCGCGAGGCTGTCGCGGGGTACGACGGCCGAGCATCCGCGTTCCTCCTGGGGGCGGGCGCCGCGGACGCAGTCGAGGGCGCGGCGGTCCCGCTCGAGTGGGGAGCCCTCGCGCCCCTCCCGAGGGGGGTCCGCTTCATGATCTCGGGAGGGTTGACGCCGGAGAACGTGGGCGAGGCGGTGCGGGCGCTGAGGCCCTGGGCGGTGGATGTGACCTCGGGCGTGGAGTCATCGCCGGGAGTGAAGGACGCGTCGCTCATGCGCGCCTTCGTCGCTGCGGTGCGCGCCGCTGACGAGGGGCCTGCTGGGCGTTGAGGGCGGTCGGCCCCTACCCGGCGTCCGAATCCCTGACGGCCTCGATCCCGAACTCGATGTCGACGTGTTCGCCCACGAAGACCCCGGCAGTCGCCTCCAGCACCGGCTCCCATCGGAGACCGAACTCCTTGCGGCTGACCCTGGCGGAGGCCCCGAACGCCATCCTTTCGACACCGTCGTCATCCGACAGGCGGCCGCGTGACTCGACTTCGACTATCACCGGGCGAGTGACACCGTGCATCGTGAGCAGGCCCGCGACTCGCATCTGGCGCGAGTCTACCGGCTGCACCTCGTCCCCGATGAAGCCGATCGTGGGGAAGCGCTCCACATCGAGGAAGTTCGACGTCCGGACGTCAGCGTCACGGGCGGCATCCCCGGTGTCCACGCTCGCGGAGTCGATCGTGACCTCGACCGACGACCCGTCGAGGTTGCCGTCCTCCAGCTCGATTCTGCCACGCCAGCTGCGGAACGTCCCGCGCACGTGGCTGACCCCGAAGTGGCTGATCCGGAAGGTCATCGACGAGTAGGCAGGGTCGAACACCCACGTCTCGCTGGCCATGCTCCCCGCTCCGTCCGTGGACACCGAAACAACGATCAAAGCTAGCACGGAAGTTGCTTTTCGCGTTGTGGCGGCGGACACACCAGCGTGATGAGCGGTTGGCCTCCGCCTCGGACGATGCTAGCATTTCGGCAACCTGCAGGGGCCAAGGGGCGCAGTACCGGCGGAGTGTTGCCTCGGTGTCTACGGGTCGGAGGAGTTGTTGGCGGCACAGAGACGTGGCATCGGCGCAGCCGTGCGCCTGCTTCTCGTATCGGCGACAGCGGTGGGCGCAGCTTGGGTGGACCCGGTAGTCGCTGGCGCGCCCTCGCGTCACATGCTGGTCAGCGTGCGCTTGGCCGGAGACGCCGGGAACGCGGGTTCGCTGTTTCCCTCCTGCGACGGGGCGGGCACCCTCATCGCGTTCCGGTCGGACGCCTCCGACCTCGTCGCCTCGGACCTCAACGGTTCCGCTGACGTCTTCGTCCGCGACATCGCCTCGGGTGTCACCACCCGCGCGTCTACGGGGGTGGGGGGCGCTTCGGCGGCCGGCACCTCAGGGGCTCCCGACGTCAGTCTGGACGGCCGGTACGTGGTGTTCGAGTCGAACGCCCCCGACATCGTGCCAGGCGACACGAACGGCAAGTGGGACGTCTTTCGACGCGACCTGACCAGCGGACAGGTGGTCCTAGTCAGCCGCACGGCGACCGGCGTTGCCAACGGCGATTCGCGATCGCCGACCGTCAGCGACGACGGCCGCATTGTGGCGTTCGTGTCGTCGGCGACGGACCTCGCCGCGGGGGACACCAACGGGCGCGATGACGTCTTCGTGCACGACGTCCAGTCCGGCGAGACCTCCCGCGCGAGTCTCAGTTCCACCTCCGCGCAACTGAGCTCCGATTCATTTGCCCCCTCTATAAGCGGGAACGGCACGAGGGTGGCGTTCACCAGCTCGGCGGCGGGCGTCGTCCCGGGGGACACCAATGGGCTGAGCGACGTGTTCGTCCGTGACCTTGCGGCGTCGTCCACGGAGCGCGTGAGCCTGGCCTCCGACGGCACCCAGGCCAACCTGGGGTCGTTCGCGCCCGCGATGAGCGGTGACGGCATGCGCGTCGCCTTCGAGTCCATGGCCTGGAACCTCGTGCCCGGTGACGACAACGGGGTGCGGGACATCTTCGTGCGCGACATGTCGTCCGGTTCGACCGTCAGGGTGAGCGTGTCCTCCTCTGGCGCCCAGGCCGACGCCGTGTGTCAGTCACCCGCGATCAGCGCGGACGGGTCCACCGTGGCGTTCTCCTCCGGATCGAGCACCCTGTCGAGCCTCGACACCAACGGCGTCGGTGACGTCTTCGTCAGGCGGCTCGCCAGCGGCCAGACATCCAGGGTCAGCATGAGCGTGAGCGGAGCCCAGCTGGCCGGGCACAGCCACGCGCCCTCCCTCGACGCATCCGGCGGCGTCGTGGCGTTCCATACGTTCGACGACGGGGTTGGTTTCCCAGACTCGAACGGAGCGGCGGACGTGGTGCGAAGCAAGCTGCTGGAGCGCTCATTCGTGCGCGTGCAGGGCAGCGACCGCTACTCGACCGCGGCGCAGGCCTCGCTCAGGGGCTTCCCCGCAGGCGCCGGCAGCGTGGTGATCGCGACCGGGCGCGCGTGGCCCGACGCGCTCGGCGGCTCAGCTCTGGCGGGGGCGATCGGGGGACCCGTCCTTCTCACGAACACCCACTCGCTGCCGCCCGCGGCGCTGTCCGAGATACAGCGGCTCGGAGCCACGAAGGTCTACCTGTTGGGCGGCACGCGCGCCGTTGGGCCGGGCGTGGAGGCGACGCTGGGAGCGATGCTCGGAGCGGGGAACGTCGTGAGGCTCCCTGGCGCGGACCGCTACGCCACCGCTTCGCTGGTGGCCAGCGCCGCTCTGTCGCACCTGGGGCCGGATTGGGACGGCACAGTGCTCGTCGCGACCGGCAGGAACTACCCTGACGCCATCGCGGGATCCTCCCTGAGTGCGGGGTTGGGCTGGCCTATCCTTCTTTCCTCCGGTTCGGGCGCGCCCGCGCTCCCTTCCGGCACGAGCCGCGCCATCATCCTGGGCGGGACCAAGGCGGTTCCTTCGGCTGTCGAGTCCGCTCTGCGCTCGCGGCTGGGTACCGACGCGGTGTACAGGGTCGGCGGAACCGACCGGTACTCCACGGCCGCCGCGATCGCCGACTTCGGCGTCGGCGCAGGACTCGACTGGCATGGCGTCGCCTTGGCCACCGGCGAGAACTTCCCCGACGCCCTCACTGGCGGGACGATGGCGAGCCGTCTACCCACGGTGATGCTGCTGACGCGGCAGGGCGTGCTTCCGGCGGCGTCGCAGGACAGGCTGCTGGCGCGTGAGTCCAGGATCGCGACAGTTCATGTCCTCGGTGGCCCCCGGGCCGTCGCCGAGACTGTTGTCGACCAGATGAGGAGCCTGCTGAGGTAGGGCCCCGCAGCACGGGCACACCGAGAGTCCGCGCAAGTGATGCGGCGCTGGATCGCTCGGCTGCTCTGCTCACGTGAACTGTGGCGTCTGCCGATAAGTGTAGTTACAGCTTCGAGCGGAAGAGTGAGATGAGTCACAGGAAGAGCCGACGAGCGGCCATCGTCACCCTGACAGGCGCCTCCACCGTGGTGGCGGCGATCTGTTTCGTCGCGCTCTGGGCCTATCTTCCGTTCGGCAAGTGGAATGAACCGCGTTTACTGTCTGGGCTTGGCGCCGAGGCTGGCGCCGCGCCACTGCATCTCGAGGTAGGCGGCCAGGACGTGCCGCTGGCCTATCTCGCCGACATACAGGCCGAGGCCTGGCGTGGAGCGGGCAAGAGGGTGCTCGACGCCACGGTGGTCGCCGTCCGGCGCGTCGACGTGCGCGCGGATACCGGCACCAGCCACGACGCCGCCACCGTGTCCACCGATGTCGCACACGGGTTCGTGGGACGCAGGGTGTTGCTGACCGTCGAGGAGGATGCGGCCAGACGCTTGCCGACGCCCGGCCAGGCCAAGGTCAGGCTGGTCGCCGTCCCTCGCGACGGGACCATCCAGCTCTCGGTCGATCAGGTGGTGCAGGCTCGCCCCGCCAGACCGATGGCCCTGGAGGCGGGCCCGGCGGTGACCTCGCTCTCGGCGTACCACGGTCCGGTCGGGACGGTCGTGACGGTCTCGGGTGTGCGCTTCGGGCCCCGCTCGGCCAGCAGCTGGGTGGTGTGCGCCGGCGCGAAGGCCGACGAGGTGATCAGCTGGTCTGACACCAGCGTCACTTTCCGGGTGCCGGCCGGATTGACGAAGTCGGGCTATGTCGGCGTCGTGGTGAACGGAGACGCCTCCAACGGGCTGTACTTCATCCCGTTCGCCGCGCCGCGCGTGGACTCCGTCTCGCCCAACGAGGGCGACCCCGGGACGCGCGTGACCTTGCGCGGCTCTAACTTTGGGGCCACTCAAGGTGTCGGCTGGGTCTCGTTCGGCGGAGTGCCAGGACAGGTTGTTTCGTGGAGCGACAAGGCTGTCGTGGCGCTCGTCCCGAAGGGTCTCGGCGCGGCCTACGTGGGCGTGATCGTACACGGCATGAGTTCGAACGGTGTTCTGTTTTCGCCCTACGGCAAACCGCGTGTCGACTCTGTCGCTCCGGCGAATGTCCAGGTCGGGGGAGTGGTCACGCTGACGGGGAAGGGTTTCGGCCCGAGCCGCGGTGAGGTGGTGATAGGCGGGGTAGCCCTGAGGCCTGACACGTGGTCGGACACCCGGGTCACTGCGACGGTCCCTGAGACGATGACGGCGGGCTACGCAGGAGTGCGGCGCAGCGGGTTCATCACATCCAACGGGGTGTTCCTCCGGGTGTCGCCGCGGGTCGAATCGTTGTCAGCGTGGTGGGCCGTCCCCGGGGCTGAAGTGGAGATCCGCGGCAAGGGGTTCGGCTCGACTCCCGGCGACAAGAGGGCGGTGTTCGGCGGGGCTGAGGGTGAGATCGTCAGCTGGTCGCCAACTTTGGTACGCGCTCGTGTACCCGCTTCAGCGGGAAGCGGGTACGTCGGCGTGGGCACGCGGGTCGCGATGTCAAACGGACGCTATCTGGTGGTGACCGCCAAGCCCTCGATCACCTCCGTCTCAGAGCGGAACGTCAGTCCGGGGCAGTCGATCACGATAAGCGGCACGGGGTTCGGCACTCCCTCTGGCGCCAAGGTCACCATCGCCGGAGTCCACGTGTGCGCGGTCGTGGAGTGGTCGGAGAACCAGATCGTGGCGACGGTGCCCGAAGGGGTGACCTCCGGGTATCTCGGAGTGGTCCGTCACGGGGTCAGCTCCAACGGCATCTACCTGACGAGGATCCCCTGACATGTTCACGGTCGAGCTGACATGGCTGAACGCGCTGATCGCGGCGGTGGTCGTCTACTACGTCAGCATGTACGTGTTCCTGCAGTTCAAGCGCCTGTTCTCTCGTCGGCCGGTGGCCGATCACTACGCGCCCTTCGTGTTTGTGGTGATCCCGGCGCACAACGAGGAGGCCGTCATCTCCCATACGGTCTGGTCGCTCCTGCGGCAGGACTACGAGCACAAGCTCGTGCTGGTCATGGATGACGGCTCGAAGGACCAGACCGCCGCGATAGCGTCGGCCATCGCCGACGGCACCGACGAGGCCATGGTCATCTCGCGTGGACCCGAGATCGCCGGGCAGGGCAAAGGGGCGGTGCTGAACCACGCGTTCGAGCTCATCGGGAGCATGGTTCGTGACGCCGACCCGCGCTTGGGCGGCAGGAGCGCCGCTGACATCATCATCTGCATCACTGACGCCGACGGGCAGCTCGAGAGGCACACACTGCGCACGGTGGCGGCCTACTTCGCGGACCCGAAGGTCGGCGGCGTGCAGATCGGCGTGCGCATCGCCAACTCGAGCACCAACATGCTGGCGCGCTTCCAGGACATCGAGTTCGTCGGCTTCTCCTCGTACGTGCAGGAGGCCCGGGACGCTGTCGGCTCGGTCGGGCTGGGGGGCAACGGACAGTTCACCCGCCTCGCCGCCCTGCAGGCCCTTGGTCATGAGCCCTGGACCGACTGCCTGACCGAGGATCTCGATCTTGGTCTGTCGCTCGTGAAGCTCGGCTGGCGGATCCGGTTCTGCCAGTACGCGTTCGTCGCGCAGCAGGGCGTCACGCGCATCCACCAACTCATCAAGCAGCGCACCCGGTGGACGCAGGGACACTACCAGTGCTGGAACCACATCCCGGACCTGCTGCGGAGTCGCGACGTACCTATCGCGACCCGCATCGACCTGATGCTCTACCTGCTGATGGTCACGTTCGTCGTCCTGGTCTCGCTGGGGATGGTCTTCAGCCTGCTCTCCATCGCGGGCGTTGTGGAGGTGCGCACTTCTCTGCTCGACTGGGTGCCGGCCGGACCGGTGCGCAACACGGTCAGTCTGGTGCTGTCGGTGGGACCGCTCTCGGCCTTCTTCTTCACCTACCAGAAGCGCACACCTGTTCCGCTGCCGGTCCGCTGGGTGCCCGCCTACATGCTCCTGTTCGCCTTCTACACCTACTCCTGGCTCGCGGCGACATTGTGGGCCTGGGCCAGGATGAGTCTGGGGCGGGGCTCGTGGGCCAAGACCGCCAGGGTCGAGTCGGAGGCAGCGGTCTGATGAGCCCGCTCGAGCGCATACGCGACCGGCTCGTCAGGCCGACGGGTCTCCATGTGACCGGCCTTCCGGTCCTGGAGGACGTGGTGCTGACTCTGCTGTCTGCGGTCATCGTGATCGTCCTTGGGACCGTCGTCTTCATCCCTCCCCGCCACGCTTTCGAAATCACCGTCGAGGAGGCCATGGCGGCGGCCCACTCCAAGCAGATCGAGATCTACGGGCGCTTGCTCGACGAGAACGGCCAGCCGCTCAAGAACCAGGTGGTCGAGCTGTTCGCCGCGTCAGGCGCGCGGGTCGGGTTCGGTCGCACGAAGTCGGACGGGTCCTACGTCATCCAGTGGAACGGGCCGACCGGGACCTACAGGGTATTGATGACCGTCGTTCTGCCTAGCGGGGGAGTCGTGACGGGCTCGACGGTCCTGGAATGCCAGATGGGTCACACCTACGGAGTTTACGGCACGCTGACCCAGACCGGCACGATCCTGTTCGCGCCGATCCCGGGGTACTAGCGTGGAGCTGATCGCGTCCCTCCTCCCGCCCGGAGCGCTGCGGCGCTCCAGCGTGTGGCTGGGTGTCGTCCTGTTGGCGAAACTGCTGCTCGTCCGGCTCCTGATCTTCGGCGACGGCGGACCAGCGGGCTTCCTTCTCGCGGAGGTCGGATTCGTCCTGCTACTGGTCGGCTGGTGCGACTCCCGGCGCAACAGGGGCGTCGGCGGAGTCATGACGCTGGACGTCGTATTCTCGCTGGCACTGGTCATGCTGTCGCTCTACTACACCTACTTCAGTCGCGTTCCCACTCTCCAGGCCTTCGCCATGATCGGCGAGACCGTCGGGGTGACGGACAGCATCCTTGCGCTGGTCAAACCGGTGCACCTTCTGTTCTTCGTCGACATCCCCGTGCTGTGGCTTCTGGACGCGCTGTGGGGCGAGGACTTCAGCGCTCCGGCATCCCCGGACGTCAGGCGCGGGCTCGTGCTGTTCGGCGTGGCGACCGCGGTCCTCAACGTCCTCGCGGGGATCGTGTGGCCCACCCCGGACTTCTCGCGCCTGGCTCGCGAGCGGGGGATCGTGAACGCCGAGATCGCCGAACTCGTCACTCGCACTGTCGTGACGCGTGACATCGCGACGGCGGCGGACCCCGCCACCTTCCAGGAGAAGATCGACTCGCTCAGGTCGCCCACCCCGGGGCGGGAGCCCGCCGTCATCCCGAAGGCCGACCTCAAGGGGCGCAACGTCGTCTTCATCATGGTCGAGTCTTTGCAGGGCTTCGCTGTGAACCGGACGGTGGGCGGTCGCAAGATCACCCCGAACATCGATGAGTTGGCAGCGGATGGCATCCACTTCACCTCCGCGTACCAGCAGGTCTCCGCCGGCAACACATCCGACGGGGAGTACCTCTTCGTGACCGGGCTATACCCGCTCGAGGGCGCGCCCGTCTCGCAGGAGTTCGGGGATCGCGTCATCCCGGGACTTCCGAGGGTCCTGGACCGCGCGGGCTATCGCACGATGACCTTCCACCCCAACGAGGTGACGTTCTGGAGCCGGCACCTGCTTTACCCCGCTCTGGGTTATGAAAGCGTCTACGACTCGAAGTTCTACGGCGAGGAGGACGTAGTCGGCCTGGGGCCCTCGGACGACGTCCTGTACTCGAGGGCGGCGAAGGTGCTCACATCCACCCGAGGCGCTGACCAGCCGTTCTTCGCGTACTTCGTCACTCTCACGGGGCACCACCCGTTCCAGATACCGGCGGACAAGCGTGGCCTGGACCTCCCGGTCGGGATAGAGGGGACGCTCGTGGGCGACTACCTCGTCGCGATGAACTACGCCGACGCTGCGTTGGGGCGCTTCGTCGATGAGTTGAAGGCGCTCGGCTTGTACGACGAGACGGTCATCGTCGTGGCCGGCGACCACTTCGGCCTCCAGCGCTCCGCGATGAGCGCGGCGGATCTCGCGGCGGTCAAGGCGATCCTGGGCCGGGAATACACGGAGGCCGACAGGCTGAACGTCCCCATCGTGATCGCGGCTTCCGGTGCGATGGAGCGGGTCGTCGTGGAGGCTCCGGTGGGGCAGGTGGACGTCGCTCCCACCCTGGCCAGCCTCCTCGGTGTGGACCTGGGCGAGCGCCCGGTGTTCGGGCGTGACCTGACAGAGCCCTCGCCCGCGCTGCTCGGGATCCGTTACTACGCTCCGACGGGCACGTTCGTCAACGACGAGGTCCTGTACATCCCCGCCACGGCGGGGAAGGGCCAGGTGTACGATGCGAGGACCAGAGTGCCGGTCAAGGACGGCGTCTCCGCCTTCGTGCTTGAGTCGTCGGCGCGAGCGGTGGAGATGCAGCGGCTCTCGGACGCCTACCTGAAGAGGCTAGATGTGCGCTGAAGACGACACGCCCGATATTCGAAGGGCTCTCGCCAACCTGCGGGCGCCCATGCCGTTCCCGCGAAAGATCACGCTCATGATCCGCAACAACGCGCGAAAGCTCCTCAGGTTGCGGTCATGCTGCGGGAATGCTGGGGAACCCGGGTGTTGAAGATGACCCGACCGGCCGTGCGCCGGCGGGAGAGGATGCGCGCGACCTGCGGGGCCGCGAACGAGGCGCCAGCGTCGGGGGGCGCGGGAAGATGAGGTCGTCATGCGGGTAGCGGTCGTCATGGGCACGCGCCCTGAGATCATCAAGCTGGCGCCGGTCGTCTGGGCGCTTGCTGAGGGTCATCCCGATGTCGACACACGAATACTGCTCACCGGCCAGCATGGCGGTTTCGCGCAGGAGCTGTGCGCAGAGCTCGGTCTGCCGGTCGACCGGGACCTCGGAGTCATGGCGCCGCACCCCAGCGAGCTGCTGTCGCGCGCGGTCGCGGGGATCGACGCCTGGATCGAGGAGACCGGGCCGGACGTCGTGGTCGTGCAGGGAGACACGACGACGGTGCTGGCGGGCGCCCTCGCAGGCTTCTATCGCAGGCTGCCCGTAGCTCATGTCGAGGCCGGACTCCGCACCCGGGACCTTTCGCGGCCGTTTCCGGAGGAGGCGAACCGCCGTCTGGTGGGCGCCATCGCCGCGATGCACTTCGCCCCTACGGCTGGCTCGCGAGACGCGCTGCTGAGCGAGGCGGTCGACCCCGCGACGATCGTCGTCGTGGGCAACACCGTGGTCGACGCCGTGCGCCGATACGCGATCGATCGCGCCCGGGGTGCGGAAGGCTCCCGGCGGGCGCTTGTGACCATACATCGCCGCGAAAGCTGGGGCCCTGAGTTCGAGAACCTGTGCCTCGGCGTCGCTGACCTCGTGGACGCGGAGCCGGATCTGCACGTCGACTTCGTCATGCATCCGAACCCGGCGCTGCAGGCAAGGGCCGGCGAGACACTCG